>NZ_JBVING010000022.1:0-90130 GCF_055579465.1 Streptomyces sp. NPDC032745 | reverse complement strand
AGAAACTCTCCCCCCCCCAGACCCAAAAGAAACACACTCTTGATGGTGGGGCCCCCCCCCCCCCCCCTCCCCCCCCCCCCACGCCGGTTTCGCGTCTCCGGGCTCAGCCGCGGGAGCGAAGCCGCCGCAGGAGCACGAACAGAAGCGGAAAGCAGGAACGGAGGGCCCGCGGCGCGTGTGCGCCGCGGGCCCTCCGTTCTCGCCGAACCGCTGGGGCTACTCGCCCCGGCGCAGGCTCGGCTTCAGGTCCTTGAAGCGGGCCAGCAGCCCGTTCACGAACGAGGGGGACTCGTCCGTCGAGAATTCCTTGGCCAGCTGGACGGCCTCGTCGATGGCCACGGCGTCCGGGGTGTCGTCCACCCAGATCAGCTCGTAGGCACCGAGCCGCAGGATGTTCCGGTCCACGACCGGCATGCGGTCGAGTTCCCAGTCCACGGCGTAGGTGACGATCAGGTCGTCGATGCGGTTCACCTTGTCGGCGTAACCCTCGACGAGATCCATCGTGAAGGCGCTGACGGGCGGCTGCCGGTCGTCCGACCGCGCGTGGCGGATCCAGTCCGCGAGGACCTCGCGCACGGGCACCCCGCGCTGGTCGGCCTCGAACAGGATCTGGAAGGCGCGCTTGCGCGCGTTGCTGCGGGCAGCCACGGTTAGCTGCTCACCCGGCCGAGGTAGTCGCTGGTGCGGGTGTCGACCTTGACCTTCTCGCCCGTGGTGACGAAGAGCGGGACCTGGATCTCGTAGCCGGTCTCCAGGCGCGCCGGCTTGGTGCCACCGGTGGAGCGGTCGCCCTGGACGCCCGGGTCGGTGTGCTGGATGACGAGCTCGACGGCGGCCGGGAGCTCGACGTAGAGCACCTCGCCCTCGTGCTGGGCGACCGAGGCGGTGAAGCCCTCGATCAGGAAGTTGGCGGCGTCGCCGACGGCCTTGCGGTCGACCATCAGCTGGTCGTAGGTCTGCATGTCCATGAAGACGAAGTAGTCGCCGTCCATGTACGAGAACTGCATGTCGCGGCGGTCGATGGTGGCCGTCTCGACCTTCGTGCCGGCGTTGAACGTCTTGTCGACGACCTTGCCGGAGAGCACGTGCTTGAGCTTGGTGCGCACGAAGGCCGGGCCCTTGCCGGGCTTGACGTGCTGGAACTCGACGACGGACCAGAGCTGGCCGCCGTCGAGCTTGAGCACCATGCCGTTCTTGAGGTCGTTCGTGGAAGCCACGGTTGCGGAATCTCCTGCACTGGAAGACCACGGGTGCGCGCACAGCCCGCCGCGGCGGGCTAGAGCGCGAGCAGCTCCTTGGTCGTAATGGTGAGTAGCTCGGGACCGCCGTCCGCCTCGGGGCGTACGACGAGCGTGTCATCGATCCGGACACCTCCCCGGCCCGGGAGGTGAACCCCCGGTTCGACGGTGACCGGCACGCAAGCGTCCAGTTTACCCATTGCCGTAGGTGCAAGCTGCGGGTCCTCGTCGATTTCGAGGCCGACGCCGTGTCCGGTCCACGGAGCGAGCGATTCACCGTGGCCTGCGGAGTCCAGTACGGAGCGCGCGGCACGGTCGACCTCGCGGTACGCGGCACCGGGCACGAGGGCCTCGCGTCCTGCCCGCTGGGCCGCGAAAACGAGATCGTAGAGCTCGATCTGCCAGTCGGCCGGGCTGGTGCCGATCACGAACGTCCGGCCGATCTCGCAGCGGTAGCCGCGGTAGTTGGCCCCGAGGCAGACGGAGAGGAAGTCGCCCTCCTCGACCCGGCGGTCCGACGGCCGGTGCCGGGAACTGCCCGAGTTCGGCCCGGTGCCGACGGAGGTCGGGAAGGCCGGTCCGTCGGCCCCGTGGTCGACGAGGCGGCGCTCCAGCTCCAGGGCGAGGTGGCGTTCGGTACGGCCCACCAGGATCGACTCCAGCAGTTCGCCGAGCGCCTGGTCGGCGATCTCGGCGGCGATCCGCAGGCAGGCGATCTCCTCCTCGTCCTTGACGAGGCGCTGCTGCTCCACGGAGGTCCCGAGGTCGGCGAGCCGCAGTTTGGGCGCGACGGAGCGCAGGGCGCGGTGCCGGGCAACGGTGAGGTGGTGCTCCTCGACGGCCAGCGATTCGACGCGCAGGGAGCCGGCCATGTCTCCGGCCGCGACGGCCGCATCGCTGCCGGGGGCGGCCAGCACGGAGAGTCTGAGCCGGTCGTCGAGGCGGCCCTCGTCGGCTTCGCCGCTGGGCGGGCCGACGGTGAACAGCATGTCCTCGCCGCCCGGCCCGACGAGCAGGACGGCGCCCGGCGGGGACGCCCCGGCGAGGTAGCGGACGTTCGCCGGACGCGTGATCAGTGCGGCGGCGTTCCCCGCGGCGGCACAGCGGTCGCGAAGCAGGCCCCGGCGGGCCGCGTACACGTCTGACATGTCTTCGAGCGTACGAGCGCCCCGCGCATCCGGCCTGGTGAGCACGCCCGTACGAGGGCCCGGCCGCGCGGGGCGGTCAGAAGGCGGGTGCCGCGATGGCTCGGGCCAGGGCTTCGTCCAGGGCCCGAGCCGTGCCTTCCACGTCGAGGTCCGAGTTGTCGATGATCGGCAGGCCGGAGCCGTACCAGCCGGCCATCCGGCCGTGGATGCGGGCGACTTCCTCGTCCGAGAGGCGCCGGTTCCCCGAGCGGGCGGCATTGCGCTCCAGGACGATCTCCAGGCCGGGCAGGAGGACGACGGGCAGCAGGGCGGGGCCGACGTGGCGCTTCCAGCCGCCCAGGCCCACCACGGGCCGGTCCGGGAAGACGGCGTCGTCGAGGATGCACGAGATCCCGTTGGCCAGGAAGTTGCGGGCGGCGAAGCCGCAGGTGCGGCGGGCCAGCCGGTACTGGGCCTCGGAGTGGTCGTTCCAGCCGGCCTGCGGGTCCGCGAAGCCCGAGCACACCCATTCCCGGACGTCGTCCAGGCTCACGTGCGCGGTCGGCACCGGCCGGGTGCCGGCCCAGTGCCGGGCCACCGTGGTCTTCCCCGCGCCCGCCGGGCCGATCAGCAGCACGGCCAGCGTGGCGCCGCCGGTGCCGGCCGCCGCGGGCGGCAGCGGAATGTGCCCCGTCGTGGCCTCGGGGCCGGACGGCGGTGGCGGCGGCACGTGCGACGGCGGTGCCTGCGGCGGTGCAGGCACCGGCCACCCCTGCGCAGGGGGTATCGGCGGCTGGGGGGGCGCCGCCGGATGATGTCCCGGCTGCCCCCAGCCCGCGCCGCCGCCCCCCACTCCTTGCTGCATCCGCTGCCACTCCGTCTCGTTCCACCGACTGATGCGAGAACGTTATATGACCGCGGGGGCGGAGCCGCCCACCAGCACCGTCACACTTCGTCCGCCAGCGCGCGCAGCGCCAGCCGGTACGAGCCGATGCCGAAGCCCGCCACCGTCCCGGTCGCCACCGAGGCGATGACCGACGTGTGCCGGAACTCCTCGCGGGCGTACGGGTTGGAGATGTGCACCTCGATCAGCGGCGCGGTGCGCTGCGCCGCCGCGTCCCGCATCGCGTACGAGTAATGCGTGAAGGCGCCCGGGTTGATCACGACCGGGATCTTGCCGTCCGCCGCCTCGTGCAGCCAGCGCACTATGGCGCCCTCGTCGTTGGTCTCGCGGACCTCGACGTCGAAGCCGAGCTCCTCGCCCAGTGTGCGGCAGCTCTCGACGAGCCCGGCGTACGAGGTGGCCCCGTACACGTCGGGCTCGCGCGATCCGAGCCGGCCCAGGTTCGGGCCGTTCAGTACGAGCACCTTGCGGCTCACGCCGACACCTCGCCGTACGCCGCGATGAGGTGCGCCGGGTCGGGGCCCTCGAGGACGGTGGGCTTGGCCAGTCCGTCGAGGACGATGAAGCGCAGCAGGTTGCCGCGGGACTTCTTGTCGACCTGCATGGTCTGGAGCAGCTGGGGCCACTGGTCGCCGCGGTAGGTCAGCGGCAGGCCGACGGAGGCGAGGATCTCCCGGTGCCGGTCGGCCGTCGCGTCGTCGAGCCGGCCGGCGAGCCGGCCGAGTTCGGCGGCGAAGACCATGCCGACCGACACGGCGGCGCCGTGCCGCCACTTGTAGCGCTCGTTCTTCTCGATGGCGTGCGCGAGGGTGTGCCCGTAGTTGAGGATCTCCCGCAGGCCCGATTCCTTCAGGTCGCTCGAGACGACCTCCGCCTTGAACCGGATCGAGCGCACGATGAGCTCCGCGGTGTGCGGACCGTCGGGTGTGCGGGCCGCCGCCGGGTCCGCCTCGATCAGCTCGAGGATCACCGGGTCGGAGACGAAACCGGCCTTGATGATCTCGGCGAGGCCGCTGACGTAGTCGTGGACCGGCAGCGAGTCCAGCGCCGCCAGGTCGCACAGCACGCCGGCCGGCGGGTGGAAGGCGCCGACCAGGTTCTTGCCCTCGGCGGTGTTGATGCCGGTCTTGCCGCCGACGGCCGCGTCGACCATCGCGAGGACGGTGGTCGGCACGGCGATCCAGCGCACCCCGCGCAGCCAGGTGGCCGCGACGAAGCCCGCGAGGTCCGTGGTGGCTCCGCCGCCGACGCCGACGATCACGTCGGTGCGGGTGAACCCGGACTGGCCGAGCGCCTTCCAGCAGTACGCGGCGACCTCGGCCGTCTTGGCCTCCTCGGCGTTCGGCACCTGGATGGCGACCGCCTCGTAGCCCTGCCCGGCCAGGTCGTCGCGCAGTGCCTCACCGGTCGAGGCCAGCGCCTCGGGGTGGATCACGGCGACCCGCTGGGCCTTGGTTCCGATCAGTGCGCCGAGCTCGCCGAGCAGCTGCCGGCCGACCAGCACGTCGTACGCGTCGTGTCCGGCTACGGCGCCGACCTGGATGCGCGTCACCTGGTCTGTCATACGTCCTTCAACTCCAGAGCGTCGAGGACCGCTTGGGCGACCTCTTCGGGGGTGCGGTCGTCGGTGGCCACCACGACGCGCGCGACTTCGGTGTACAGGGGGCGCCGGGCCTCCATCTGCTCGCGCCACTGGCGGCGCGGGTTGACGGCGAGCAGCGGGCGCGCGGCGCCCAGGCCGACGCGCCGGACGGCTTCCTCGACGTCCATGGAGAGATAGGCGACCGGCAGGCCGGCCAGCAGCTCCCGGGTGCCCGCGTCGAGGACGGCGCCGCCGCCGAGGGCGAGGATTCCGGTGTGCTGGGCGAGGGCGGCGGCGACCGCCTGCCGCTCCAGCTCACGGAAGTACGGTTCGCCCTCGTCGATGAAGATGTCCGAGATCTCGCGGCCCTGGGCCGCGACGATGTCGGCGTCGGTGTCCCGGTAGGGGACGCCGAGCCGTTCGGCGAGCAGCGCCCCCACCGTGGACTTGCCGGACCCCATGGGGCCGACGAGGACGACCAGTGGTCCGCCCGTCACCGGATCTGCAGGTTGTCGAGGTACGAGCGGACGTTGCGCCGGGTCTCGGGCACCGAGTCGCCGCCGAACTTCTCGACGACCGCGTCCGCGAGGACGAGGGCGACCATCGCCTCCGCGACGATGCCGGCGGCGGGGACGGCGCAGACGTCGGAGCGCTGGTGGTGCGCGGCCGCGGCCTCGCCGGTGGCGACGTCGACCGTGGCGAGCGCCTTCGGGACGGTCGCGATCGGCTTCATGGCGGCCCGTACGCGCAGCAGTTCACCGGTGGTCAGACCGCCCTCGGTGCCGCCGGAGCGGCCGGAGGTGCGCTTGATGCCCTCGGGGGTGGACACGATCTCGTCGTGCGCCTGCGAGCCCGGTACACGGGCCAGGTCGAAGCCGTCGCCGACCTCGACGCCCTTGATGGCCTGGATGCCCATCAGCGCGGCCGCGAGGCGGGCGTCCAGCCGGCGGTCCCAGTGCACGTGCGAGCCGAGGCCGACCGGGACCCCGTACGCGAGGACCTCGACGACGCCGCCGAGCGTGTCGCCGTCCTTGTGGGCCTGGTCGATCTCCGCGACCATCGCCTTCGACGCGTCCGCGTCGAGGCAGCGCACCGGGTCCGCGTCCAGCTTCTCCACGTCCGCGGGGGTCGGGTACACGCCGTACGGGGCCTTGGCCGCGGCCAGCTCGATGACGTGCGAGACGATCTCGATGCCCGCGGTCTCCTTGATGAAGGACCGGGCGATGGCGCCGAGGGCGACGCGGGCGGCGGTCTCACGGGCGCTCGCGCGCTCCAGGATCGGCCGGGCCTCGTCGAAGCCGTACTTCTGCATGCCCGCCAGGTCGGCGTGGCCCGGGCGCGGACGGGTCAGGGGGGCGTTGCGGCCCGTCTCCTTCAGCTCCGACGGGTCCACGGGATCGGCCGACATGACCTTCTCCCACTTAGGCCACTCGGTGTTGCCCACCATGACGGCGATCGGCGAACCCAGGGACAGACCGTGGCGGACGCCGCCGAGGAAGGTCACCTCGTCCTGCTCGAACTTCATCCGCGCACCGCGCCCGTACCCGAGCCGGCGCCGCGCCAGATGGTCGGCCACCAGCTCGGTGGTGACCGGAACGCCGGCGGGAAGCCCCTCCAGCGTCGCCACCAGCGCCGGACCGTGCGACTCCCCGGCGGTCAGCCAACGCAACCTGCTCAACGATGCTCCTCATGCTCGCGCCTGGTACTGCGGCGGCGCGGCCGGGTGCGCGGCCCGGACCCGCCATACCCGATCCTCCCACGTCCGGGCCGGTGCACCGCCCTCCGGTCCAGCTGGCGGACGCCGGTGCACCCTCCCCACCCTGGCGGGTCCGGTTTCACGCGAGCAAGATCAGTGTGCGCAGTGCATCAGGTGTGCCGCCCGGGCCTCAGTGGCGGGCGCGCAGGGCGGCCTCGCCGGCGGCCCGTATGGCGGCCAGCGGCGCGGTGTGGCGGCCGGTCATCTGCTCGACCTGGAGCACCGCCTGGTGGACGAGGAGGTCCAGGCCGCCGAGGAGGCGGCCGCCGCGCTGCGACCAGGCCGCCGCGAGGGCGGTAGGCCACGGGTCGTACAGGACGTCGAACAGGGTGCCCGGGCCGGCCGGTACGGCGGCTGCCAGCCAGTCCGTGGCGCTGGCCGGCGTGGTCGCGATGACCAGCGGCGCGCCGAGCCCGTCGGCCGCGTCCGTCCAGTCGGCCGTGCGGACGGCCACGCCGAGGCGCTCGCCCCACTCCTGCATCTCGTCGGCGCGGGCCCGGGAGCGCACGTACACCGTGACCTCGCCGGAGCAGATCCGGGCGAGGGCGGCCAGTGCCGAGGAGGCGGTGGCGCCGGCGCCGAGGATGGTGGCGTTCTCCACCTTGTCGACGCCGCGCTCGTGGAGCGCGGCGACGATGCCGGGGATGTCGGTGTTGTCGCCGAGGCGCCGCCCGTCCTTCGTCAGGACGACCGTGTTGACCGCCTCGACGGAGGCGGCGGTGTCGCTGATGCCGTCGAGCAGCGGGATGACGGCCCTCTTGAGCGGCATCGTCAGCGACAGCCCGGCCCACTCGGGGCCGAGGCCGGCGACGAACTGCGGGAGCGCGGCCTCGTCTATCTCGAAGCGGTCGTAGGACCAGTCGCCGAGGCCGAGTTCCTGGTACGCGGCGCGGTGCAGCACCGGTGAGAGGGAGTGCTCGATCGGTGAACCGAGCACGGCTGCGCGTATCACTGCCCTGCCTTCTTCCGTTCCTCTTCGTACCGCTGGCGGTTCTGGTTGTGCTCGGCGTTCGTCACGGCGAAGAGGGTCTCGTTCTCGTTCACCGACACGAA
This sequence comes from Streptomyces sp. NPDC032745, assembly GCF_055579465.1. NCBI lineage: Bacteria > Bacillati > Actinomycetota > Actinomycetes > Kitasatosporales > Streptomycetaceae > Streptomyces > Streptomyces sp. NPDC032745. The sequence continues at coordinate 82,470 of NZ_JBVING010000022.1, read as the reverse complement.
GTAGTACCACGGTCCGGCGGCCGGGTTGATCGCCGACTTGAGCGCGTCCGGGCCCGGGTTGCCGATCGGGCCGGCGGGCAGGCCCTTGATCTTGTAGGTGTTGTACGGGTCGTCGAGCTTGCGCAGGTCGTTGACGGCGCCGACGTCCAGGGTGCTCTGGCCCTTGATGTAGTTGACCGTGGAGTCGAAGTCGAGCAGACCGTACGTCTCGGTGTTGCCCGGCTTCAGACGGTTGTAGACCACCCGGGAGATCTTGTCGAAGTCGTGCTGGTACTTGCCCTCGGCCTGGACGAGGCTCGCGACGGTGACGAGCTGCAGCGGGTTCGCGAGGCCCAGCTTGGACGCCTGCCCCTGGAGGTCCGCGTTCGCGTAGGCCTCGTTGGACTTGGCCACCATCTGCTTGAGCAGCGACTGGGGGCTCGCGTCCTTGCTGAGGTCGTAGCGGGCCGGGTAGAGGAAGCCCTCCAGCGGGTCCTTGATGTCCTTGCTGTTGTTGGCCCACCCGGGCAGACCGAGGTTCTTCGCCTCCTTGGCGGCGATGTCCTTGGTCGTGCCCTCCTTGAGCTTGAGCTTGTCGTCGATGGCCTTGTAGACCTGGATGTTCTTCCATCCCGGGATGACGTCCAGGGCGTTGACCCCGGCGCCGTTCACCATGAGGTCCACGGCAGCCTTGCCCGACATGTGCTCCTTCATCACGTAGGAGCCTGCCTGGATCGCACCGCCCTTGGGGTTGGCCTTGGCGGCGGCGACGAAGGCGTCCGCGCTCTTCACGACGCCGTGCGCCTTGAGGATGCGGCCCATCTCACCGACGCCGGTGCCCTTGGGGATGTCGATGGCGACGGAGCCCTCGCCCTCGCCGGCGTAGTCCTCGCCGGTGCTGAACTTGGACTTGATGTAGTCGTAGCCGTAGTAGCCGCCACCGCCGATGACGGCCACGATGACGACGGCGGCGATCAGGCAGGCCGCGCCGTTGCGGCGCTTGGGCTTGCCCTTCGGGCGGCCGCGGCGTCCACCGGCGTTCGACTCGTCGGAATCGTCGTCGCCTCCGCCACCGGGCAGGATCGAGGCCTCCTCGGCCTCTTCGTCGGCGTACTCCGCCTCCGGCTCCTGCTCGGGCTCCGTGGCCAGGTGGCGCCGGCCCGGGGGCTGCGGCGGCGGGTAGGCCTCGGGGGTGCCGTAGAGGTCCGGGGCCTCGCCCGGGTAGCCGCCGACGGGCTGCTGGGCGTACGGGTCCGCGCCGAGGTACGGGTCGGCCTGCGGGACACCGGTGTACTGGCCCTGGCCGGTGTCCCAGCCCTGGCCGTCGTACACCGGCTGCTGCTGCGGCTGCGGGTGCAGCAGCTGTTGCTGCTGCTGGTGAGCCTGGTGGGGCTGCTGCGGGGCATAGCCCTGCTGCTGCTCCGGGTACTGCCCCTGCTGCCCGTACTGCTGCTGGTACTGGGGGTCCTGGTGGTACTGGTTCTGCTGGTACTGCGGGTTCTGCTGGTACTGCTGCGGGTCCTGCTGGTACTGCTGCTGGTACTGCGGCTCCTGCGGATGCTGCTGCGGGCCACCGGCATAGGGCATCTGAGCCTGCTGGGCCTCGTGCCCGGTCCACCCCTGGTCCCCGTACAGGGGGTCCTCCGGGTGCCACGGTTCGGGGCCACGGCCCCGGCCATACTCAGTCATCGATCCCCTAGAGCCGCGAGACGGAGGCAACGGCTACATCCGCCGCGGCACCCGGTTCCGCCTCTGAAGTGGTGGGCGACGACTGTTCGAATGCCGCCGCATCGCGCGGAACGTTACCGTATCGCGATCAGACAACCACTTCGACGCACTCACCGGGCGGATTACCTGATACCCGTTCGGTCTCAAGAGCGTTCTGAAGGATCACCACTGCGGCCGCCTGGTCGATCACCGAACGGCCCTTCTTCGCGTTCCTCCCCGAGGCCCGCAGCCCCTGGGCGGCGGTGACCGTGGTCATCCGCTCGTCCACGAGACGGACCGTCACCGGCTTGATTCCCTTGGCGAGTTCCGTGGCGAAGGCGCGCACCTTGGCCGCGGCCGGCCCCTCCCGCCCGCTGAGCGAGCGGGGCAGGCCGACCACGACCTCCAGGGGTTCGTACTCCTCGACGAGCTGCCGCAGCCGCCGGTGGGCGAAGGGGATGTCCCGGCCCGGAACGGTTTCCACCGGTGTGGCCAACACCCCATCGGGGTCGCACGAGGCGACCCCGATACGGGCGTCCCCGACATCGATGGCGAGACGGCGGCCGCGGCGCAGAGTCATGGTCAGACCGTCTCGACGACGAGGCGCTCGACCGCGGCGATGGCGTCGGGGATGGCGGCCGGGTTCTGGCCGCCGCCCTGGGCGACGTCGGGCTTGCCGCCACCGCCGCCGCCGAGGGTCTTGGCGGCGGTGCGGACCAGGTCACCGGCCTTGAGACCGCGCTCGCGGGCGGCCTCGTTGGTGGCGATCACGGTCAGCGGGCGGTCATTGGCCGTGGTGAACAGGGCCACGACGGCCGGGCGGTCGCCCTGGATGCGGCCACGGACGTCGAGGACCAGCTTGCGCAGGTCGTCGGCGCCGGTGCCGTCCGGGACGGTGCCGACGACGAGGGCGACGCCGCGGATGTCCTGGGCGTTCTCGGCGAGACCGGCGGCGGCCTGGAGGACCTTCTCCGCGCGGAACTTCTCGATCTCCTTCTCGGCGTCCTTCAGCTTGCCGAGCATGGAGGCGATCTTCTCCGGCAGCTCCTCGGGGCGGCCCTTGACCAGCTCCTGGAGCTGGGCGACGACCGTGTGCTCCTTGGCGAGGAAGTTGTACGCGTCCACGCCGACGAGGGCCTCGACGCGGCGCACGCCGGAGCCGATGGAGGACTCGCCGAGCAGCTTCACCAGACCCAGCTGGGCGGTGTTGCCGACGTGCGTGCCGCCGCACAGCTCCTTGGAGAAGTCGCCGATGGTCACGACGCGCACGCGCTCGCCGTACTTCTCGCCGAACTCGGCGATGGCGCCCTGCTTCTTCGCCTCGTCGATGCTCATGATCTCGGCGGTGACGTCGAGCTCACGGGAGAGCACGTCGTTGATCTTCTGCTCGACGTCGGTGAGGACCGTGCCGGGGACGGCGTTCGGCGAGCCGAAGTCGAAGCGGAAGCGGCCGGGCGAGTTCTCGGAGCCGGCCTGGGCGGCCGTCGGGCCCAGCGCGTCGCGCAGCGCCTGGTGGGTCAGGTGCGTGGCCGAGTGGGCGCGGGCGATGGCCCGGCGGCGGTTCACGTCGATGGCGGCGTACGCGGAGGCGCCCACCGTCACCTCGCCCACCTGGACGGAGCCCTTGTGCACGGAGACGCCCGGGACCGGCTGCTGCACGTCGCGGACGACGATGACGGCGCCCGAGTCGAGCTTGATGCGGCCCTGGTCGGCGAGCTGGCCGCCGCCCTCGGCGTAGAACGGGGTGCGGTCGAGGACGACCTCGACCTCGTCGCCCTCGGAGGCGGCGGGCGCGGAGACGCCGTTGACCAGGAGGCCGACGATGGTGGACTCGCCCTGGTTGGTGGCGTAGCCGGTGAACTCGGTGCCGCCGGCGTTGTCGGCGATCTCCCGGTAGGCGGACATGTCCGCGTGGCCGGTCTTCTTGGCCTTGGCGTCGGCCTTGGCGCGGTCGCGCTGCTCCTGCATCAGGCGGCGGAAGCCGGGCTCGTCCACGGAGAGGCCCTGCTCGGCGGCCATCTCCAGGGTGAGGTCGATCGGGAAGCCCCAGGTGTCGTGGAGCAGGAACGCCTTGTCGCCGGAGAGGACCGTGCCGCCGGCGGCCTTGGTCTCGGTCACGGCGGTGTCGAGGATGTTCGTGCCGCCCTTGACGGCCTTGAGGAAGGCGGCCTCTTCGGCGAGCGCGACGGTCTCGATGCGCTTGCGGTCGGTGACCAGCTCCGGGTACTGCTGCCCCATCGTGTTGATCACGACGTCGACGAGGTCCTGGACGACCGGGCCGGTGGCACCCATGAGGCGCATGTTGCGGATGGCGCGGCGCATGATGCGGCGCAGCACGTAGCCGCGGCCCTCGTTGCCCGGGGTGACACCGTCACCGATGAGCATCACGGAGGTGCGGATGTGGTCGGCGACCACGCGCATCGAGACGTCGGTGTTCTGGGCGGCGCCGTACTGCACGCCGGTCAGCTCGGTGGCCTTGTCCATGACCACGCGCAGGGTGTCGGTCTCGTACATGTTCTGCACGCCCTGCAGGATCATCGCGAGGCGCTCGAGGCCGAGGCCGGTGTCGATGTTCTTCGAGGGCAGGTCGCCGAGGATCGGGAAGTCTTCCTTCCCGTCGCCGGCGCCGCGCTCGTACTGCATGAAGACCAGGTTCCAGATCTCCACGTACCGCTCGTCGTTGACGGCCGGGCCGCCCTCGACACCGAACTCGGGGCCGCGGTCGTAGTTGATCTCCGAGCACGGGCCGCACGGACCCGGGACGCCCATGGACCAGAAGTTGTCCTTCTTGCCCAGGCGCTGGATGCGCTCGGCGGGGACGCCGACGACGTCACGCCAGATCGTCTCGGCCTCGTCGTCGTCGAGGTAGACGGTGATCCAGAGCTTCTCCGGCTCCAGGCCGTAGCCGCCGTCCGCCACAGAGCTGGTCAGCAGCTCCCAGGCGTACTTGATGGCGCCTTCCTTGAAGTAGTCGCCGAAGGAGAAGTTGCCGCACATCTGGAAGAACGTGCCGTGGCGGGTGGTCTTGCCGACCTCTTCGATGTCCGGCGTACGGACGCACTTCTGCACGCTGGTGGCCCGCGGGGCCGGGGGCTTGGTCTCGCCGAGGAAGTACGGCTTGAACGGGACCATGCCCGCGTTGACCAGCAGCAGAGTCGGGTCGTCCGCGATGAGCGACGCCGAAGGGACAACGGCGTGACCGCGCTCCTCGAAGAAGCTCAGCCAGCGGCGGCGGATTTCAGCCGACTCCATCAGTGGTCCTCATTCCGGTTGTGCGAACCCGCCGAGCGGATCTCGCGGGTGGTCTTGTCGTTCTGGATGGCCCGCAGCCGCCGCGGCCCCGGGAGGGCGGTGACGTTGCCGGGCCGGTCGGGATCCTGGTGCAATCCCAGTGCGTCGTTCAGCTCGTCCTCGCGCTGCGACATTCCCGCCTTCACGTCGAGGGCGAAGTCCTTGAGGCGGTGGCCCGCCTCCACGGCCTTGTCGGCGGCCTGGGCGGCGAGGCTCTCCGGTGTCAGCTTCTTGAGCTGGCGGTTGACCTTGGTGGTGGCCCACACGCCGGCGGCTGCGCCGGCGGTGAACCAGAAGGCTCGGCGGAACATCGGAGGTTTCAGCCCTTCTGCTTCCGGCGCCGGGGCGTCGGCACCGTACGGCCAACGATCACGCTACGCCGGGGCGCCTTCTGTGGCGCGTCTTCCGTGGATTTGCCCAGTGCCTTGCGGACCCCGTAGCCGAAGGCGGCCACCTTGACCAGCGGCCCGCCGAAGGTGGAGGCCACGGTGGAGGACAGTGCGGAGGCGTTCGAGGTGACTTCCTGGACGTCGCTCGCGATGGCGTCGACCCGGTCGAGCTGGGTGCGCGCGGAGCGGACCGTGGTGGAGGCGTCCGCCAGCAGCGGGACGGCCTGGTCGGTCACGTCGGCCACCAGCTTGGTCGTCGCCTTGAGCACCTGGGCCAGCCTCACCAGCACCACGGCGAGGAACGAGACCAGAATGGCCCAGAAGACGGCCACGAGGATCCCGGCCACCTCTCCACCGGACACGTTGCACCGCTCTCTGCCTGTTGATCACTACGTAGAAAAGTCGTTCTCCGACCCTATCGCGCCGGAGATCCACCGCCGTACCGGAATTCGCGGTCCGGCGGACCCGCCTTGTACGCAGCGCATGCGGACCAGTACCCTCCGTGTCCCATGCGACAGAGGCCCGTGCGACGGAGGACCTGCGGCAATCTTCCCTCGGAGCTGAGCCGCTTCGTCGGGCGGGGTGCGGAACTCGCCGAGGTGGGGAGGCTGCTGGAGGCCTCCCGGCTCGTCACCGTGACCGGCGTCGGCGGGGTGGGCAAGTCCCGCCTTGCGCTGGCGGCGGCCAGGGAGGCGGTCGGGGCGGCCGGTGCTGCGCAGGAACGCTACTGCGACGGCGTATGGCTGGCCGAGCTGTCCTGCGTACGCGATCCGGCGCTGCTCGGACTCACGCTGGCGGAGTCGCTCGGGCTCACCGACCACACCACGCGGCCGCCCCGGACGGTCCTGGCCGAGCACCTGGCCGAGCGGCGGCTGCTGCTGGTCCTGGACGGGTTCGAGCAGCTGGTCGAGGAGACCGCCGAGATGGTGCGGGAGCTGCTGCGCCGCTCCCCCGGCCTGCGGGTGCTGGCCGCCGGGCGGCGGCCGCTGGACCTCGAAGGGGAGCAGGCCTTCCCGCTCGCCCCGCCGGGCCCCGGGGAGGCGCTGGAACTGCTGGCCGAGCGGGCGGCGGCCGCCGATCCGGGCTTCGCGGTGACCGCGGCCAACCGGGCCGCGCTGGTGGAGCTGTGCACCCGGCTCGACGGGATCCCGCTGGCACTGGAGCTGGCGGCGGGGCGGCTGCGGGCGCTGTCGCCGGAGCAGGTGCTGACCCGGCTGGAGGACCGGTTCGCGCTGCTGACGGGCGGGGCGCGCGGCGCCCTGCCCCGGCACCGGGCGCTGCGTACGGCGATCGGCTGGAGCCACGAGCTGTGCACCGCGCAGGAGCGCCTGCTGTGGGCGCGGCTGTCGGTGTTCGCCGGGCACTTCGACCTCGATGCCGCCGAGTACGTGTGCGCGGGACCGGACCTGCCGGTGGGGTCCGTGCTGGACGTGCTCGGTGAGCTCCTCGCCCAGTCGCTGCTGGCCCGGGAGGAGACGGCGGCCGGGGTGCGCTACCGGATGCTGGAGACCGTACGGGTGTACGGGGCGGGGTGGCTGGAGTCGCTGGGCGACGCCCGGCGGCTGCGCCGGCGCCACCGGGACTGGTACCTGGGACTGGCGACGTGGTGCGAGCTGGACTGGTTCAGCCCGCGCCAGCAGGAGGTGGCCGCGCTGGTGGAGGCGGAGCTGGCGAACCTGCGGCTGGCGCTGGAGTGCTGCTTGGAGGATCCGGACGAGGCCCATCTGGGGCAGTACCTGGCGGGGACGCTGTGGTTCTACTGGGCCGGCTGCGGCCGGCTCACCGAGGGCCGGTACTGGCTGGACCGGACGCTGGAGCCCGGTCCGGCGGAGTCGGAGCACGCGGGGTCGCGGCTGAAGGCCCTGTGGGTGCTGGGCTACGTGGCGGCCCTGCAGGGCGATGCGGTGGCCTCGATGAGCGCCCTGTACGAGTGCCGGGACGGGGCCGCGCGCACCGGGAACCCGGTGGCGGAGGCGTACGCGGTGCACCGGCTGGGCTGCCTGGCGCTGGTCTCGGACGACATGGCGCGGGCCGGGGAGCTGCTGGGCTCGGCCCTGGAGCGGTACCGGGACGCCGGGGAGCTGAACAGCAACGTGCTGATGTGCCAGGTGGAGCTGGCGATGGCGCTGGCGTTCCAGGGGGATCCGGCGGGCGCGCTCTCGCTGTGCCGGGAGGTCCGGGACATCTGCGAGGAGCGCGGGGAGCGCTGGACGAAGGCCTACGCCCTGTACGTCCTCGCGTACGCGGCCCTGGACTCGGGGGCCACGGCCGAGGCCCGGCGGCTGCTGACCGAGTGCGTGACGATCAACCACGCCTTCCGCGACCTGGTCGGGCTGGTGCTGGCGCTGGAGCTGCTGGCTCTGGTCACGGCGGTCGAGGGCCGTCCGGCCGAGGCGGCGGTGCTCCAGGGCGCGGCGGAGCCGATGTGGGACGGGGTGGGTCTGCAGCTGTTCGGCTCGGGCTACTTCAACGCCCCGCGGCTGATGTGCCGGGAGCGGGCGGGCGAGCTGCTGGGGGCGGAGCGGTACGAGGCGTGTGCGCAGCACGGCCGGAGCCTGTCGCCGGAGGAGGCGGTCGAGCGGGCGCTGCGGGCGCCGGAGCCGGCGGCGGCGCCGCCGGAACCACTGCCGAGGCCCCGGGCCGGGGAGGCGTCGGGCACGGCGGGCACGGCGGGCGGTCCGAAAAACAGGAAGCCCGTCGGCTCCCCCAAGGGGGAACCGACGGGCTGACCAGCCTGTGAGGCTACGGCCGCTGGATCAGCGGGCGTAGTACTCGACGACGAGCTGCTCGTCGCAGATGACCGGGATTTCCTTGCGGTTCGGGTCGCGGTCCAGGCGGAAGGCCAGGGCCTTCAGGTTGACCTGCAGGTAGCGCGGGGTCTCGCCCTCGCCTGCGTAGCCACCCTCACGGGCAACCTGGAACGGAACCTTCTCGCGGCTGCGCTCGCGCACGGTGATGACGTCGTCCGGGCGGACACGGAACGACGGCTTGTCGACCTTGCCACCGTTGACCTCGATGTGGCCGTGAACGACCATCTGGCGGGCCTGGTAGATGGTGCGGGCGATGCCCGAACGCAGGACCAGGGCGTCGAGGCGACGCTCGAGCTCGACGACCAGCGCCTCGCCCGTCTTGCCTTCGGCCTTCTTGGCGCGGTCGTACGCGCGGGCCATCTGACGCTCAGAGATGTCGTACTGAGCGCGCAGACGCTGCTTCTCGAGCAGACGAACCTTGTAGTCCGAGTTCTGCTTGCGGCCACGGCCGTGCTCGCCCGGCGGGTAGGGACGAGCCTCGAAGTACTTGACGGCCTTCGGGGTCAGCGCAATGCCGAGGGCACGCGACTTCTTGACCTTGGGTCGCTTCTGGTTCACGGGGAACCTACCTCCATGTAAGTTAGGTGAGGCTTACCTTATCGAGGAGGACGTAATGTCTCGACCACATGGGATCCCCCTGCCCAGTGCGCACCGAAGTTCGGATTCCAACGAAACGGAATCCGCTTTCGACGACGATAAGCAAGGTCAGCCGCGTCCCAGGGAAGGCGTTCGGCAGCTCACCGGAGCCGAACGCGTACGAACCCTCGTAGAGTCCAACGCCTCAGTATCCCTCACGCTGCCGGGTGCTGTTGACCAGCTGCGATCTCTTGACCAGGCAGAGTTCGGGACAGGGATGCCGGCCGCTCGGACCGTCACCCCGGACGGGGACGTGATTCTCCTGGTGTCAGGGGAATCCACGGCTGCCAGGGCAGCCGCTTACGCCCAGGACGACGACCTCACCGCCGTGATCGAGATCACGGATGTGGCGCCGGTGTCCGTGCCCCATCGTATCCGAGGCCGTGCGTGGCTGGCCGGGTGGCTGACGCAGGTGCGCGGGGACGACCGCGCGGCCTGCGCGGCGCTGCTGGCGGACCGCCGGCCGGTGGGCGAACTCCTCGGGCTGCACGGCCGGCCGTCCTTCGTGATGCTGCGCCTGGAGGTCGGCGAGATCTCGGTGGACGACCTGTGGGGCGCGGAGCGCGTCGAACCGGAGGACCTGGCGACGGTGGAGCCGGACCCCATGGTGAACCACGAGACCGAGCTCCTCCAGCACCTGGCCGCCGCGCACCGCGACCGGATCGCGGACCTGTGCGCGCTGCTGGGCCCGCGGGAGAGCGCCGGCATGACCGCGGTGCCCCTGGCCCTGGACCGGCTGGGCCTGCGGGTCCGCTTCACGGGCGGCGGCTCCTCCTTCGACGCCCGCTTCGACTTCCCGGCACCGGTACGCGACGTCTGCGACCTGCGCCGGGCGATGCGCCACCTGTTCGCGGCGGCGGGCCACTAGGTCGTGTCGTCAAAGTCCCGTCTGGCTGGCGGGGCCTGGCACGCACGCTCGCCGCGTTGTCGTCGGTCACCGACGCTCCGCGTCGCTTCCCTCCTCCGCCTTGCGATCGCACGCACCAGACCCCGCCAGCCCCGCCCTTCCGGGCGGCCGACGCTACTTTGACGACACTCCCTAGCCTGCGGCCGGCGGGCAGGTGCCGAGCATGCCCTCCAGGGCGGTCTTCTCCGGCGGGGTCACCGACAGCCCGTACTTGGCCTTGATCCCGACGTAGCGGCGGGCGTACTCGCACCGGTACGCCGTGCGGGGCGGCTGCCACTTGTCGGCGGTCCTGCTGCCCTTGTCCTGGTTGGTCTGCTTGTCCACGGCGAGCAGGACGTCGAGGTCGTTCGCGTACGCGAGCCTGCGCTGCGGCGTCCAGGCGTACGCGCCGCCACGCCAGGCGGCGCCGAGCGCCACGATGTGGTCGGTCTGGATCTGCGAAGCCCGCCGGTAGGAGTACGGGAGGGTCTTGCCGGTGTACGGATCGTGCAGCACCCCGGAGACCACGACGCAGGGGTTGCGGTCGCTCTCGCGCAGGTCGCTCAAGTCGCGGCGCAGTACGTCGTCGCGGGTGTCGCAGCCGTTGCGCCCGCCGACGGCGTCGGTCTCGTCGGACCAGTACCTGCCGAAGTGCTCCCGCTTGTACGTCTGCCAGTTCTTGCCCCACTCGACGGTGAGCCCGGCCAGTTGCCGTCCGGCGGTGACGCCGTCCGGCGGGAACCCGGGGCCGGCGAGCGGCACCCGCCCCACCAGCCCGGCAGCGCTGGCCCTCGCCCGCCCGGCGTCCTGGTGATGGCACCCGCTGATCAACAGTGCCGCCGCAGTGGCGATGAGCACGGACCGACGTCCCATGCCCGGAGCCTAAGGGCTGTCCCGGCCGGGGTTCAGGCACCGCCGCGGAGGCGTTCGCGGACCTTTTCGACCACGTCCGCGTAGCGGGCCTCGGCGCCGTAGCGGGTCGGTTCGTAGTACCGCTTCCCGTGCACCGCGTCGGGGGCGTACTGCTGCGCAGCGATCGCGCCCGGCACGTCGTGCGGGTACACGTACCCCACCGCGTGGCCCAGCTTCGCCGCGCCCTTGTAGTGCCCGTCCCGCAGATGCGTCGGCACCGGGCCCGCCAGCCCCGCCCGGACATCCGCCAGTGCCGCGCCGATCGCGGTCGTCGCGGTGTTCGACTTCGGGGCCAGGGCCAGCGCGATCGTCGCGTGCGAGAGGGTCAGCGCCGCCTCCGGGAAGCCGATCATCGCCACCGCCTGCGCCGCGGCCACCGCGAGCGGCAGGGCCGTCGGGTCCGCCAGCCCGATGTCCTCGCTCGCCGAGATCATCAGGCGGCGCGCGATGAACCGCGGGTCCTCCCCCGCCTCGATCATCCGCGCCAGATAGTGCAGCGCGGCGTCCACGTCCGAGCCGCGGATCGACTTGATCAGCGCGCTCGCCACGTCGTAGTGCTGGTCCCCGTCCCGGTCGTACTTCACCGCCGCCCGGTCGACCGCCTCCTCCACCGTCTGGAGGCTGATCTCGGACTCCCCCTTGGCGATCGCCGAACCGGCACCCGCCTCCAGCGCCGTCAGCGCCCGCCGGGCGTCGCCGCCAGCGATCCGCAGCAGGTGCGCCTCCGCGTCCGCCGGCAGGGTCACCGCACCGCCCAGGCCCCGCTCCTCCGTCAGCGCGCGCCGCATCAGGGCACTCAGGTCCTCGTCCGTGAGCGGCTCCAGCGTGAGCAGCAGCGACCGCGACAGCAGCGGGGAGATGATCGAGAAGTACGGGTTCTCGGTGGTCGCGGCGATCAGCGTCACCCAGCGGTTCTCGACGGCCGGGAGCAGCGAGTCCTGCTGGGCCTTGCTGAAGCGGTGGATCTCGTCGAGGAAGAGGACCGTGTCCTTGCCGTACCCGCCGGCCGCCCGCTTGGCGCCCTCGATGACGGCGCGCACCTCTTTCACGCCCGCCGTGATCGCCGACAGCTCCACGAACCGCTTCTGCGTCGCCTGGCTCACCACGTACGCGAGGGTGGTCTTGCCGATGCCCGGCGGGCCCCACAGGATCACCGACGAGGCGCCGGCCGGACCGCCCGCCCCGTCCCCGACCAGCCGCCGCAGCGGTGATCCGGGCTTCAGCAGGTGCTGCTGGCCGACGACCTCGTCCAGGGTGCGGGGGCGCATCCGGACGGCGAGCGGGGAGCTCGCCGGATCCTTCTCCTGGCGTTCTTCGGCAGCGGCGGTGAACAGGTCTGGTTCCACACGGGAAGCCTATGCGAGCCCACCGACAGCGGGCCCCGGGCGCACGAGGCCGCCCGAGGCCGCCCTCAGGCGGTCCTCAGGAGGTCCAGAAGTCCCACCAGCGCGTCAGGATCAGCATGCCGATGATCCCGACGTGCAGGACGGGCAGCACCCAGGTGAACTCGTCGAGGAAGGACCGCAGCCAGCCCGGCGCGGGCAGCAGGCCCTCCCGCACGTTGTGCGCGGTGACGTACCAGAACATGAAGATCGTGGCGACCCACGCCAGGGAGCACCACAGGCACAGCGAGTTGATGTTGTACAGCGACTGGTACATCAGCCAGGCGCAGAAGACGACGCCGAACAGCATGCCCGCGTTGAGGGTCAGCCAGTACCAGGGGCGGAACCGGGCCCCGGCCAGCACGCTCATGCCGACGCAGACCACGATCCCGTACGCGACCAGCCCCAGCATCGGGTTCGGGAAGCCGAACGCGGACGCCTGCTCGCTCTTCATGATGTTGCCGCACGAGACGATCGGGTTCAGGCTGCAGCCCGGCGTGAAGTTCGGGTCCTCGAGCAGCTTGAACTTGTCGATCGTGATCACCCAGGCCGCGAGCAGCCCCGCGGCGCCCGTGATCACCAGCAGCAGGGCGAGTGCCCGGCTGGCGCCGACCGTCCGCGGCGCGGTGTCTGCGTCCGTACCTCGTGTCGTCATACCGCCCGCTCCACATCTGCAAGGTCAACAAGCACCGGCCATTGTGCCGTACTGGGCCGGTGTCCACCGTTCGGTGGACATAAGGACGTACGCACGGTGGGACCGGTGGAGCCGGTTCCGCCACACCATTTGAGACATGACACGGAATGCGGTGGAAGTACGGGGGCTTCGCAAGCACTACGGCGAGGTCACCGCAGTGGACGGACTCGATCTGACGATCCGGCAGGGCGAGGTCTTCGGCCTTCTCGGGCCCAACGGCGCAGGCAAGAGCACGACGGTGGAGATCCTGCAGGGCCACCGGGAGCGGGACGGCGGCGAGGTCGCCGTGCTCGGCGCGGACCCGGCCACCGCCGGGCGGGCCTGGCGCTCGCGCGTCGGGATCGTCTGGCAGGACGAGTCGGCACCCGCGGAACTGACGGTACGGGAGACGGTCGAGCACTTCGCCCGCTACTACCCGGCCCCGCGCGACCCGGCCGAAGTCATCGCCCTGGTCGGCCTGGAGCAGAAGCGGGACCAGCGGGTGAAGGGCCTCTCGGGCGGCCAGCGGCGCCGGCTCGACGTGGCGCTGGGCGTCATCGGCGATCCCGAGCTGCTGCTCCTCGACGAGCCGACCACCGGCTTCGACCCGGCGGCGCGGCGCCAGTTCTGGGACCTGATCCGGCTGCTCGCCGCCGAGGGCACCACCATCGTGCTCACCACGCACTACCTGGAGGAGGCCGAGGCCCTCGCCGACCGCCTCGCGGTCATCGCGAGCGGCAGGGTCGTCGCCGAGGGCGAACCGGCCGGACTGCGCTCCCGCTTCGGCACCGGCGCCACCGTCGAGTGGACCGAGGCCGACGGCGGCGCGCGCAGCATCGCCACCGAGACCCCCACCCGTACGGTCGCCGAGCTCATGGCCCGCTTCGACGGAGAGATCCCGGGACTGAAGATCGGCCGGCCCACCCTGGAGGACGTGTACCTGCGCCTCACGGGCCAGCTCGTACCCACGACCGCGCAGCAGCCGGAGGACGCACGATGAGCACGACCGCCACGACCACGACGACCGGCGGCAGCACGGCCGCGGCCGCGAAGGCACTGCCCGGTGCCTGGACCCTGGGCCTGAGCCGCGGGGCACTGGAGATCAAGCAGTTCGTCCGCCAGCGCGACGCGATGATCTTCACCTTCGCCTTCCCCATCGTCTTCCTCGCCCTCTTCGCCTCGATCTTCCGCGACAGCGTGGAGAACACCGGGGTCACCGCCTCCCAGCTGTACGCGGCCGGCATGGTCGCCGCGGGCATCATGTCCATCAGCTTCCAGTCGCTCGGGATCTCGATCGCGGTCGAACGGGACGAGAAGGTGCTGCGCCGTCTGCGCGGGACCCCGATGCCCCCGGCCGCGTACTTCCTGGGCAAGGTCTGGATGGTGCTGGCCACCGGGCTCGCCGAGACCGCGATCCTGCTCCTCGTCGGCTCCACCCTGTTCGGCCTCGACCTGCCGGCTTCCGCGGCCAAGTGGCTCACGTTCGGCTGGATCTTCGTCCTCGGCCTGACCGGGTGCGCCCTGCTGGGCATCGCCATCAGCAGCCTGCCCAAGTCCGGCAAGAGCGCGAGCTCGGTGGTCGTCCTGCCGTTCCTGATCCTGCAGTTCATCTCCGGCGTGTTCATCCCGGTCAACGCGATCCCGGACTGGCTGCTGAACATCGGCGCACTGTTCCCGCTCAAGTGGATGTGCCAGGGGCTGCGGGGGGTGTTCCTGCCGGAGTCCGCGGCCGTCCTGGAGCAGACGGGCAGCTGGGAGTACGGAAAGGTCGCCCTGGTCCTGGGGGCCTGGGTCGTCGGAGGATTGGTCCTGTGTCTGCTCACCTTCAAGTGGAAGAACCGCCGCGACGGCTGAACGGGTTCACCGGGACGGCCGGAGCGCGTGAATCCCACGTCTGGGACCGCGCGTTCGGGCCCTGGGACCTCTACTTCGGCTTCGTGTGGGTCGCGACCGTGGCCTTCGTCCTGGGCGCGGACTTCCCCTCGCTGTCGTACCGGGTCCCCGCCGCCGTCCTGCTCACGCTGCTGATCCCCTGGTACGCGTGGGCCGGCCGGCCCCTGCTCCTGAAGGATCCCTGGACCGAACCGGGGCGGTCCCTGCGCTACCTGGGCGTGGTGGTGGGCCTGTTCATGCCCGCCGCGTTCCTGGTGGGCGAGACCCGGCTGATCACCTTCGCGATCGCCCCGCACTGCTTCATGCTGCTGCCGCTGCGCCGGGCGATCGGCACGATGGCGGTGGTGGCGCTGCTGCCGGTGGCCGGGTGGGCGCTGCTGTGGCGGCCGGCCGGACACGTCGTCTTCATCAACGCGGCCAGCGCCTTCGTCACCTTCGCCTTCTCCTCCTTCTTCGGCGCTTGGATCATCCGGATCATCGAGCAGAGCCAGGAGCGGGCCTCGCTGATCGCCGAACTCGACGCCAGCCGGGAGGAGGTGGCCCGGCTCTCCGCCGCGCAGGGCGCCCATGCCGAAAGGGAACGCATGTCCCGCGAGATCCACGACACCCTCGCCCAGGGCTTCACGAGTCTGCTGATGCTGGTCCAAGCCGTGCAGTCGGAGCTGGACACGGATCCGGAGCAGGCCCACCGGCATCTGGAGCTGATGGCCGCCACCGCCCGGCAGAACCTGGCCGAGGCCCGGGCCCTGGTCTCGGGCGGCGCCCCCGCCGACCTGGACGCCGGCTCGCTGCCGGACGCGGTACGCCGCCTCGCGGCCCGGCAGGACCCGCCGGCGGCGGTGTCGGTGACCGGGGAGGTCCGGCCGCTGGCCGCGGTACTGGAGGTGGTGGCCCTGCGGTCCTGCCAGGAATCCCTGTCGAACGCGTCGAAGCACGCGGGGGCGGGTGCGCGCTGTTCGGTGTCCCTGGCCTACGGTGACGGCGAGTTGACCGTCACGGTCAGGGACACCGGGCGGGGCTTCGACCCGGCGGCCCCCGGCCCGGGCCACGGCCTGCGGGGGCTGCGCGCCCGCGCGGCGGAGGTCGGCGGCACGGCGTCGATCGCCGGGGTGCCGGGCACCGGCACGACGGTCACCGTCACCCTCCCGACGACCACTCTCCCGACGACGCTCTGAGGAGCCGCAGAACATGATCCGCATCCTGCTGGCCGACGACCACCCGGTGGTACGGGAGGGCCTGCGCGGCATGCTCAGCGCGGAGCCGGACCTGGAGGTCGTCGCGGAGGCCGCGAACGGCCCGCAGGCGGAGGCGCTGGCCGCGGAGCTGGTGCCCGGCGGCCTGGACCTGATCCTGATGGACCTGCGGATGCCGGGCGGCGACGGCGTCGAGTCCATCGCCCGGATCAGCGCGGCCGGGCTGCCCGTCAGAGTCGTCGTCCTGACGACGTACGAGAACGACCGGGACATCCTGCGGGCGGTGGAGGCGGGGGCTGCGGGCTACCTGCTGAAGGACATGGCGCGGGCCGAACTGGCCGACGCGATCCGCGCGGCCGTACGGGGCGAGACGGTCCTGGCCCCGTCGGTGGCGGGCCGCCTGGTGGACCGCCTCCGCACCCGCCCCGAGCGCCCCCGCCTCTCCGACCGGGAGGTGGCGGTCCTCCGGCTGGTCGCGGAGGGCGCGACGAACGCGCAGATCGGCCGCCGCCTGTTCGTCGCGGAATCCACCGTCAAAACGCACTTGCTGCGGATCTTCGGCAAGCTGGAGGTCACGGACCGCACGGCTGCGGTGACCACAGCCATGCGGCACGAGCTCCTCTGACGGCTTCCGTCAGGCCAGCTTGGTACGGAGGAGGGCGACCACGTCCGTGAGGGCGACCGGGGACTGCTCCCCGGACTCCATGTCCTTCAGCTGGACCACGCCCTCGGCGAGGTCGCGGTCACCCGCGACCACGGCGAAGCGCGCCCCCGACCGGTTCGCGTCCTTCATCGCGCCCTTGAGGCCCTTGCCCCCGTACGAGATGTCGGCCGCGACGCCGGCCTTGCGGAGCTCCGTGACCAGCCCGAACAGCACCGGCTTCGCCTCGCCCAGCGCCACCGCGAACACCGACGTCGCCGGCGGGATGTCCAGCTCGACACCCTCCGCCTCGAGGGCCAGCACCGTACGGTCCACGCCCAGCGCCCAGCCCACCGACGGCAGGGCCGGTCCGCCGATCATCTCGGACAGCCCGTCGTAGCGGCCGCCGCCGCCGACCGCGGACTGGGACCCCAGACCGTCGTGCACGAACTCGAACGTGGTCCGCGTGTAGTAGTCCAGCCCGCGCACCAGCTTCTCGTCGTCCTCGAAGGCGACCCCGGCCGCCGTGATCAGCGCCCGCACCTCCTCGTGGTACGCCTTGCACGCGTCGCACAGGTAGTCCCGCAGCGCCGGCGCGCCGACCAGCTGCTTCTGTACCTCGGCCCGCTTGTCGTCGAGGACGCGCAGCGGGTTGATCTCGGCCCGGCGCACGGTCTCCTCG
Source organism: Streptomyces sp. NPDC032745 (assembly GCF_055579465.1). Lineage (NCBI taxonomy): Bacteria > Bacillati > Actinomycetota > Actinomycetes > Kitasatosporales > Streptomycetaceae > Streptomyces > Streptomyces sp. NPDC032745. The sequence goes on along the minus strand of NZ_JBVING010000022.1, from coordinate 65,397 downwards.
TCCAGGTCCAGCCCGCGCAGGAAGGCCTGGAGCGCCTCCCGGTACACCGGGCGGCACTCCTTGTCGCCGAGCGAGTTCAGCAGGATCCGGAAGTTGCGCAGGCCCAGCGTGCGGTACGCCTGGTCGGCCAGGATGATCAGCTCGGCGTCCAGCGCCGGGTCCTCGGCGCCGATCGCCTCGGCACCGACCTGCGAGAAGTGGCGGTAGCGGCCCTTCTGCGGGCGCTCGTAGCGGTAGTACGAGCCCGAGTACCAGAGCTTCACCGGCAGGCCGCCGGCCTTGTGCAGGTTCGCCTCCAGCGCCGCGCGCAGCACGGACGCGGTGCCCTCGGGACGCAGCGCGAGGTTGGCCCCGCCCTTCGTCGTGAGGGTGTACATCTCCTTGGTCACGATGTCGGTGGACTCGCCGACACCGCGCGCGAACAGGTCGACGTCCTCGAAGCCCGGCGTCTCGACGTACCCGTAGCCTGACAGCCGCAGGGGGCCGGAGATGGCGTCGCGGACGGCCAGGTACTTCGCCGAGTACGGCGGGATCAGGTCGTACGTGCCCTTGGGGGCCTTGAAGGTGCTCACGAAACTCTCGTCACATTCCTCGTCGTGGAGCGGCGGTGCCGTCTCCGAGCCCGGCGGCGACTTCCCTCAGGTACGGGTTCGTCGCGCGCTCGCGGCCGATGGTGGTCTGGGGACCGTGGCCGGACAGCACCACGGTCGAGTCGTCGAGCGGCAGGCACACGCGGGCCAGCGACTCGAGCATCTCGGCGTGGGAGCCGCCGGGCAGGTCGGTGCGTCCGATGGAGCCGGCGAACAGCAGGTCGCCCGAGAAGAAGACCGGCGGGATGTCGGCCAGCTCGGGCATCCGGAAGGTCACCGACCCCTTGGTATGCCCGGGCGCGTGCGCCACCGAGAAGTCCATGCCGGCCAGCTTCAGCCCGGCGCCGTCCGTCAGCTCGCGGACGTCGTCCGGCTCGCCCACGGTGAGCTCGCCCATCAGCGGCATCCCGATGGAACGCCCCAGCGCCTTCTCCGGGTCGCTCATCATGTAGCGGTCCTCGGGGTGGATCCAGGCCGGTACGTCGTGTGCTCCGCACACCGGGACCACCGAGGCCACGTGGTCGATGTGGCCGTGGGTGAGGACGACCGCGACGGGCTTGAGCCGATGCTTCTTCAGCGTCTCCTCGACACCCTGGGTGGCCTGGTGGCCCGGGTCGATGATGACGCACTCCTCACCGGCGGCGGGGGCGACCACGTAACAGTTGGTCCCCCAGGCCCCGGCGGGGAACCCGGCAATCAGCACGTTCGTCCTCAATCGTCGTCCGGCGGGAGCTTCAGCAGCGGCCGAGATCGGAATGCTGCTGCTCAGAGCCTACCGGCGCCGCTCGTTTCACAGCGAACCCATATACGGTACGGCCTAACCGAGCCCGGACAGCGGTGCCAGACACGTACAAGGAGACGACCCGGTGGTCACGAGCGATCAGCGGCGGCGACAGCTCGCCAGGGAGAAGTACGAGCGCCAGCAGAAGCGCCGGGCCGAGGCCCGGCGGAAGTCGCGCCAGCGGGCGGCCGTGATCGGCGCGGCGGTGGCCGTGGTGGTCGCGACGCTGGTCGGCCTCGTCGTGGGCGGCGTCTTCGACAAGGACAAGAAGGACCAGGCGGCGGATCCGGCGGCGAACCCGTCGGCCTCGCCCTCGCCGAAGCAGTCGCCCTCGCCGGCGATGGCGATCGACAAGAACGCGAAGTACACGTTCGACCTGAAGACCAGCGCGGGCGGGATCAAGTTCGAGATGGACGCGGCGAAGACGCCGGAGACCGTCAACTCGTTCAAGTCGCTCGCGGACAAGGGCTTCTTCGACAACACCAAGTGCCACCGCCTGACCACGTCCGGGATCTTCGTACTCCAGTGCGGCGACCCGGAGGGCACGGGTATGGGCGGCCCCGGCTACACCATCGCGGACGAGAACCTCGACTCGCTGGGCAAGCCGAACGAGCAGGGCCAGGTGATCTACCCGGCGGGCACGGTGGCGATGGCCAATACCGGCCAGCCGCACAGCGGCGGCAGCCAGTTCTTCCTGGTCTACAAGGACAGCCCGCTGGCGCCGTCGTACACGCCGTTCGGCAAGATCGACGCGGCGGGCCTGAAGGCGCTCGAGGCGGTGGCCAAGGCCGGTACCGCAGACGGCGGCCAGGACGGGGCCCCCAAGACCCCGGTGACCATCGAGAAGGGCGCCGTCACCCAGAACTGACGGGTTCCGGCGGCCTCGGGACCGGGCGCTGTCCGCCCCCTACGGCGATATTCCGTCGTGCGGGATGCGGACAGCCGGCCCGGCGGTCGCCTATGTTGGCGTTGTGCAGGGCGGGCGCTGCCCGCCCCAGGAAACTGTGGACGATGCCCAGGGGGTGAACCCCTCGCAGGCATCAGGTGGAGGAGGCGCTGTGAGCAGCGACCCGTGGGGCCGCGTCGACGAGACGGGCACCGTGTACGTGCGTACTGCCGAGGGCGAGAAGGTCGTCGGCTCCTGGCAGGCGGGCACCCCCGAGGAGGCCCTGGCCTACTTCGAGCGCAAGTACGAGGGCCTGGTGGTCGAGATCGGCCTCCTCGAACGGCGGGTGCGGACCACCGATCTGTCCGCCAAGGACGCGCAGACGGCCATCGACCACCTGCGCACGCAGGTGGAGGAGCACCACGCCGTGGGTGACCTCGACGCCCTGCGCGTCCGGCTGGACAAGCTGGTCGCGACCGTGGACTCGCGGCGCGAGGAGCGCAAGGTCCAGAAGGCCAAGCAGACGGACGAGGCCCGTGCGGCCAAGGACGCGCTGGTGGCCGAGGCCGAGCAGCTGGCCCAGAGCGACCAGTGGCGCAGTGCGGGCGAGCGGCTGCGTGCCCTGGTGGACACCTGGAAGGGTCTGCCGCGCCTCGACCGCAAGTCGGACGACGAGCTGTGGCACCGCTTCTCGCACGCCCGTTCCGCCTTCTCCAAGCGCCGCAAGGCGCACTTCGCCTCGCTCGACGCGCAGCGCGAGGACGCCCGCAAGGTCAAGGAGAAGCTGGTCGCGGAGGCCGAGTCGCTGTCGAAGTCGACCGACTGGGGTCCGACGGCCGCCCGCTACCGCGAGCTGATGGCGGACTGGAAGGCGGCGGGCCGGGCGCAGCGCGAGGCCGAGGACGACCTGTGGAACCGCTTCCGCGGTGCGCAGGACGTGTTCTTCGCGGCGCGCGGCGAGGTGTTCGCGGAGCGCGACGCCGAGCAGGTGGAGAACCTGAAGCTGAAGGAGGAGCTGGCCGACGAGGCCGAGAAGCTCGTCCCGATCACGGACCTGAAGGCGGCCCGGGCCGCGTTCCGCTCCCTCAACGAGCGCTGGGAGGGCATCGGCCACGTGCCGCGGGACGCCCGTCCGAAGGTCGAGGGCCGGATGCACACGGTGGAGCGGGCCATCCAGGAGGCCGAGGAAGGCGAGTGGCGTCGCACGAACCCGGAGGCGCGGGCCCGTGCGGCCGGTCTGACGGGTCAGCTCCAGGCTGCGGTGGACAAGCTGCGTGAGCAGATCGACGCGGCCCGTGCGGCGGGCAACAACGCGAAGGCCGACAAGCTGGCCCGCGAGCTGGAGGGCCGCCAGGCCCTGCTGGACCAGGCGCTGAAGGGCCTGGAGGAGTTCGGCGGCTGATCACCGCACGCGGATGCACGAGGGCCCCGGTACGGCATTGCGTACCGGGGCCCTCGTACGTGCGCTGCGCGCGCTCAGGCGGCCGGCTACGGCCGGCGGGCCGAGGTGACGCGGTAGACGTCGTAGACGCCCTCCACGCCCCGTACGGCCTTCAGGACGTGTCCCAGGTGCTTCGGGTCGCCCATCTCGAAGGTGAACCGGGAGGTGGCCACCCGGTCGCGGGAGGTCTGGACCGCCGCGGAGAGGATGTTCACGTGCTGGTCCGACAGGACCCGGGTGACGTCCGAGAGCAGCCGGGACCGGTCCAGCGCCTCGACCTGGATGGCGACCAGGAAGACCGAGGACTGGGTCGGCGCCCATTCGACTTCCAGCATCCGCTCGGGCTGCTGGGAGAGGGAGTCCACGTTGACGCAGTCGGCGCGGTGAACCGATACGCCACTGCCGCGGGTGACGAACCCGATGATCGGGTCGCCGGGGACCGGGGTGCAGCAGCGGGCCAGCTTGACCCAGACGTCGTCGACGCCCTTGACGACCACGCCGGGGTCGGCGTTGCCGCGCCGCTTCCCGCGGGCGCGGGAGGGCGGGACGCTCTCCTCGATGTCCTCGTTCGCGGCTTCCTCGCCGCCGAGGGCCTGCACCAGCTTCTGTACGACGCCCTGCGCGGCCACGTGGCCCTCGCCGATCGCCGCGTACAGGGAGGAGATGTCGGGGTAGCGCATCTCGTGCGCGAGGGTGACGAGCGAGTCGCCGGTGAGGATGCGCTGGATCGGCAGGTTCTGCTTGCGCATGGCCCGCGCGATGGCGTCCTTGCCGTGCTCGATGGCCTCGTCGCGGCGCTCCTTGGAGAACCAGCCGCGGATCTTGTTGCGGGCCCGCGGGGACTTGACGAAGCCGAGCCAGTCGCGGGACGGGCCCGCGCCCTCGGCCTTGGAGGTGAAGACCTCGACGAGGTCGCCGTTGTCGAGGGTCGACTCGAGCGGGACGAGCCGGCCGTTGACGCGTGCGCCTATGGTCCGGTGGCCGACCTCGGTGTGGACGGCGTACGCGAAGTCCACGGGGGTGGCGCCGGCGGGCAGCGCGATGACGTCGCCCTTGGGCGTGAAGACGAAGACCTCGTTGCGGGAGAGGTCGAAGCGCAGGGAGTCGAGGAACTCGCCCGGGTCCTCGGTCTCCTTCTGCCAGTCCAGCAGCTGGCGCAGCCAGGCCATGTCGTTGACGGTGTCCTGCCCGGCGCTGCCCTTGGCGGCCTGCGGGACGTCGGTGCGGACCTTGGAGGTGCCGGCGACGGTCTGCTGCTTGTACTTCCAGTGCGCGGCGATGCCGTACTCGGCGCGGCGGTGCATGTCGAACGTGCGGATCTGGAGCTCGACGGGCTTGCCGCTGGGTCCGATGACCGTCGTGTGGAGCGACTGGTACATGTTGAACTTGGGCATCGCGATGTAGTCCTTGAACCGGCCGGGGACCGGATTCCATCGCGCGTGCACCGTGCCGAGGGCCGCGTAGCAGTCCCGTACGGTGTCGACGAGGACGCGGATGCCGACCAGGTCGTAGATCTCCGCGAAGTCGCGGCCGCGGACGATCATCTTCTGGTAGACGCTGTAGTAGTGCTTGGGCCGGCCGGTGACGGTGGCCTTGATGCGGGCGGCCCGGAGGTCGGTCTGCACCTCGTCGGTGACGACGGTGAGGTACTCGTCGCGCTTGGGCGCCCGCTCGGCGACGAGGCGGACGATCTCGTCGTACATCTTGGGGTAGAGGATCGCGAAGGCGAGGTCCTCGAGCTCCCACTTGATCGTGTTCATGCCCAGCCGGTGCGCCAGCGGGGCGTAGATCTCGAGGGTCTCGCGGGCCTTCTTCTCCTGCTTCTCCCGCTTGAGGTAGCGCATGGTGCGCATGTTGTGCAGGCGGTCGGCGAGCTTGATGACCAGGACGCGCGGGTCCTTGGCCATGGCGACGACCATCTTGCGGACGGTCTCGGCCTGGGCGGCCTCGCCGAACTTGACCCGGTCCAGCTTGGTGACGCCGTCGACGAGCAGGGCAACGGCGTCGCCGAAGTCGCGGCGCAGGTCCTCCAGCCCGTACTCGGTGTCCTCGACGGTGTCGTGCAGCAGTCCGGCCATCAGGGTGGCCGGGTCCATGCCCAGCTCGGCGAGGATGGTGGTCACCGCGAGCGGGTGGGTGATGTACGGGTCACCGCTCTTGCGCTTCTGGCCGCGGTGCCAGCGCTCGGCGACCTGGTACGCCTGCTCGATCTGGCGCAGCGTGGCCGTCTCGATCTTCGGGTCGTTGCTGCGGACTATGCGGAGCAGCGGTTCCAGTACCGGGTTGTACGGGTTGGAACGCTGGACGCCGAGGCGGGCGAGCCGGGCGCGCACGCGGTTGGAGGACCCGGCCGACTTCGCGGACGCGGGCTTCACGGGCGGGGCCGGCGGGGGCGTGGCGGGGGGCGCCGCGGCCTGCTCGGCCTGCGGGTCGGGCTGCGCGGCGGAGAGTGGCTGGACCTCGTCTGGCAAGAGCGCTCCTCTGGGGGTCCCCCCGGACGAAGTGTGGGGGAGGATCCGGTGCCCGTGTCCGGTCCGGATAAACCATGGTAGCGAGGGTTGCGGCACCCTGTTCCCCGAGGCTCCGCGACAACCGCTCCGGTGCGGGTCCGCTCCTGGGGCTCCGCCCCGGCCCACGGCGACCGGCCCGCCGGAAACGGAAGCGGCGGGCACCCGGAAGAACCGGATACCCGCCGCTTCGGCAGAGCAGAGGTCAGACCACGATCAGCGCGTCCAGCGGGGCCCCGCCCAGGGCGGGCGCCAGCTTGGCCCGGCCCGGGAGGAACGACAGCTCCATCAGGACCGCCACACCGGCGACCTCCGCCCCGGCCCGCCGGATCAGCGCCAGCGAGGCGTCGGCGGTACCGCCGGTGGCCAGGACGTCGTCGATGACCATGACCCGGTCGCCGGCCGCCAGGTCCTCCGCGTGGACCTCGATCTCCGCCGTGCCGTACTCCAGCTCGTACGACTGCGCGAGCGTGGCGCCCGGCAGCTTCCCGGCCTTGCGTACCGGCACGAAGCCGATGCCCGCCTGGACCGCCACCGGCGCCGCGAGGATGAACCCGCGCGCCTCCAGCCCGACGATCTTCGTCGCGCCGTACTGCCCGGCCAGCTCCACCAGTGCGTCCGTCAGCGCCGCGAAGGCCTTCGGGTCCGCCAGCAGCGGGGTGATGTCCTTGAACATCACGCCCGGCTTCGGGTAGTCCGGAACGTCCTTGATCCGGCTGAGCAGCAGCTCGCGCGCCTCGGGGGACAGCTTGCTCACCGGCGCCGTCCCGGCCGGCCCTGGGCCACGACCTGCGGGGCGTCGCCCGTCTCGGTGCCCTCGTCGTCGGCGGACTCGCCCTTCGCCGCCGCGGCCGCCCGCTTGGCGAGCACCCGCTTCTTCAGGGCCTTCATCGCCGGCTCGCGCTCCTTGAGGTCCACGACCAGCGGGGTCGCGATGAAGATCGAGGAGTACGCACCGGCCGCGAGGCCGACGAAGAGCGACAGCGAGATGTCGTTCAGCATGCCGGCGCCCAGGAAGCCGCCGCCGATGAAGAGCAGCGCCCCGACGGGGAGCAGCGCGACGACCGTGGTGTTGATCGAGCGGACCAGGGTGCCGTTGATGCTGCGGTTGGCGATCTCGCTGAACGTGTAGCGGGTCTGCTTGGTGATGTCCTTCGAGCCCTCCTTCAGACCGTCGAAGACGACGACGGTGTCGTAGAGGGAGTAACCGAGGATCGTCAGCAGACCGATCACGGTGCCCGGCGTGACCTCGAAGCCGACCAGCGCGTACACGCCGACGGTGATGGTGAGGTCGTGGATCAGGGCGATCAGCGCGGCGACCGCCATCCGCCACTCGAACGCGATGGCGAGGTAGATCACCACGAGGACCATGAAGACGCCGAGGCCGGTCCAGGCCTTGTTCGCGATCTGGTCGCCCCAGCTGGGGCCGACCAGGTCCGCGTTGATGTCGGCCTCGGTGACCTTGAGGTCGGTGGCGAGCTGCTTCTTGACGCCCGCCGCGTCGTTCGTGTCCAGACCCGAGATCTGGATGCGCATGCCGCCCGTGCCGAGCTCCTGGACGATCGCGTCGTGGCCCGAGGCCTTCTCCGCGACCTCGGTCGCCTTGGCGACGGAGACGGCCGTCTTCGGGGTGGTGAAGACGGCACCGCCCTTGAACTCGATGCCCATGTTGAGGCCCTGAACGGCCAGGGCCACGATCGCCGTGATGGTGATCAGGATGGAAACGCCGTACCAGATGAAACGCTTGCCGACGAAGTCGTAGCCGACCTCACCGCGGTACAGCTTGGCGCCGAGATCTCCCAGCTTCGACATCTCTCACGCCTCCTTTGCGTCGACGGGAGCGGTGACGGAACCGGAGCCGGTACGGCGGGACCGGCGCAGCGGCGGCTTGGCGCCGAGCCGCTTCGGGTCCAGTCCGGACCAGGGGTGACCGCTGGAGAAGAACTTCGTACGGGCCATCAGCGTCATGATCGGCTTGGTGAAGAGGAACACCACGACCACGTCGAGCAGGGTGGTCAGACCCAGGGTGAAGGCGAAGCCCTGCACCTTGCCGACGGTGACGATGAACAGCACCGCGGCGGCCAGGAACGACACGAAGTCGGACACCAGGATGGTGCGCCGGGCGCGCGGCCAGGCCCGCTCCACGGCCGGACGCAGGGTGCGGCCCTCGCGGATCTCGTCGCGGATGCGCTCGAAGTACACGATGAACGAGTCCGCCGTGATGCCGATCGCGACGATCGCACCGCAGACGGCGGGCAGGTTCAGCGCGAAGCCGATGCCCTTTCCGAGCAGCGCCATGATCGAGTACGTCAGGATCGCGGACACCAGGAGGCTGACGATGGCGATGAAGGCCAGGCCCCGGTAGTACACGAGCAGGTAGATCACGACGAGGATGAGGCCGATGGCACCGGCGATCAGGCCGGCCTTCAGCTGCTCGCCGCCGAGCGCGGCGGTGACGGTGGTGACGCTGTCCTCGCTGAAGGAGAGCGGCAGGGCGCCGTACGAGAGCATGTTGCCCAGGTCCTGCGCGGACTGCTGGTCGAAGCCGCCGGAGATCTCGGCGTTGCCGCCGGTCAGCGCCTGGCTGACGGACGGGTCGGAGACGACCTCGCCGTCGAGCACGATCGCGAACTGGTTCTGCGGCATCTGCTTGGTGGCCAGCTCACCGGTGATCTTGGCGAACTTGTCGGCGCCCTTGTCGGTGAACTGCATCGTGACGATCCACTGGCCGCGCTGCGGGTCGATGACGCCCTTGGCGTCCTTGACGTCCGTACCGGCGACACCGGCGGGGCCGAGGATCCACTTGCCCCACGCGTCGCCGCGCTTGCCACAGGCCAGCGTCGCGTCCTCGGGCTTGGCGCCCTTGCCGGCGGCGGTGCGCTGCGCCTCGTTGGTGCAGTCCAGCGCGGCGAACTTCGCCTGCAGGTCGGCGGCGGCCGCCTCGATGCCCGACGGGGCCGGGGTCGGGGCCGGAGCCTTGTTGTCGTCTGCCTTCTTCGACTCGCTCGCCGAGGGCGAGGGAGTGGCGGTGGCGGCCGGGGCCTTGAGGGCCTCGCTGAGCACACGGCCCTGGGAAGTGGCGCTGGACGACGGGGTGGCCGGGGCGCCGGGCTTGCCGCTGCTCTCGGCCTTCGGGGCGCCGGAGCTGCTCGCGGAGGGGCTCGGCGTGGCCGCGGGGGCTGCCGGGGCACCGTCGGCGAAGGCCAGGACGGGGCGGAAGTACAGCTGGGCGGTGGTACCGACCTGCTCGCGAGCCTGCTTCTCGTTCGTCCCCTTGGGGATGTTCACGATGATGTGGTCGCGGCCCTGGGTCTGGACCTCGGACTCCGACACGCCGAGACCGTTGACACGGCGCTCGATGATGCCGACCGCCGTCTCCATGTTGGTCTTGTTGATCGCGTCCGGCTTGCCGGGCTCGCTCTTGGCCTTGAGCGTGATGCTCGTACCGCCCGCGAGGTCGATGCCGAGCCGGGGGGTCGTCTGCTTCGTGAGGAACATCCCCGCGGTGAGCGCCACCATCGCGATCAGGATGATGGCCAGGGCGCGCCCCGGCCTCCCCTGAGCCCCCGTGGGCCGCCGGCCCTTCTTCGGTGCTGCCACCTTGTCGTATCTCCCTGTCCAACCGCCCCGCGCCGGGTCAGCGCGCGGACGGCCACGAAAATGTGTGGTGGGGACCCCTGCCCCCCGCAGAAGTGTCACTGACGGGGACCGCGCCGGCCGCCGGTCAGGCGCCTTCGCGGTCCCCTGCCGCGCGCTACTTCGTGCCGGCCTCGCCGTCGGCCTTGCCGTCCTTGGGCTCCGTGTCGTCCGACGCGTCGGCCTTGGGCTCGTCGGCCTTGGGCTCGTCCTTCTTGCCCAGGTCGAGCTTCGGGGCGTCGCCCTCGGGCTTGTCCGCGTCCTTGTCCGCGTCCTTGTCCAGGGTCAGCGAGGAGGCGTCGTCCGGGACGACCGGCGTGTCGATCGTCAGATCATCACCGGTGCCGTGGACGATGCGGTTGTACTCCGCATCCTCCAGGACGGCGCCGATGGCGTTCTTCGCGTAGATCGCGTGAACACCGGGGGCCACCTCAAGGGTGACGGTGTCGTCGCCGATCTCCTTCACCGTGGCGTACATGCCGCCGATGGTGCGGACACCGGTGCCGGGCACCATGTGGTCACGCATCTGCGCGGCCGCCTGCTGCTTCTTCTTCGCGGAGCGGGTCATCAGGAACATCGCCCCGATGAGCACGATGAACGGGAGGAGTGTCACGAGATTCACGGGACGGAGATCCTTCGCACGACCGCACGGGAGACGGCCTTTTTCTACGGGGGTGGGCATACCGACCTGAAGGGTCGGCATCGGCGGAGTCTAGGCGAGTCCGCACCGATGGAACAACGCCCAGCATGGCACCGCAGTTCCTGAGCGGGCGAACCTCCGCGCCGTCAGGCCCCGAACAAGCCCTGTTGTCCGCTTGATCCGCTCCCGCCGTGCTGCGGCGGGACGAGTCCCAGGTGAGCCCATGCGGCGGGGGTCGCCACCCGGCCCCTGGGGGTGCGGGCGAGCAGTCCCTCCCGTACCAGGAACGGCTCGGCCACTTCCTCCACGGTCTCGCGCTCCTCGCCGACGGCGACGGCGAGCGTGGACAGCCCGACGGGACCGCCGCCGAACAGCTTGAGCAGGGCTTCGAGCACGGCCCGGTCGAGCCGGTCGAGCCCGCGCCCGTCCACCTCGTACACCTGCAGGGCGGTGCCGGCCACCTCGCGGTTGATCACGCCGTCGGCCCGGACCTGCGCGTAGTCCCGGACCCGGCGCAGCAGGCGGTTGGCGATGCGCGGGGTGCCGCGGGAGCGGCCGGCGATCTCGGCGGCGCCGGCGGTGTCGATCTCCACGTCGAGGAGGCGGGCGGAGCGGTGAATGACGCGTTCCAGCTCCTCGGGGGCGTAGAACTCCATGTGCCCGGTGAATCCGAAGCGGTCGCGCAGGGGCGGGGGGAGCAGGCCGGCGCGGGTCGTCGCCCCGACGAGGGTGAAGGGCGGCAGCTCGAGGGGGATGGCGGTGGCTCCGGGCCCCTTGCCGACGATCACGTCGACGCGGAAGTCCTCCATGGCCATGTAGAGCATCTCCTCGGCGGGCCGGGACATGCGGTGGATCTCGTCGAGGAAGAGGACCTCGCCCTCCTGGAGGGAGGACAGGATCGCGGCGAGGTCGCCGGCGTGCTGGATGGCGGGGCCGGAGGTGATCCGGATGGGCGCGCCCATCTCGGCGGCGATGATCATGGAAAGGGTGGTCTTGCCGAGGCCGGGCGCACCGGAGAGCAGGACGTGATCGGCGGTGGCGCCGCGCTGGCGGGCCGCCTTCAGCACCAGATCGAGCTGCTGGCGGACCTTCTCCTGGCCGACGAACTCGCCGAGGTCCTTGGGGCGCAGGGCCGCCTCGACGGCGGTGTCCTCGCCGTCCGCTGCCGCCGCCACGATCCGGTCGTCGCTCTCGTCATCCCAGTTCACGCTGTCAGTCTGCCTTCTGCGTCGTTGCGGTGGTCGGTCCGGGTCCTGCCGGGTGCGGGGCCCGCACAGGCTGCCGGGGCGGTGGCCGGGACTGCCCCGCTGCGCGGTGTTTCCCCCCGCCCCGCCCGCGCACCGTTTCTCCCCCGGCTGCCGCGGGGAGGCGCCCCCGGGGACCCTGCCCGGATCCCTGCGCCGGCGGCTCCGCCCTCCAGAGCCCCGGCGCGGCGCCCGTACCAGGCCCCGGGCCGCGGCCCCGGATCTTTGGAGCCGCGCCCCGGCGATCGAGCCTGGAGGTCCCCCGGACGGAGTCCGGGGGAGAACGGCGGCAGGGCGGGGAGGGGCGACCCGCGCAGGGCAGCCCCGTCAGCGCGCGCGGTTCAGGGACTGGAGGGCCGCCCGCAGCAGCTGGGGCACCGGGGCCGACCCGCCGGAGGCAATGGCCGCCTCCGCCTGCGGGGTGACCGCCGAGACGGCCTCCTCCGCCTCCCGGGAGGCGTAGCCCAGGCCGATCAGGGCCGCTGCGAGCTGTTCCGTCCACGGCGCCGGACCCGCCGCCACAGGGGCGCGCTGCGCGCCCACCAGCGGGGTGCCCAGCTTGTCCTTCAGCTCCAGCAGCAGCTTCTGCGCGCCCTTCTTGCCGATCCCCGGCACCGCCATCAGCGACTTCTCGTCCCCCGTCGAGACGGCCATCCGCAGCGCATCCGGACTGTGCACCCCCAGCATCGCCTGCGCGAGCCTCGGCCCCACCCCGCTCGCGGTCTGCAGCAGTTCGAAGACCTGTCGCTCGTCGTCGTCGGCGAAGCCGTACAGCGTCAGCGAGTCCTCCCGTACGACCAGCGACGTGGCCAGCCGCGCCTTCTCGCCGATCCGCAGGCCGGCGATGGTGTTCGGCGTGCACTGCACGGCCATGCCCACTCCCCCGACCTCGATCACGGCCAGGGTGGGGGCGAGCGCGGCGACCGGGCCGCTGACGAAGGCGATCATGAGGGGCGGCCTTTCGAGGCGTGCAGGGCGACCGCCTGCTGGAGGCGGTTCTGGGCGGGGGCCCGCCAGATGTGGCAGATGGCAAGCGCGAGGGCGTCCGCGGCGTCGGCCGGCTTGGGCGGGGCGGAGAGCCGCAGCAGCCGGGTCACCATCGCCCCGACCTGTGCCTTGTCGGCCCGGCCGGAGCCGGTGACGGCGGCCTTGACCTCGCTGGGGGTGTGCAGGGCGACCGGTATCCCGCGGCGCGCGGCGCAGAGCATGGCAACGGCGCTCGCCTGGGCGGTCCCCATCACCGTCCTGACGTTGTGCTGGCTGAACACCCGCTCCACGGCGACGACTTCGGGCCGGTGCTCGTCGAGCCACTCCTCGATGCCCGCCTCGATCGCGACGAGCCGGTGTCCCAACTCCGCGTCCGCGGGCGTCCGTACGACCCCCACCGCGAGCATGGTCAGCGGACGGCCGGCGACGCCCTCGACCACGCCGACACCGCACCGGGTCAGCCCCGGGTCCACGCCGAGTACGCGCACGCCCCACCCTCCTTCGACAACCAGTGCGTGCAGGCTAACCGGTGGCACTGACAAAGCGGCGGGCCGACGGGGTGTGTCCCCGTCGGCCCGCCGCTGATGCCCGATCAGGCGTCGACCTTCTCCATGACCTCGTCCGAGACGTCGAAGTTGGCGAAGACGTTCTGCACGTCGTCGCTGTCCTCCAGCGCGTCGATCAGCTTGAAGATCTTGCGCGCGCCCTCTTCGTCCAGCTCGACCTGCATGGTCGGCAGGAAGTTGGAGTCGGCCGAGTCGTAGTCGATGCCCGCCTCCTGGAGCGCGGTGCGGACCGCAACCATGTCGGTGGCCTCGCTGATGATCTCGAAGGTGTCGCCGAGGTCGTTGACCTCTTCGGCACCCGCCTCGAGCACCGCACCGAGGACGTCGTCCTCGGAGAGCTCGCCCTTGGGCAGCAGGACGACACCCTTACGGTTGAACAGGTACGAGACCGAGCCCGGGTCGGCCATCGAGCCGCCGTTGCGGGTCATGGCGACACGCACGTCGGACGCGGCACGGTTGCGGTTGTCGGTGAGGCACTCGATGAGCACCGCGACACCGTTCGGACCGTAGCCCTCGTACATGATCGTCTCGTAGTCGGCGCCGCCGGCCTCGAGACCACCGCCGCGCTTGACCGCGGAGTCGATGTTCTTGTTCGGGACCGAGCTCTTCTTGGCCTTCTGGATGGCGTCGAAGAGCGTCGGGTTGCCGTCGATGTCGGCACCGCCCATACGGGCCGCGACCTCGATGTTCTTGATCAGCTTCGCGAAGAGCTTGCCGCGCTTGGCATCGATCACGGCCTTCTTGTGCTTCGTCGTAGCCCATTTAGAGTGGCCGGACATCCGCCTGTCTCCTTCGCGTAACCAACAGTGTTCACCTCAGATCCTACCGGGACCTGATTACAGCCCCGCGCGCACCATGTCGACGAAGTACGCGTGGACTCGGTCGTCGCCGGTCAGCTCGGGGTGGAACGAGGTGGCGAGGACGTTGCCCTGACGCACGGCGACCGTGTGGCCGTCGTACGAGGCGAGCACCTCGGCGGAGGCTCCGACCGACTCGACCCACGGGGCGCGGATGAAGACGCCCTCGACCGGGCCGCCTGCTATGCCGGCGAAATCGATCTTCGCTTCGAAGGACTCGTTCTGGCGGCCGAAGGCGTTGCGGCGGACGATCATGTCGATGCCGCCCAGCGTCTCCTGGTCCTCACGGCCGTCGAGCAGCTTGTCGGCGAGCATGATCATGCCGGCGCAGGTGCCGTAGACCGGCATGCCGGCCCGCACGCGCTCGCGCAGCGGCTCCAGCATGCCGAACAGGACGGCGAGCTTCGACATGGTCGTCGACTCGCCGCCGGGGATCACCAGGGCGTCGACCTCGGCGAGCTCCTCGGGACGCCGGACCGGCCTGGCCACGGCGTCCGCCGCGGCCAGGGCGATCAGGTGTTCCCGTACGTCGCCCTGGAGGGCCAGGACACCGATGACGGGGTTGGTCATGGTGATTACCAGCCGCGGTTGGCGTAGCGCTCGGACTCGGGGAGGGTGTCGCAGTTGATGCCGACCATGGCCTCGCCCAGGTTGCGGGAGGCGTCCGCGATGATCTTCGGGTCGTCGTAGAAGGTGGTGGCCTTCACGATGGCGGCGGCGCGCTTGGCCGGGTCGCCCGACTTGAAGATGCCGGAGCCGACGAAGACGCCCTCGGCGCCGAGCTGGCGCATCAGGGCGGCGTCGGCCGGGGTGGCGACGCCACCGGCGGAGAACAGCACGACCGGGAGCTTGCCGAGCTCGGCAACCTCCTTGACGAGCTCGTACGGGGCGCGCAGCTCCTTGGCGGCGGCGAACAGCTCGTTGTTGTCGTAGCCGCGCAGGCGGGCGATCTCGTTCTTGATCTGGCGCAGGTGGCGGACGGCCTCGACGACGTTGCCGGTACCGGCCTCACCCTTGGAGCGGATCATGGCCGCGCCCTCGGCGATGCGGCGCAGGGCCTCGCCCAGGTTGGTGGCACCGCAGACGAAGGGGGTGGTGAACGCCCACTTGTCGGAGTGGTTGACCTCGTCGGCCGGGGTCAGGACCTCGGACTCGTCGATGTAGTCGACGCCGAGGGACTGCAGGACCTGGGCCTCGACGAAGTGGCCGATGCGGGACTTGGCCATGACCGGGATGGAGACGGCCTCGATGATCTCTTCGATCATGTTCGGGTCCGACATGCGCGCGACGCCGCCGTCCTTGCGGATGTCGGCGGGGACCCGCTCCAGGGCCATGACGGCCACGGCGCCGGCGTCCTCGGCGATCTTCGCCTGCTCGGCGTTGACCACGTCCATGATCACACCGCCCTTGAGCTGCTCGGCCATGCCGCGCTTGACGCGGGAGGTGCCGATCGCGGACTCAGCGGACTGCGGGGTGGAGGGAAGCGTGCTCACGGATTGACCTCACTCGAAGGGAAGACGGGCGCTGCGGTGGTACTCCGCGCAAGTGCTGCGGTGGTACTCCGCCGAGCAAACCGTCCCCGACCAGTCCACCGCAAGGGCCAATGAGGAGCCGGTGGCCTCTTTCGAATTGGCCTTTGGGTACAACTAGGGCCGCCCGGGGCCGCTACGGCCGGTCGGCAAGATCCGCCGGAGGCTCATCGTCCATTTCGAACGCGAGCGGGAACGGGGCGTGGCCCGCCAGCCGGAACCAGCGGACCTTGCGGTGGCGGCGCAGCGCCCGGGCGGCCCGTACGGCGTCGTTGTGGAACCGCCGCGCCATGGGCACCCGGCGGACCGCCGCGGCCAGCTCCTCGGCGGCCGCCTCGCCGCCGGGGGCGGCCTTGAGCACCTCGACCTGGGCGGCATCGGAGAACACCGCGCGCAGCGCCTGGCTGAGCTCGCTCTCGGCGACCTCCCGGTGCTCCTCCTCGGCCTGGCGGGCGGCGTGGGCGGCCTCGTACAGGACGATCGAGGAGGCGGGGTCGAGCGCCCCGGAGGCGGCCACCTCGATCACCACCGAGGCGCGCCGCACGAGCTGCGCGTCGAGGGCGGCGCGGGCGGCGTCCATCCGCGAGTGCAGCCGGTCCAGCCGTCCGGCGGTCCAGCTGAGGTAGACCCCGATGACGCCGAGCGCCAGGGCAGTCCAGACAAGGGTTTCGATCACGGCCCGCGACAATACCCTCCTCGTCGACGCGCCCCTCCCACGGCTGCGCCCCGGCCGGCCCGGCCGCGGCCCGCCGGGCCCCGTGAGGGGTCCGTCAGGCCGACGGGTCCCGGGTGAGGCCGAGGCGGGTGCGCAGGCGGACGCGCTCGTCCGTGGCCACCGCCGCCGCGCCGTCCGTCACCGTTTCGTAGACCGCGAGGATGTCCGCGCCGACCGTGGACCAGTCGAAGCGGCGTACGTGCGCCGAGCCGCGGGCGCTGAGCTCCGCCCGGCGGGCCGGGTCGCGCAGCAGGGCCACCGCGCCGGCGGCCAGCGCGTCCGCGTCCTCGTTGGTGAACAGCTCCCCCGCCGACCCCTGGTCCAGGACCTGCGCGAACGCGTCCAGGTCGGAGGCGAGCACCGCGGCCCCCGCCGAAAGCGCCTCGACGAGGATGATGCCGAAGCTCTCACCGCCGGTGTTCGGGGCCACGTAGACGTCGACGCTGCGCAGCAGCCGCGCCTTGTCCTCGTCGGAGACCATGCCGAGGAACTCCACCCGCGCCCGCAGGTCGGCGGGCAGGGAGGCGACCGCCTCCTCCTCGTCGCCGCGCCCGGCCACGAGGAGCCGTACGTCCGGGCACTCCTCCACGATGCGCGGGAAGGCCGCCATCAGCACCGGCAGGCCCTTGCGGGGCTCGTCGATCCGGCCGATGAACCCGAGGGTCTGCCCGGACCAGGCGGGATTCGGCTCGGCCTTGGCGAAGAAGTCCACGTCGACGCCGTTGGGGATCACGACCGCGTCCCCGCCCAGGTGCTCGACCAGCGTGCGGCGCGCGTACTCGCTCACCGCGATCCGCGCGCTGATCTTCTCCAGCGCCGGCTGGAGGATCGGGTACGCGGCGATCATGGCGCGCGAGCGCGGGTTCGAGGTGTGGAACGTGGCCACGATCGGGCCCTGCGCCGCCCAGCAGGACAGCAGTCCCAGCGACGGCGAGGCCGGCTCGTGGATGTGGATCACGTCGAAGACGCCGTCGTGCAGCCATCGCCGCACCCGGGCCGCCGACAGGAAGCCGAAGTTCAGCCGGGCCACCGACCCGTTGTACGGCACCGGCACCGCCCGCCCGGCCGAGACCACGTACGGCGGCAGCGGAGTCTCGTCGTCCGCCGGGGCCAGCACCGATACCTCGTGGCCGAGGCGGATCAGGTGCTCGGCGAGGTCCCGGATGTGGAACTGGACGCCGCCGGGCACGTCCCACGAGTAGGGGCAGACAATGCCGATCTTCACTCGGAGCGCTCCTCCAGGTCGTCCAGCCACAGCCGCTGCAGCATGTGCCAGTCCTCCGGGTGCTCGGCGATCCCCTGGGCGAAGGCGTCGGCCACGGCCTGGGTCATGACGGCCGTCTGCTCGGCCCGGGTCCCCGCCTTCGGCACCGCCACCTCGGGGTGGATCCGGCCGTACATCTTCGGCGAGTCGCCGTAGTGCAGGGTCGCCGGGAGCAGCACCGCCCCCGTCTGTTGCGCCAGCAGCGCCGGCCCGGCCGGCATGCGCGCCGCCGAACCGAAGAAATCCACCTCGACCCCGGAGGCCGACAGGTCGCGATCCGCGACCAGGCACACCAGGCCTCCGGAGCGGAGCCGGCGGGCCAGGGTCCCGAAGGCCGCGCCGCCGCTGTGGGGCAGCACCTCCATGCCGAGGCTCTCCCGGTAGGCCACGAAGCGGTCGTAGAGGGTCTCCGGCTTGAGCCGCTCGGCGACCGTGGTGAACGGGACGCCGATGTGGCCGATGGCCCACGCTCCGGCGAGATCCCAGTTGGCCAGGTGCGGCAGGGCGACGACGACCCCGCGCCCGGAGGCGAGTGCCTCGCGCAGGAGGTGCTCGTCCTTGAACTCGACGTCCGTGCTGAAGCGCTCCGGGTCCATCGTCGGCAGCCGGAAGGATTCCATCCAGTAGCGCATGTACGAGCGCATGCCGGCCTGCGAGAGCTCCCGCAGCCGCTCCGGCCCGGCGTCCGGTACGACTCGAGCCAGGTTCGACTCCAGCCGCAGCACGCTCTTACCACGCCTCTTCCACGCATAGTCGGCGATCCGGCGGCCGAGGGCCACCGCGGCCGGCTCCGGCAGCTTCTTCACCCCGGCCCAGCCGAGCCCGTACAGGCCGTCGACCAGCTTGTCCTGCACCCGGCCCATCAGGCCGCGCCGCCCTCGGCCACGGAGGCCGCGGCGTCGGCCTCCGCCGCCTCACGGCGTACGGTGACCACCCGCTGGATCAGCGTGACCAGCGAGCCCACCGCCACGACCCACAGCGCGATCGGCAGCAGCACCCCGATCCAGGACGGCACCCCGAAGGTCTCCAGCCCGGACAGGCCGGCCGCGACCAGCGAGATCACCAGCCGCTCGGCGCGCTCGATGAGTCCGTTGACGGCGACCGGCAGCCCGATCGACTCGCCGCGGGCCTTCGTGTACGAGACCACCTGGCCGCTGGCCAGGCAGAAGATCGCCACCGCGCACAGCACGTTGTCGTTCCCGTTGCCCGCGTACCAGAGCGCGAGGCCGCCGAAGATCGCCGCGTCGGCCACCCGGTCGAGCGTCGAGTCGAGGAAGGCGCCCCAGCGGCTGGAGACGCCTGCCTGGCGGGCCATGTTCCCGTCCACCAGGTCGGAGAACACGAACAGGGTGATGGTGATCGTGCCCCAGAAGAACTCTCCCCGGGGGAAGAAGACCAGCGCTCCCGCCACCACTCCGGCCGTGCCGATCAGGGTGACCGCGTCCGGGCTCACCCCCCGCCGGAGGAGAAAAGCGGCGAATGGCGTGAGAACACGCGTGAAGAATGCACGCGCGTACTTGTTCAGCATGGCCTTCCCGGAGGGTCGCTGGGCCGCACGGCCACATCGGCCACCGGCTGGCCCATCGTAGCCAGCGCCCCGGGCCCCCAATGCCGCGCACCCACCGGTTCGCGCCAGACAATCGCCGGTCCATGCACGCGACACGCTCCGGACGGCGCCGGGTACTACGTATGGACGCAGTGTGACGCCAGTGCAAAGCTCGAAGGACCCCGATCAACCTCCTCACCGTCACACCGGGAGGCACGAGCACCATGGGAGCCACATCACACCAAGCCGGAGCCGCCGGCAGGGCACCGACGGTCGACCGGCCGTCGTCCGTACGGAACGTCGTGCTGGTCGGCCACAGCGGAGCCGGCAAGACCACGCTGGTCGAGGCCCTCGCCCTGACGGCAGGCGCCGTCAACCGGGCCGGCCGGGTCGAGGACGGCACCGCCGTCTCCGACTACGACGAGATCGAACACCGGCAGCAGCGGTCCGTACAGCTGTCCCTCGTCCCCGTCGAATGGGGCGGAATCAAGATCAACATCCTGGACACCCCCGGATACGCCGACTTCGTCGGCGAGCTCAGGGCCGGTCTGCGCGCCGCGGACGCGGCCCTTTTCGTCGTCTCCTCCTCCGACGGCATCGACGGCGCCACCCGCATGGTCTGGGACGAGTGCGAGGCCGTCGGCATGCCCCGCGCCATCGTCGTCACCCATCTGGAGGCCGCCCGGGCCGACTATGCGCAGATGACCACCGTCTGCGGCGAGATCTTCGGCGCCGAGGACCCCGACGCCGTCATCCCGCTCTACCTGCCCCTGTACGGGCCCCCCGGCCCCGACGGGCACGCGCCGGTCGCCGGCCTGCTCGGCCTGCTCTCCCAGCGCGTGTACGACTACACCTCCGGGGAGCGCGTGGAGCGCGACCCCGCGCCCGACGAGCTCGCCCTCATCTCCGACGCCCGCTCCCGCCTCATCGAGGGGATCATCGCGGAGAGCGAGGACGAGAGCCTCATGGACCGCTACCTCGGCGGCGAGGACATCGACATCAAGACACTCGTCGACGACCTCGAGCGCGCCGTGGCCCGCGGTACCTTCCACCCCGTCCTGATGGCCGCCCCCGCCACCGACGGCGCCCGCCAGGGCCTCGGCACCGTCGAACTCCTGGAACTGGTCACCGGCGGCTTCCCCACGCCCCTCGAGCGCGCCGCCGTCGCCGTCACCGCCCCGGACGGCGCCGACCGCCCGGCCGTCACCTGCGACCCCGACGGGCCCCTCGTCGCCGAGGTCGTCAAAACCTCCTCCGACCCCTACGTCGGCCGCGTCTCCCTCGTCCGCGTCTTCTCCGGCACCCTGCGCCCCGAGGAGACCGTGCACGTCAGCGGCCACGGTCTGGCGGACCGCGGGCACGAGGACCACGACGTGGACGAACGGATCGGCACCCTCACCTCCCCCTTCGGCAAACAGCAGCGCAGCCTCACGCAGGTCATCGCGGGTGACCTCGCCTGCGTGGCCAAACTCAGCCGCGCCGAGACCGGCGACACCCTCTCGGCCAAGGACCGGCCCCTGCTCATGGAGCCCTGGCCGATGCCCGACCCCCTGCTCCCCCTCGCCATCGCGGCCCACAGCAAGGCCGACGAGGACAAGCTCTCCCAGGGCCTGGCCCGGCTCGTCGCCGAGGACCCAACGATGCGGCTGGAACAGAACCCGGACACCCACCAGGTCGTCCTGTGGTGCCTCGGCGAGGCCCACCAGGACGTCGCCCTCGAACGGCTGCGCACCCGCTACGGGGTCCAGGTCGACCCCGTCCCGCACAAGGTGAGCCTGCGCGAGACGTTCGGCGCCAAGGCCGCCGGCCGCGGCCGCCACGTCAAACAGTCCGGCGGACACGGCCAGTTCGCCATCTGCGAGATCGAGGTCGAACCGCTCCCGCCCGGCAGCGGCATCGAGTTCGTCGACAAGGTCGTCGGCGGCGCAGTGCCCCGCCAGTTCATCCCGTCCGTCGAGAAGGGCGTACGCACCCAGGCCGCCCGCGGGGTCGCGGCCGGCTACCCGCTGGTCGACGTACGCGTCACCCTCCTCGACGGCAAGGCGCACTCGGTGGACTCCTCCGACGCCGCCTTCCAGACCGCGGGCGCCCTGGCCCTGCGCGAAGCCGCCGCCGAGGCCCGCATCCACCTCCTCGAGCCGGTCGCCGAGCTCGCCGTGCTCGTCCCCGACGAGTACGTCGGCGCCGTCATGAGCGACCTCGCCGGCCGCCGCGGCCGCGTCGTCGGCACCGAACAGGCAGACCCCGGCCGCACCTGTGTCCGCGCCGAGATCCCCGAGATCGAGATCGGCCGGTACGCCGTCGAACTGCGCTCGGTCTCGCACGGCACGGGCCGGTTCACCCGCGCCTACGCCCGGCACGAGCCCATGCCGCCCCAGATCGCCGACAAGGTGCGTGAACAGGCCGAGAAGGGAACCTGATTGACATAGCGCCAGGGGCCGCCCACCCAACCCGCTTGCGGTGGGCGGCATTTCCCTGTCCCATGACCATGGGAAGAGATACGCCGATAGGCTCATCTGCGCGGCAAAAGAGCACAACGCACAGCGATGGGGGCAACGGTGGCGGACGACGGATTCGACTTCAGGCCCGGGGCGCAGATCCCCTTGCAGGGGGCCGGCGGCCAGACCGCGGCGACCAACGCCCTCGCGTCGGCCGCGTACCGGGACGGCGGCAAGGACAGCAAGCTGTCCGACATACTCAAGGCCGACAACGAGTACCACAAGTCCACGATCAAACCGCCCAAGATCTCGCTCTTCGAGCCCAGCCTGGGCGAGGCCTTCTGCCGTGCCGTCGAGGCCCGCACCCTCGCCTCCGGGCGCAAACCGCTCATCCAGTCCTTCGGACTGGACCCGCAGACCGTCGTCGAGCACTGCCTGGCCGCCTCCCGCATCCGCAAGGAGCGCGACCGCAAGCTGCGCCTGGTCATGCTGGTCGCCGGGGTGCTGTTCCTGCCCGGCCTGCTGCTGTGGCTGGGCCTCTTCCAGCTCCGCAAGACGCTGGCCAAGGGCGAGGGCAAGCGCTCGTCCTGGCTGGGCACCCTGGTCCTCGTCGGCATCGCCGTCGTGGCGGCCGTCCTCATGTTCCGCCTGCCGTTCACCGGCTTCTTCGGCCTCTACCTGCGGGGCATGATCATCGTCCCCGCCGCGGGATGGCTACTCGCCCGCCGGATCTGTGAAGCCACCGCCGCCGACCTGCGCTCCCGCTGGGACGGTCTGCTCGCGGGCGACGGCATCGGCGCCAAGATTCCGGAGGCCGTGCCCGGCAACCCCGACGAGAAGGCCCGCGAAGACCTGCGTCACTCGCTCGCGAAACTCACGGCCGAGGACCGCAGCAACTCCGTCTTCTACGCCGGCCCCAAGGGCATCCTCGGCATGGGCACCCGCTGGGGCAGCTGGCAGATGGCCGAGGAACTGGCCCCCAGGACGGAGGGCGCCGAGATCCACCCCTTCCGCAGCTGGGACGTCATACGAGCCATCGACACCGAGCTGCGCAAGCTCGAGCGCGGCCCGCTGCACACCGGCGGCCTGCCGCCCGCCTCGATCCAGCACTGGATCGTCACCCCGGTCGGCGAAGGCGCCGCGGAGGTGGCCCGCCCCACCGGCGCCGACGTGGACACCTTCCTCATCAAGGCCCACGAGATCACCCGGATCTGCAACGAGCAGCAGTTCAGCGGCGGCAACCGGCACTACCTCGGCATCCAGTACCCGCTCTGGGACGGCCAGCTGGTGATCACCATGCTGGTGACGGTCACCGTGCTGTACAAGACCCTGCGCGTCGAGGTGACCGGCCACGCGCTCGGACCGGTGCACGGCCTGTTCACCAGCAAGTCCGCGGCCCCGAAGATCGAGGTACCGAAATCCGTCCGGTTCTGGGAGACCGTGGAGCGCTCGCTGCCCCTGGTGGACGCCCAGGAAGTGGTCCGCCTCTCAGTCCGCGCCCCGCTGACCTGGTTCCCGCCGATCCTCGATTTCTTCGGCGGCAAGCTGGTCCTGCCCGAGCCCTTCGGCCTGCGCCACGTCTGGGCGGGCCAGCCCTGGCGCCACCGCTTCATGGCCGACGACGCGCTGCGGGCCGCCACCCCCGTCCTGCGGGCGGTGCACGCGGCCGCGATGCGGGTCCTCGAGGAGAACGGCGCCGACATCGACCGCTTCAGCAACCGTTCGATGATCGTCAGCGGGCTCGTCCAGGACGCCGCCCCGCGCAAGGCGGACGCGTACGACGCCTAGGCAGGACCCTCCGGGCCGCGGCCGGTACGCGCGAGCGGCCGGCCTGCGGCACCCGGAGCTCTCAGTCGTTGGGCCAGGCGTCGGCGAGCATCTGGCGGGTGTCCGCCAGGAGTTGGGGCAGCACCTTGGTGTGGCCGACGACCGGCATGAAGTTCGTGTCCCCGCCCCAGCGGGGCACGATGTGCTGGTGCAGGTGCGCCGCGATGCCGGCCCCCGCGGCCGCGCCCTGGTTCATGCCGATGTTGAACCCGTGCGCCCCGGACGCCTTGCGCAGCGCGATCATGGCCCGCTTGGTGAGATCGGCCAGCTCGGCCGTCTCCGCCGCGTCGAGCTCCGTGTAATCGGCGACGTGTCGGTACGGGACGACCATCAGGTGGCCGCCGTTGTACGGGTACAGATTGAGCACCGCGTAGACGTGCTTGCCCCGGGCCACGACCAGGCCGTCCTGGTCGGACATGTCCGGAATCCCACAGAAGGGACAGCCGTCCCCGGCCTCCGGACCGGTCGGCTTGTTCTCCCCCTGGATGTACGCCATCCGGTGGGGCGTCCACAGACGCTGGAACGCGTCCTGCGTGCCCACACCGATCTGCTGCTCCGGCTCAGTCGTCATGGGATGCAGCATATGACCTTGCCCCGTCAGGGCGTGTCGCCGGGGGGAAGACGGCCACCGGCACCGCGATGCTGGGCCCATGCGTGCCGAAGCAGAGCCCCGTGATCGAGTCTGGGAGCGGCGTACCGAGCTGCCGCTCTTCTACGCTTCCCTGGTCTTCATGGCCGGGTACGCCGTCCGCGTCCTGGCCACCGACACCGAGCACATCTGGCAGGACGTCGCGGCGGTCGCGATCCTGGTGACCTGGGGCTGCTTCCTCGCGGACTTCCTGATCCGGCTGGTCCTGAGCGGCGAGAAACCGCGGCGCTTCGTCCGCCGGCACTGGCTGGACGCCGTGGTGGTCCTCCTGCCCACGCTGCGGCCGCTGCGCCTGGTCAAGGTCCACGACGCGATCCGGGCCAAGGGGCACCGACCGCGCCGCAGCCTGTACCCGCGGGTGATCACGTACGCCGGGCTCACCTCGGTGCTGCTGGGCTTCTCCGGCTCGCTCGGCATCTACCAGAGCGAGCGGACGGACCCGGCTTCCCCCATCCAGACCTTCGGGGACTCGGCGTGGTGCGTGGTCCAGACCCTGACGACGGTCGGCTACGGGGACGTGGCCCCCGTGACCCCGACCGGACGGGTGATCGCGGTCGGCCTGATGGTCTGCGGCCTGGCCCTGCTCGGGGCGGTGACGGGTGCGTTCTCGTCCTGGCTGATCCAGGTCTTCCGCGAGGAGGGCGAGGAAGGCGGCGAGGGGACCCCGGGAAACGGAAGTTCCCCGGGGCCCCCTCGATAGGCCCCTGCGAGGGCCGCTGCGCCCGTCAGACCTGGACGCGGTCCTCGACGACCTTGGCGAGCTTGGCCAGGGCCTCGTCCTTGGCGATGCCGTTCTCCTGCGAACCGTCGCGGTAGCGGAAGGAGACGGTGCCCGCGGCCATGTCCTCGTCACCGACGATGATCATGAACGGGACCTTGAGCTTCTGGTGGTTCCGGATCTTCTTCTGCATCCGGTCGGACGAGGCGTCCACCTCGACCCGCAGGCCCTTCTTCTTCGCCTCGGCGGCGAACTCCTGCAGGTACTCCACGTGCCCGTCGCCGATCGGGATGCCGACGGCCTGGACCGGGGCCAGCCACGGCGGCATGGCGCCCGCGTAGTGCTCCAGCAGCACGGCGAAGAACCGCTCGATGGAGCCGAACAGTGCGCGGTGGATCATGACCGGCCGCTGGCGGGAGCCGTCGGGCGCGGTGTACTCGAGGTTGAACCGCTCCGGCAGGTTGAAGTCCAGCTGGACGGTCGACATCTGCCAGGTACGGCCGATGGCGTCGCGCGCCTGCACCGAGATCTTCGGGCCGTAGAAGGCCGCGCCGCCCGGGTCGGGGGTCAGCGGGAGGCCCTGCTTCTCGGCGACCTGCTGGAGGACCGCGGTGGCCTCCTCCCAGACCTCGTCCGAGCCGACGAACTTCTCCGGGTCCTTGGTGGACAGCTCCAGGTAGAAGTCGGTCAGACCGTAGTCGCGCAGCAGGTTCAGCACGAAGGTGAGGGTGCGGTCGAGCTCCTCGGCCATCTGCTCACGGGTGCAGTAGATGTGCGCGTCGTCCTGGGTGAAGCCGCGGGCGCGGGTCAGGCCGTGGACCACGCCCGACTTCTCGTACCGGTACACGGTGCCGAACTCGAACAGGCGCAGCGGCAGTTCGCGGTAGGAGCGGCCGCGCGCGTCGAAGATCAGGTTGTGCATCGGGCAGTTCATGGGCTTGAGGTAGTAGTCGGTACCACCGTCGAGCTGCATGGGGGGGTACATGCCCTCCGCGTACCAGTCCAGGTGGCCGCTCTTCTCGAACAGCGCGCCCTTGGTGGCGTGCGGGGAGTAGACGAACTCGTAGCCCTCTTCCTCGTGCCGGCGGCGCGAGTAGTCCTCCATGGTCCGGCGGATGATGCCGCCGCGCGGGTGGAAGACGGCCAGGCCGGAGCCGATCTCGTCCGGGATGGAGAAGAGGTCCAGCTCGTTGCCGAGCTTGCGGTGGTCGCGCTTCTCGGCCTCGGCGAGGAAGTCGAGGTGGGCCTTCAGCTCGTCCTTCGAGGGCCACGCGGTGCCGTAGATGCGCTGGAGCATGGGGTTCTTCTCGCTGCCGCGCCAGTAGGCGGCCGCGTTGCGCATCAGCTTGAACGCCGGGATGTTGCGGGTGGTGGGCAGGTGGGGACCGCGGCAGAGGTCCTTCCAGCACAGCTCGCCCGTCTTGGCGTCCAGGTTGTCGTAGATGGTCAGCTCGCCGCCGCCCACCTCGACGTTCGCACCGTCGTCGGTCGAGGCGGAGCCCTTGATGCCGATGAGCTCGAGCTTGTACGGCTCGTCGGCGAGCTCCTCGCGGGCCGCCTCGTCGGTGACGACGCGGCGGGAGAACTTCTGCCCGCGCTTCTGGATCTCCTGCATCTTCTTCTCGATGGCCTTGAGGTCCTCCGGGGTGAAGGGCCGGGCCACGTCGAAGTCGTAGTAGAAGCCGTTCTGGACCGGCGGGCCGATGCCCAGCTTGGCCTCGGGGAACAGCTCCTGCACGGCCTGCGCCATGACGTGCGCGGTCGAGTGGCGCAGGATGTTCAGGCCGTCCTCGGAGGAGATCTCGACGGGCTCGACGATCTCGCCGTCCTGGACGGCGTACGCAAGGTCCTTGAGCTCGCCCGCGACGCGCGCGGCGACGATGGTGCGCTCGCCGGCGAAGAGCTCGGCCGCCGTAGTGCCCGTGGCCACCACGCGCTCGTCCCGCTCGGAATCGCGTTGGATGATCACACGGACGTCTGACACCGGTCTCTCCTGACTCAGGGGATGCGCGAGCGAACGCTGCGCGCCTGAATCGTACCGAGCCGAGAGGCTCCGCCGCGAAACGGTTGTGCGTTGCCGGGTTCGTTACGGTGGACCCGCAGCGCCCCCGCCCGTCACTCCGGAGGAATCGTGCCCGTGCAGAGCCCGCTCGACGTCCGGCGGCTGGACCTGGCCGAGGACGCCACGGCGACGGCGGTGCACCGGATCGGCCGGGCCGCGTACGCGGTGGAGGCGGAGCTGATCGGCTTCGACGGCATCCCGGCGCTGCGCGAGAGCCTCGCGCAGATGCGGGAGCAGCCGCTGCACTGGCTCGGCGCGGTCGCGCAGGACGGCGGGATCGCCGGCTTCCTGGCGTGGCAGGAGGAGCCGGACGGCAGCGCCTGCATCGACCGCCTCTGCGTGTCCCCGGCCTGGTTCCGCCGCGGCGCCGCCTCGCTCCTGCTCCGCCACGTCCTGTCCGAGCTGCTCCCCCACCGCACGGTCACGGTCACGACGGGGGCGGCGAACACCCCCGCGCTGACCTTGTACACCCGCTTGGGCTTCACCCGCGGCCCGGACTTCTCCCCCGCCCCGGGTCTCACGATGGCCTCCTTCACATCAGGCCCCTCCGGCGTCTGAGGCCGCAAGGTCCGGGGCCGAGCCCTGTGCCCCCGTCAGTCGTCCGCCGCGAGGACGTCCCCCGGATCGAGCGCTTCGTCCAGCGACTTCATCAGCCGGTCCCGCTCGACCTCGTCCAGCGGCACCGGCGTCACATCCGCGGCATCGGTCAGCCGCCGGAACCCGCCCCGGCGCTGCAGCCGTCCGCTCACCCGGATCGGCACCCCCGCCAGATGCGCATGCCCCGCCACCCGGTACGCCTCCTCGTCGAGGACGGCCCGTACGTACGGGATCTCCGCCCCGGCGAGGACCCGCAGCCGGATCGTGCCCCCGCCGCCCGGGGCCGAGCGCCGCATCCGGACCACCGCGCCCGCCACCCGCACGGGAACCGCCGGTTCGTCCCGGGTGTAGCGCGCCGCCGCCTCCCGCAGCACCGGCAGGTCCCCCGGCGAGAACTCCACCGGCTCCGGCCGGGCCGCGCACCCCGCCGGAACCCCGGCCGCCGGCGCCCAGGCCAGGGCGATCCGAGCCCCTTCCGAACCCCGCACGAGCGCGATCAGCGCATCGGCCAGCTCCCGGCTGACCCCGGCCTGGACCGCCGCGTCGAAGGCCTCCATGCCGCCGGTGGCCCGCCGGTAGTCCACGGCCTCCCGCGCCGCGTGCAGGGCGTGGTGCAGGCGGGTCATGGTGCCCCGGCCGCCGTCCACCGGGACGTACGCGGTGAGCCTGCGCCCGCCGGGGGCCGGCCCCACCAGGACCCCGTCCAGGGCGCGTTCGGCCTGTCGGCGGTGGCGGGCCCCGTAGTACCCGGCCCTGGCCCGGTCCGCGAGGGCCCCGGCGAGCAGGAGCTGCCGGGCAGCTGAGCGGAGCTGTTCCTGCACGGTCCACGCCGCCGCGCCCCGGGGCCCGTACGGCCCCTCGGGGCCCTCCGGGATCCGGCGGTCCCAGCGGATCTCGTCGCTGGGCACGCTCAGTCCGTACAGCACCTCCCGCGCTGACGGCAGCGCGCTGCGCGCGAGCGCGGTCAGGGCCTCCTCAAGCAGGTCGGAGCTGTCGGGGAAGGCCCGGCTCTCCGGGACGAGGAGGCTGGTGCCCCCGCCGGCCGGCCCGTGGGGGGCCGGCGGCGTCCACCGCCCGTACCGCCCGGCGGCCCCGCCCCGGCGCTGCCAGCCGTGCCGGTGCAGCAGGGCCCCCAGCACGGCCGGGTCGACGTGTGCGGGATCGGGCGTCCCCGAGTCGGAGAAGTCCCCGTACTCGGACGGGGACGTCAGCGGTTCGAGGTTCGGTGAGTGCCAGTGCATCAAGGTGTCCCTCCCGACCCGACCCGGGTCATGATCTCGCACAGGGCCCGGTCGTCGAAGATCCGCGTGGTGGGGATCCGTACGGTGGTCCGGCGCCGGCCGGTCACGGGGTGCCCGGCGAGGTTGGTCCAGTAGCAGCAGTGCCGCAGGTCGAGCCGGTCGTGGCCGGCGGCCAGCCACTGGTCGCGTTCTCGCGGGACGAGCATCACGACGAGGATCTTGTGGACGGCGACCGGCGTGCGGGCCAGCTTCACCAGGTGCTCGTTGTCGAGCGTGAACGCGAAGGTGGGCCCAGCCGGTCTGGGCGGTATCTGGTAGGTCGCCTTCAGCTGCACCTTGATGGTGATCTCGTCGTCGACTGCGTGCTCGGGCGCGCCGTGGTTGACCTGCCAGTCGATGCCGTTGTCCGGAAAGGGCTGGGAGAGCGAGCAGCCGGCCGCGGCGGCGACGGCGTGCAGGTATCCCACCTGGAGGGTCTCCATGCAGGCGGTGGTGGCGAGCGTGCCGCGCAGCGGTCCGGTCCGCGGATCGGTCCGCCCCTGCAGCATCCCGCCCGGTTCGGGCTGCGCGAGCGCCATGGCCGGCTCCCCATGCCTTCCGGGCTCTGCCGAATGAGGGTGGACGGGGTGATGACCGGTCATGTGTGCGGTCCCCCAGGGAAGTTGTCTCCGTACCGGAGGGCCCGCAAACGGCGTACGGCGCAAACAGGCCGGGTATCACCGATGCGGGCGAGGGTGGCACGTTCCGAGGCGGCGGCGCCCGGTTGCACCCAACTGCCGATCGGTAACGAGGAGTTCGCCATGACGCGCTGGTACGAGGGGCCGCTGGCCGCATTCGACACGGAGACGACCGGGGTGGACGTGGAGCAGGACCGGATCGTGTCCGCCGCTCTCGTCGTGCAGGAGTGTGCGGGCGGCCGGGTCCGCTCCACCCGCTGGCTGGTCAATCCGGGGATTCCGGTGCCCCCGGGCGCCACGGAAGTACACGGTCTGACCGATGACCACCTCCAGCGCAACGGGCGGTGGCCCGCGCCGGTCGTGGAGGAGATAGCCCGTGCGCTCGGGGAGCAGCAGATGGCCGGCCGGCCGGTGGTGGTGATGAACGCGCCGTTCGATCTGACGCTGCTGGACCGGGAGTTGCGCCGGCACCGGGCGTCGACGCTGGCGCGCTATCTGGACAACCGGCCGCTGACGGTGCTGGATCCGCGGGTGCTGGACAAGCATCTGGACCGGTACCGCAAGGGCCGCCGGACGCTGACGGATCTGTGCGCGCACTACGGGATAGAGCTGGAGGGCGCGCACGACGCGGCGGTGGACGCGCTGGCCTCGCTGGAGGTCGTACGGGCGGTGGGGCGCCGGTTCGCGGCGCGGCTGGAGCGGCTGACGCCGGCGGAGCTGCACACGCTGCAGGCGGTGTGGCACGCGGCGCAGGCGCGCGGCCTGCAGGCCTGGTTCGCGCGTCAGGGGACACCGGAGTCGGTGGATCCGCACTGGCCGCTGCGGCCGGAGCTGCCGGCGGCGGCGTAGGGCAACGGCCAACGGGTAACGGCCCCCGGAGATGCGGAAGGCCGGTCCGTCGTGTGACGGACCGGCCTGACCCGGTGGGCGATACTGGGATCGAACCAGTGACCCCTTCGGTGTGAACGAAGTGCTCTCCCGCTGAGCTAATCGCCCGGGAACGAGTTGAACCATACAAGAGGCACGGGGTCTGGTTCAAACCGCTTCCGGTGGGGCCGCCAGACGGGCGGCGAGGGCGCGCCGGCCGGCCCGCATCATCAGGGCGTGGTTGAGCCGGAACGCGGGCCGCGCGGGCACCGCGAGGCGCCGCAGCAGGGGGCTGCGCACCTCCACCTCCTGCTCGTACAGGGCCCGTGTCCCGCGCCCGCCGGCGCCCCGGCGGGCGCGTACGGTCCACCGCGCCCAGCCCTCGATGTCGCCGTGCAGGGCAGCCTCCAGAAGGCCCCGGCCGGGGTCGCGGAGGAGTTCGGTGGCGGTCGTCCGGATCTCGTACGGGAGGACGGAGCGGATGTGCAGGGTGCCGCTGTGTCCGTCGATCTGCTCGACCGCGCGGACCTGGGGCCACCAGTGGGGGTAGTCCCCGGTCTGTTCGAGTACGGCGTAGACCCGGGCGGGCGGGGCGTCGAGGTCCCACACGCTGCGGAAGCGGTAGCGGTTCCAGCGGTCCCGGTGGCGGCGGTCCGAGTTCCCTGCGCGGCTGCGGTCCATGTCTGCAGTCTGGACCGACGGGCCTTCGCGCGGGCCCCGCTCTCGTACATCCACTCCTTCCGTGCGTACTCAGGGCGGATCTGAGTACGCACGCCCATACCCTGACGGCGTGACGGGCACCACACTCCGGAACATGGCGACTCCACCACCCGGCACGCCCCTCCCGCCCGACCGGGAGCTCGTGCTCATCGACCGCGAACTGGCCCAACTCGATGCCCGGCGCGGATATCTGCTGGCCCGCCGGGACTGGCTGCTACGGCTTCCGGCGCCCGGCGGGTGGGTGGCGCCGGGCGTTCCCGCCCGCCCTCAGGAGGCCTCGGCCCCGAGTGCGCAGAACGTGCTGCTGACCTTGGGCGCGGTGCTGCTGGCGGTGGCTGCGCTGGCGTTCACGCTGGTCAGTTGGGGATCCATGGGGATCGCCGGGCGCAGTGCGGTGCTGGCCGTGGTGACGGCGGCCGCGCTGGGTGCGCCGGCGCTGCTGCTGCGCCGGGGGCTGCGGTCGACGGCCGAGTCGGTGGCGGCGGTGGGGCTGCTGCTGACGGTGCTGGACGCGTACGCGGTGTACGCGGTCGCGGTCCCGGGGGTGGACGCCGCGACGTACGCGGCGGGGGCGGCGG
Source organism: Streptomyces sp. NPDC032745 (assembly GCF_055579465.1). NCBI lineage: Bacteria > Bacillati > Actinomycetota > Actinomycetes > Kitasatosporales > Streptomycetaceae > Streptomyces > Streptomyces sp. NPDC032745. The sequence goes on along the minus strand of NZ_JBVING010000022.1, from coordinate 33,834 downwards.
CCGTACTGGCGGCGCTGTGGGCGGGGTACGCCCGGGTGCTGCCGGGGCTGCTGATCCCGCTGCCGGCGGCGGTGCTGACGGCGCAGCTGCCGTTGCCGCTGGCGGCGGTGGCCTCGGCGGCGGACCCGGTGGGGGTCGGCTGGGCGCTGCTGGTGACGGCGGCGCTGGACGCGGCGCTGGTGCTGTCGGCGCCCGGGGTCCGCGCGCGGGCGTCGGTGTTCGGTCCGGCGGCGGTGAGCGCGGCCGTCCTCGCGGCGGGGGCCCTGCTGACCGGGCTGTCGGAGTCGGCGCAGGCCGGCTCGGCGGCCGCGGCGGCCGGTCCGTCGCTGCTGCTGGCGGCGTGCGCGGCGCTGGGCGTCGGGGTGGCCTGGCGGGAGCCTTCGGCGATGGCGGCCGCGGTCGCCGGCGCTCTGGGGGCGGTGGCGGCGCTCGGCGGTCCGGCCCGGCCCGGGCTGTCGCGGGAGTGGACCGTGGTGGTGTTCCTGCTGCTCGCCCTGCCGCTGCTGGCGGCGGTACGGGCGAGCGCGCTCCCTGCGGCGGTCCGCCGCGGCGTGGCCCTGGCCGGGGCGGGGGTCGCGGCCCTGGCCGCGGTGTCGGCGCTGCTGCCCGCGCTGGGCTCGCTGGTGTTCCGGCTCGGGGTGCTGGGCGAGGTGTGGGCGGCGACGACGCCGCCCCGGGACGCGTACGGGCCGGGCCCGGCGGCCGCGGTGACCCTGCTGGTCGCGGCGGGGGCGGCCGGGTGGCTGGCGCGGGTGCTGCCCCGCCCGGAGCCGGGCATGATCGCGGTGGTCCTGGCCTGGGCGGGCCTGTTCACGGCGCCGATGGCGTACGGGCTGCCGGTCGCGGCGGTGCTCGCGGCCCAGCTGGCGGTGACGGCGGCCGCCGGGGTGTGGGCGCTGCGGATCGCAGGCGGTCCGGGGTACGCGGCTGCGGTGTGTGCCGCGGTGGGGGCGCTGAACCTGTCGGTGGCCGCGCTGGACGGCCGTACGGCCACCTTCGCGGTGTTCGGGCTGCTGGGTGCGGGCTGCGCGGCAGGGGCGGCGTACGGGCCCGCCGCGCTGCCCGCACGGGCCGGCGGGGCTGTGCTGGCCGTCGGGTACGCGGCGGGCACGGTGGCGGCGCTGGGGGCGGTGTGGGGGCTCGCGGTGCCCTGGTGGGCGCTGCCCCTGCTGGCGGTCCCGACGGCGGTGGCGGCGCTCGGCCCGCGCCTGGGCCGGGTGCGGATCCCGGCGGAGATCGCGGCGGCCGTCGTCGGCGCGGTGGCGCTGCTCCTCCCCGTCCGGGAGCCGGCGCTGTCGGCGCTGGTGTGCGCGCTGGCCGGGGTGGTCTGCGCCGGCGCGGCGGTACGGGCGGACCGGCGCGGGCTCGGCTGGGCGGCCGGGGCCCTGTTCGTGGCGGCGACCTGGATCCGGCTCGGGGCGTCCGGGGTGGCGGCGCCGGAGGCGTACACGCTGCCGGTGACGGTGCTCGCCCTCGCGGTGGGCTTCCTGCGCCGCCGCAGGGATGCGCAGGCGTCGTCGTGGACGGCGTACGGGCCGGGGCTGGGGGCGACGCTGCTGCCGAGCCTGGTCGCGGCCTGGGGCGACCCGCACTGGCTGCGGCCGCTGCTGCTGGGCCTCGCGGCGCTCACGGTGACCCTGCTCGGCGCGCACCGGCGGCTCCAGGCCCCGCTGCTGCTCGGCGGCGGCGCCCTTGCGGCGGTGGCCCTGCACGAGCTGGCCCCGTACGTGGTCCAGGTGGTCGACGCGCTGCCGCGCTGGCTGCCGCCGGCGCTGGCGGGGCTGCTGCTGCTCGTGGTGGGGGCGACGTACGAGAAGCGGCTGCGGGACGCGCGCCGGCTGCGGGCGGCCCTGGGCCGGCTCAGGTGACGGCCGGATAGGGCGGAAGGGGCGGAAACGCCAAGGGCCCGGAGACGGTGAAAGTCTCCGGGCCCTTGGTCCGGGTGGGCGATACTGGGTTCGAACCAGTGACCCCTTCGGTGTGAACGAAGTGCTCTCCCACTGAGCTAATCGCCCGGACGCACCGCAAACATTACCCCATGTCAGCGGTGGTTCCCGACCATCACTGGTCCTTGAGGTCCCAGGGCGGCGTGAGGCCGTACTTCCAGAGGTAGAAGCCGATCAGCGCGCCTGCGATCACGAGTCCGACGCTGGTCAGGATGATGTTGCGGCGGCGGACCTTCGGGTCGAGTGCCTTCTGCGCGGCCTCGGTGACCTTGCGCTTGGTCCAGCGGAGCACGAGCGAAGCCCAGGCGAACTCGGTGGCCCAGATCGCGAGGCCCGCGAAGATCGCGACCCAGCCGGGCCCGGGCAGGACGAGCATGGCGACGCCGGCACCGATGACGGCGAGGCCGACGATGAAGACGCCGACCTGCCAGCTGAGGTGCAGGGTGCGGCGCGACTTGATGAAGGCGGGAGCCTTCGATACGTGCGGCGCTTCTTCCGTGGTCTGCTGAGTGCTGGTCTCGTCGGCTGCGGACGCTTCCGTCCCGCGGTCACTCCCCGTATTCATGGGGGCGAATCTACCGGAGCCGGAAGCACACGTGAATGGTGGTTTGGATCCGCCGTCCGAGGGACCCAGAGGTCCGCAAAACGGTCAGAGGGGTTTACAACGGCACCGTAGGTGGCATGTCGATTTCGCCGACGTGCGAATCCCCGAGCGCACACTGAGCGAAAGGCCCTGGCGCTTATGAACACCACGGTCAGCTGCGAGCTGCACCTGCGCCTCGTTGTGTCGAGCGAGTCCTCACTGCCTGTCCCGGCGGGCCTGCGGTATGACACGGCCGATCCCTACGCCGTGCACGCCACCTTCCACACCGGCGCCGAGGAGACGGTCGAGTGGGTATTCGCCCGAGACCTCCTCGCTGAGGGCCTCCACCGGCCCACCGGAACCGGAGACGTCCGCGTCTGGCCGTCCCGCAGCCACGGTCAGGGCGTCGTCTGCATCGCCCTGAGCTCACCGGAGGGAGAAGCACTGCTCGAAGCACCCGCCCGCGCACTCGAGTCGTTCCTCAAGCGGACGGACGCCGCGGTTCCACCCGGGACCGAACACCGGCACTTCGACCTCGACAAAGAGCTCTCCCACATCCTGGCCGAAAGCTGAACCAGGCTCGCAGGGAGCACCTCCCGGCATGCGCCGGGGGCCACTCCGCACCGTCCGACTCGGGGCGACGGTGCGGGCTGGACAAAAACCACATACGACAGTGCCGGCGCTGTTCTTGCGGAAACCACCCGCGAGGACGGCGCCGGTGTGCGTGACGCAGTCGCAACAGAGGTACCTCCCGGCGCCGCCCGGGGACGACTAGAGTCGGCCACCAGCGGCGGCACTGGTCCGTCGCCGCAGGCCCGGCCCCCAGGGAGCGACCACCGTGCAGATTCCCCACGACACCCGTCGCGCGCTCGACGTCGTCGTCGCGCTGGTGAACACCACGGCCGAGACGGACCAGCCCGACGGGCTGGCGGACGTCGGCTCGCTGCGCGAGTTCGTACGCGAGTACGAGATCAGCGACGTCGGCGAGCTCGGCGCCCGCGACCTCGCGGGGGTGCGCACCGTCCGCGGCAAATTCGCCCAGGTGTTCGGGGCCGCCAATCCCCGGACCGCGGCCGGACTGATCAACGAGCTGGTGGCGACCGCCGGCACCACCCCGCAGCTGACCGACCACGACGGCTACGACTGGCACGTCCACTACTTCGCGCCGGGTGCCTCGCTCGGCGACCACCTCGCGGCCGACGGCGGCATGGCGCTGGCCTTCATCGTGGTCTCCGGGGAGCAGGAGCGGCTGCGCCGCTGCGAGGCCCCCGACTGCCGGCGGGCCTTCGTGGACCTCTCGCGGAACCGCTCGCGGCGCTACTGCGACAGCCGGACCTGCGGGAACCGGCTGCACGTGGCGGCGTACCGGGCCCGGCGCAAGGAAGCCGACGCGGGACCGTCAGAGCAGGAAGAGGTCATGCACGGCGGCCAGCAGCAACAGGGTGCCGATCACCCCTAGGAAGATCATCAGGGGCGGCTGGGAGAGCGCGAAGAGGCAGCCTCGCGGCTCCTCTGCAACGGGGGCGGGGAGCGGGGCCGGCGCGGGAACCGTCGGCTCACCCTGCGATGTGTCGAGCATGTCGGGGCGATGATGACCCACGGCGCCCCGATCGTGCCCTCAACACGCCAGCGTTGACGCGGGAGTTCACCCCTTCTCGTCAGGCCTGCGGCATTTTCGTGCGCGGGCCTCAGATGCCGTGCTTCTTCAGAATCGCTTCGATGTCGGAGAAGTCATCCGCAGGAGTGGCGGGGGGCGGCGCTGCGGCCGGGCTCCGGCTGCGGACGGGCGCCCGGCCCGAGCGAGGGGGCGGACGCGGCCGGGGCCACGGCCTCCTGCGCGGGGCGCCCCTTGGCGGCCTTCGCCGGCTTGACCGCCTTGGCCGGCTTCTCCCCGCCGCCGAGGCTGCGGCGCTCGATGGCCCGCGTGGTCATGAACAGCACCCAGGACAGCCCGAGCAGCCCGAAGCCCGCCCAGACGGCCGGATCGAAGACCATCCCGGACACCCACTCCACGAAGCCCGTCATCACCAGGGCGACCGGCACCAGCGCATACGCCGCGATGCGCGTGGCGGCGAGGAAGCGCTTGCGGTACGCGGTCACCGCGGCGACGCCCAGGCCCGCCGCGGACACCGCGGAACATATGGTCTCGGCAAGCATGCGGTCCTCCAGGGGTGGGCGAACTGTCCCTTCCATCCTGCACCGGGCAGCGCCGCAGCGGCCATGTCCCGAGCGGATCCCGGACCGATCTCCGGGAGATCTCGGGGTCGCGCCTCCTCCTCAGGGGTCTCGGGGGTGCGTTTGGGTGGCTGCGCCCGGCGGCTGGGAGACTGTCCGCATGACCGATTCCGTGATCCTCGACGTCTGGTGCGAACTCCAGTGCCCGGACTGCCACCGCGCCCTGGGCGACGTACACGCCCTGCGGGCCCGCTACGGCGACCGGCTGGACATCCGGCTGCGCCACTTCCCGCTGGAGAAGCACAAGCACGCCTTCGCCGCGGCGCAGGCCGCCGAGGAGGCCGCGGAACAGGGCCGGGCCTGGCCGTACGTGGAGGCCGTACTGGCCCGCACCGCGGAGCTCGGTGATCGCGGCGAGGCCGTGCTGCTGGACGTGGCGCGTGAACTCGGCCTCGACGCCGAGGAGTTCGACACCGCCCTCATCGACGGCCGGCACATCCTGATCGTCGACGCCGACCAGGCCGAGGGCAAGGCGATCGGCGTGACCGGCACGCCGACGTACGTGATCGGCGGCGAGCGCCTGGACGGCGGCAAGAGCCAGGAGGGCCTGCGCGCCCGCATCGAGGAGATCACGGACCGCCTGCTGGCCGCCGACAACGGCTAGCCAGCCGGCATCGGCCGCCCCGAGCCGCTCAGAGCAGGTCCTTGGCGTAGTTGACGTCGGTCGTCCGGTAGCCGAGGGACTCGTAGAGCCGCAGGGCCGGGGTGTTGCCGGCGAAGACCTGGAGCCCGAGGGTGCGGTGGCCCGCGGCGAGGGCCTCGCGTTCGGCGAGCAGCATCAGGTCCCGGCCGTATCCACGGCCCCGGTGCTCCTCAGCGACCGCGACGTCGAAGACGTACGCGCCCTCCCCGGCCGGCGCCACCCACACGTGGCCGACCGGGGCGCCCTGCGCCTCCACGACGCAGAGGGTGGTGCCCTCCGTGGCCAGTCCGTGGGGCAGCTGGCGCTCGTGGTCGGCCACCGACTTCGCCCGCGCGGCCTCCTCCGGCATGCCCCGGCTGGTCCAGTCGGCGGTGTAGCCCTCGATCGCGTCGACGAGCCAGACCTCGTACTCTGCCTCCGTCATGGGGCGGCCGGTGACCCCCGCCCGGAGCTCCGGCGGCTCCGCGGGGAGCTCCTTGGCCATGATGCGGCTGTACTCGGCGTACCCGAGTGCCTGCGCCATCCGCAGGCCGGCCGCCGAGGCGGCGGGTACGGAGACCCGGACGCGGCGGCAGCCCCAGCCGCGCAGCACCTCCTCGGCGGCGAGCGCACCGACCGTGGCGCGGCCGCGCCGCCGGTCGGGTTCGTCGACGCAGAGGTCGCGGATCTCGCCGACCGTCGGCCCGAAGGGGGTGTCGCAGGCGACCAGCAGCGCACCGACGCGCCTGCTGTTGACCCGGATCTCGTACGGGCGCGACCGCGCGCCCCCGGTGCTCTGCTGAAGCGGGCCGCTCGGCCGCAGGGTGGTGGTCATCAGTCGAGTTCTACCCCGCCCTGCGGCCCGTGCGACAGCCATTAACGGGGCAGTCCGGGCGCCGCCACCTCACGGCGTCATGGGCGGCATGCGGCTCAGGGGTCCACGTCCTCGCCGGAGCGCGCGTCGAAGATCCGCATCGCCTCGGCCGTGACGGGTCCCGGCACCTCCGCGGCCGTCGTACGGTCGTCGACCCGGTGGACGGCCTGCACATCGCGCAGCGTGGAGGTCAGGAAGATCTCCTCGGCCTGCTCGAGCGCCTCGAAGGGCAGGTCCGTCTCCTTGGCTCCGGCCCACTCCACGACGAGGGCGCGGGTGATGCCGGCCAGGCAGCCGGAAGCGACGGGCGGCGTGTGCAGCTCCCCGTCGAGTACGACGAACACGTTGGAGCCGGTGCCCTCGCACAGCCGCCCGACGGTGTTCGCGAACAGGGCCTCGGAGGCCCCGGCCCGGTGGGCGGCGGCCAGCGCCACGACGTTCTCCGCGTACGAGGTGGTCTTCAGGCCGGTCACGGCGGAGCGCTCGTTGCGCACCCAGGGCACGGTGATCACGGCGGTGGTGTCCGGCCGGCGGGCGGTCTCGCCGACGGCCACGACCAGGGTGGGGCCGGACTCCCCGCGGTCGGAGCCGAGCGGGGAGACGCCGCCGGTGTACGTGATGCGCAGCCGGCCGAGCGGCATCGGATTGGCCTCCAGGACGGCCGCGCAGGCCCGGCGCACCTCGTCCAGGTCGGGGTCGGGCAGCCCGAGACCGCGGGCCGAGCGGGTCAGCCGGTCCAGATGGCGGGTGAGTGCGAAGACCGTGCCGCGCTCCGCCTTCAGCGTCTCGAACACACCGTCGCCCACGGTCAGCCCGTGGTCGAACACGGACACCTGTGCGCTGTCGGCGTCCCGCAGCGCGCCGTCGAGCCAGATCCTCACCGTACGATCCCTCCGCTCACCCAGGGGTACCAGTCACCTCATGGGCTCCTGACGCTACCCGGAGCAGCCGGGCGGCCTTCAGTTCGGTCTCGGCCCATTCGCGCTCGGGGTCGGAGCCCCAGGTGATGCCGGCTCCGGTGCCGAAGAGCAGGCGCGGGCCGCCCGGGCCCTGGCGGTCGATCCAGAAGGTGCGGATGCCGACGGCGAGCTCGGCGGTGCCGCGGTCGGCGTCGACCCAGCCGATGCCCCCGCAGTAGGGGCCGCGGGGGGCGGTCTCGAGGGCTTCGATGATCCGCAGCGCGGAGGACTTGGGGGCGCCGGTGACGGAGCCGGGCGGGAAGGTGGCGGCGAGCAGCTCGGGCCAGCCGGCGCCGTCGGCGAGTTCGCCGCTGACGGTGGAGACGAGGTGGACCAGGCCCGGGTGCTCCTCGACCGCGCACAGTTCGGGGACGGCGACGGAGCCGGTGGCGCAGACCCGGCCGAGGTCGTTGCGTACGAGGTCCACGATCATCACGTTCTCGGCGTGGTCCTTGGGCAGGAGGTCGGCGGCGGTGCGGCCGGTGCCCTTGATGGGGCCGGACTCCACGTGGCGGCCGGCCCGGCGCAGGTACAGCTCGGGGGACGCGGTGGCGATCTCGACGCCGTGGGCCGGGAGGCGAATCGTTCCTGCATACGGGGCCGGGTTGCCGCGCGCGAGCAGCGCCGTGAGGGCGTCGACGTCGGCGCGGTCCGGATCGGGCAGCGGCGCGGACATCACGCGGCAGAGGTTGGCCTGGTAGACCTCGCCGGCGGCGATGTACTCGCGGATGCGGCGTACGCCGGCCGTGTACGCGGCGCGGTCCAGGGAGGAGGACCACCGGTCGGCGGCGGGGCCGCGCCACGCCCCCGCGACGGGCGCCGGGACGGGGTCGGGGCGTATGTCGCCGAAGCGGGCGCAGACCAGACGCCCCTCGAAGTCCGCGGACACCGCCCAGAAGCCGGTGGAGTCGAGGGCGGAGGGGTCGCTGGTGACGTCTCGGAGGTCGGTCGCGAGGAGGCCGCCGAAGCGGGCCAGGGGGAGCAGGTCGTGCACGGCTGCGAGTCTATGACCGGTGACGCCGCGGCGCCGGTGAGGTGACTGCCGGGTGACCGGTGGTGATCGAGCGGCAGCACGCTGCGGAAACGCGTTTTTGAGCTGGCCCGGGAATCCGCTAGAGTTCAACACGTCGCCAGGGAGCGAAGGGGGAAAACCCCGGAGCGAACACGGTGACCTGCGGACGTAGCTCAGTTGGTAGAGCACCACCTTGCCAAGGTGGATGTCGCGAGTTCGAGTCTCGTCGTCCGCTCGAAGTGGGGGATCTTCCCGAGAACCCCTGCAGCTCCGGGTGGAGTGGCCGAGAGGCGAGGCAACGGCCTGCAAAGCCGTCTACACGGGTTCAAATCCCGTCTCCACCTCCAAGGACGATTAGCTCAGCGGGAGAGCGCTTCCCTGACACGGAAGAGGTCACTGGTTCAATCCCAGTATCGTCCACTGGTCCGCAAGGATCCCCGCGCGATTAGCTCAGCGGGAGAGCGCTTCCCTGACACGGAAGAGGTCACTGGTTCAATCCCAGTATCGCGCACGCAGTACACGCACCACCTGCGGTTTCGTACCGCGGTCCCGCGCGATTAGCTCAGCGGGAGAGCGCTTCCCTGACACGGAAGAGGTCACTGGTTCAATCCCAGTATCGCGCACCACCTCCGCAAGCCCCGGCCGTTTCGACGGCCGGGGCTTGCGCGTTGTCGAGGCGGCTCAGGAGGAGAAGAGCATCCGGCCGAAGCCGCCCTTGTGGTGGCCGTGGTGACCGTGGCCGTGGCCGCCGTGGTGCGGGGCGCCCCAGGCGGGGGCGGGCGCCGCGTGTGCGGCCGGGTACGGGGCCGGCGGCGCGGCGGGCGGCGGGACCTGGCCGTACTGCCCGGCGATGTACTGGGACTCCAGGCGGGTCAGCGCCTCCAGCTCGCCGTAGTCGAGGAAGATGCCGCGGCAGCCGCTGCACTGCTCGATCTGGACACCGTTGCGGTTGTAGGTGTGCATCATCGCGTGACACTTCGGACACTGCATGACCGGATCAACTCCTCGCCGTCTGCTTCGACACCGGATGCATGCCCGGTGGCGTGAAGCTCACCCTACGACGGAGCCAGCGGCTCCAAGTCGGGCGGGAGGGTGGCGATTCGGGCACAGGAGTCCACCATCAGCCGTTCCACGTCGTCGAGTCGGCGGTGGTTTTCTGCCGATTTGGCCAGGGCCAGGGCTGCGGTCTGCACGGTCAGGGCCCGGGCGGCGAGGTCCAGTTCCGGCCAGGGGTCGGAGCCGGGCGGCCCGGCCGCCGGGCCGCCGGCCGCGCGGTAGGAGTCGAGGAAGCGGACCCAGGTGCCGGTGTCGAGCAGCCCGGCGGCGTACCAGGCGGCGGGCCGGGCCAGATCCCAGGCGGGGGTCCCGATCCCGAGGTCGTCGACGTCGATGAGCCGCCAGTCCCCGTCGGGTCCGGGGCCGCGGACCAACTGCCCGAGGTGCAGGTCCCCGTGGCACAGCGCCCCGCCCCGGGGCGCCGGCGCCTCTCCCCGCACCCAGGCGGGCAGGGTCCGCGCGGCGGCCCGTACGAGGTCGCCGGCGGGGCGGCCCTCGGCGGGGCTGGGCACGAGGGCCGAACCGGTACGGGACCCGGCCGGGCTGGCGAAGCCGGCCGCACCGGTGGCGGCGGGGACGCCCTCGGGCCCGGCCGCCCCTGCGGGACCGGCGGCAGCGGCAGCCCGGCCGGGAGCCGTCGCCCGTGCCAGGCGGCGCAGGGCCCGGGCCAGTTTGGCCGGACCGCGCATCGGCGGGACCGGGCCCGGCAGCCGGTGCACGGGCACCTGGTGCAGGGCCGCCAGCAGCCGGGCGGCCGCCTCCCAGGGGGCGTCCTCGGGGCGCTCCGGGTCGACCGGGGCCCCGTACGGCCACAGGGACACGGGCCGGCCCCCCAGGTAGCCGACCTCGGGGCGCAGCGGGGCCAGCAGCACCCCTGCCAGCGCCTCGTCCGCGGCGATCCGCATGCGCACGGCGAGGCCTTCGCGGTCGCTGTCCCCGGCGTGCGCCTTGGCCACGACCTCGCCGCAGCGCACGACGGTCCCGTCCTCCCGCTCGGCGAGGAGTTCGTACGGGGCGCCCTGCTTCCCCGCACCGGCGTACGCCGCGAGGGCGGCGGGCAGTGGCTCCTGGTTCATCGCGGCTCCACGGCTCCCGTCGCTGGCGTCTCGGGAGCAGGTTACGGAACTGCGGGACCCCGTGAAAAAGGGTGCTGCCCGTCCGACTCCCCAGTCGGACGGGCAGCACCCTTCTCCTGCCGTCCGTCGCGCCCCCGTCCCCACGGGGTGCAACGGGCCGATGTCCCGGTCCGGGCCGCTCTCCCGGACCCGGGGCGCCGCTCAGCGCCCCAGCATCACGCCCACGGACGACGCCTGTACCGCCACCTGGTCGAATCCTCCGAAGAGGAAGAGCAGGAGGGCGGCCAGGGGGAGCACCATGGCCGCGGCCACCAGTGGGTGGCGCGTGCCGGACTCATGGCCGTTGAACGCGAATGCCTTGCGTCCTTGCCGTGCGATGTCCGCCATGGTCCTCTCCCTGTCGGTTGCAGCGGCGGGTTCGTGACCTCGGGGGACGAGTGCGCCACCCGCCGCTTGTCTTCAACACTAGGCGGGCGCACGGCCCCTGGCCTCCTGCCCTCGTACCCATTGGCAGGCCTCCAGGAGGATGACGGGGCCACCCCTCGTGTACTCCCCTGGGTGGAGACCGCTCCCCCGTACTGGGGGTCTTCCCGGAGGGGATGACCGGAGGGTAGTGAGTTCGCTCACTTCCGTCACCCCCCGCGCATGCGTGTCCGTCGACGGGGTACGGACAAGATCCCCCGCCCGCCGGCCCCGCGCACGCGCCCACCGCCCGCCGTGCGCCCGGCGCACCACCCTTGCGAGTGCGTCAATCCCCTTGGCTCCAGGGCCGTTTGGCCGTACCGGCAAGTGCCGTACGGACACGGGTCCGTGTGGGTGAGGAACCCTCAAGTGGGCTGTGCCGCACTGACAATCGAATCCCCGGGCGAGGGCGCGGCCTCTGAGCGCTCGTGGCGGATGGTCCGTAAGCTGTGGCACGTCAACAGGACGACCGGTCAGCGGGGTGGACATGGCGATGATGCGGCTCCGGCGCGAGGACCCGCGTGTCGTCGGCTCATTCAGGCTGCACCGACGGCTCGGTGCCGGCGGTATGGGCGTGGTCTACCTGGGATCCGACCGGCGCGGCCAGCGTGTCGCGCTCAAGGTGATCCGGCCGGATCTGGCCGAGGACCAGGAGTTCCGCTCGCGCTTCGCGCGCGAGGTGTCCGCCGCCCGGCGGATCCGCGGCGGGTGCACCGCGCGCCTGGTGGCCGCGGACCTGGAGGCGGAGCGGCCGTGGTTCGCCACCCAGTACGTGCCCGGCCCGTCCCTGCACGACAAGGTGGCCGAGGAGGGTCCCCTCACGGCCGCGCAGATCGCCTCGATCGGCGCCGCGCTCTCCGAGGGACTGGTCGCCGTGCACGAGGCGGGGGTCGTCCACCGCGATCTCAAGCCTTCGAACATTCTTCTGTCTCCCAAGGGCCCCCGGATCATCGACTTCGGGATCGCCTGGGCGACAGGTGCGAGCACCCTCACCCATGTGGGCACGGCCGTCGGCTCGCCCGGCTTCCTCGCGCCCGAGCAGGTGCGCGGGGCCGCCGTCACCCCGGCCACCGACGTCTTCGCGCTGGGCGCCACCCTCGCGTACGCGGCGACCGCCGACTCGCCCTTCGGGCACGGCAGTTCCGAGGTCATGCTGTACCGCGTGGTGCACGAGGAGCCGCATCTGGTCGGGGTCCCGGACGCGCTCGCGCCCCTGGTACAGGCCTGCCTGGCCAAGGATCCCGAGGAGCGGCCCAGCACGCTGCAGCTGTCGATGCGGCTGAAGGAGATCGCGGCCCGCGAGGCGCAGGGGCTGTCCGACGGGCGCCCGCCGGTGCAGCGTGCGCGGACCGAGCGTCCCACCGGGCGGCTCCCGGAGCGGGCCGACGCGTACGCCGACCACCGCACGGAGCGCCGTACGGGCGGCACGCCCGTGTCCCAGGCGCCGGACCAGGGCCAGGGACAGGGCCGGGGGCAGGGCCCGGACAGCGGACCGCACGCCCGGCCCTCCGGCGCACGGCCTCCGTCCTCGCGCCCCTCGTCCTCGCGGAACCCGGGCGGCCCGTCCTCCCGGCCGACCGCGGGGCGTACGGGCGGCCGCCCGGCGCCGCGTACGACGGGCACGGGGCGGCGGTCGTCTCGGCCGGACCCCAGACTGATGCGGCAGCGGCTGATCGTGTTCGTCGTGGTGACGCTGATCGTCGCGCTGGGCATCGCCGCGGCCCAGAAGTTCTGACGTCCCGGAGTTCCGACGTACTGAAGTTCTGACGTACTGACGTACTGAAGTCCTAGAGCTCCGGCGGGGTGGCTGCCGGGGACCGGGGCGGGCGGGTCGCGTAGAAGGCCACCGCCGAGGCCGCGGCCACGTTCAGCGAGTCGATGCCCTCCGCCATCGGGATCCGGACCCACTCGTCGGCGGCCCGCAGCGCGTACGTGGACAGGCCGTGCCCCTCGGACCCGAGCATGATCGCGGAGCGCTCGAAGCGCTCCGGCGGGACCTGGTCCAGCGGCGTGGCCTTCGGGCTCGGCGTCATGGCCAGGATCCGGTAGCCCGCCTCGCGGACCTTCTCGAGGTCGGCGGGCCACTTGTCGAGGCGCCCGTACGGTACCGAGAACACGGACCCCATCGAGACCTTGATGGCGCGCCGGTAGAGGGGGTCCGCACAGTCCGGGGAGAGCAGTATCGCGCTGATGCCGAGGGCGGCTGCGCTGCGGAACGCGGCGCCCAGGTTGGCGTGGTCGACGAAGCCCTCGAAGACGGCGATCCGGCTGCCCGCCCCCTCCCCCGCGAGCAGCTCGTCGGCGGTCGGGAGCGGCTTGCGCTGCATCGAGGCGAGGGCGCCGCGGTGCACGTGGTAGCCGGTGACGCGTTCGGCGAGCTCGGGGGTGACGGCGTAGACCGGCGCCGGGAGCTCGTCGATGACGTCGCGCATGACGTCGACCCACTTCGCGGAGAGCAGCATCGAGCGCATCTCGTACCCGGCGTCCTTGGCCCGTCTGATGACCTTCTCGCCCTCGGCGATGAACAGGCCTTCTTCGGGCTCGCGCCGACGCCGCAGTTCGACGTCGGTCAGGCCCGTGTAGTCGCGCAGGCGCGGGTCGTCGGGGTCTTCGACGGTGATGAGATCAGCCACAGGGTGATACTGCCTTGTCCGGAGTGTGGTGCCAACGGCCCTGCCGGGCGCGGGCGGTTCAGGCGGTGGGGGTACCGACGTTGACGACCTCGCCGATCACGATGACCGCGGGCGGACGGATCTCCTCCGCCCGTACGGTCTCGCCGACGGTGGCGAGGGTGGCGTCGACGCGGCGCTGGGTGGCGGTGGTGCCCTCCTGGACGACCGCGACCGGGGTGTCGGCGGAGCGGCCGTGCCGGACCAGGGCCTCGGCGATCAGGCCGATCTTGTCGACGCCCATCAGGATCACCAGGGTGCCGGTGAGCTTGGCGAGGGAGGCCCAGTCCACCAGGGAACGCGGGTCGTCGGGGCCGACGTGGCCGCTGACCACGGTGAACTCGTGCGCCACGCCGCGGTGGGTGACCGGGATGCCGACGGCGCCCGGCACCGAGATGGAGCTGGAGATGCCGGGGACGACGGTGCACGCGATCCCGGCCTCGGCGAGGGCCTGGAGCTCCTCCATGCCACGGCCGAAGACGTACGGGTCCCCGCCCTTGAGCCGGACCACGGCCTTGCCGGCCTTGGCGTGCTCGATCAGGGCGTTGTTGATGGCCTCCTGGGCCATGAAGCGGCCGTACGGGATCTTCGCGGCATCGATGACCTCGACGTGCGGCGGGAGTTCGTCGAGCAGGTCGCGGGGGCCGAGCCGGTCCGCGATGACGACATCGGCCTCGGCGAGGAGGCGGCGCCCGCGGACGGTGATCAGGTCGGGGTCGCCGGGGCCGCCGCCGACGAGGGAGACGCCGGGGGTGCGGGTGCGGGCCGTGGCCAGGGAGCCGTCGCGCAGCCCCTCGACGACGGCGTCGCGGACGGCGGCGGAGCGGCGGGGGTCGTTGCCGCTCAGGACGGCGACGGTCACGCCCTCGACGCGACCGGTGGCCGGGGTCCAGGCGGTGGCCGCCTCGGCGTCGTCGGCCCGCACGCACCAGACCCGGCGGCGCTCGGCCTCGGCGGAGGCCTCGTCGTTGGCGGCCCGGTCCCGGGTCGCGATGAGCGCGTACCAGGCGCCGTCGAGGTCGCCGTCCTGGTAGCGGCGGCGCTCCCAGCGGATCTCGCCGGTCTCCGCCATCGCGTCCACGGAGGGCGTGGCGGAGGGGGAGATCAGCAGGACGTCGGCGCCGGCCGCGACGAGCGCGGGCAGCCGGCGCTGCGCGACCTGGCCGCCGCCGATGACGACGACGCGTCGGCCGGCGAGACGGAGTCCTACGGGGTAGGCGGGGTGTTCGGCCATAGCGGTGCGGCTCCTGATGCGGCGGTGCTCTGCGTTGCCGCTGCGGCTTTGGAGCGGCGGGGTACTGACGTGCGGTTATGCGGTGCGGGTCCACCATACGGCGCGGGCCGGGCGGTGGCGTGGGGCGGGCCGGGCCCGTTGCGCGGGAGCTCTGGGGCTCCGCCCCAGCCCCTGCTCGTCAAACGCCGGAGGGGCTGGATTTCGGCTGATGCCGTCCGCCGGGCGCGGCCGGCACACCCCGGCTCCGCCGGCGGGCCGGGTTGCCGCGGAGCGGGAATTCCAGCCCCGCCGGCGTTTGAGGCGCGGGGGTCCGGGGGCGGAGTCCCCGGCAGCGGCCCTGCGGGCTACTTTTCCGTGACGCCCGCCGAGTCGAAGGTGGCCACCTCGTGCATCGCGCGGGCCGCGCTCTGGACCAGCGGGAGGGCCAGCAGGGCGCCCGTGCCCTCGCCCAGGCGGAGGTCCAGGTCCACGAGCGGGCGCAGACCGAGCTTGTTCAGGGCCGCCACATGCCCCGGCTCCGCGCTGCGGTGGCCCGCGATGCAGGCCGAGAGGGACTCGGGGGCGATGGCCCGGGCCACCAGGGCTGCCGCGCCCGCGCTCACGCCGTCCAGGATGACGGGGGTGCGCAGGGACGCCCCGCCCAGGAGCATGCCGACGATGGCCGCGTGCTCCAGGCCGCCGATGGCCGCCAGGACGCCGATCGGGTCGGCCGGGTCCGGCTGGTGCAGTTCCAGGGCGCGGCGTACGACCTCGACCTTGCGGGCGTGCGTCTCGTCGTTGATGCCCGTGCCGCGGCCCGTCACCTCCGCCGGGTCGACCCCGGTGAAGACCGAGATCAGGGCTGCGGAGACCGTCGTGTTCGCGATGCCCATCTCGCCGGTCAGGAGGGCCTTGTTGCCTGCTGCGACGAGGTCGCGGGCCGTCTCGATGCCCACCTCGATGGCCGCGATCGCTTCCTCGCGGGTCATCGCCGGGCCCGTGGAGAGGTCGGCCGTGCCCGGGCGGACCTTGCGAGGGAGCAGGCCCGGGGTGGCGGGCAGGTCGCCCGCGACACCGACGTCGATGACGCAGACCTCGGCGCCCACCTGGTTCGCGAACGCGTTGCAGACCGCGCCGCCGCCCAGGAAGTTGGCGACCATCTGCGTGGTGACCTCCTGGGGCCACGGGGTGACGCCCTGGGCGTGGACCCCGTGGTCGCCCGCGAAGATCGCGACCGCGGCCGGCTCCGGGATCGGCGGCGGGCAGACCCTGGAGAGGCCGCTGAGCTGGGCGGAGATGATTTCGAGCATGCCCAGGGCCCCGGCGGGCTTGGTCATGCGCTTCTGGCGCTCCCAGGCCTCGCCCAGCGCCTTCGCGTCGAGCGGGCGGATGCTGGCGACCGTCTCCGAGAGCAGGTCGTGCGGCTCCTCGCCGGGCAGCGCGCGGCGGCCGTACGTCTCCTCGTGCACGACCCAGGCCAGCGGCCGGCGCTGCGACCAGCCGGCCTGTGCCAGCTCCGGCTCCTCCGGGAACTCGTCGACGTAGCCGACGCACAGGTACGCGACGACCTCGAGGTGCTCCGGCAGGCCGAGCTCGCGCACCATCTCGCGCTCGTCGAAGAAGCTGACCCAGCCGACGCCGAGGCCCTCGGCGCGCGCGGCGAGCCAGAGGTTCTCGACGGCGAGGGCCGAGGAGTACGGGGCCATCTGCGGCTGGGTGTGCCGGCCGAGGGTGTGACGGCCGCCGCGGGTGGGGTCGGCGGTGACGACGATGTTCACCGGGGTGTCGAGGATGGCCTCGATCTTGAGTTGCTTGAACTGCTTCGCCCGGCCCTTGGGCAGCGACTTCGCGTAGGCCTCGCGCTGGCGCTGGGCGAGCTCGTGCATCGCGCGGCGGGTCTCGGCCGAGCGGATGACGACGAAGTCCCAGGGCTGGGAGTGGCCCACGCTGGGCGCGTGGTGCGCGGCCTCCAGGACGCGGAGCAGCACCTCGTGCGGGATCGGGTCGGTGCGGAAGCCGTTGCGGATGTCGCGGCGTTCACGCATGACGCGCAGGACGGCCTCGCGCTCGGCGTCGGTGTACGCGGGGGCCGCTTCGCCGGCCGAGGGCTCCACGACGGGCTCGGGAGCGGCCTCGGCGACCGGCTCGGCCACTGCTTCGGCCTCCGGTACGGCAACCGGCGCGGGGGTGGGCTCGGGAGCGGCTTCGGGCTGCACCGCCACGGCCTCCGGCGCGGTCTCCGGTACGGCTTCCAGCGCTACGGGGGCCGCAGGGGCCTCGGGAGCGGCCGGCTCGGCGGCGATGGGCTCCTCGGCGACGGGCTCGACGGCCTCGGGGGCCTCGGGGGCCTCGGGGGCGTGCACCACCGGTTCTGCAGGCAGGGCCTCCGGCTCCGGCGCGGCGGCCGGTGCCTCCACCACGGCTGCGTCCGCGACGGCTGCCGCCACCGCGCCTGCGTCCGCCACCGGTACGTCCACCGGCGCGGCCTCGGCCACGACCGGCTCCTGCTCGGCGGCGGGCGCCACCGGGGCTTCGACGGGCTCCGCAGCAGCAGGCTCAGGCGCCTCGGCGACGGGCTCCGGCACGGCCTCCACGACCGGGGCGGGCTCCGGCACGGCGACCGGCTCCGGCTGAGGGGCTTCCGGGGTCTCGGGGGCTTCGGCGGCCACGGGTGCGAGGACGGGCTCGGGGACCACGACCGGCTCAGGGACCACGACCGGCTCAGGGGCCACCACCGGCTCGACGGCCACCGCGGGCTCGGCAGCCACCGCGGGCTCCGGCGCGGCCACGGGCTCGGCGGCCACAACGGGCGCCGGCTCTGCCACGGGCGCCGGCTCCGCCGTCCACGGCTCACCGGCCTGCGGCGGGGTCTCGCCCGGCTGCGGCGCGGCCGGTACGGCGGCGGCCTCGGGGCGCGGCACGTCCAGGTACTCGGGGCCGAGGGTCGGCGGCCCGGCCACCTGCACCGGAATCGGAGCGGGGGCGCTCACGGCAGCGGCGACGACCTGCACGACCGGTGCGGCGGGCGCCGCGGCAGCCACGGGAGCCGCCGCCGGACCCCGGTCGGCGAGCGAACGTACGACTCCGCCGGTGGCCTCGGGCACGGGCGGACCCATGTGCAGCGGCCGACGGGCGGTCACGGCCGGGGCGACGGGCGCGGCCGGGGCCATCGGGGCGGCCGCCTGTGGCGGGACCACGAGGCCGCCGAGGTCGAGCGCGCCGGAGTCGCGGCCGCCGGCCTCGTGCGCACCGGCGCTGTACGAGGCGTCACCGTAGGAGGGATCGGGGAACGCGGGCTGAGCGGGGAACACGGGCTCCGCGTACGCGGCCGGCGCCTCGGGGTACTCGGCGTAGGGTGCGTCGCCGTAGGCGGTCTCGACGGGGAAGACGGGCGCCGGCGGGACGACCTGCGGGTCGCTCCACGCACCCTGGCCGCTCGGCATCAGCAGCAGTTCCTCGTCCTCCGGCTCGGCCGGGTTGTCCACGAGGTCCTGGAAGGCGTAGCCGCCCTGGACGGGAGCGGGGACGGGGCCCGGGTTCTGGACCGGCGTGGGAATGCCCTGATCCACCATGCCCGCGTTGTCCGGGTGACCCTCGCCCGGTACCTGGCCGGTGTCAGTCATGCGTACCCCTCGCCCATCGATTGTGCCTCTTCGATCGCCCGGTCTCCCACAAGGCCGCCGGGCGGCGTTGCCGTGCGGGGTTGCCGTGCGATGCGTTTCGTCTCTCGCACACCCTGCGCGACAACCAGTAAGCATTGTCGCGCCCGTTAGCCACCACGGCAGCCATAACTGCCATGGTCCGCTGTGGACTGCGCCACGTCGCGCATCGGGCGGTGCCGTCGCCCCCGGACACAGCAGGGCTGTACGACGATCGGCCAGCCTACCGCGGGCGCCGCTCAGCGGTTCACGGGGCGTTCGGCTGCCAGGAGGAACACGACGGAACGGTCCTGTTCACCCCACGTACGGGTGTCCAGGCCCACGGACTGGAGCAGCGCGCACTCGACGGTGTAGCCGCCCTCGGTGAGCGCGCGGCCGATCGCCTCGGCCTCGTCGCGGGTGGAGGCGTGGCTGACGATCCGTTCGGGGCGGCGGTCGGCGACGGCCCGGGCGGCCTCGGCTCCCCCGCCGCCGATGCGGACGACGTCGGGTTCGGGGAGGTCTTCCAGTACGTGCGGTGCGCGTCCGGCGACGACCTGGAGCTGTACGCCCCGCTTGCGGGCGGCGGCAGTTGCGCGTTCGCAGGCGTGTGGGTCGGCGTCCACCGCGATGACGGCGGCGCCGAACGCGGCGGCCTCCACGGCGAAGGCGCCGGAGCCGGTGCCGATGTCCCAGACGAGGTCTCCGGTGCGCGGGCCGAGGCGGGCGAGCTGGGCGGCGCGCAGCTGGGCCGACTCGCCTTCCCCGGCGTCGGCCAGGGGGCGGGCCCAGCCGCGGGCTCCGGTCTGGGCGGGGCTCTGGCCGAGCAGCCATGCCGGTTCGGCGGTGGCGGAGGAGGAGAGGGAGGAGGCCTGTCCGCCGATGACGATGACGACGTTGGGGTCGCGCCAGCTGTGGTCGGCGGCCCGGTCGGAGGTCAGGACGGTCACCTGTTCCCTGGCGGTGCCGAGCTCCTCGCAGATGACGAAGGTGCGGTGGACCCCGCCGAGCAGGAGAGCGAGTTCGGCGGGGCCGGCGCCGGGCGAGGTGAGGACGGCGACCTTGGCGTGGGCGCGGCAGACGTTGACGGCGCGGCGCAGGGTGCGCGGGTGGGCGACGACGACCTGGGCGTCGTCCCAGGGCATGCCGGCGCGGGCGAAGGCGGCGGCTACGGAGGACACGGCGGGGACGACCTCGACCTCGAGGCCGTGCTCGGGGGCGCGCAGGGTGCGTACGGCGCCGAAGAAACCGGGGTCCCCGTCGGCGAAGACGACGGCGGTGCCGCGGTGGCCGGCGATGCGGCGGGCGGCGAGGCCGAGGCTGCCCAGGCGGATGCGTTCGGCGGTGGGCGGGACCTCGGGGAGTGCGAGGTGGTGCGCGGCGCCGGCCACGAGGGTGGCTGCGGAGAGCGCGGACCGGGCGGCCGCGGTCAGGGGCGAGCCGTCCCAGCCGATCACCGTGACCCGGTCGGCCATCGTCGTCAGTCTCCTGGGGTGGGGGCGGGCGAGGTTTCGCCGGCAGGGGCGGGCACGGTGAGACTACCTGGTCATCGGGTCAGCTCCAGTCGGCGCCGACGGCGTAGCCGCTCGCGTCCGCCTGTGCTCCGGGGCCGTACCCGTAGTCGTCGTGGCCGTTGTAGCCGTCGGGGTCCTCGAGGTCTTCGGGGACGAGGCTCCAGACGATGAGGTCGGTGCGGGTGTCCGCCCAGGAGCCGTCGGGGTTCTGGGTGCGCACTATCCACGCGTTGCGCAGGACGCCTTCGCTGATGCAGCCGATCTTCTGGGCGACCTGCTGGGAGGCGGTGTTGTCGGCGGCGGTGCGCAGTTCGAGGCGTTCGAAGCCCTGGTCGCGGAAGAGCCACTGGGCGATGGCGAGTACGGACTCGCTGGCGTAGCCCTCGCCGCGGGCCCAGGGGGCGGTGACGTAGCCGACCTCGGTGCTGCGGGTGCGCCAGTTGGTGTTCTGCAGGTGCACGATGCCGACGAGGCGCTGGGTGAGGAACTCGGCGACGGCGAAGACGATGCCTCTGCCCTCGGTGCGTTCCGTGTGGGAGTCCCGGGTGGCCCAGGCCTGGGCGTCGGCCTGGGTGTAGGGGTGCGGTACGGAGGTCCAGGCGGTGATGTGCTCGTCGTTCATCATCTCGGCGAGCGCGGTGACGTCCTCCCCGTCGAACGGCCGCAGCACCAGCCGGTCCGTGCTGATGGTGACGTCCGGGAAGGTGGTAGTCATGCGCAGCTCCATGCCGTTGCTGGACCGTTTGTGCGGGTCGTAGGCACAGCATGCAGCATCGGCAGCGGGATGTGGCGGCCGGGTTGCCCGGAAGCGGGCAGCACGCGGCCCCGCACACCCGGTGGGGGCGTACGGGGCCGGACGGCTGGGCGATCAGGCCTTCGGGGCGCCGAAGGCGGGGACGACCGAGCCCTGGTACTTGTCCTCGATGAACTTCTTGACCTCGTCGGAGTTGAGGAGCTTCGCGAGCTTCTCGATCCGCGGGTCCTTCTCGTTGCCGGCCTTCACCGCGAGGAAGTTGGCGTACGGGTTGCCCTCGGCCTTTTCCAGGACCAGCGCGTCCTTGGCGGGCGAGAGCTTGGACTCGAGGGCGTAGTTGCCGTTGATGACCGCGGCGTCCACGTCGTTCAGGGCGCGCGGGACCGTGGCGGCCTCCAGCTCCTTGAACTCCAGGCCCTTCTTGTCGGTGATGTCGGACAGCTTGGCGCTGGTGCCGACGCCTTCCTTGAGGGTGATCAGGTTGTTCGCGGCGAGCAGCTGGAGCGCGCGGCCCTCGTTGGTGGTGTCGTTGGGGACGGCGATGGTCTGGCCGGCCTTGATGTCCGTGAGGGCCTTGACCTTCTTGGAGTAGAGGCCGAGGGGCTCCAGGTGCACGTTCACGACGGGCACGATGTGGGTGCCGTTCTTCTTGTTGAAGTCGTCGAGGTACGGCTTGTGCTGGAAGTAGTTGCCGTCGACCTGGCCCTGCTCGGTGGCGGTGTTGGGGAGCACGTAGTCCGTGAACTCCTTCACCTCCAGCTTGAGGCCCTCCTTGGCCGCGAGCTTGTCCTTGACGAAGTTCAGGACGTCGGCGTGCGGGCTCGGGGACGCCGCGATGACGAGCGGCTTGCTCTCGTCGGCCTTGCCGCCGCCGGCCTTGGTGGAGGACGGGTCCGAGGAGCTGCCGCAGGCGGTGAGGCCGAGGGCGAGCGCGGCGGAGGCGGCGGTGAGGGCGGTGGCCTTGATGTTCTTACGCACGAAGAGTGCCTTTCATTGCGGTGCAAGTGCGCAGGTCGTGCGCGGTTCTTGCGGGTGGTGGCGGCCCAAGCACGACAAGTGCGGGCTTTCTGGGGTGGAGAAATCCGGTGGTGCGGCCCGTGCCGTTCAGGCTGTCCGGCCGCGGCGGGCGAGGAGGCGGACCACGCCGTCGCCGATCAGCTGGATCACCGTGACGATGACGACCAGGACCACGACGGTGGCGAGCATGAAGCCGGTCTCGAAGCGCTGGAAGCCGTAGGTGATGGCCTTGGAACCGAGTCCTTCGCCGCCGACCGCGCCGGCCATGGCGGAGTAGCCGATCAGCGTGATCAGGGTGGTGGTGACGCCGGCGACCAGTGAGGGCAGGGCCTGCGGGAGGAGCACCTTGCCGACGAGGGTGGGGACGCCGCCGCCCATGGACTCGACTGCCTCGATCAGGCCGTGGTCCACCTCGCGGACTGCCGTCTCGACGAGGCGGGCGAAGAAGGGGATCGCGCCGATGGCGAGCGGGACGATCATGGCGGTGGGGCCGATGAAGGTGCCGACGACGGCGGTGGTGACCGGGATCAGGGCGATCAGCAGGATGATGAACGGCAGCGAGCGGCCTATGTTCACGATCACGCCGAGGACCTTGTTGAGCGGCCGGTTCTGCAGGAGGCCGCCCTTGTCGGTGAGGACGAGCAGGATGCCGATGGGCAGTCCGCCGAGGACGGTCACCAGGGTGGACCAGAGCACCATGTAGAGGGTGTCGTACGTGCCCTGGCTGAGCAGGGGCTGCATCTCGGACCAGGTCACTGGGCACCATCCTTGACGAGCCGGGCGAGCTCGGCGTCGGCGTCTTCTGTGTTTTCGAGGTCGTCGGTGACGACGGCGACCTGCAGGCCCTGCTCGCGCAGGAAGCCGACGGGCACGACGTTGTCCTCGTAGCGGCCGGGCAGCTCGATGCGCATGCGGCCGATCTGGCGGCCGGCGACGGTGTCCATCGCGGCGCCGAGGATCGAGATGTCGATGTTGTACGTCCGCGCCAGCTGGGAGATGACCGGCTGGGTGGCGGCGTCCCCGTGGAAGGTGACGTCGACGACGGTGCGGTCGGGGCCGGTGGCGGCGCCGCTGACGGGGAAGAGTTCGCCGGCGAGCTCGGAGCCGGGGGTGGCGAGCAGTTCGGCGACGGTGCCGGACTCGATGATCCGGCCCCGCTTCATCAGGGCGGCCGAGTCGCAGACGGTCTTGACGACGTCCATCTCGTGGGTGATGAGCAGGACGGTCAGGCCGAGCTGCTGGTTGAGGTCGCGCAGCAGCTGGAGGATCGAGCGGGTGGTCTCGGGGTCCAGGGCGCTGGTGGCCTCGTCGGAGAGCAGCACCTTGGGGTCGCCGGCCAGGGCGCGGGCGATGCCGACGCGCTGCTTCTGGCCGCCGGAGAGCTGGCCGGGGTAGGCCTTGGCCTTGTCGGAGAGGCCGACGAGGTCGAGGAGTTCGAGGGCCTTGCGGGAGCGCTCGCGGCCGGAGACGCCGAGGATCTCCAGGGGCAGTTCGATGTTGCTCTGCACGGTGCGCGAGGACAGCAGGTTGAAGTGCTGGAAGACCATGCCGATGCGGCTGCGGGCCTCGCGGAGCTCCTTGCCGGCGCGGCGGCCGCGGCCGGCCAGCGCCGTGAGGTCGACGCCGTCGACGGTCACGGTGCCGGTGGTGGGGCGTTCGAGCAGGTTCACGCAGCGGATCAGGGAGGACTTGCCGGCACCGCTCTGGCCGATGACTCCGTAGACCTCGCCCTCGCGGACGTGCAGATCGACGCCGTCCAGGGCGGTGACCTCGCGGCCACGGGACTGGTAGACCTTCGTGAGGCCCGATGTGGTGATCACAGGAATTCCGTCGCTGTCGAGTGCGCGGCGCAGCGGGTGCCGGGCACGGGGCAAACATCTGGGGACGCGATACGGGTCAGATCATCAGAAAATGACGCTGACGACGCGTGCGCGGGGCAGGAGCGATCCGGTGCCGCTTCGGGGCGGCGGTACGAACGGGCTCGGCCGGTCTCGCTTCGGGGCGCGAGACTGCAAGGAGAGGGGCCCTCAGAAGGCGCACATTCGACACATACAACGAGCACCGGGCGTCATCGTCGCCTCGGTCGCAAGGGTGCGGCTGCTCGTCGTGGTCATGGGCCCCAGTAAAGCAGACCTATCCCTTCACCGATCAACGGTGTCCGTATAGCGGACGGAATCTGGTCGCATTCCGGACAGCACCGGTCAGCGAAGGTCATCCGCGACGAAGGTCCAACCGGCCACGCTGACCTGCGCGGACACGGCCCGGGAAGCCCGTACGCGGCGATACCCGCAGGCCCGGGCGGAAGCCTCCGCTGTGGCCAAGGCCACGACGTACGGGGGCCGCGGGCCGCCCGCCCACAGGGGCGGGCGCGGCCGGTCCGGCGGCCCGTAATACCCTCGCTGCATGCTCGACGCCCTGACCGTCGCCCTCGGCGCGGCCGCACTCGCCCTCGCCGCCTGGTGCGGATACGCCGCCCTGCGGGACCAGCCGACCAAGGACTGGCACTTCATCGGCATGGGCGTGGTGACCCTGCTGGCCCTGGCCCAGCTGGTGGTCGGCGTGGTGAAGCTGGCGCAGGGCGGCAAGCCCGACGAGGGCACGGTGATCTTCGTGGCCTACCTGGTGGGCGCCCTCGCGGCGGTCCCGGCCGCCGGGCTGCTGTCGCTGAGCGAGCGGACCAAGTGGGGCTCGGTGACGGTGGCCGCGGGCGCGCTCGTCCTCGCCGTGCTCGAAGTACGCCTCTATGACATTTGGGGAACGCCCGGTGCCTGACACGCAGATGGACGACACGGCCGCCACCCCCGCCGAGCGCAAGCGGCTGGTCTCCGGCCCCGGGCTGCTGCTGGTCTGGCTCTACGGGGTGATCACGGTCGGCGCGGTCTCGCGCTCGGTCTACCAGATCTCCACCGAGTTCGACCGGGCCCCGCTGCCCTACACCCTGACCGGCCTGGCCGCACTCGTCTACTGCTTCATCACGTACTCACTGGTGCGCGGCGGGGAGACGGCCCGCAGGGCGGCGCGCGCGTGCTGCGCCGCCGAGCTGGCCGGGGTCCTCGTCGTGGGTACCTGGACCCTGGTGCGGCCCGAGTCCTTCCCCGACTCGACGGTGTGGTCGCAGTTCGGGATGGGCTACCTGTTCATCCCGGTGATCCTGCCGATCACCGGGATGCTCTGGCTGCGCACCAAGCGCTGAGCCTCCGACGCCGAACGTCAAGCGTCAGGCCCCGAGCGTCAGGCACTGACCGCGAAGTCGGCCGCGTCGGTGGCCTCCTTCTCCAGGATCACCAGGCGTACGCCGTCGGAAGCCGTCCGGCCGCCGACCTGTACGTAGCCGGCCTTGCGGTAGAGACGCAGGTTGGACTCGCTCTTGTGGCCGGTGTGCAGGCGGAAGCGGGTGGTGTCGCCGTGGCCCGCGAGTGCCTCCTCGACGGCGCGCAGCAGCCGGGCACCGAGCCCGTGACCCTGCAGGCGCGGGTGGACGCAGAGCTTGGCGATCTTGCCGGTGCCGTCCTCGTCGACCTTGCCGCGCACGGTGCCGACCACTTCGTCGCCGAGCCGGGCCACCAGTACCGTGTCCGACTCGAGCTCCGCCTTGAGGGAGTCCAGGGTCTGGGTGAGCGGCTGGATGCGGTAGTTGCCGTACAGCTCGGCCTCGCGCTGGAACGCCAGGTACTGCAGTTTGAGGATCTGCTCAGTGTCCTCGGCAGCTGCCGCCGAAATGGTCACGCTCATGCCCATGTGCGCATGCCTCCCGCTCACCTGGTGGCCCATTGGTCTACCGCTCCCTTCCCCGAAGGCGGGGAGCCGCAACCTCTGACGCCAGCATTCTGCGCAGACATCCCAGGCAACGGGAACGGACGGGTCCCAAACTTCCTTGTGAGATACCCAACTCTCCTGCGATTTCACGGTAAGTGAGGTCTCTGGGCGAAAGAAGTGCCCTCATGAGCTCCGGACACCGTCCGGGCAATCGGGCGACCGCCGACCGGAGGGCACGGTTCTCCTCCCCGTGCAGCAGGGCGTCTTCGGGTTCGGCGCCCGCACTCCCGGGCCGGCAGCCGTACGGGATCTCGCGCCGGGCGCGGCGCCGGGCGAGGCGGGCTTCGGCGCGCACCGCCCGGCGCAGCCAGCGCGCCGGCTCGGCGGGGGCGGGGTCGTGTTCCAGCAGCCTGACCCAGACGGCTTGTTCCAGGTCGGCCGCCTCCACGCCGGCGCCCGGGGCTTCCGCGGCGGCCTCGGCGGAGAGCAGCGGGCCCAGTTCCTTCAGGAGGTCGGAGTCCTTCAGCAGGTCCATGCCGGGCGGGACGCACGGGCCGTGCCCGGCGGTTTCCCCGCCCGGCACAGCCCACCCGTACGTGATGTTCCGCTTGTCTGTTGACGCCTCTAGCGGCCGCGGCCCGGGCGGAAGGCCTCCGCCGCGAGCAGGCCGGTGTCCGCGTTGTCCGTGAAGATGCCGTCGATGCCCTGCTCGAAGTACCTCTTGAAGGCGCCGAAGGCGTCCCCGTAGGCAGCCGGGTCGGTGCCCTTGCGGTACTCGGCCGGCAGGAAGCTGTTCTCGTTGCGCGCGGTGTAGGGGTGCAGCACCAGCCCTCGGGCGTGGGCGTCCTTGACCAGCGTGGTGGGGGTTCCCAGCTTCCCGGCGGCGTCGCGCGGGATGATCAGGTCCATGGTGGGGCCGATGCCCTGGGCGAATCCGGCGATCCACTTCAGGCCCTCGGGCTTGACCAGGTCCGCCACCGTCCGCGGATCCTTGGCCTGCTCGAAGTCCCAGGGCCGGGTGCCCGCCGCCGACAGCAGGACCACGCGCGGCGCGGAGACCAGCTTGGAGAGCCGCTGGATGCTGGAGGGCTCGAAGGACTGGAGGAAGAGGGGAGCGTTCCGGCCGTCGCGGCCGTAGCGGCGCAGCAGCTTGGCGAGCGGCTCCTCGAGGCCCAGGCCGAGGGACCGGAAGTACGTGGGGTGCTTGGTCTCGACGTGCAGCCAGACGCGCTTGCCGCGCCGCTTGCCCTCGCGGTCGGCCCAGCGCAGCACCTCTTCGAAGGTGGGCACGTCCCACCGGCCGTCGTAGAGCGTGTTGCGCTGGCGGACGGCGGGGATACGTTCCTTCGCCCGCAGGGTCTTCAGCTCGGCGAGGGTGAAGTCCTCGGTGAACCAGCCCGTGACCGCGACCCCGTCGATCGACTTGGTCGTACGGCGGGACGCGAACTCGGGGTGGTCGGCGACATCGGTGGTGCCGCCGATCTCGTTCTCGTGGCGGCACACCAGGTGGCCGTCCTTGGTGGGCACCAGATCCTGCTCGACGACGTCCGCGCCCAGGTCGAGGGCGAGCTGGTACGACCCGAGGGTGTGCTCGGGCCGGTAGCCGCAGGCGCCGCGGTGGCCGATGACCAGCGGGACGGGGAGGTCCCGGTAGCCGCCGCCGTGGCGCGCGTCGGCCGCGAAGGCCGCCTCCGCCGAGTCCGCGGCCTGTGCCGTCTGCGCCGTCTGTGCCGCCGAGGCGGATCCCGCCGAGAGCCCGGCCATGCCGCCGCCCGCCGCCAGGACCGCCGCCCCCAGGACCGTGCGCCGTGCTGCCCCACCCTGCGTCATGAGTGCCACTCCTGTCGTATGGAAGGGCCGGCGGCGCCCCGGGGTCTCCGGGTTCCTGCGGCCCGATTCTGCGTGGCGATCGTAGGCAGCAGCCGGTGGCGCGGGGGCGGGCCCACGGGAAACATGGCGGAAACGTGCGTCAACACTGCGTATCCACCTCGTGAACCCGATGTGCACTCGGAGCTGACCCACGAGTATCGTCCTCACCTGCACTACCGCCGCGTGGTGCGAAACCCGCTTTTCGATGCCGGAGGGCTCACGTTGTTCCGTACATCGCTCATCAAGGCCACTGTCGGACCGGTCATGCGCATGATGTTCCGCACCCGTGTGGAGGGCATCGAGAACATCCCGGGCACCGGGCCGGTGATCCTGGCGGGCAACCACCTCACCTTCATCGACTCCATGATCCTTCCGCTGGTGTGCGACCGCACGGTCCACTTCATCGGCAAGGACGAGTACGTGACGGGCAAGGGCATCAAGGGCCGCGCCATGGCCTGGTTCTTCACCGGCTCCGGCATGATCCCCGTCGACCGCGACGGTGCGAACGGCGGTGTCGCGGCCCTGATGACCGGCCGCCGCATCCTCGAGGAGGGCAAGATCTTCGGGATCTACCCCGAGGGCACCCGCTCCCCCGACGGCCGGCTCTACCGCGGCCGCACCGGCATCGCCCGCCTGACGCTGATGACCGGCGCCCCCGTGGTCCCGTTCGCGGTGATCGGCACCGACAAGCTCCAGCCCGGCGGCGCGGGCATGCCGCGTCCGGGCCGGGTCACCATCCGCTTCGGCGAGCCGATGGAGTTCTCCCGGTACGAGGGCATGGACCGCGACCGCTACGTGCTGCGCGCCGTCACCGACTCGGTGATGGCGGAGGTCATGCGGCTCTCGGGCCAGGAGTACGTGGACATGTACGCCACCAAGGCGAAGGCCGCGTAGCTGCTACTGCCGCTGGAGTGACCGGCTGACGCCCGCCGCGGTCGTCGTGGCGAGGACCCAGCCGGTCACGATCAGCACGTACGACAGCCACTGGTACCAGCCGCTCGGCGCGTACGCGGACTCCTGGCCGAAGCCGATGATCGGCAGCATCAGGTCGATCGTGTAGAACACCGCGTTGAAGTCCGGCGCCTCCCCCGTCTTCAGCGGCCGGGGCGGATGCAGGCTGTATGCGATCGAGCCCACGAGCAGCAGCGCCAGCAGCCAGCCCGCCGCGCGCAGCGGCCGGAAGCCGTAGCCGACGGTGGCGTCCTGGAGCAGCCCCCAGACCCTGGCGTGCCGGGGCAGGGTGCGCCGGTGGCGTCGCAGCTTGGCGAGCTGCACGGTCCGGGCGGCGGCCTCGTCGCCGGCCGTACGGTAGGCGGCGGCGAGCTGTTCGTAGAGGTACGGAAGGTAGCCCGACTCCTCACGCTCCAGGACGGACAGCCGCTGCTCGGCGGGGAGGTGCGGGCTCATCGCCCGGTAGCCGAGCCCGGCCAGCCGCACCGTACCTGGCCAGGTCTCCGGCGCTATGTGCAGCAGGTCGACCTGGGAACGGCGCAGGTTGACCATCCCCTGGATGGTGTCGCAGCCCCGCAGCCAGAGCTCGCCGACGGCGCAGCTGCTGGCCCGCAGGGCCACGCCGCCGGGGTTGGCGAGCCGGGCGTAGGCCAGGTTGAGCTGGCCCGGAATGCGGGAACCGCTGAGGTTGACCCGCCCCCGGGCCTCCAGCCGCATGGCGCGCAGGTCGGTGCCGACGGACAGGGTCTCGGCGTGCAGGGCCGTGCCGCCGGGGGCGAGCAGGCGGGCGTCGTCGAGGTTGATCTGGCCGCCGACGGTGGCGCCGTTGATGCGGGTCTGGCCGTGGACCGTGAGTTGCATGGCGATGACGTCGGTGCCGATGTCGGCGTGGTTGAACTGGAGCGGGGGCTCCTGGCTCTCTGCTTGCGTTTCCGGGTCGCCGATGACGGCCCGCTGGAGGAAGAGGCCGCCGGTGATCCGGGCCCCTTGCAGCCTCACGGGTCCGGTGATGCGGCAGCAGGACAGCCGCAGGACGATGTCGACGGCGAGAGTGGCGGCGGTCAGGCCGGGCAGCGCCGAGTCGGACAGCACGAGGGCGCGCAACCGGGCCCCGTAGAGGAGGGGTTTGCGCTCGAACCAGCAGGCGCGGAGCCGGATCGCATGCTCGATTACCGCGTACTTGAGGTTCAGCTTGCCGGTGATCCGGGCTCCGCGGACGTTGAGCCCGGGAACCTGGCCCACCACACCGGCACCGCTCAACAGGAGGGCGCTGAGCACCTCGGCACGCAGGGTGCGCTCGGGCCCCCACCCCGCGCCGTCGAAACCGTTCTCGTCGGGGTGCTCGCGGAAATCGACGCCCTCGCCGCGCGGGAAGGCGTCCCATACGCGGCGTTCCGCCGGGGTCAGATCGTTGATCTCCATCGCGGGGATGGTGTCCTGCGCGTCAACGGACTGTCAACTCTGTGCAGGACACCACCCCTTGGGGGCGCAGAGCTCGGAGGCTCAGTGCGCGATACCGTCCTGGAGCTTCTGCCCCTTGAGCAGGAACCAGGCCGCCACCGCGGTGGCCAGCAGTACGGCCGCGCCCACGCCGGAGGCGAACCGCAGGCCGTCCACGAAGGCCTCCTGGGCCGCGGAGACCATGGTCTGCGCGGTCGCCGGGTCCACGGCCTTGGCGGCCTCGACGGCGCCGCCCAGCGATTCGTGCGCGGCGTCGGCGACCGGTCCGGAGACCGAGGCCGGGGCGGTGAAGCCCTGGTAGACGCCCGTGACGATGGAGCCGAGCAGGGCGATGCCGAGGGCCGCGCCGAGTTCGTACGCGGTCTCGGAGACGGCCGAGGCCGAACCCGCCTGCTCCTTGGGGACGCTGGAGAGGATCACGTCGGCGGTGACGGTGAAGGAGAAGCCGGCGCCGAGGCCGACGACCAGCAGGGCCGCGCCGAGCAGCGGGTAGCCGCTCTCCTTGTGGACCAGCGTGAGCGCGCCGAGCGCGAGTCCGATGGCCGCGAGGCCGCCGGTCACGATCGACCGTACCGAGTACCGGCGGGCGTACCGGCCTGCGATCAGGCCGGTGACCACCGCGCCGATGGCGGCGGGCAGTTCGGCCAGGCCCGCCTCCAGGGGGTCGCGGCCCTGGACGAGCTGGAGGAACTGGGAGAGGAAGAAGACGAGGCCGGAGAGGCCGAAGACGGTCAGCAGGTCGGCCAGGACCGCGCCGGAGAAGCCGCGGTGCCTGAAGAGCCGCATGTCGAGGAGCGGCGACGGCAGGCTGAACTGGCGGCGGACGAAGGCGTACAGGCATGTGGCGCCGATGACGGCGGCGGCCCCGACGCCCCAGGTGACGCCGTGGGTGGCGACTTCCTTGACGGCGTAGACGACACCGATGACTCCGACGAGGGAGAGGGCGACGCTGACCAGGTCCCAGGGGCCGGCGACCGGGTTCTTGGACTCGGGCAGCAGCTTGATGCCGACGAGGACCAGGGCGATCATCACGGGCAGGTTGATGAGGAAGACCGAGCCCCACCAGAAGTGCTGGAGCAGGGCGCCGCCGACGACGGGCCCGATGGCCGCGCCGGCCGAGGCGGTGGCGCCCCAGATGCCGATGGCGAGGCTGCGCTCCTTGGGGTCGTGGAAGATGTTCCGGATCAGCGCGAGGGTGGACGGCATCAGCGTCGCGCCGGCCACGCCGAGCAGGGCCCGGGCCGCGATCATCATCTCGGGGCTGGTGGCGTAGGCGTTCAGGACGGAGACGGCGCCGAAGGCGGTCGCGCCGACCAGGAGCAGCTTCTTGCGGCCTATGCGGTCGCCGAGGGAGCCCATGGAGACGAGCAGGCCGGCGATCACGAACGAGTAGATGTCGCCGATCCACAGCAGCTGGGTGCCGGACGGCTTGAGGTCCTCGCTGAGCGAGGGCGTGGCGAGACCGAGTACGGTGGCGTCCACCGCGACCAGCAGAACGGCCAGGACGAGCACGCAGAGCGCCAGCCAGCGCCCCCTGCTCTCCCGCCCCGTGATCGCCTCCGTCCCCTTCTCCCGGGTCAGCTGTTCCATGCGGCTCATTTCTCCACACTCCGTCGGGCGCCACCGAGCAGCAGCTCGATGATCATGTACTGGAAGTCCTTCGCGGCGACCCGGCCGTCCATGACGGCCCAGGCGCAGGTGCCGATGAGGCCGTAGAGGGCCTCGGTGAGCCAGGCGGGGCTCAGGTCGATCCGGATGTCGCCCTCCTCCTGGCCGCGCCGGAAGAGCGCGCTGACGCGCGCGTCGAGCCGGGCCCATCCCTCGTTGACCTGATCGCCCTCGAAAAGCTGGTTCTCGGTGACGAGGAAGGCCAGCAGCTGGGCGTCGCGCTCGGCCTCGGCGACCAGCCGGCGCAGCGCCTCGACCGCCGTGCCCTCGTCCAGGCGGGCGTTGTCGAAGGCCGTCTCGAACTGGCGGATGCCGAGTTCCTCGAGGGCACGTACGAGGGCGTCGCGCCCGGCGAAGTGCCGGTGGAGGGTCGCGCGCCCGATGCCTGCGGCGCGGGCGACCTCGTCCATCGTGGCGGTCGATTTGCGGGAGAGCAGGGCTGCGGCGTCGCGGAGCACCTGGTCACGATCCATGGCCATGAGACAAGCATACCCCGAATGAGACGTTCATGTCTCACTCAATAAATGGGGTGCCCCGAGGCACCCGGAACGGAAGGCTGCCGAGATGACGCCCAAGCCCTTGCTGCTGATCGACGTGGACGGGCCCCTGAACCCCTACGCGGCCCAGGCCCAGCGCCGCCCCGAGGGGTACTCCACCCACCGGATGCGCCCGACCGGCTGGACCGGGGCGGAGAGCCGGCGGCCCCTGCGGGTCTGGCTGAACCACACCCACGGCACGGAGCTGCTCGCCCTGGCGCGCTCGTACGAGCTGGTCTGGGCCACCACCTGGAAGGACGAGGCGAACGACTGGATAGGCCCGCACCTGGGCCTGCCGCGGCTCCCGTACATCGACTGGCCGCAGATGCACGGGCGGGCCCCGCGCGGCACCTTCTGGAAGACGCAGTACATCCTGGAGTACGCGGGCGCACGGGAGTTCGCGTGGATCGACGACGACATCACGGCGATGGACCGGGAGTACGTGGACCAGCGCCACCCGGCGCGGGCGCTGTTGATGCGCATCGACGAGCGGATCGGCCTGGTCCGGGGGGACTTCGAGCGGCTCGCCGGCTGGGCGGCGTGACCGGCCGGGCCGGGCCGCGGTTTTGATCATGCTCACCGGCTCGATCTAGCATGCGCATGCCACCCCCCGCGATCTGCCGTCCGACGAAAGCGACCCATGCGCATCAAGCGGATCCTCGCCACGACCGCCGCCCTCACCTGTCTCGCCGCCCTCCCCGCCTGCAAGGGGGACGGTCAGGCGGCCCCACCGGGCGCGGCCGCCTCCTCCTCCGCCGCCTCCTCCTCCGCTTCCTCCGCCGGCGCCGCCCCCGCGGGCTCGCTCACCGGGGCGCAGCAGTACATGCGCGAGTTCACCGGGTGCGAGGACCTGGGCACGGAGCCCGACGACCCGAGGCTGCCGAGCGGCGACTTCCCCAAGGTCGGGCAGTGGTCGGTCACCGAGGTCGGCGTCTGCAGCGACGGGCGCCGGGGGGGCAGCATCGCCATCGCCGTCCCCAAGGACATGAAGGCGTTCCAGGCGGGCTACAAGCAGTACGTCATGGACAAGATCGCCGGGGGTGACGGGGCCTACGGGCTCTTCAGCAACGTCCTGGTCGGCAAGGGCTTCGTCGCCTTCCCCACCAAGTCGAAGAGCGCCATGGCCCTGGTCCAGTCGAACATGCGGGTCCTGGTCTGCAACCCGGGCGGCCGGACGCCCGAGGGCTACAAGTACGAGAAGCCGCTGGTGGAGGGCTGCGGCCTCACCGACTTCTTCTCCGCCGAGGACGGATCGGGCAGTCCGAACTTCGAGACCCCGCAGGACCCGGCGGGCGGCGGCGAGAAGCTCGGCCAGCCGAAGACCGGCAGCCTCGGGCTCCCCCGCGCGGGCAGCATCACCGAGCTGCGCAAGCTCGTGGGCAACAGCCTGGACTGCGAGAAGCACTTCTCCACGGACCCCGAGGCGGTGGCCATCGAGTCCATCGACTACCAGCCCGCCGTGAAGGGGAACGCGCTGGACTGGGGGATCACGGGCCGCGCGCTGTGCGGTCAGCCCGCCGGGGCGCAGCGCGCCGTCAACCTGAGCTGGCTCGACACCGTCGGGGACATGAAGAAGCTCCAGACCAAGGCGAAGGCCGCCCAGCAGGCCGACCTGAAGGACGACGGCGAGCTGAGGGCGACCGCGAGCATGCTGCTCGTCGGGGAGAACATCGCGGTCGAGACCAACAACCCGTCGTCCCGGTTCGGCCTGTACCAGCTGCAGTTCCTCTACCTGAACTGCGTGCCCGGCTTCTCCGCCCCTTCCGGGTACCGCCTGGAGAAATCCCAGGTCGAAGGCTGCGTCCTGACCAACTACGAGCCGGAGCACCCGGTGCGCTGAACGCGCAGGCGCGGACCGGACGGAGGGGCGGCCGGAGCCGGTCGGATCGTGGCATCGGAGGTCCTCCCGATTCGGTGGCCCCGCAGGGCGGCAGCCCCATAACGTCACCGGGGGCGACGAGGT
>NZ_JBVING010000021.1:112565-118660 GCF_055579465.1 Streptomyces sp. NPDC032745 | reverse complement strand
GCCGCCGAGCAGTGCCAGGGAAGCGCTGGCGAGGACGATACGGCGGGTCGGGAAACGCTCGAACATGGGAATTCTCCATTCGGAATTAATAAGGGTTTGTGAGCTGCCCCGCGGAATAGGCCGGGGAAATCCTTTGGCCTGCTGTTCTCCGGCCGGGTTTCCCCGGTGAGGGCGTACTTCAAATAAACTCTGTGGGGGAGTGTGCGTCACGCCCCTTGAATACGTGGCTTGACGCCGAGGGGCGATCTTGATAGAAGCCCATGATTCAGCCCGGCGTCCTCTGGGTGCGCCCCTCAGCCCCGGGCGGCGTACCCCGCCACCGCCTCCCGAGGCCAGCAGTGCTCTTCTCGGTGCATCTCGGAATCCGGGGCTGCGCCATGGACGGCCCGGCCCGGGGCTGGGACCGCAATCGCACGTACGTGCGGTAAACCGGCTTGCCGGGATCTCCCGGGTACTCGCCCCACTCCTGCCCCATGACGGGCTCAGCCTGGTGGCCACCGATCCGGCGACCGGGCTCGGCCTCGGAAGCTTCAGTTTCTGGCACGAGTACGAGCCCTCGCTGGTCACCGATCTGGTCATGCACCGCTACGGGGGCGGCGATCCGTGCCGGCCGGCCGCGCTCGCCGGGCTGGCCACCCCGGCCGTCGTCGTCGGCCCGCCGGGCGAGGGCCCGGTCGACCCGCGCGTGAACGAGATCCTCACCGCGTACGGGGCGGGCTCCGAGCTGCGGCTGCTCCTCCGGGACAAGCACGGCGTGTGGGGCGCGCTCGGACTGCTGCGCTGCGCCGGCGCCTGCCCGTTCGGCCAGAACGACATCCGGCGGGCAGCCCGCCTCGGACCGGCACTGGTCGCCGCCGTACGCCGTTACGCGACCGCCGGCCCGCTCTTCGCCGCGGCCCCCGCTCTCCCCGCCGGAGTGGTCACAGTCGGCCCCGATCACACGATCAAGGCGGTCAGCCCCCAAGCGCGGGACTGGCTGGACCAGCTGTCCTCGCGGAGCGGGCACGCGTTTCCGGCCTGGGTGCCCGACGCGTTCCTCGTCGCCCTGTCCCTCGCCGCGCGGTCCCGTGCATGGGACACGGACGCCTGGGTCCCGCTGGTGTGCGCCCCTCCGGTCGTGTGCGGGCGGTGGATGGCATTCCACGGCCAGCCTCTCGATGCGGACGCCGCCGGAGATGTCGCCCTGGTCCTCCAAGGCGCGGCGGGAGACCTCGTAACGCCGTCGTTCTGCGCCTGGTAAGGCATCACACCCCGCGAGCGCGACACCCTCCGCGAACTGCGCACGGGCGCGGCCGTCAGACAGATCGCACGGCACCTCGACCTGTCGCCGTACACGGTCAACGACCACCTCAAAGCCCTGTTCCGCAAAACCGGCGCCGACGGCCGCGACGAACTCATCGCCGCTCTGACCCGCTGATCCGCTGCCCCTTGATCCGCAGTTTGTACATCCCCAAATCCAGGGGGCCTCAGCGACACGGATTCAGCCCACGATGGGAAAGGAAACCGGAACATGCGCGGGCGGCTCGCACAGCGAGGCGAAGACATCTTCCCCGCCGAGCCGCCGACACACACGCACCGGACCTCATCGAAGGGAAACGAACATGACCCACACCAATCTCCGCGAGCCCGCGACCGGGCACACCGCAAGCGGCAGCGGCGGGAAGGCAGCGCCCGAGAAGGCGATCGCGCCCACGGGCGGAAGCGGGGGCGAGGCGCGCGCGGATCTGCAACAGGTCTTCTACTACTACAACCTCCGGGGCCACGGCGTTTTCGAAGCGGTTCTGGAAGCGCCCGGCGCAGGAGCCTTCACCGGCGTGTTCGCCAGCATCGCCGAGGTCTACCCCGTCACCGACAAGCCCTTCATGGGAGGCGCGGTCATGACGGTGCACAACGTAGTCCCCCTGGACGAGGGCCGCGTGATCATCCGTGTGGACTCGGGCTGGCCGGAGGATCTCCCCGTCAGGGTCCAGCTCCAGTACTTCGCCTGAACCCACACACGTACATGGTGTAACCCAAGGGGGGCGCGGGACAACCGCGCCCCCGCCAGGAGCGCATCACGAGGGCTTCGTCGCCGAATAGGCCGTGACCGTGGCCTTGTTGTCGCACAGGGCGAAGATTCCGTCGTCGAGGGCGGTCTGGTGCGCACCCGCGCCCGGGACCCCGACGACGAGCGTGGGGAACGAGGCGGGCGTCGCGCCGGACTCGCAGTATCCGTCGGCCTCGCCCTGCACGTTGACGAAGGTGAGCTTGGTCCAGGCACGGGCACCCGGGGCCAGGGACACCGTGGCCGCCGAGCCGCTGTGGGTCGTGGCGAGCGGGACGTTCTTGTCGGGGGACCCGTTGCCCGCGCCCGCGACCGTGGGGAATCCCTGTAGCGTACAGGCGCTCTTCGAGGTGTTGGTGACGGCGACGACGGCGGCGCCGGTTCCCGTGCCAGGCGGCCGGACGGCAGCCTGGCGGGCCTCCGCGATCTTCACGTCGCCGCTCGTGCAGGGCTTTGCCTTACCACCGGGCACGGTGGGGGAGACCGAGACGGCAGGCTTCGCCTGCCCCGTGCCGCCGGAACTGCTGCCGCCCGCGGCGGCCCCGGGAGCCGGTGACTGCACGGACTGCGAAGGCCCGCCGGCCGCGCCGGACTCGCCGGACGGCGTGCAGCCCGTCATCAGGGCGGCGGCCGCGGCCACGACCACCAGTGCGGCCGCGGACCGTTGGACACCTGCTGTGTACTGCATGGGGAACCTCCCGAGGATCGCCACCGGTCCCGCACCGGCCCGCACGCCGACGGACACGGCGGAGCGCCCCGCAGGAGTTCCCGCGGGCACAGCGCTGTGCCGCTCCGGTGACACAACCATGACGTACCGGCCCCGCCGCCGCCCGGTGCCGCGCCCTCCCACAGGCGGCGGCTGTTCGGCTGGATGGTCGTGTGACCTCGACGGTTACAGTCGGCAGATGGAACTGCGGCAGCTGAGGTACTTCGTCACCGTCGCCGAAGAACTGCACTTCGGCCGGGCCGCCGACCGGCTGCACATCGTGCAGTCGGCGGTGAGCCAGCAAGTGCAGCGGCTGGAAAGGGAGCTGGGGGCCGATCTCTTCGACCGCTCGCCGCGCCACGTTCGGCTCACCGGCGCGGGGGAGCGCCTGCTGCCCGAGGCGCGGGCCGTGCTCGCCGCCGCCGAACGGGCCAGGGCCGCCGTCCGGGAGCAGGCCGGGCTGCGCCTCGGCACCAGCACCGGTCTCGGTGAATACCTGGACCGGGTGCTCGGCGACCTGGCCGTCCTCGCCCCCGACACCGCGGTCCAGCTGGTTTCGGCCCCGACTCGCGACCGCATCGAGCAGGTCGCGGACGGCCGGCTCGACGCCGCGTTCGTACGTTCCCTGGAGCCCGCCCCGGGCGTGCGGATCCTGCCCCTGTGGAAGGACCCCCTGGTAGCGGCCCTCCCGGCGACCCATCCCCTCGCCCGCGAGACGGAACTGGCCATCGCCGACCTGGCCGGCCTGCGACTCTGTATCACCGCCCGCCGAAACAACCCGGCCCTGGTCGACCTGGTCGTCGGAGCCTGCCACTCAGCCGGCTTCGAGCCGTTGCCCGGACCGGTCAGCGGATCGCTGCAGGACACCCTCGCCACCATCGGTGCCGGCTCCCTACCGATGTGGACCGTGGTGTACGCGGCCCACGCACGCGTGCTGGCCAGCCCCCGGGTCGCCTTCCGCCCCTTCCGTGGCGCCGGCCTGGCCCTGCCCATCGGCCTGGCCGTCCGCCGCGAGACCCCGCCCGCTGCTCTCGAGGTACTCCTGAAGGCGCTCCCAGCGCTCCCCAGCAGCAACGATCACGAGAGGTGATCGCTGCGGTCGCGGTCTGCTTCTTGGCCGGGCGGCACGCATCCGATGGACTGGGGTCACGCCGGTGAGCGACCCGGAAGGGCCGGGAAGCCGCCGCTGGCAAGGGAGTTCGGTCATGCCCATCGTCACCATTCAGCAGGGTCCCCGCGATGTCGAGCTGAAGCGCGAGCTCGTCAAGCGGGTCACGGACGCCTTCGTCGACGCGTACAAGATCCCGGCCGAGACCGTCCAGGTGTGGATCCACGAGGTCCCGGCGGACAGCTGGGGCGCGGCCGGCACGCTCATCGCCGACAAGTAGGACCGCCCGCGTCGGTGACCCCGACGGTCCGGTCGATGGCCGGCGGCCCGGAGCGGTTTCCTGCAGGACACCTCCGGCACGGTGCGCCACGCAGCGTGCCGGAGGTGTCCCGCCCGGACCGACCCTCGGCGGACCCTTCAGACTCCGGTCCCGGCGGTGTGCTCGGCTGTCCAGTCGTATTCCATCTGGAGGGCCGTGCGGCGGGCAAGCTGTCGGCCGAAGAGCCGGCCCACGATGTGCAAGCTGGCGTCGATGCCCGCGCTGATCCCCGCAGAGGTGACGATGTCGCCGTCGTCGACCCACCGGACGTCGGTGCGCACTCGGACGTCCGGCCAGCGCCGGGCCAGCTCGTCCTGGTCCTCCCAGTGGGTCGTGGCCGGGCGGCCGTCGAGAGCCCCGGTGGCGGCCAGCAGGAAGGCACCGGTGCAGATGCTGAACGTCAGCGCGGAGGTCCGTCGGCGCCGGGCGAGCCAGTCGATGACGTCCGTATCCGTCTCGACCGCCGTGGTGACGCCGCCGGGGATCACCAGCACGTCGAAGGGCGGATCCTCGTGGAGGGTGTGATCCGCCAAGACCTTCAGCCCGCCTCGGGCACGGATCGGCTCGTCGGTCGCCGCGACCGTCAGGACGCGCAGCAACGGCTCGTCGTCGGCGGTGCGGGCCAGTCGGCCGGCGGTGCTGAAGACCTCGAAGGGGCCTCCCACGTCGAGGACCTCGACCTCGTCGAACACGAGCATTCCGAACGTCAGCGGCGCAGCGGTGTCAGGTTTCATGCCGCAAGGTTCGGTTCTGGTGCGCGCGGCCCGACAGTGGCGGAAGCGGCATGCACCGCTAGAATCCCGCCATGCGTCGTCACCGGATCGCCTGTCTCGCCTTCGACGGGATGGCTCCGTTCGAACTCGCCACCGTCGCGGAGGTGTTCGCGGTCTCCCGGCCGGAGCTGGATGTGGACTGGTGGTACCGGTTCGAGTTGTGCGCCGAGACACCCGGACCACACCGGGTCGTGGGCGGCTTCGACATCGTGGTGCACCACGGCCTGGACCGGCTCCGGTACGCCGACACCGTCATCGTCCCGGGGGTCGCGGACGTGCGCCGCGACGTATCCCCGACAGTCCTGATCGCGCTGCGGGACGCGTACGCGCGAGGAGCGCGGGTTGTTTCCATCTGCAGCGGCGCGTTCGCCTTGGCGGCCGCGGGCCTGCTGGACGGCAAGGAGGCGACCACGCACTGGAGGCACGCCCGGCTGCTCCAGGAGCGCCATCCGGAGGTGCTGGTCAATGCGTCAGTGCTCTACGTCGACCACGGATCGGTCATCACCGCTGCAGGCACCGCCGCCGGCATCGACGCCTGCCTGCACCTCATCCGCAAGGACCATGGCGCCGACGTTGCCGCTCGCGTGGCCCGCCGCATGGTCGTGGCCGCACACCGTGAGGGCGGACAGACCCAGTTCGCGGAGCGTCCTGTGGGCGAAGCGCCGTCCGACGACCCGGTCGGCAACGCCATGCAGTACGCGTTGGACAACTTGCACCGGCGTCTCACCGTCGATGAACTGGCCGGCGTCGCGCACCTGTCGGCGCGGCAGTTCGAACGACGCTTCGTCGACGCGGCCGGTCTGCCACCGGGACGCTGGATCACGCACCAGCGCATCCGGGCCGGCGCCGTACTGCTGGAGTCCGCGGACCTTCCGATCGACGGAGTGGCCGGCCGTGTGGGCCTGACCGTGGCGGGCTTCCGACACCATTTCCGGGAAACGATGGGCGTCAGCCCCTCGACCTACCGGCGCCAGTTCCGGTGCTGACCGTACAGACCCGCGACTTCACGTTGCGTGCTGCCCGGACGTGTGCCGCGCAGCGGCTGCCGGCCCTGGGGGGGGGGGGAGGGGGGGGGAGGGGGGGGGGGGGGGGGGAGAAGGGGGGGGGGGGGGGGGGAAGACAACAAAGGTGGGGTGGGGGGGAGG
>NZ_JBVING010000021.1:0-112555 GCF_055579465.1 Streptomyces sp. NPDC032745 | reverse complement strand
CCGTTCCCGGTGCGGACCTGAGAGCCCCGCTCTTTCACGTTGCTTGCTGCCTGGGTTTGTCCCGCGCGGCGGCTTCTGCCCTTTCCGCTCCCCCTTGGGTGGGAACGCCAGGGTGGTAACGGCAACCTGGGCCGTGCCGGTCAGAACCCGCAGGACGTTCGCGCGTCCTGGAAGTGCTCCGGGTGCCGCCGCCGGTACTCGACCAAGGACTGGGCCACTGCGGCGCCTTCGCCGACTGCGGCGCCGACCCGCTTGACGGATCCGGACCGTACATCGCCCACGGCGAACACACCGGGCCGGCTGGTCTCCATCGGCAACGCGTCCGGGCCGGCTCCGCCGCTGCCGGTCAGGACGTACCCGCGGCCGTCGAGCTTCAGCGTGCCGCCGAGCCACTCGGTCGACGGGCGGCCGCCGATCAGGACGTACAGGCAGTGCGCGGCAACGGTTCGCTCGTCGCCCTGGCGGTCCCGCAGTCTGAGTCCGGTGAGAGTGGACCCGCCGAGGCATTCGGTCACTTCGGTGCCCAACAGGACCTTGAGGCCCGGGGTCCGCTCGATGCGCTGTACCAGGTAACTCGACATGGACGCGCCGAGGTCCGTGCCCCGTACCAGCAAGGTGACGGAGCGGGCGTAGCGCGCGAAGTAGAGGGCGGCCTGTCCGGCGGAGTTGCCCGCGCCCACCATGTACACGTCCTCCCCGGCGGTCGAGGGGGCGTCGGACAGGCAAGACCCGTAATACACACCGGAGTTGAGAAGGCGGTCGACCCCGGGAGCCGTCAGGCGGTTCCAGTCCACGCCCGTGGCGACCACCACGGCGGACGCGGTCACCGAGGCCGTCTCATCGGTGCCGGCCTTGACGAACTCAACGGTATGGCCGCCCGTGCCGGTCGGGGTCACCCGACTGGCCACCCGGGTGGGCTGCCACTCGACGCGGGCCCTGCGTGCCTGTTGCAAGGCGCGCTGGGCCAGGTCACCACCTGTCAGCCCCACGGGAAAACCGAGGTAGTTCTCGATCCGTGAGGTCGATCCCGCTTGCCCGCCGGGCGCGTCGTCCTCGATCACGACCACGCTCATGCCCTCGGCGGCGGCGTACACTGCCGCGGACAGGCCCCCGGGTCCACCGCCGATCACCGCGACGTCGTAGTGGTCCTGCTCGGCCGGCCGGATGAGCCCGAGCCGCTCGGCCAGCGCGCTGATCGAAGGGTCCACCATCTCGGTGCCGTCGCCGAGCCGGACGGTCACCGGGGCCTCCCGCACGTCCTCGTCGGGCAGCCACCGGAAGAGCACGCCGCTGCGGCCGAGGAAGTCGCGCACCGCGTACGCGGCGGGTGAGAAGCGGCTGCCGCGCACCTCGGCGGTGGGCAGATCCCCCTGGCAGTCGGCATTCCATGTGCACAGGGAGTCGTCGAGTGCGCCCCGAAGGTGCTCGCCCGGGCTGTCGCCGCCCGGGACCGCCCCGGTACGGGCGCCGGGCACGGCGTCGCAGTGCCCGGCCAGCGACAGCCAGCGCACACCGGGATGCGCGGCGCCGGGGTCGGGGGCTTCCTCTGCGAGCACGGCTGCGACGGGTACCTTCCGGTCGGCCAGCGACGTCAGTGCCCGCACCACCTCCGCCGGTCCTGCGACCTGCAGTACGCGGAACGACGTCCGGTACCAGCTTTGCACCAGCTCGGCCGTCTCATGCCGGCGGAGCGGATCGGTGTCGGAGAGAACGATCACCGGCAGTGCGGCATCGGCCATCAAGAGGTCCTCCAGGTAGGTCTCGAGGGATCGGCTTCCCCTCGCGGTCAACGAGCGGGGACGCGATAGGCATCGGCTCGAGAGGAGCCACTGCGGGCACGCGGGGCAGAGGGGGCGCGGAGGTCCCCCTGTGCACTGCTCAGAGGCGGCCGAAGAACTGGTTGCCGCGTGCCGAATAGTTCTCGCTCGTGTAGTACTCCTTCATCGCAGAGCTGATCTCGTCACGGCTCAACTGCCCGTCGCCGTCGACGTCCAGCTGGTTGAACGCCTCGTCGAAGGTCTCTCGGGGCAGGCGGAACATGCCGTGGAGCAGAGAGGTGTACTCCTCGCGGCTGAGCATGCCGTCGCCGTCGCGGTCACCGAGCTCGGTCCAGGCATTGCTCATGTTCCTGATCCGTTCCCAGATCCTGTTCTGGTCCGTGACGATCCGGGCTCGGAACGCCGCCCGGAACTCCTGCCGGTCGACCCCTCCGTCGTCGTTCTTGTCCATCTTGTGGAAGACGGCGTCCCAGAGAT
Organism: Streptomyces sp. NPDC032745; assembly: GCF_055579465.1. NCBI lineage: Bacteria > Bacillati > Actinomycetota > Actinomycetes > Kitasatosporales > Streptomycetaceae > Streptomyces > Streptomyces sp. NPDC032745. The sequence continues at coordinate 110,300 of NZ_JBVING010000021.1, read as the reverse complement.
CCGCCAGCGAATTCCGGAGTCCGGCCACGGCGTCCGGGGCGTAGCCGAGTGACTCGGCGAGCCTGTCCGAGAGGCCGATGACATCCGACTTCTCGAGCCGTCCGTCGCGGTCCGAGTCGAAGACATCGAACGCCCGCTCCAACTTGATGTCCAGAACGCTCACGACACCATCCCCTTCACTCCATGTGGTCGCCCCGTCACGGTGCGAGGCGGGCTCAGGAAACCACACGTCCCGGCCTTCGCGCATGGAAAGTGCGGGCCTACTGGGCATTTCGGGTGACGTCCTGTCGCCGTGGGCTGCCGGGAGTGGTCACAGCCGTTCCGGCGGCACGCACGCATACGCCTCGCGCAGAGCGGCGACCACCGGGTCGTCGGTGCGGAAGGAGACGTCGTCCACCGACGCCACGGACCGCACACCGATGGCCGTGTTGGTGGCGAACGCGGCCCGCATCGACCGCAGCAGGCCGTCCGTCATCGGAGCGGTGACATGCCCGCCGTGGGCTGACCGGAGCAGCCGCATGGTGACCCCCGGTAGTACGTCGGCTTCCGGCCACACCACGGTCCCGTCCGCGTCCACGAAGCCGACGTTCCAGGTGCAGCCTTCGGAAATCAGCCCGTCGCCGCCGACGAACAGCACATCGTCGAATCCGGCGAGCCGAGCCGCACGACGCAGCCGCAGCTGCCCGAAGAGCGCCACGTGCTTCACCGCCGGCGCGTCGCGGCGGTAGCCGAGCCGCTGCACCCGCAGCGGCCCCGCGGCGCCGCCCGCGGGCCGCGTCGTCACCAGTACGCAGGGCCGGGCCTCCCGGTCGGGGGCCGCAAGGTCCAGCCCCGGATCGAACACCGTGACCCGGACGGTGAGCCTGCCGACGCCATCGCCCACTTCCCGCCGTACGCACTCCCGCACCCACTCGGGATCGAGCTCCGCGCCGAACACCGTCCGGCAGTCACCGACCAGCCGGTCGAGGTGCAGCGCGAGTCCCTGTACGGCGCCGTTCTCCACGATCATGGTGGTGAAGTGCCCGTAGTTGGTAAGCGCCAGGGCCTGCAGGTCGGCGAGGCCGGCGGGGGACCCGTTCAAGGCAGCCATGCCCGCAGTCTGCCCGTACGAGCCTGGTGATGCGCCCACGCCTGTACGGCGGAACGCGGCGGGAGGTCCGGCGCAGCTGTGCCGGGGCCCGCGTCCGCTCGGCTCGTCCCAGGAGGGCGAGGGCGTCCTGCAGGAGGGCAGCGTCGCCTGTCTGTTCCGCCAGACCCCGCGCCTTCGTGAGGTCGTCTCGCGCCGCCCCCGGGTTTCCGGCCTCCATGTGTACCCAGGCCCGTTCGTACAGGGCCTCTGCCTCCGGAAGCGCAGAGCAGCTTCCGGAGCCCATGACGAGGCGGGTGGCCGGTTCCAAGGCCTGGGCCGTCCGGCCCTGTCCGCAGAGTGCGGCGAGCAGAATCCTTCTGCCGTGCTGGGAGGCCACCGGCAGGGGGTGGGCGCTCTTCATCACTTGTTCGAGGCGGTCGAGCGCGGCTTCAGGCTCCCCCCCACAGGAGATGGGCATCGGCCAGGTGGGCGAGGGCGATCGCTTCGCCACGTCCGTCGCCCAGCTCGCGGAAGAGCTGCAGGGCAGGGCCGAATCACCGTAGAGCTCCAGCCGGCTCGCCGCCCCGTCACCCCGCTCCAGCCAATGACGATGCTTCGTGGGAGAGTTGCGAGCCGATGACTCCAGCAGCTGCGGCCCTTGGCAGAGCTCCGCGCACCGCCGGGCAGCCTCGTCGTCGGAATCGACTCGTTCCTCCAACCACTCGTCCGCGCGGGCCAGTTGGAGCCAGAGAACGTCCACGTCCGCCCAGCGGTCCGTACGCCGCCGGTCGAAACCTTCTCCGTCGGCCGGTGTCAGCAGCCGCTCGAGCGAAGCGCAGACCATGCGGGCATGGGCGCGGCGGCTGTTCTCCCCGATGCCAGGTCGTCACAGCGTGTCCAGCAGGGAATCGGCGTACAGGGCGAGCAGACCGTGCATCTGGTACTCGCCGTCCTCCACCGGCTCCAGCAGGCCGCAGTCCATCAGGACGCGAAGGGTGGCCACGGCCGGCTCCGCCTGCTGTGAGAGCCCCTCGTCCGCAGGGATGCCGTCCCACACCGCGGTCGTCTCGGCCATCGTGAACGTCGCGGGTTATGGGAGCGAAGGCCCCCAGGTAGGCGAAGCGCGCACGGGCCACCGGATCGAGCAGGGACACGCTGCGCTCGAACACTGCGGCGAGGGTGGGGCTGCTCTCCTCCACCAGTCCGGCGAGATGCGGCGGGACCTGCTGGGACAGCAGGTGGGCATCGCGGCCCAGGCCGTCGACCATGTCGTCGACGGGCAAGCCCCGGGAGAACTCCCGGTGGAGCATCCTGCCCACGCCCTGCAGCGCCAGAGGCAGCCCCTCGACGCCTTCGGCCAGGACCCGCAGGGCAGCGGGATGCGCCGCTGCGACCCCCGGCGCCAGCCGGCGCAGCAGTTCGACGGAATCGTCGCCGGTGAGCACATCGAGCCAGTAGGGGCATGACCCAGATACGCCAGAAACCCGCCACGGGATGATCTTGCGCTGTTGAGGGCCTTGCCCCGTCACCCATGAGCTCGGCCTCGTGCCCGAGGCGTACGACCCGCATCTGGACGTCGACTTCAGCCCGTTGCGCGGTGACGCCCCGCCCGCGCCGGACGGCTACGTTCAGGCGGCCTGACCACCCATGTCATGTCGCTACTCCAGCGGCCGCGCGATGCACACACACTGTTCCATGCCACGCGGAAGGCTCCTGGCACGTACTCCCTGGTCATCTCGTCGCTTCCGCAGCAATGCCCGGCTGCGGCCGGGTCCGCATACCCCAGCGGGCAAGAGATGGGCCAGCAGCACCCAGCATTGCGAAGAACAACGCCAGCAGCAGCCAGCCCGCCGTGCCGAGGCCCAGCACCACCGTGGTGAGGATCGCAGGGGCAAGAGCCTGGCCCGCGTTGAAGCCGAGGCCGAGGACACCTTGGTACTGGCCCTGGGCATGGTCGGGGGCAAGACCGAAACCCAGGGCGAAGCACGCCGAGGACTCCCAGACCTCTCCCAGGCTATGGACGAAGATCGCCGCCAGGACCAGTCCTGCTGCCGCCCAGACAGGGGCGTACGCCGCCAGCGCCATCATCGGACAGCTGACGAGGAAGAGCAGCCCTGCAGTGCGAAACGCCCTGCCGCCGTCGTACGGGGTCTCGATACGGGAGCCGATCTTGGTCTGCATCAGTACGCAGAAGGCCGAATTGACTGCGAACAGCGCGGCCACCGTCCAACGCGGCGTTTCGGTGTGCTCGGAGATCCAGATCGGCAGGAGCAGGGAGACCACCGGGTACTGCAGTCCCATGGCCCCGTAGAGGGCGGTGAACGTCAGGAACGGACGGTCCGCGAAGACGAGCCAGCGCCGCTGCCGCGGCGGCGCTGCCAGCACCGGATAGCGGGGCAGCAGAAGCAGAAGCACCGCGCACAGGGCGAAGCTCGCCGCGTTGCCGAGAATCAGCGTGACATAGGCGCCGCGGGTGTCCGCGGCCAGCGCCAGCCCGGCACCCACCGTTCCCAGGACGACGCCCAGGTTGACGAAGGTGCGCAGCTTCGCCCGGAACATGGCCGGTCGCTCACCCCCGACCCGGGCCACCAGAGCCCCCCACGCCGCCCCTCCGACCGCCGCGGCGATCTGGTCGACCGTCGCGATGATCGTGAGCGCTGCCCAGCTCTCGACGAGGACGAGGGACGCCATCGATACCGCCTGGACCGCGAGGGCCAGCATCATGATCACGCGTGCGCCGCGCCGGTCAGCGAGATGACCCCCAGGTATCCCCGCGCACAAGCCGATCACTCCGGCGATGGTGAGCGCGGCGCCGACCTGCACCGCAGGCAGGCCCACGACCCAGGTGAAATAGAGCGCCGACGCCGCGTTGAACAGACCATTGCCGACCCGGTTGACGAAACTGGCGGCGACCAGCACGCGCTCCGGCCCACTGTCCCCCGCCATCCGGCCTATTCGACCTGCCAAACCGTCCTTGATCATGGACCGCAGGCTAACAGTGCCGCAGAACCCGCCGCAGTCGTACCAAGATCGCGTGCCCTCACGGCGACGCAGGCCCCGACGCGTGTTCCATCCCCTGAAGGCCGGGTGTCGGCAAACGAACGAACGACGACAGGCGCGCCGGGCGTCCAATGAACCCAGACTTTCCGGGGCCCGACGGCGGCGCCGATCCCATCAGATCCGATGGCGGATGATGACAGGGTTTGCTGACAGCTAAGGGCTGTCCCGTAATCCCCGGCGGGCGCACGACGACAGCTACGGCGCCTCGCCGCGTTGTCGGAACGCCCGGATACGCCCGGTATGAGGATGCTCCTCCGCCTTGCGATGCACCGCATCTGACGCCGCGCGCTGATCCACCGGGGATTACGGGACAGCCCTCAGGGCCGAATGCGACCACCGAGAGCGGGGAGCGGCATGGCCAACCTGGTCTACAAACGGGTGTCGACCGACCAGCAGTCGACCGACCGGCAAACCTCGTCCTAACCGAGGCCGGGATCGAAGACCCGGTCGTCTTCGAGGAACAGGCCGGCACCTCCAGCCGCCTCCACCCCATTGAGCGGCCGAAGTTCGGCGAACTGCTCGCCTACGCCCGGCCGGGCGACACCGTGCACATCTCCGAGATGTTCCGCCTCGTACGCGGCACCGGGCACATCCTCGACGTGATCATGGTGCAGACCCTCGCCGCCGCCGGTGAACTCCAGCGCGAGCTCACCTACGACGGACTACGGGCCGCCGAGGCCAAGGGCAACAAGGGCGGGCGCCGCCCGGCCGTCCCGGCCGACAAGACAGGTACGCCGTGCGCACCGCGTACCTGGAGGGCCGCTCCATCGCCGCTCTCGCCCGCGATCACGGCGTCAGCCGCGGCGCCATCCGCACCGCCGTCGCCGATCTCCTGCGCGAATACACGGCCGCCGACCCAAGCGCCCCGGCGCCGGAGCTGTCGGTCGTCCTCGACATGCCCGGCAAGGTCGCCGACTTCCTCCGGGCCGCCGACCTGGAACCTGCCGAGCGCGTCGCGCTCGACCAAGGGGTGGCCGTACGACGCGGCCAAGGCTACACCCTGCGCGTCAGCGCCACCCCCGCGGTCCACCGCCAGCTCCTCATCCACTGCCAGTCCCTCGACGGCACCCCGGGCGCCCCAGCGATCCCTGCTCAGCGCAAGGCGCGCCGCGAGTACGAGAACCGCGTCGCCGCCCTCGCGAGCAACACCCTGTAGCGAGTCCTCCGTTCGGAGGCAACCGTGTCCGCGACGTCCCGCCGTCGTGTGGTGATGACGGTGGCGCAGCGCGGTCCGGCGACCAGGAAGGGCAGGACGTCGATCGGGTCCACCACATCGTCGACCACCAGCAGCATGCGCCGCTCGCGCAGAACCGCAGCCAACCGCTTCGACAGTTGGTCCAGGGCCCACTGTGGGTCCGGTTTCTCGTCCACCTCCCTGGCCCACCGGGCCAGTTCGGATCGGACCCGGTCTGCGGAGCCGAGGCGCGCCCAAAGGACGCCGTGCGGAAAGCGGTCGGTGAGCGGGCGGTCGTGGACCAATCGGGCCGCGAGAGTGGTCTTGCCCACGCCGGGCCAGCCGCGCACCGCTGTCACGACCTGGAGCGCAGGGGAGTCCTCGTGCCCGGGACCGGCCGTCAACCGGGAACGCACGCGTTCGACGTCGCCGGCCCGATCGAGTTCGGTCACGACCACCAACTGGAACAGAGGGTTGCCGGCCTCCGTTGCGGCGAGCCTCACCGCATCACCGAAGGCGCGCACGAAGTCCTCCAGGAACGCCGCGAGGTCGATTCCCAACGTGCTCGTGTCGATGCCCAGGGCGTCGGCGTACTCCATCAGCTCACCCACCGGAGCGGCCCGGCGGCCGAGGGCCGCACCGACCAGGGCGTCGGCGACATCCGTCTCGGCCAGCAGTCGACCCAGCAGCGACTCATGGTGGTCGGCCGCGTTTCGCCTGTCGCTGCGCGCGACGTCCCGGGTTCCGGGAGCCGGCGGGGCGGGATCGCTCTCGGCCTCCAGGTACCGCAGCGGTATCTCTGTCAACACGCGTCGCGAGATCCTCTCCAGCTCCCTCGCCTCCGGCGCGCCCAGCAGCAGCCGCTTCGCCTTCGGGCCGATCAGCTGGCCGGCCAGCCGCCCCGCAGCTCCGCGGCTCCGGCGGCGAACGTCATCGGTTCGACCACGTGCCCCACCCCCACCGTTCGCCGGCGAAGAGCCGGCGCAGCGACATGTGCCCGCCCCCGCGGGGACGAAATCCGGTCGGGCAACTGCGTGCTGCGAGCACCACGATGGTTGTGCTGGGTGGCGGGACTGCGGGGGAGCCTGCGCCTTCAGGGGCGCAGGCCGGCCTGCCTGAGCGCCACTTGGGACAGGTCGCCGATGACCTGCTCGTCTGCCCGGCGCCAGGCAGCGGCGAGACCCTCCGGCGGCACGGGGACCGATGCGAGGTCTTTCGTCGGCCCGGTCAGGGCGCGCAGGGCAAGCAGATCAGCACCACCGGGAGCGTCGAGAAGACCTCGGATCCGAGCACTACGCCGGATCCAGCGCACGCGCGGGGGCAGCCAGAGTGCCAGCACGATCGCCACCGAGGTGACGATCAGGACCAATGCGGTCAGGTCGGCGACACGGCCCACCATGTCCTGCATCGACTGCCCGGCATCGGAGAGCCCGTTGCCGGCCTCGGCGGCGGACTGCAGCGGCTTCTTCAGGATGCCCCCGATCAGCGGCACGTTCGAGGCCGCATCCCCCGCATCGCCGAGGCCGGAAGCAAGACTGCCGCCCGCGTCCTCTACGGTCCGCCCCGGCTCGGCCAGCAGCATGATCCCATCGTGGACAGCCAGCGCGAACCTCACCGCGGCCGCCACCAGGACCACGGCGATGAGGTCGGCGAGGACCTGCCGGCAACGACGTGCTCGGGTCTGGGCGTAAAGACGCATCGGCGTGCTCCTGTTCCGGCGCCATCAACGGACGAGACCGGTCCCCAACCGGATGAGGGGCGACAGCCGTGACAGCAAGCCACGGCCCACCGCCGACCGTACGCGCCACCCGCCCCGTCCAGTCGTCTTCACATGCCGACTTCACCCCCACGTTCACCCCGGACCGGGACCACGCGTTCGCGGCCGGCGACATCGCCCACCGACAAGCTCAACGCCCGTCCAACCGGCCACCGCCCGAAGGTTGGTTAGAAGGTGTCACGCAACCTATTGCCCCTCACCCAAGTTGAGTTATAGCCTCTAATGACAGCTTGATGCTCTGCCGCTCGGCGATGCCCACCCACCGAACACCAAAGGGGAACCCCATGCCCGGCATCCACCGCACCCGCATCCACGCCCTGTTCACCATCCCGCTCGCCATCGGCCTCCTCGGCGCTGCCGCGTTACCCGCCGGCGCCGCAGCCTTCCCCGGCCAACGCACCGCCAAGTCCCTCACCTGCCGCGGCGCCGGCGTCGACCCCGCCGCCCGTGTCCGCCACCGGGCCGAGATCCTCATCAGCGCACCGCTGCGCACGGTCTGGAAGCTGCAGACCGACGTCGAGCGCTGGCCGTCCTGGCAGGCTCCCGTGACCACCGCGGAACGCCTCGACCGCGGCCCCCCCCCGCCAGGGTTCGGCCTTCCGGTGGACAACCCCGGTGCCCCCCAACCCGACTCCGGCCACCAGCCTGGAGATCACCTCGACCGTCGAACAGCTCAGGTACCACTCCTGCATCCGCTGGACGGGCCCCGCAATCGGCGAGGGACTGCACATCGACGGCGTCCACGTGTGGAACTTCACCGAGATCCCCGGCGGCGTCAAGGTGAGCACCGAGGAGACCCACACCGGCCCTCAGGTCGACGCGGACGTCCCCACCGCGACCGCCATCCTCCGCCAGGGACTCGAAACATGGCTGAACGACCTCAAGGCCACCGCCGAGGCTCGCGCCCACCACAGGACGGACTGACCCGCGCCCCGGACCGGCAACCGCGCAGTCGGGCCGCGGAGCGCCGGGAGGGCATGGATGTGGCGGCATGTCGTTGACACCTGCCGAACGGCGTGCGACAAAGGCCCCATGGGTTCGGTCGGTGTCCTCATCTAGAGTGCGGTTCGCCGCGTGACCGGGCCACCAGTACGGGGCCCGTGCCGACGCCGGGGCCGCGTGAAAAATCACTGTCGCCACACGCGAGACTGTCGAACAGTGGGCACACCACCGCACATACGTGAACGGACAATTCTCCTTTGACCACGATTCCCGGATCCCGTGTCCCGGGGCGGACCTGGACGGTCCGCCTGACCGGACACGGTGACCACACCGTCTCCGTCACCTGCACCACCGAGGCATGCCGCATGCCGCCCCGGTCCAAGGACACGGCGGCCATGCGACGGTTCGCCGCCGAGCACGCCCGCGCACACGCCCGCCTCGCCACCGTCCGCCCCGACGCGTCGTGTGCCTGCCGGGCCGCCGAATGCGGATTCCACGAGGACACCAGAGCCTCCTGTACCGGTGCCCCGCTGCTCGTCCTCATCCACAACCCGGCCGTCGGCCAGGTCTGGACCCTCGCCGAGATCTGCCAGGCCTGCGCACCCTTGATCTCCCACACCGCCGTCCTCGGCCGCGCGCAGCAGTCGGCGCCCCATCGTCCCTCCGCACCATCGGCCGCTGCTTCGCCCCTCCTCGCCCCACCGGCTCCGGCACGCGTGGCAGTGGCCGGCGGCTTCTCGTCCCCCGAGGCCGCTCCCGAGGCCGTCTCCCGCCGCCGCCCGTACCGCGGCGGCCCCCGGCGCACCCGCTGACGGCCGCCGCACGACGCACGAGCCCTGCCCCCTGCCCGTGGCGATCTGTACTCTGAGCTGGCTTTCGAACCCACTCAAGCATTTACAGAAAATGGGGGGGCCGGTGCGTAGCCGCCGACTCGTTGTTTCAGCTGCCGCCATCGCGGCGAGCGTTGGTCTCATACCGGGCACGGCGCTGGCGGACGGCGCAGTGCCGCCGGGGGTATCCGCTCCTCCGGCCGAGGCGTCCGCCGACGAGGGCGGGGCCCTCCGGAGCTCGGCTGCAGGCACGGTCCGCTCGGTCGCGCCCGGTCACGAGGCCACGGCCGCGGCGGTACAGGCCGCCGCCGCATCGGACCTCGAACTCGCGGTGGTTGCCGACAACACGACCGCACGCGGGATTTCCCTGACCGTCAACCTCTACAACGGCGTGGCCGTCCCCCACGACGTCACCATTGCCTGGGGCGACGGCACGACGGAAACGGCCACCGCAAACGGCGGCGACATCCTGAGGTCCATCAAGCACACGTACCCCCGGCCCGGTGATTACACGGTCACGGTGACCGCGACGGACAGCGTCAGCAAGGTGCAGGCTGTCAAGCAGCTCGCGTTCTCGACATCAGGTTCGTTCTTCTCTCCGCATGCGCCTACCCGGCTGCTCGATACCCGGGCCGGTATCGGCGCGGGGAAGGCCAAGGTCGGCGCGTACTCGTCGGTGTGGGTGAAGATCGCGGGCATGGGGAAGGTTCCGGCGGGGGTGGCTGCCGTGGTCCTGAACGTCACGGTCACCAACACCACCGCCGCCGGACACGTTTCCGCGTACCCGGCGGGTGCCAAGCGGCCCGACTCCTCGAACATGAACTACATCGCCGGGCAGACCGTTCCGAACCAGGTGATCGTGCCGGTCAGCAAGGACGGCTACGTCGAGCTCTACAACGGCGGCTGGAACGCGGTCGACTTGATCGCGGATGTCACGGGCTACTTCCACCGGTCCGCCGACGACGGCTACACCTCCCTGGCCCCGGTCCGTTTCGTCGATACCCGCGAGGGCCTGGGCGCGGCGCGGGGTCAGGTCGCCGGGCAGTCCGCCATCGGTGTCCAGATCACCGGCAGGAGCGGAGTCCCCGCCGGGGCCAGCGCCGTGGCGCTGAACGTGACCGTCACCAACCCGCGGGAGGCCGGCCACCTGACCGTCTTCCCGGCCGGACAGGCCGCGCCGTCCACGTCCAACCTGAACTTCACCGCGGGCCAGACGATCGCCAACTCGGTCATCGTCCCCATCGGCGCAGACGGGAAGATCAACGTCCGCAACGGCGCCTGGGCCGGAACCGACGTCATCGTCGACGTCGTCGGCTACTACGGCGCCGGCAGCAAGGCCGCCTTCAGTACCGTCGGCGATGGCGGCATGACGTCCCCCTGGCGGATCGAGGACTCGCGCAAGCTCACGGGGCCCAACAGCTGGCTCACCCTCGCCGGCGGATACTTCTATGAACCCTTGGCGCCGGTGAACATCCCGCGCCCCATCGAGGCCCACGTACTGAACGTCACCGTCACCACCACCAGCGGCCCGGGGTTCCTTTCCGTCTCCCCGGATCCCTACCCGTGGGAGAGCTACCGCAACGGGCGCCCCCCGATGCCGCCGCGGCCCGTCTCCTCCGCGCTGAACTGGACGGCGGGCAGGGACGTGCCCAACCTGGTCCAGGCGAAGCCGGGCCCCTACGGCCTCGTCGACTTCTGGAACCAGAGCAGCCGAGAAGCCGATTTCATCATCGACTGGCTTGGCCAGTACGACGCCTACTGATCCGCTGACAGGTCCGAAGGAGCGACCCCGTGCGCCCCTTCGGACCTCAAGGGCCGTATGGCTTCCCAGGGCGACGTCGTCCGTAAGGGCTGTCCCGTAATCCCCGGCGGGCGCACGACGACAGCTACGGCGCCTCGCCGCGTTGCCGGAACGCCCGGAGGCGCCCGGTATGAGGACGCTCCTCCGCTTTGCGATGCACCGCATCCGACGCCGCGCGCTGATCCACCGGGGATTACGGGACAGCCCTTGGCCGGGCCGGTCGGACGGCAGAACGGACACCACTCAGCTCCCGTACTGCGCCGCGGCGAGCAGAAGGCGGTGGCCCCGCAAGGGGGCGCGCACGAAGCGAGGTGGTGGGGCATCCGTCCTTCGTCGTGCGCTCCTCTCCTTCGGTGCGTGCTCCTTCCCGCGGATCGGGCACAGCGGGAGGCGTTCCCAACTCACCTGCGCTGGCTGGCACTTCCCCGTGCGCTCCGTCCTTCGGGTGGTGGCTGCGGTGCGGGCCGGGGCGGTGGGGCAGGGGTGGGTAGGCAGTCACCGCGCCGGGCGGTGAGGTCTGCACGATTCCGCAGCGTCTGCCGGGCTCGGACCGTCACGCGCGCGGTGCGCACACGACGCCATCCTGGACGATGGTGACCGCCGCGCTGTGTGGTCCGTAGGCCGTGTCGGTCAGGCGGGGGGGTGTGATCCAAGCGTGCGGCTTCGCGCGGGGAGGGCGGTCGTTCGCGTCCCGCGTTCACTTGTACTCCGACGCCCCGCGCGACTGGCTGCCATCCGCCCGTACTCTGCCCCCGGGCGCCCCGAGCTGGCCCGAGACGGCGGGCGTCGGAAAGTCCCACAGGACCACCTTGACCGTCACGGAGTCAGGCAGCGGTTGCTCGGCCGACACGATCGTGAAGGCTCCGACGCCGCCCTCCGTGGTGGTGAAGCAGTACGTCCCGCCCAGGCCGTTGCCGCGGAACACATAGACCCACTCGGGGTGCTTTGCCACCCCCGGCGGCATTCGCTTCTCGCATGCGGCGCGGTCGAGGTCGTAGGCGTCCCCGGGGGCCTCCGCGGCGTGGCCGCTCATGACCATGATTGCCGCCGAGGTACTGTAATCGCCTCGCAAATCGTCGTCCACGCCCACCAGTTGGCCAGGCCTCTTACCGTCGAGCTCCGCGCCGACGTCCGAGTTCTGGTTGAGGGAGAGGGGAAGCGTCACAACTCCCTTCCATCGCGCTTTCGAAGTAGGGGTAGGGAGCCTTGAAGAGTCGGGCGGATCCGTGTCGGGCGTGGTGGGCGCATGGTCGGGAGTTGGTACGGGTGCGGGTCCCGGGCCGCGAGTGTCCGACAGGCTGTTGTTGATCAGGGGTGCTCCAAGCGTCGCTGCCGCTCCGATGACTGCTGCGACCAACCCGGCTATGGCAACCCGACGGGCGGACCAACCGCTTTGAGTGCTGTTTGAAGATCCTTGGGATGTCTCATCAGATGGGTTGCTCATGACTCCCCCCGAGACGTACCTGCGAACGCACCGAGGGTATTCCCAGCGGGACGTGGACGAGTCGCTGATCGGAATAACTTTCCCTGCCTCGGTGGAAGAAACGACACTGCACGTGCCGGGGAGCCCGCTGTTGGAGCGGCATCTCATTTCACGGGCCTGGCGGGGGCGGTCCGGCACGGGGCGGCGTGCGCCGGCCGGGGCCGGTCAGCGGTCCAGGGCGTCGCGCCCGTCTCCGGCACCGCTGCGAACGAGTACGGCCGGCCCAGGATGAACGGCGAAGCCGTCTTCGCACGGCCGACTACATGCCAGAACAGGCGCTCCGGCACGCACGGCGCGTCCGACCGCAGCCACGGCGAGACATCCACGGCCGGGACCGGCCGGGCGTCAGGGAACCGGGGCGCTGGCAGGCAGGCCGGCACGCTCCGCAGCCGGTCGACGCCGATCAGGCCGCGATTGAGCCCGTCGTACATTGCGCTACAGTCCGACAGGTCCCGCGGAGTCGCTCTGGTACCGGACCTCATCGCCCTCGGCCACCCCGTCCTGAAGGAAGGGGGCGTTCTGCACGCTCGCGGTGTCATCGCCGAGCTTCGTCCCCCACAGGCCCCCGGTGTCCTGCGGGAACCACCCGTCGCGAGGGACGAACCGGAACCTGACCTTGATCTTCTCGACCGCGTTCTCCGCCTGAACCGGAGATCGACCTCCGCCGTCACGGGATGGAGTCAGGGCCGTCAGGCCCGGATTGCGAGTGTGTCAGGAGGCGTCGAGCCACGGGCGGCGGCCCGGGCCCGTCGGGTGGGTGCCCGTGACCGCCATGACCACCGAGTAGAGGCTGGTCTCGGCGGTGATGAAGAGGCGGTTGCGCTTGGCCCCGCCCCAGGAGATGTTGGACACCGTCTCCGGGACGTTCAGCCGGCCGATCAGGGTGCCGTCGGGGTCGTAGCAGTGCACGCCGTCGGCCATCGCCGCGACCCACAGTCGGCCGCCGTCGTCGAAGCGGAGGTTGTCGAAGCGGGCTCCGCCCTCCGTATCGGCCTTGGCGAAGACCTCGCCGTCCGAGAGGCGGTCGCCGTCCGCGTGGACGTCGAAGACGCGGATGGCGCCGCCCCGGGTGTCGGAGACGAACAACTGCCGCTCGTCGGGGGAGAAGACGAGCCCGTTGGGGGCGGAGAAGCAGTCGGCGACCAGGCGGACCTCGCCCGTGGCCGGGTCGATCCGGTAGACGTTGTTGGAGCCGATCTCGCTCTCCGCGCGGTAGCCCTCATAGTCGCTGGTGATGCCGAAGTCCGGGTCGGAGAACCAGATCGAGCCGTCAGATTTCACGGCCGCGTCGTTGGGGCTGTTGAGCCGCTTGTCCTGCCAGCGGTCGGCGAGCACGGTGAGCGTGCCGTCGTGCTCGGTGCGGGTGACCCGGCGGTTGCCCTGCTCGCAGGTGATCAACCGGCCCTGGCGGTCGAGCGTGTTGCCGTTCGTGTGTCCGGCGGGCGAGCGGAAGACGCTCACGGTGTCGGTGGTCTCGTCCCAGCGCAGCATGCGGTCGTTGGGGATGTCGCTCCATATGAGCTGGCGCCAGGCCGGGAGGTAGATCGGGCCCTCGGCCCAGCGGCAGCCGGTGTAGAGGACCTCCAGCGCGTCGTCACCGTTCATGCACCGGCCTGTACGGAAGCGGTCGTCGAGGCAGGTGTACAGCTCGGGGCGCTCGGTGGTGGCCATGTGCGTGGTCCTTCCTTGAAGGGTGACCGAAGTTTGTTCGGTATGAAGTGATTATCTCAGTACCGAATATGGCTACCTCAAGGGTTTACCGAAGGGAGTGCCGTAGATCACGAAGAGTGGACGGGGCCCAAACCGGGGCCGGGTGAGCAGCAAGGCCGCCTGTACGGGACGGAGTCCGACGGTCGCTCCCGGGATCAGGCAGGATGCTGCGGTATTGCTCGTGGCGAGCCATGCAGATGGTCTGGCGTGCAGGACGGTGGCTCTGCCGCGAGCCATGCCCCGTCAGCGCCGATGACGGCCATCGTCATCGCGGCGGCTGCCGCGAACACGGACGCCGACTCGGTTTCCTGGGTCGGGTGGCTCACGGGGCCGGGTGTCGTGGGGCGCTGGCCACCCCGGACTCCCGCCCACTGAGCTCGGCGTCCAGAGTCTCCTGGGCGATGCGCATCGACTCCGCGTACTTCGGCTCGGACATCCGCTGCCAGGCCCGGTCCGGTGCGATGTCCTCGACCCGGCTCGTCACCCACCAGATGTTGCCGAACGTGTCGCGCACCCTGCCGCCCCGGTCGCCCCACGCGCTGTCAGTGGCCTCGGTGACGACCGTTGCCCCGTGTGCCACGGCGGCGGCCATGGCCGCGTCCGCGTCGGGGACGTAGAGGCGCAGCAGCGCGGGCATCACGGGCCAGTCGGGCCGACGGTCGAAGGCGAGGACGACCGTGTCGCCGACGCGGATCTCGCCGTGTCCGATGGTGCCGTCCTCGAGCGGCACCCGAGCGAGCTCTTCGCCGTCGAACGCCGCGGTGATGAAGTCGAGCAGCGCGCCGGTGTCGTCGGTGACGACCCACGGTGCGACGCTGGTGTAGCCCTCGGGCGCAGTGTGCTTCATCGGTTCGTCCTGTCTGCCGGTTCCTGCTGACGTGACGACCGTAGGACCTGACCAGGTCAGGTTTCGTCCTAGTTCGTGATCGCGGGGGTGTCCTTTCGAAGGCCGGTCACCCGGCGGAGCCGGGTCGTGTCAGCCCAAGTCGGGCTTGCCCTGCCGTACGGCGTCGTGGGCGGCCAGTGCGGCGCGCAGCGTCAGCGCATCGGCGCCGCGGGCGGCGTCCAGTCCGGTGAACTCGGTCGCCTTGCGCAGGCGGTAGTCGACCGTGTTCGGGTGGACCTGGAGCCGGGCGGCGGCCCGGCGCCGGTCAAGGCTGCACGCGAGGAAGACGCGTAACGTGACGAGCAGCTCCGGGCGGGCATCGAGCGGGTCGAGCAGCGCGGCGAGCCCGTCCCTGGCCGGGCTCGGGCGGCTCAGCTGGTACTCGAGCAGCACATCGTCGAGCAGGTACAGTCCGGGCGCTCGGCCGGACGCCTCCGCCACCTCCCGTACCTCGCCGGCCAGCCGCGCGGCTTCTGCAACGCCTTCCGGTGCTGCGGCCGCCGCCGCAGCCAACAGCTCGGCGCCGCACATCCGGCCGAGCTGTTCGACCAGCCGGGAGAGCCGGTCCCGGTCCGCACGGCCGAAGTCGGCGGCCGGCGTCTCGTACGGGATCAGTACCAGCCCGCCGTCGCCGGACAGCACGGACAGCGGGACACCCCTCGTCTGGCGCTGCAGTTCATTGCGCAGCCGCCGGAGTTTGCGGCGCGCGGCGACCGAATGGTTCATGCCGGGCACCAGCTCGTCCGGGTGCGGTCCCACGGTGATGCTCAGCACCAGGTAGCAGGGCGGCAGGCGGATGCCCGCGCGGTCGGCTGCGACTTGCGGGCTGCCGCCCTCCAGCAGCCGGGACAGCAGCGACTGCAGGGCGACCTGCTCGTCACTGAGCGCCGTCTGCCGCTCCTGCACGTACCCGGCTGCGACCTCGCAGCTCACCAGCCGCAGGAACGCGAGCAGTTGGCGCTGGACCGACAGCACGTCCCCCAGGTCACCCGGCTCGGCCGCCGAGAAGACCTGGGCGGCGCACTCCTCCGCACCCAGGTGATAGGCACCGACCACGGCCTCCAGCGGCACGCCCTCGTCGGCACGCCGGGCCGAGGACTCGCGGATCGCCGCCGCTTCGGCCTGTCCCGGCAGTTCGCCGGTGCGCAGGACCGCGGCGAAGCTCCGGATGCCGCGGGTCACCTGCTTGGCGATGTCACCGCCGAGGTGTTCCGCTGACAGCGTTCCGTAGACGGGCAGCCGCTCGACGAGCCGGACCATCACCGCACGCTCCAGCGCCCCGGCGGCGTCCTGAAGCCGCTTGTGGACCGGCACGCCGCCGAACTGCGGCACCGAGTCCCGTCCCACTGCGTTGGATACGGTCACAATCCACCTCGCACATCTCTGTTCCCCACCCCGGAGACGCGGCCGCGTTTCGGCCCCATGATGTTTCCGGGACATCACCTACTGGTTGGTAACACGACTGGCCGGTGGATGGCCAGATGTGGCAGACCCCGGCCGCGTCGTTCACCGCAATCCCCTGCCGGGGGCCGCCCGCCCCGGCCTGACGCGCCGATGCACGTGACCTCGTGTCGACGCGTCAGCCCCCACCCAGGAATCGAGGAAGGCATGTCCAAGGCCGCCGTTCGCCTGATCTCCGTCGCTGTCGCCACCGCGGCGGCCATGACCGCCGCGCCGGCGGCCACCGCCGCCCAGTCCACGCCTGTAGCAGCGACGTCCACGACAAGCGACCCGTTCTACACCTATGGCGGCAGCGAGCCCCTTTCCGCGTTCGCGCCGGGCACCGTGCTGAAGACCCGGACGCTGCAGTACCACCTCGTCGGCATCTCCACGCCCCTGAAGGCAGTCCAACTGCTCTACCGGACCACCGACGTCCAGGGCCGTCCGGCCGCCAACGTGACCACAGTGGTGCGCAGCCCGACGGGTGACCGCAGCAAGGCGGTGTCCTACCAGTCGTTCTACGATTCTCTCAGCCCGGAGGACGGGCCGTCCCGTGCGATCGCCGGCAACGTCTCCCTCGGAGGCCTCATCCCGAACGTCGAGGCCGTCTTCCTGGCGCCATTGCTGACGCAGGGCTACGACGTCGTCATCCCGGACACCGAGGGACAGCAGGCGCACTTCGCTGCGGGACCTGAGTACGGGACGAACACGCTGGACTCGATCCGCGCCGCAACCAAGTCGGAGCAGACCGGCCTGAATTCCGCCACCGCGTTCGGCCTCATGGGCTACTCCGGTGGTTCCGTCGCAACCAACTGGGCCGCTGCGCTCGCGCCGAGCTACGCGCCGGACGTCCAGCGCAAGCTGGTCGGCTACGCCGAGGGCGGCCTGCTCGTGGATCCGGCGCACAACCTGAAGTACGTGGACGGCTCGCTGGCGTGGTCGGGCGTCATCCCCATGGCGGTCATCGGGGTCTCCCGCTCCTACGGCATCGACCTCAAGTCCTATCTCAACGGCTACGGCCTGGAGGTGTACAAGGAACTGGAGCACGGCTCCATCCTCGACGCCATCGGTCACTACCCCGGGCTGACCTGGAAGAAGATGGCGAAGTCGCAGTACTCCGACCCCAACTCGATCCCCGCGTTCGTGGAAGCGATGAACAAGCTCAACCTCGGCTCGGCCGCCACCCCCGCCATCCCCGGATTCATCGCCCAGGGCGACGCGGGCGTCCTGGAAGGGACCTTCGGCAACCACCCGGGAATCGGCAGGGGTGACGGCGTCATGGTCACCGGGGACGTGCGGGCGCTCGCCCGGCAGTACTGCACCACCGGCAACTCTGCCGTCAAGTACAGCCAGTACGAACTGCTCAGCCACACGGGCGCGTCCGTGGTCTGGGCACCTGTCGCGCTGGGCTGGCTGGGCGACCGCTTCGCGGGCAGGCCCGCCCCGTCCGACTGCGGCCGCATCCCCACGGGCAATTCACTGGCACCGGAGGAGCCGACGCCGCTGTCCTGATGCCCGTGCGAGGCCCTGCCGCGCCGACTCCGCGCGGCAGGGCCTCGCAGGCGCCAGGCCGTCACGTCATGAGCAGCAGCCGCGTGTTCGACACCAGCTTCCGGTTGACGCTGGTGCTCTGCACGAAGATCGTGAAGTCGTCATTGTGGTCCGGCTTGACGCGGACTTCCGTGTCGGGCAGGCCGAGCAGGGCTCGGGCCTCCGGTCCCGCGTAGACGCGATCCGTCTTCTTCTCCAGCACCGCGATCTGCTTCCGTGCCTGGATCTTTTCCGACTTGCTCAGCTGGTAGAACGCACAACCGGTACGGTAAGTGTGCCCGCACTCGATGACCCAGTCCCGGATCGCCGCTTCGCGAGACACGGGAATCAGCTGGTACTGCGACAGGTCCACCGGGGTGAGACCGGCTGCCTTGATGCTGTCTTTGTTGACTGCTTCTGCGCCCGTGGAGAACACCGCCCGCGATCCCCGGATGCCCTTGGTGCGGCCCACCATGAATTTCTCGGTGGCCTCCCGGATGACCTGCCCGGCCTCTTCCAGACCCTGAGTGCTCGTGGCGTCCCAGATGGCGATGTTGTCCTTCGGGAAGCCGCACTGCATGGCCTCGCGCTTGCCCATCTGGTCCGGCACAAGGACGGCCAGAGTCCAGTTGTCCTCCTGTGTCTCGATCATCGTGGCCACTCCCTGCACCAGTTCACGCGGATTCCGGGCAGGGGCATCGGGACAGCGATGACTTGCGTTCTCCTGTCCGTCGGTCAGTACGAACGTCAGGAAGCTGTGGTCGCCGTAAAGCTGAGCCGTCTGCGCCAGTTCCCGCTGGGACTTCAGCGTGGCCGCCAGCAGAGCCGTCATTCCACCGACGCGGTACAGCTGCTTCAGGGACGGCATGCGCAGCACGTCCTTGTCGTAGATGACGCACTCCACCTTGTTCGAGAAGACGTACACCGTGACGCGGGTTTCCTGGTCCAGTTCCTGCGATCGGCGGGCCAGGTATGCAATCTGCTGGTCGGCGACTTCGACGACCTTGCGACTCAGCTGTGACATGGACGAACTGGCATCCAGCACGAGAGCAACGTGATTGATGTAGTTCTGGTTTCCGGTCATGACCGCTCCCCGCGTTTTCCGACTTGATGCTCCGATCCTCCCACCCACCACTGACAATCGATCTTGGTCCGCCACGGTCCCCTTGCTGCCCGTCCTCGCTTCGGGCCAGGCCGAAACGAGTCGACTCCGCATCAGACCAGGGCGGAATCTGTATCCGGCGTGGGGCGGAACCCCGGCCATACCGGCTGGACGGCCTACATCCCGCCACCAACGGCGCCCGGCGGTGACCAGCGGCAGCGATGCCGACGCGTGGCGTCTGTTCCACAGCGAGCTCGGCCGTCCTCAACACCCGATCACACGAGGGAGACAGCAGTGAGCACATCGGTTTCGGCTACAAGGATCCGTAAGACCGGCATGGCCGTGGCCTTGGCCGCGGCGGCCACCATGGCGCTCTCCGGCACCGCCGAGGCGGCGGGTGTCCTGGGCACCAGCACCAACGGCTGCGCCTCAGCTTCGGGCATCTACAACTACAGCTACACGGGCACCGCTCAGGGGCGCGATCTCTACAACACCTACTTCGACATCACCCTCACGGACAACTGCGGTGGGGACGGCTGGGCTGCCGCTCTCTACCTCAGCTACTGGAAGTACGACGGCGGAGCCTGGCGCTGGACCTCGATGCAGAGGGTCAAGACCAACGGCAGGTACAACACGACCTTGTCCAACGTCGACAACGTCATGATCAACGTCTGCAACTACTACCCCGAGAAGGCACCCGCCGGGTGCGGTCGCGTTTGGTGATCCGAACGCGCGATGTGGCCCCGACTGACAGACCCGGTCGTGGAGGAAGCGCAGCCCCGCGGGGCTGGAGCCCGACACCCCGGACGACCTGCCAGGGCGGACTGCTGCAGCCGCTGACGTAGGGGATCCTCAAGCCCGCTCTCGAAGGCGAGATCACCGACTGCCTCGGGCACGAGGAGCAAGGGCGGCCGGCGCGGGGCGCCGGGGGTGGCAGGGCCGGGCCTGCCACCCCCTGTCAGGGGGCGGCCGCCCTTCTCGTGTGCCGCCCGCGGGGCCCGACTCCGTTGAGTCCAAGACCTCCGTGGCCGGATCGGCGCTCTGACGCGGACGGGCCGGGCTGTGTTCAGCTGTCTCCCGGCACCCGACGCACCTGAACCCACACCAGGTGCGTCCTCGTTGTGCCGCCGCACCGCCCTTGTGCACCCGGGAACCTGGAGGGAACATGCCCCGCATCACCCGATCGGCCGCGGTCACCGCGGTCACCGCCGTGGCCTTCGCCACCGCCCTGACCGGAACCGCCGGTGCCGACGCCGTAGGTGCGAATGCCGCCCCGGCCCAAGACGTACCCCGGTCCGTCCACTGGACCGCACAGCCGCAGGGCGTGACGGCCGCCGCACCGCAGCGATTACTGAACCAGCCCGTGCGGATCACCAACGACTTCGCCAAACGCCCCACGACCCAGTGCCTGGACGTGGACGCGAACGGCGGTGGCAATGGCACGGTCGTCCAGATCTGGCAGTGCAACGGCACCACCCAGCAGCGTTGGTACCTCTGGAACAACGGCGCTCTGGAGAGCTACCGCTTCCCCGGCAAGTGCCTGGACGCAGACCTCAACGGCGGCGGCCGCAACGGCACCAAGGTACAGATCTGGGACTGCAACAACACCCCGCAGCAGAGCTGGTCCCACCCGTCGGGCGACCGCGCGCTCTACAACGCCCGCTTCTACGGCGGCGGGAACATCGTCATGGACCGCGATGCGAACGTCCTGGGCAACGGCGCCCGAATCCAGCTGTGGCAGAAGAACTTCCAGTCGCAGCAGTGGTGGGATGTCTGGACGGACTGACTCCACGGCCGGCCGTCATCGCGGCAGGTTCCGTGTTCACGTGCCGGACGGGGCCGAACCGTTGGTGTTCAGCAGGGTGAGGCCGAGATGGGTCAGCGTGTGAAGGGCCGCCTTCCGCTCCCGCGTGAGGGCGGTCAGGCCGGCGCTGCGCAGTGTGGTGGCGTGCTCGCTGGCGCTGGCCGGTGATATGCCTGCCCTCAGGGCGAGCTGCGTCGTAGTGCACGCGGGATGGTCGGCTATCACGCCCAGCACGACCGCCCTGGTACGGCCGAGGAGCGCGGACAGAGCCGGTGGTACCGGGGAATCGACCTGGCGTGTATCGGCGGGGGGAGCCCATAGGCCGGCCGCCTCGACCGGGCTGTTCAGAGCCGGGTACACCATGACAACCGTGTCGGCATGGGGGCCGGCGAACAGCTGGGGGACCGGCCCGCAGAACACCGATGGAGCCAGAACGAGCGGACGGCCCGCCAGGTGGAGGTCGGCCTCCGGGTGGACCAGCGGCAGATAGCCCGGGATCTCCAGCACGGGGGGCTTCCACACGACCATCGGGCGCAGACTGTCCAGCAGTGCCCCCACCCCGCCCTGCACCATGAGCCGCCCGCGCCGAGCCACTTCCCCGTCCAGGTGCTGGTGGATTCGTCCCCAGTACGGGGCCACCGCGACGCGGTGGCAGTCCTGCAGTGCGGCGGCCAGCCTTCGTACGGCCCGCGGGTCGGCATTCATCGCTTCGGTCAGCCATGGTGCCCGCCCCCTGTCCGTGCACGGAAGCACGGCGAACTCCGCGCGCAGCCGACGGTCCGGCGCACTGCTCAGCCGCTCCAGCCCCTCGTCCATACAGCCGACCGCGCCCACCAGGGTGAACAGGTCCACGAGCCCTCCGGCAGGCCGGCTGAGGAACCGGGCGGTGCCCGGCCCATCCCTTGTGACCAGCGGGCCCGTGCGCGCACGCCAGCCGCCGAACAGTGCCTTGCCGTCACGCCGCTGCAGGTTCCACAAGCTCAACTCCGTCTCCGCGAGCGGACCCAGCACAGTGACCTTCACCCGCGCCAGATCCTCTGCAGTGAAGTGAAACCGCAGCACGCCTTCCTCCTCTCCTGCCTCTTCGAGCGATGCTCCCCACCGCCCTCGTTCCGGGACAGACCGAAACGAGTCGAATCCCGCACCGGTCCGGGCGGACTCTTTCATCCGTGCCAGAGGCACACCCACGTCTTCGACCGCGGCTCCGCGCGACACGTACACCGGGACCTTCTCCCGGTCGGAGTGCTACGCCCAGTACACAAGGGGCCGATCGGATCGCTCCGCATCTCGGTTTCCGGGTGCGGGGAGTGCGGGGCGGCCGGCCATTCAGCCGTTGCTGCGGCCGCCCCGTGTGCGTCTTTCGCCCCTGCCGTACTCGGCCGGGGCGCAGGTGTTTCAGAACTGCGGCTCGTCCCAGGCTCCTATGGGCAGGAGTCGCAGCCGCCGGTCGAGCCGTTCGGCCCAGCAGCTGCGGTGCCGGTCGGCATACAGCTTCGAGTGACTCGGCTAGAGCTGGGCGGCGGCATCGCCGCCGCCTCGCCGGTGACGGCGAGACCCACCCGCACCGCTTACTGCGGCTTCGGGCCCTTCATCAGCTTGCTGAGCTCTTCCAGGGGGCCTTCCTTCATGCCTCGGACGTAGTCCCAGCCGTTGTGGTCGCCGCCCTGGATCTCGTGGATCGTGACCTTGACCGGGCCCTTGCCGAACTGCTGCTGGAACTTCTCCATCCGGTCACGGCCACCCTCCTTGGTGCCGTACTGGAAGAGGACGTTCACCTCGGGGCCCTTGTTGCCGATCAGCTTCGGGGCGAGCTTCTCGGGGTTGTTCGCGTCCATTTCCGCCTGGTGGCCCTTCCAGAGCGGCGAGTCGGGGACGATCTCGCCGCCGTTGGCTATGACGGCCCGGAAGCGGTCCGGCTTCTGCAGGAGCTGCTTGAGGCCGACGAAGGCGCCGGAGGAGTTGCCCATGAAGGCCCAGCCGTCGCGGGATTTGTAGGTGCGGAAGTTGGCCCGGGCGATGTCGGGTACGTCCTCGCCGATCCAGGTGCCCATCTTGGCCTGGCCGGGGATGTCGGAGCCGTCGTAGTAGTACTTGTTGTCCGGGTTGAGGATCGGCATGAGCAGGATGAACGGGAGGCTCTTGCCGGCCGCGGCGCCCTCGGCGACGGCCTTCTGGAGGCCCAGCTGCGGCATGGTCGCCCAGTAGTTGTCGGCGTTCCCGTTGCCTCCGGGCAGCGCGATTATGACCGGGAAGGCGCTCTTCGCGTACTCCGGGCGGTCGTACTCCTTGGGCGTCCACACCCAGACGCTGCCCTCGAAGCCGGACTTGGGGCCCTTCACCCGGGCCTTGGATATGCGGGTGCCGTCGTCGAGCTTGACCGTCTGCTTGAAGTCGGCGGGGGGACCTGTGGGGAGGGATATGTCCGGGTCCGCGCTCGGCGCGGAGGTCTGCTTCCCGCCGCCGGTCTCCTTGCCCTTGTCCCCTCCGGTGGAGGGCTTCGCGTAGCTGACGGACTCTCCGTTCCCGTCGAACCAGTCCGTCGTCCAGTGGATCAACCCGGCACCGGCGCCGGCGAGCAGGGCCACGGCCACCGCGGAGCCGATCCACACCTTCCTGCGGGATCGCCTGGGCTGCTGCGGCTGCGGGTACTCGTGCACGAACTTCGCTCCGAACAGTGAGGCTGCCCTCGAGCGGGCAGAACGGGTGGGTCCTCCTCTTTGGATGTGTTTCTCGACCCCGAAGGTTGCAAAAATATGCAATAAATGTCGTTTAGGCTTCAAATGAGTGCGGCCGCGCACCCCGGAGGTGCCGGCCGCGGCCGGGTGCCAGGCAGTGCCGGAGAGCAACGACGGAGCGAAGCGCCCGGGCCGCCCGTGTCTACCAGGAGCATGCCGAGCACACATGGCGTTGAGCACACCCGAACGGCCATCGCGAAGCTGCTCACCGCAACGGCGACAACGGGGATCGCGCTGCTGCCCATCCAACGCCGTGACGAAGGCGACTTCATCGGCTATTGCGGGTTGATCATCGGCCGCTCCACCGTAGAGGAGCCCGAAATCGCGTATGAGCTGTTCCAGCACGCGCATGGGAGTGGCTACGCCACCGAGGCGGCCGGCGCGGTGCTCGATGCCGCCATTGCGACCGGGCGCAAACGGCTCTGGGCGACCGTCGGTACGTGGAACACGCCGTCGTTCCGTGTCCTCGAGTAGCTCGGGTTCGAGCGGGATCACGTCTCCATGGAAGACAGCGGTGAAGTGGTGTGGCTCACACGCTCGTTGCGGTGACGCGGGGGTCAACGGTGGTCGCACCCATGTCTGCACCGACGTGAAAGTGGCTGGTCACGGACCTTGGGCTGTGATTCCATGCCGCGGTGAAGAGCGACAGCGTGTCAGGCGAAAGCGTGCCCCGAAGCGTCCGGTATCGGACTGATCGCGATCTCAGTGACTGTGTGCGGGTGTTGGCAGAGGTCCATGAGCGCGACGGCTATCCGGTGAACTGGCCTGACGTCCCTCACGCATGGCTCACGCCGCCATCGCTCATTGTGTCGTGGGTGGCGGAACTGAACGGCCGCGTTGTCGGCCATGTCGGCTTGTCCCGGAGCGACGAGGGAGACCTGGCGCCTGGGCTGTGGAGCGCTCGTGCAGGGGTGAGTATCGACGCGACCGCTGTGGTCAGCCGGCTGTACGTCGCTCCGTCGGCCCGGGGCCACGGGATCGGCGCATTGCTGATGGCGCGGGCCGTCGCAGAGGCACGGGATCGCGGTGTGCATCCGGTGCTCGACGTGGTGGCATCTGACACTGCGGCGGCAGCTTTGTACGAGCGGCTCGGCTGGCAACTGCTGGCCACGGTCGAGCAGCAGTGGAGCCCGGGGCAGAGGGTGGGTCTCCGGTGCTACGCAGCGGCGATCTGACGGAGGCGCGCCTGGCCACAGCCACTCGTTCATGGCTGCGACCGGCACAGTCGCTTTGATCCCGCGTCTGCGCAGGCAGGAGCGGTTGCTGCGGGAGTCGTACGCTTTGTCGGCCGCCAGGTCTTCCGGGAGGCGTCTCCCGAGGCCGTGTCAGTGCTGACTCGGGCGGAGCCCGGAGCCGCCGGCCCGCCGGCCGGCGGGCCGGTCCGACAAGAGGTGAGTTTGTCAGACACTTGCCCGCAGGGGCGGGCTCTGGCGAGCCTGGGGATAGTGGCGGTCCATGAACTCAGCGGTGATCTCCATCTGGCGGAGCATGCCCTCGGTCTGCTCCGGCGTCGCCTGAGTGCTGTGACCCGACAGCGCGCTGCTGCCCGTCTTGAGGTAGACGGGAGACGCCACACGTACGAAGTCCGGCGCCTCGTAGGTGCGGATGAACCCACCCGATGTCTTCGTGTTGTCCACGTGCACGTCCAGCGGGATCTCCACGGCCTTCCGCAGCGCCGCGATCATCGGAAGTGTCAGGTCACGCACTGGGTTGACACTGTCCGCCCCGAGTCTTTCCAGTACCTGGGCGGCGGCGCCGTTTCCCAGCCCGCAGTGCGCGGAGATCTTCAGGTGTGTGTCCTCGGGAATCTTCCCGGCGGCCCGCAGACGGCCGAGTACGGACAGCAGGCCCTCGTCGTGAAGGATGAATCCGCGCACCCCGACGTCGACCGCACGCCGGACGTCCTCAACGGCGCGGACGAGCTGCTCCTGCCCGCGCAGCCGGTACCCGACGCGGACACCCTCCGGGGTCTGAACCGTCGCGCCGATGTCGTAGACGGCCCGCGGCCCTACCGACATGAGGATCTGCGCACCGTACTCGCGTCCGAGGGCGACGTAGTCGCGGATCTCGCCGAGCGTATGCCGGCTCAGGCCGAAGGTCTCGGTGACGCGATTGATCGTGAATCCGCGCCGTGCGCTTTGTGAAAGCAGTGTCTCCACGGCCTCAACAGTGTTGACCGTGGGAGCCTCGATCCGCCAGTGGCAGCCGTCCGGGAAAGTCCGCTCAGAAGCCATCGCGTTCGTATCCGGATCGCTGTCGGGGACGCCCAGCTCGCGTAACCATGAGCGGGTTTCCCTGAAGAACGGGTGCATTGCCGGTTGCTCCTCACGGACGGACGACGCGTCGGCGAGCTCAACGGCGGAGGACGGGAGACGTCACGGCCGAGTCGAGGTCTCGGGTCTCGGTCTTCACGGCAGGGGCGCCGGCCAACGCAGCGTGTGCCACGCCGGGCGACGACGTGCCGCCCTGGGAAGCCGGTGTCGTCCACGTCCCATGCCTCCGGTCGCACCACCGCGACGGCCCGCCACGCCGGCACGTCATCCGCCCGCGGTGTCCTCGGCCTCCCAGCGCAGCAGGTCGCCTGGCTGGCACCGGAGCACCTCGCAGAGCGCGGCGAGCGTCGTGAAGCGCACCGCCTTGGCGCGGCCGTTCTTGAGTACCGCCAGGTTGGCGGGCGTGATCCCCACGCGTTCCGCGAGCTCGCCCACGGACATCTTCCGCCTGGCCAGCATCACGTCGATGTCGACGGTGATCGGCATCAGATCACCTCGTCCAACTCGGCCTGCATGCCCGCGGCTTCGACGTCGCGCGCGACGGCCTGGGCGAGCAGCATCCGCAGCACGAGGACGATGAGCGCGACCCCCAGGATGGCCACGCCGACCCCGGCCATGATGACGGTGACGCCCGGGTCCTCCCGCTGGCCCGGCGCATTGACGGCCGTGACCGCGAACCACAGGAGGGCGGCCGCCACGATCGCGCCGATCACACCGTCCACGTACCGGAAGGCGGCGTGGGAGAAAACGGTTCCGCGTCGCACCATCGTCACCAGCCGCCAAACGCAGACCAGGGCGACCTGGGCCGACACCATGCCCAGGATCGTGATCACGCGCAGCGGGGTCAGCGGGAGCGACCCGTCCTCCGGGTCGGTGGCCAACGCCCACACCATCAATACCTGTACGAATGCGGTGCCGGCGAGCACCACCACGAGGACGGCGCGCAGCGCACGCACGGTCAGCTTTCCCATGGCCCATCCTTCCATCGAGTTGCGATGGGAATCTATCGAAATTCGATAGGCTAAGCAAGGGTGGGGGTGGAGGGTGGGCGGCAGCAGCTGGGGCAGGGCGAGCATGCGAACGAGCTGGTGCACGGTAGTCCCCGGCGGCGATCCGGGAGTCGGCGGAGCATCTGAAGGACGACGTGTTCCGCGAGAAGGGCGCGACGCACCGCACCGACTGGCTGCACGCCTCCGACGCCTGTGAGGAGGTGGCGGGGGCCGCGGCCGAGGCGCTGGAGGCAGCGCTGGAACATGCTCCGAAGGAGCCCTCGGCGACGGACCGGGCACTGGCCAGGATCACCGACCACTACGGCGGCCAGGCGGTGGAGCTCAACCACTTTGCCGGCGGCGTGGTCAAGGGCACGGCGGGCCTGCTCAACTTTGCGCGCGGCCTGGATCCGATGGATCCGTACAACCTGACCCACCCGGCTGGGTACCACAGGGTGGTGACGCTGACGGAGACCGCATCCTCTTGGGCGCGGCACCGGGAGCGGAAGACGCCGCAGCCGGCCCGTCGATGATGACGGAACGCCCCGACGGGCCGGGGACCGGCAGGCTTACGGCCCGTACGGTCGCGAACCGTGTGTGCGGGCGACGACGCAGGGCACACGCGCTACATGACCGTACACAAGACAGGTGTTCTCGTCCTGGACTGCGCCGAACCCGAGCCCCTGGCTCGGTTCTATGCCGAGCTGCTCGGCGCCACGCCGGGTCCGACCAGCGGCAACGGAGAGATGATCCTCGTCACCGGCCACACCGGCGTGGTGCTCGGGGTCCGCCGCGATCCGGATCACCTGTCACCCAGCTGGCCGCCGCCGGAAGATTCTCAACAGGCCCATCTGCGGATCCTGGTGGCGGCGGACTCCCTCGACGAAGCCGAGCGCGAGGCCGTGGCCCTAGGGGCACGCCCCGTGGCGGCGGAGGACGACGGCACCCGGCCGGACAGCCGCACGACACTGCGCCGGTACACCGACCCGGCGGGGCATCCGTTCGTCCTTGCGGCCGTCCGGGAAGACCTCACCCCGCGCGGCTCCAGTGCCTCACGCGGCGGCGATGGGCCCGAGGCGGTATGACCCCCTCGGGGCCCAGCCGCCCTCGCATGTGGTGTGCTTCGTTGATGTGCTGCGCGGCGAGCTTCTGTACGGCCTGCTCACCGGCCGGGTTGTCGGAGAACAGATCGCCGATGCGGTCCAGCAGGCCCCGCTGCTTCGACACCGCGTACGAACGGTTCGGGTCGAGGGTTGCCGTGCCGAGCACCGCGCGCGGCAGCCGGATCGACGCCTTCGTGCGGTTGCCGTTCACGGTGATGTCCGCTCGGCAAGTCCGCCGAGGTCGACGACCACGTGGAAGTTACCGACGGCTGCCTCGTAACGGGCCATGTCCTGGATCGACTTGGGCAGAGCGGGACCGGAACGGTCCCGGGTTTCCTCGCCGATGAGACCGCCGAAGCCCGGAACCGGGCTGAAGCGCTCCACGAGCACGATCGGCACCACGACCACCGCCAGGCAGGCAGCGATCCGCCCCCACCGCGGGCGCCGCGGGCCGCCCGGCCGATCCGAAGAGGTTTCCATGTTCCGCGGATACCCCGTGGACGCGGCTCCAGCACGGAATCCCCGCACGCGGCACGTCCCCGCCGGGCCCTCTCGGCAGGACGTGTACGAGCGCGGGGAGAGCCTCCCGATGTAGAACATCCGGCCGACGCCATCGATAAAGACGGAGTTCTCGGGTAGGCGCCATCTGAGGCACTGCGGCGGATTCAACTGCTCCGCCGAATTCCCAACACGAGAATGGGGTCACCATGCTTTTCGCCGGGCTTATCCTCCTGCTCATCGGTTTTCTGACCGGAATCTCCATCCTGTGGACCATCGGAGTCATCCTGCTCGTGGTGGGTGCGGTGTTGTGGGTCCTGGGCTCGGTCGGGCACGCGGTCGGCGGCCGACGACACTACTGGTAACCGCTGGGCCGGTGGCGGCGGCCGAACGGCGGGGCGTCGCCCGGTATGCGGTACGCCATGGCCGGACCGTGTCAGCTCGACGGCTTGTTCCTCTCCGACGGGC
Source organism: Streptomyces sp. NPDC032745 (assembly GCF_055579465.1). Lineage (NCBI taxonomy): Bacteria > Bacillati > Actinomycetota > Actinomycetes > Kitasatosporales > Streptomycetaceae > Streptomyces > Streptomyces sp. NPDC032745. The sequence continues at coordinate 81,626 of NZ_JBVING010000021.1, read as the reverse complement.
CGCCCCCGATCGGGATCGCCGTCTCCGGGCCGCGCTCGGGCGAGCTCGCAGGCCGGCACGGCGACTTGGTGATCGGCACGGAACCGAAGCAGGAGCTCCTGCGGCGGTTCGACGCGCACAGCGGCGCGGGCAGTCGAGCGCGGTCAATCCGCGCCGCCCTCTTCGAGATCGACGGCACCCTCACGGACACCAGCCACCTCCACGTCCCCTCCTGGTGGGGAGCGCTGCGCCAATCCGGGCACCAGGTCCCCATGCGCCCCATCCACCGGGCGATCGGCCTGCCCGGCGAAGACCTCCTCGACCACCACCTGGGTGGGGATCGTGACCGCACCGGCGACGACCTGCTGAGCGCCGCACATGGCACCCTCTACGCCACGCACTTCGACCGGCCCCCGCCCTGCACGAGCCACCGAGCTCCTTCGCACGCTGTCGGAGGCCGGATGGAAGGTCCTGCTCGTCACCTCCGCCAAGGATCGCGAACTGGGAGCTCTGCGCCGGCGGTCCGGCCGAGCTTCTGGCCTGCCTCGGCGACTGCCCGTTCTCGCGGGTTCCGCCGGCGTGAACCCGTCCCGTGAAGCGTCCGCGGGGGTGGCCATGTGGTCATGGTGCGTCAAGCCACCGGCATACAGGTTCGCGAATGGGAATTCCAGCCCGGCGAATGAAGACGCAGGAGTGGGGCAGGCGGAGTTCAGGCGGAGAACGGAAACCGCCGGCACGACGAACGGAAAAGGGGAAGGGAGACAGGGAATTTCCTTGCAGTCCGCTGTCTACCTGTTTACCGGAGGAGTTGTTTTCGCGTGACTGAGCATGTGTGGAGTTACAAGTCGACCTCGGGCCACCTGGCCGGTACCGATCTGACCGGCTACAAGGTCGAGGCGACCGACGGCGGCATCGGCAAGGTGGACAAGCACTCCGACGAGGTCGGTGACGCCTACCTGGTGGTGGACACAGGGGTCTGGATCTTCGGCAAGGAGGTCCTGATGCCTGCGAGCACCGTCGTCAGCATCGACCCGGAGGAGCGGAAGGTGTTCGTCGACCGGACCAAGGGCCAGATCAAGGACGCCCCCGAGTTCCACCGGGACGAGCACCTCGGTGACGCCCGGTATCGAGAGGAACTGGGCACCTACTACGGCACCGGAGGCGCGTTCGGCACCCCGCGTGCCTGATTGCTGACTGCCTGACTGCCTGACTGCCTGGGGCCGGTGGGCCAGAACTCCTCGAGTTCGGGCCCACCGGCTCGTCCCGCGCGAGACACGAGCTGAACGGCGGCCGGACCTCGGGGACGCAAGCGCTATGTGCCGAAACCACTTGGTCGGGCGCGGCCGCCCCCTGCTCTTCGCGCCGGGGGCTCGCTGCGGCGTCTACGAGCGGGCCAAGGGCGCCGACACGGAGGAACCGTTCGGTACCGAACGCGACCTCTACCGCACCCGGCCCTACGTCATGGCCTGCTCAACGTCTCGGCGGTGAGCTTCGATTCGCTGTCGGCCGACGCCGTACCCGCCCTCAACACCGGCGGCCGGCTGGGCGGCTTCGCCCACGACACCGGGGAGGGCGGCCTGTCGGAGTGCCACCCGCGCTCTGGCGGGGACCTCGTCTGGGAGACCGGCACCGGCCACTTCGGCTGCAGGACGCACGGCGGCGGCTTCGAGGAGCGGCAGTTCGCCGAGAAGGCGGCCTCGCCCAGGGTAAACCGGTCGGGTTCAAGCTGTGCGTGGGGTCGTGCCGGGCGTTCCTCGTCGTGTGCAAGGCCAAACGCCCTCGTGGGCGTCGGGCTGCGTGACCGGATCCGGATCGGGGCCAGCGGCAAGGTCGCCACCGGCAGCGACCTCGTCAAACGCCTGCTCCAGGGAGCCGACTACACCGATGCCACCCGCGCCCAGCGGGCGGACCGGCACACCGTCCGCTCCTACCCCGGACTCCACAGGTGGCTCGCCCCGGACAACTGCCCGCATCGGCGCGCCCGCCAACCGGGTATCAGACGGGCAGGCGGCCGACCCGGACCCGCTATACCCACTGGACCCGCCTTCGGAGTCGTCGGGTCGGTCCGGTGCCCGGCCCTCTTCCAGGGGCGCTCCTCCGCTACGTGTGCTGGGGATGTGCCAGCGCGGCTTCCATATCGGCGTGGACCCGGAACAGCCGGTCCGCACCCGTGATGTGGAACATGCGTGCGACCGGCGGGTGCAACCCGACCAGTTCGAGGGTGCCGCCGACTTGCCGGATTGCGAGTCGGCCGTGCAACAGCACGTTCAATCCTGTGGAGTCGCAGAAATCCAGCCGGCTCAGGTCGACGAGCAGCCTCCCGCCGTCCTGCCACGTGGCGTCCAGGGCCTGCCGCAGGGGCTCGGCGGTGTCGTGGTCGAGTTCGCCCGCCATGACCAGAACGGTGGCCCCGGGGAGGGACTGCGCCTCGACCGTGAAACGCTCTCCACTCGCCGTGGACATCACGTACACACCCCCGCCGCCTGCCCGCTCGGATGAACCGCTGAGGTTGTCATGGCATCTCCCGTCCGGGATTTTCGGGGGGTGCGTTGCGCCTACCCCGTTGCTTGCCGCCCAAGCGGCACCGAGCGCACCGAGCGCACCGAGGGCACGGAGGGCAGGCGATTCGAGGCCGCGCCCGCGCCCGGGTGCGCCGGATCACGGGTCGTCCGGGACGTGGATGTCCAGGACGCAGATGTCGTCGCGGTTGCCCGGGCACAGCGCGGCGAGCGTACGGGCGAGGGTTTCGCCCTGCCCATCCCGGATGAGCCGCAGGGTGGTCGCGGCGAGCCGGTCCAGTCCGACGTCGAGGTCCTCGCCCGGTTCCTCCACGAGTCCGTCGGTGTAGAGCAGTAGGTGGTCGCCGGGCATCAGGTCGATGACGGCCTGTCCGTAGGAGGTGTCGAACGTGGCGCCGAGGAGCGTGCCCGGAGGCTGCTCGAGGAAGCTCGCCCGGTCGCCGCGGACCAGCAAGGGGGGCAGGTGACCTGCCCGTACCCAGATCAGGCGCCGGTCCCAGGGCTGATACCGGGCCATGACCATGGTGGCGCTGGCGCCGCCGGACGGATCCGAAGCGGTATGGAGCAGAAGCGTGTTGAGCCGGCGCAGGACGTCGGGGAGCGGCGAGCCGGTGATCGTCATGCCCTTCGTGGTGAACCGCAGTTGGGCCATGGTGCCGACGGCCGGCAGACCGTGGCCGGCCACGTCTCCGACGACGAACAGGGCACTTTCATCCGGCAGTTCGATGGCGCTGTACCAGTCGCCGCTGACGTTGACCCCCCGGTCTGCGGGTACGTAGGCGACGTCGATGCACAAGCCGGCCAGCTCCAGGGACTGCTCGGGAATCGGCAGCAGGGTCTCCTGGAGACGTGCGGCGAGAGCCCGTTCCGCCTGGAGCATGCCGCGCTCGAGGAGGACGGCGCGCTCGCTCTCGAGCAGCGCGAGCTCGGCGCCGCGCTGCGCACTGAGGTCCTGGAAGAAGCCGTGCACCTCGACCGGGGTGCCGTCGGCGTCCGTCTGGGCCTCGGCGACGATCCGCAGGTGTCGCACGCCGTGCGCGGTGGCGATACGGAACGGCTGGTCGACGGCTTCCCCCTCGCTCAGCAGCCGTTCGACTGCCGCGCCCAGCCTCGGAAGGTCGTCCGGCAAGAGGTGTCGTGGCAGCTCGTCCAGTGTCATCGGCCCGTCCCGGGGATCGCGGTCGAAGATGGCGTAGACCTGATCGGACCAGGTGATGGTGTCCGTCGTCAGGTTCCAGCCCGCCCATCCGAGGTTGCCCAGCCGCTGCATGTCGGCGAGCCGCCGGGCCTCGCGCTCGCTGGTGTCGTGGCGGATCCAGGACACGACCAGACGCTCTCCCAGCCTCGATGCCCGGACCGAGTAGACGGACTGCCGCGGGACGCCGGCGATCACCTCCTCATAGGTGAAGGGCTCTCCCTCGTACCTGGTTCCCGTGGTGAGGGTCTTCAGGTAGCCGTCCCACAGTGAGGTGCCCGCCACGGTCGGGTACGTCTCCAGGATCCGGCGGCCCACGAGTTCCCTGCCGCGCCGCCCGGCCACGTCCACCGCCTCGGGCGCCGCCGCGTCGATGCGGTAGTCCTCCACCTCGCCCGCCTCCGAGCGCAACGGGGTGAGCAGGATCGCGGGTCCGGCCAGCACGTCCAGCATGCGCTGGACGGACGCCACGTCGACGCCGTCCGGGGTCCCCTCGGCGTCGGCGTCCCGGGGCCGCTCCGCTACCCCCAGCGGGCCCGCGCACAACCGGGCCGCCCGCCGCAGCAGCGCCCGGGTGTCGGCCGCGAAGGGGCCCGGCTTCGTGCGCAGGAAGCCGATGGCAGCCGTCGGGGGCCCTTCGGCGGGTACGGGGAGCCAGGCTCGCGAGGGCCACCGGTCCGGCGGCTCCGCGATGAGCAGGTAGCGGCGGGCGTCCTCGGCGGGGTCCTCCAGCCACAGGGCCCGGCGTCCGGCGATGGCCTCGTGGGCGGCGACGCCGCTGAGCGGGGGGATGTGGCGCCATTGCTCGGCGAGCTCCTCGTCGATGCCGGCGCGGCCGGTCAGCTCCAGGCTCCCGGCGGAGGCCAGGGAGTAGATCATCACCGCATCCACGTCGGCGTCCCCGCCCAGCGTGGTCCGCAGCAGCTCCGCGATGTCATCGCCCCCGCGAGCCGTCGCCAGGCCGTCTGCGAGCCGGGCCAGGAGCGGGCGCAGCGCGGCGCCGCCCACGAGACGGCCTCCGGCGCTGAAGACAGGGGCGGCCGGCTCGTTCCCTATGACGGCGGCCGCGGGGGCTGTGGGTGGGTCTGAGGGTGCGCGCCCGGGCGGCGGGTGCGAGCGCATCCGCCCCAGGAGGATCCAGCACTCCTCCAACAGGGTGCGGCCCCGCTCACCGGCGCGGCCGAGGAGCATTTCGTAGGCAGTGTCGGCGGATACGCCCGCCCGGGCCATCAGTACGCCCTTGGCCCGTTCGACGACGGCCGTGGTCGCGGCGACGCCTTCCAGGTCCACGATTTCCGATCGCAGCCTGGCCACCACCTTGGCGAGCGCCAGCACCTCGGGTGCGGCGCCCTCACCCGCGGCGTCGCCCTTCATGCCTCGAGCATGGCACGGCCGTGCACGGCGCGGCGTGCGCAGGTTGAGGTGCGTCCGACGGGGTAGGCGACGAGGGCGACCGCGTAGCGGGCACGCTCCCCGACGTCGCGTACGCCCAGGAACCACCAGGGTCTCGCAGCATTCGGGTGGACGAGCCCGTACGGGTGTACAAGGCGACCCCCCGACCCTGGTCACCGGCCGCAAGCCGGCCGACCTCGGCGTCGTCTGCGCGGCGTTCGTCAAGGAATTCCGGATCGCCAGGCACCTGATACCGGTCGGTCCGGCACGGATTGCGGGACGCCTGCCATGGAAGCAGGGTGGGCGGCAACCCCTCAAGGAAAGGAAGACCTCGTCATGAGCAAGGCAAAGGGAAAGGCCAAGCAGGTCAAGGGCAAGATCAAGGAGACCGCCGGCAGCGCCATGGACGACAAGGGCATGCAGGCGGAAGGGGCGGCCGAGCGGATGAGCGGCAAGGCCGAGGAGATGACGTCGAAGGCCTCGGACAAGGCGAAGAAGGCCACGGGCAGGTCTTGACCTGCGTCCCGCCCCGGGCTCGTACGGCCTGCGATGTACGCAGAGGGTGCCCCGCCGGGCAGTGGCCCGGCGGGGCACCCACAAGCTCGAGAACATGATGTGCACGGCCGCACGGCCGCACGGAGCGTCCCCTCATCCGGACCGTCCCCCTCGGGCGTGCGGCTCAGGTGTCGAGCAACCGGTTGACGAGCGAACGGTAGGCCCGCAGGGCCTGCCTCAGGTCCTCGGTGGCCACCTGCTCCCCCCGGTCCCACTGCTTCTCCAGCCCGCTCCGGTGTTCGGCGAGGGTGCCCGCGAACCTCTGCATGACCTCCGCCACCAGGGCGTCCGCCGACCGGACCGCCTCCCGAGGGTCGTCGACGAACCGGCCCTGGATCTCGCTCCACGTGGTGCGGTACCGCTCCGCCTCCGCGGCGCCCAGCAGCGGCTCCTCATCGCCCTCGGGTTCGCGGCCCGGCTCCGGCTCCTGCTCACCGGCTGGCTGGTCCGCCGGCACCTGCGTCGCCTCGTCCCGCCCGCCGGTGGCCTCGCCCGGGTAGACGGCCGCGCCCTGGTCACGGGGCGGCGCCGGACGTGCGAGGTCTTCCGTCGTCAGGACGGGCTCGGACTCCCGTCCCGCCTTCTCCTCGTTTTCACGCATGTCATCGGCTCCTCTGGTCAGAGAGCAGCTCCTCGAACAGGGCGCGGTAGTGCACCATCGCCCCGCGCAGCTCCTCTGTCGTCGCCTCTCCCGCACCGCTGCGCACCTTGACGGCATGTGCGGCCCGGTACTGCTCGAGCGTGCGCCCGTGCTCCACCGACAGGTCCCGCAGCTGCCCGTCGTACCCCTCGGTGGGATAGCCGCGCTCACCCATCAGCCGGGTCAGGAGCTCGTCGGCCTGTGCCACGGAACCTTCCGGCCGGTCCACGAACTGCTGCTGCACACGCGTCCACTCGTCCGCGTACTGGTCCCGGCGCCCGGGCGACAGCTCCTTGATGTCGAGCCGGTCGTGCCGCTCTTCCCGGGCGCGCAGATCCCGCTCGGCGGAGCGCTTGTCGCCCCGCTCCTCGACGGTGCGGTCGTACTCCGGCCCGAACTGTTCACGCAGGTGGCGTCGCCGGGCCAGCGTCCACAGCAGCGCCGTGAGCGCGAGCACGACGACCGCCGCCACGACGATGACGGCTATCAGCGAATTGGTTGACATCTCCGGCCTCCGTTCCGGGGGCTCTTCTCTCTTGACGCGGCTGCCCCGGTGGGCGCCGTGGAAACACGTACGGGCGGGGTGCCGGCCAGGGCAGCCGGGTTTGAACTCGCTGCCATCGAGCAGGCGCCGGAGCGAAGACCGGGAACAGGAAGACCGGGAACAGGAAGACCGAGAGCAGGAGGTACGTGGCATGGCCGCGGACAAGCAGGAGAGCCAGGACGTCGTCGCCGTGATCCTCAAGGACCACCGCACGATGGAGGACCTCTTTCGCCGGATGCGCAGTGTGGAGGAGGACCGTGCAGGCGCCCTCGCGAAGTTCTCCGCCCTCCTCATCGCGCACGGAGAGGCCGAGGAGTCCGAGGTGTACGGCGCGCTGAAGAGGTTCAAGGACGTCGACAACGAGGAGGTCGAGCACGGTTCCGAGGAGCACGCCGAGGGCAACGAGGCGCTCCTGGCGCTGCTCGAGGTGTCCGAGGTGGGTTCCGACGAGTGGGACGCGCGCCTGGAGGACCTGGTCAAGGCGGTCTCCCACCACCTCGACGAGGAGGAGCGGACGATCCTCAACGGCGCCAGGGAGAACGTGCCGGACGAGCGGAGGGCCGAGCTCGGGGCGGCGTTCCTGCGGGAGCGGCAGCGGCACCTCGCGGCCGACTGCGGCAGCATCGGGAACGTGCGCGCCGTCGTACGGGGATGACGACGACGGCGGCGCCGGGGCCCGGGCAGGGCCGGGGCGCCTCCTGGCGATCGTCGGCATCGCCTTGCACGGGGCGAGGGGACGGCCCTTAGGTTGCGGGATGTGCTCCGACGGCCTGCCGATAGGCCACGTGGCCGCCCAGCGCACCGGTGACGGCGACTGCCGTCAGCCCGCCCCATGACCACAGCCTGCCCTTCGCCGAGCGGCCGCGGAGCCGAGCCGTCAGGGACGCGGTGTAGCAGGCCACCGCAGCCACGTTGGAGACCGCGTGGGCCAGCCCTACCCGGGCCTGCTCGGGCGGCAGGTCCGCCCAGTCCACCCAGCCGGCGACCGCTGCCGGGGCGACCCCGGCCAGCCCGACGGCGGTGAGGGTCGTTGCCGCGCGCTGTGTACCCGGTACGACGTCCAGTACAGCGGCTGACAGCCAGCAGCCGATCGGTACCTGGACCAGTACGGGATGCACAGGGTGGCCCAGCGGCCTGCCGCGCAGCAGATCACGCATCCCTCCCAGGGGGAGCGAGCGGATTCCGCGCTGGAGGACCCCGATCGCCGGATCGGCCACCGTCGTCCGTTCGAGCCGGTCCAGCGCCGTCAGCCACCATGCGGATGCGGTGTCGAGTGCCGCGGCGTGCCCGGCCGTCGTCGAGGTATCGAGGGTGTGTGCGTCCATACACGACGCCTACCCGGCATCCGGCCGCCATCCCACCCCGGCCGCGACTGCACCCGAACGGCCTGCAGCCAGCAACCGTGGTCATCCCGCGCGCCTGCCCGCGTCTGCCGAGTCACGCCCCCGTACGGGGACGCAGGCGCCGGGTGCCCGGCCCGTACGACCGCGTTGAGGTACAGGACGGACCTGCCGGGTCACCGGCCCGTGGACCTGCCCGAGGTCAGCCGGGACGCCTCGATCTCCGCCCAGACGGCCTTGCCGTTCTCGTGGGTGACGGTGCCCCACCGATCGGAGAGGCGTTCCACTATGTACAGGCCGTGGCCGCCCGGGAGGCTCCGTTGCGGGGACGGGTGGCGGCGGGGGAGCGTCGTCGTACCGTCGAAGACCTCGATCCGCAGGACCTCACCGGCCGTGAGCGCGAGTTCGATGCAACCACCTGCGTGCAGGGACGCGTTGGTCAGCAGTTCGGACACGAGGAGCAGGGCGTCCTCGGCGGTCGCGGTCCCGTCCCAGCCCCAGTCCTGCAAGACCTGGCGCGTGAAATCGCGGCCCTTGGCGACATGGCCGCGGACGCCGGACAGGGTGAGCCGACGGCGCTGCCCCGCAACGGAGAGCCCGGTACGCAGCGGATCGCCGGTTTCCGGTCCGATGGTTTCCACTGTGGACTCTCACCCCCGCCTTTGATGCTGGTCACTGTCCGCGGGCACCGTTGCGGCCCCGCCGGCCTCTTCACGGTCGGTGTCCTGAACCTTCCGTACGCCTCCCGGTACCCGGGACCACGAGCGTGCCGGTGAAAGTCTAGGGGAGCTCCCGGCCTCCGGAGGATGCCATGTGCAGTCTCAGGGTGAGGCCGCTGTCCGAGGCGCGGATCTCGACCAGGTCGCACAGCTGATGGATCATCCACAGGCCGCGGCCGCCGTTGGCCGATGCCAGGGAGGGCCGGCGGCGCCCCGCCAGCGGGTCGGTCAGGTGGCCGCTGTCGCGGATGTCGGCCACGATCCCGGCACCGGTGCTCCACAGCCGGAGCGCACCCCTCCCGCCCCCGTGGGAGAGGGAGTTGGCGGCGGCCTCGCTGATCGCGAGGATCAGATCGCCGCGCCGCGCCGCGCTCAGGGCCGTGCCGCGGGCCCAGGCCTCGGCGTGGTCGCGCACCGTGCCCAGCTCCCCGTGGGCGTACTCGAGCCAGGGCGCACCGCCGTCGGGTTCGGGCAGGGGGTGATCGCAGTCGGCGCAGACCGAGGGGGCGTCGGCGTAGTCCGGGCTGAGCAGGTCCTTGCCCTTCTCGATCACTGTGGGATGCGTACGCCGGGCGTCGGACACCACCGAGGCCGGCAGGCCCAGGACGTCGTACGGGCACAGGATGGTGGCCCGGCGCCCCGCGAAGGCGGTGTTGATCAGGGCCTCGTGGCGGGTGGCCTCGAGCACCTCGGCCTCCGAGCGGCCGGGCCAGATCGGTTCGCCCACGATCCGGGCCGGCCGGCCCGCGTGCCGGTCGGCGAAATCCTGCAAGGCGGCCAGGATGCGGCCGGGGTTGCGGCCCAACTGCGTCATGTCCGTCCAGGTGACCTCGGCCGTGCCCGCGCCGAGGCTCTCGCGCAGAGCGTCCAGTTGCGGGCCGGGTACGGCCACGAGCACCGGCTCGTCGGCCGCGAGGGCGGCACGGACGAACCCTCCCACCCCTGCCAGGTACTCCTCCTGCCCCTGGTAGAAGAGGGCGGGGTGGACGAAGGCCCCGGGGGCGGCGGGCGCAGGAAGGTTGATCATGCTGCGACCTCCAGCGCGGCACATTCGTCCGGGAACAATTCCACTACCTTGCGGAGCGAGTACGGCGGGTGGTGGAGCAGGAGGCGGCGCCCCTGCCCGGTCACGGTGGCGGCGGCCTGCAACAGGGCGGCGACCGCTGCCGTGTCGAGGAAGGCCACGGCGGAGAGATCGAGATGGACGACCGGGCCGGGGATCCGCGTGACGACGCCGAGCGCCGCGCAGAGGATCGGCCGTGTGTCGAGGTCGCAGCTGCCGCTCAGGAGGGCGCCGGGACGGTCGTGCAACGGCCGGGCGGTCAGCGTCGGCGCCGTACCCCCGCTCGTCCCTGCGGCCGCACACCGCACGACCGCGTCCGCCCACACCACGTCGTCGTAGAGCACGTGGGTACCGTCGGGCGGGAGGGACCGGTGGTGTCGGCCGGGGGAGGGCATGCCGGCCGCCTACGCCGAGAGCATTCCGGCGCGCAGCCGGGTCAGGGTCCGGGACAGCAGACGCGAGACCTGCATCTGTGTGATGCCGAGTTCGGCGCCGATCTCCGCCTGGGTCTTCTCCTGGCCGAAGCGCATCTGCAGGATCAGCCGGTCGCGGTCGTCCAGCTGCTCCAGCAGGGGCGCGAGGGTGTGGAACTCCTCGAAGAGTTCCATGGCGGGGTCGACGTCACCGAGCTGGTCCGCCAGCGGCCGAGTCGTCCGGCCCGTCGTCGACGGCTCGTCGCCGTCGGCGCCGGTGGTGTCCAGGGAGCCGCTCGTGTAGCCGTTCGCGGCGACCAGCCCGTCGATGACCTGTTCCTCGGTGAGTTCGAGGTGCTGGGCGACCTCCTTGACCGTCGGGGCCCGGCCGAGGACGTCGGTCAGGGCCTCCTGGGCCTTGGCGAGCTCCGTACGCAGTTCCTGGAGGCGGCGGGGGACGTGCACGGCCCAGGTGGTGTCGCGGAAGTACCGCTTGATCTCACCGGTGATGTAGGGGAGGGCGAGGGTGGAGAACTCGACGCCGCGCTCCGGGTCGTAGCGGTCGATGGCCTTGATGAGGCCGATGGTCCCCACCTGGATGATGTCGTCCATGTCCAGACTGCCGCCCAGCGCGCGGGCGCGGAAACGCCGCGCGGCGAACTGCACGAGGGAGAGGTTCATCTCGATCAGGGTGTTGCGGGCGTACTGGTACTCGCGCGTGCCCTCTTCCAGGGAGCGAAGCCTCCCGAAGAAGACTTTCGAAAGTTCGCGTGCGTCGGCGGGCGCCATTTCACGGGCGTTCTCCACCTGGAACAGGTCCACGTCCTGCGTCGGGGCTCCCACGGTGCCGGTAGGAGCGGGCGCGATCTGCGCGTCTGTTGCAGGCATGGGGCTTACGGCGGTGGCCGAGCGAGACATGGTGGCCGTTCCCTCCCGGTTGACTGACGGCTGCCTGGGCGCTCCTGCCCGGACTTCGCGGTCTTACACGGATCTCGCCGCATCCTTCGTGTCCGCCCCGCAGCCGGTGAGGCGGTCCCGGCCACCGGTGTGTGTGCCGCGGTCTCGGCGTCCCTCGTCCGGTCTGTGAGCAGGCATACTCCCTTGCAGAGGCCGTACAAGTGACGATACGGGGAGGCGGACATGACCGGAGCACGGGACGCGTACCACGAAGGCGTGGTCGGGGAGAGCTACCCGGCCGGGGCCGCATGGGTGGTGGCCGCGCAAGGGGAACTCGACCAGGACACGCTGGCCCCGCTCGAGGAGGCGCTCGTCTCTGCAGCGGATCAGAACCGGCTGGTGGTGCTGGACGCGGGCTCCGTCACCTTCGGCGACTCGTCGTTCCTGAACCTGCTGCTGCGGCTGCACCATCTCACCACCCTGCGGATCGCCGCCCCCTGCGAGCAGTTGCGCCGCCTCTTCGCCCTGACGGGCGCCGATACCGTCCTCTCCCTGTACCCGAGCGTCGAGGACGCCCTCACCGGGTCATGACCGGCGCGCCTCGGCCCGGGCGGTCGGTCAGCCGGTGTGGGGGCCGGGTCCGCCCCGGGGGCGGAAGCACGCCGTGATCGCCTTGCCGCCGTGGCACGAGTGGATGTTCCAGGAGTCGGCCAGTGCAGTGACGATGCCCAGCCCCCGACCGGACGTGGCGCCGGCATCGGCGTCGGCCTCCCGCGCGCTGGGCAGGTGGGGGTCGGAGTCGGCGACGCTCACATGGAGGCACGTCCCGTCCCACGTCAGCACGAGGTGCGCGGTGCCGGCCGCGTGCAGGTGGGCGTTCGTGACGAGCTCGGAGACGCTGAGGAGCACGGAATGCACCGTGTCCGCAGCCCAGTTGTTCCACGGCAGCGACGCCAGGTGCACGGCGGTCCACTGCCGTGCTGCCCGCACCCCCCTCGAAACGGGAAACGAGCGTGCCCAGCCCACTGCCTTGACGGCCAATGCCCTCACCCCGCTTCGTCCGATGTGTTGCTCGTCACCGACGCGTCTACCCGCCGCTTTCGCAAACACCCCGCGGCTTGCGCACCACTGTGCGGAAGCGATGCTTCAGAGTGATCGCCGTGCCTTGTGGTCCCGTCGGCGGCGTTAGCCTTCATCGGTCGGCTGTGCGGCGAAAGCGGAACCGCCGGCCGGGCCGGGGGGCCCGGTGCGCTCTCGTGCCGTGTTCCCGTCCCGAGCGCCGGCACGGTCGTTTCCTAGAGTGAGGTTGGCGGATGGCTGAGCGGACGGTCACGGAGTCACTGAGCGGGTCGCCGGCGCTTCAGGGCGAGGGCGAGGGCGGGATCGGCGAATCGGAGCTGCGCCTGCTGCTGGCCGGACTGACAGCCGTGCGGGACGGGGATTTCCGTACCCGGCTGCCGGATACGGCCGACGGGTTGCTCGGGGAGATCGCCACCGTCTTCAACGGGATGGCCGACCAGCTGTCGCTGTTCACCTCCGAGGTGACGCGGGTGGCCCGTGAGGTGGGCACCGAGGGGACACTGGGCGGCCAGGCCGACGTACCGGGAGTCGGGGGAGCCTGGCTGGACCTCACGGATTCGGTCAATTTCATGGCCGGAAACCTCACGGCCCAGGTGCGTTCCATCGCGCAGGTCGCGACCGCCGTGGCCAAGGGCGACCTCTCGCAGAAGATCACCGTCACCGCACGGGGGGAGATCCTGGAGCTGAAGGAGACCATCAACACGATGGTCGACCAGCTCTCAGGGTTCGCCGGGGAGGTCACACGGGTGGCCCGTGAGGTCGGCACCGAGGGCAGGCTCGGCGGTCAGGCGGACGTCAAGGGTGTCTCCGGTACGTGGAAGGACCTGACGGAATCGGTCAACGTCATGGCCGACAACCTGACCGCCCAGGTGCGCTCGATCGCCGAGGTCACCACCGCCGTGGCCCAGGGCGATCTGACGCAGAAGATCCGGGTGGACGCGCGCGGGGAGATCCTCGAGCTGAAGGAGACCATCAACACGATGGTCGACCAGCTCTCCGCGTTCGCCGACGAGGTCACACGGGTGGCCCGCGAGGTGGGGACCGAGGGCAACCTGGGCGGCCAGGCCACCGTACGGGGGGTCTCCGGCACCTGGAAGGACCTCACCGACAACGTCAACGTCATGGCCTCCAACCTGACCGGGCAGGTGCGTTCCATCGCCCAGGTGGCCACCGCCGTCGCCCGCGGTGACCTCTCGCAGAAGATCATGGTGGAGGCGAAGGGCGAGGTCGCCGCGCTGGCCGGCGTCATCAACACGATGGTCGACACGCTGTCCGCGTTCGCCGACGAGGTGACGCGGGTGGCCCGTGAGGTCGGCACCGAAGGCCGGCTCGGCGGCCAGGCACAGGTGCCTCATGTTGCGGGCACCTGGAAGGACCTCACCGACAACGTCAACTCCATGGCGAACAACCTCACGGGCCAGGTCCGCAACATCGCCCTCGTCACGACGGCCGTCGCCAACGGCGATCTGTCCAAGAAGATCGACGTGGACGCCCGCGGGGAGATCCTGGAGCTGAAGACCACGATCAACACGATGGTCGACCAGCTCTCCGCGTTCGCCGCCGAGGTCACCCGGGTCGCCCGCGAGGTCGGCAGCGAGGGCCGGCTCGGCGGTCAGGCCGAGGTCGAGGGCGTCTCCGGCACCTGGAAGCGCCTGACGGAGAACGTCAACGAGCTGGCCGGCAACCTGACCCGCCAGGTCCGGGCCATCGCCGAGGTCGCCAGCGCGGTCGCCGAGGGCGACCTGACCCGCTCGATCACGGTCGATGCCTCGGGCGAGGTCGCCGAACTCAAGGACAACATCAACTCCATGGTCGGTTCGCTGCGGGAGAGCACCCGGGCCAACCAGGAGCAGGACTGGCTCAAGTCCAACCTGGCCCGCATCTCGGGCCTGATGCAGGGCCACCGGGATCTCGCCGCCGTCGCCGAACTCGTCATGGACGAACTGACGCCGCTCGTCGCCGCCCAGTACGGCGCCTTCTACCTCGCCGAGGACCGCCCCGGCGCCGCCGTGCTCACCCTCGTCGGTTCCTACGGCCGTCCCGCGGATGCCGAGGTGGGCACCCGGTTCACCCTCGGCGAGTCCCTCGTCGGGCAGGCGGCCCGCAGCCATCGGATCATCGCCACCGACCAGGTCCCCGGCGGCTACGTGATCTCCTCCGGGCTGGGTCACACCACCCCGGGCAGCCTGATCATCCTGCCGATCGTGGTGGACGACCAGGTCCTGGGGGTGATCGAACTCGCCTCCTTCAGCGCCTTCACCCCCGTACACCGCGACTTCCTCGCCCAGTTGATGGAGACCATCGGCGCCAACGTCAACACGATCGTCGCCAACGCCAGGACCGACGAGCTCCTCGGCGAGTCCCAGCGGCTGACCGGCGAACTCCAGGCGCGTTCGGCGGAACTCCAGGTCCAGCAGGAGGAACTCCAGCGCTCCAACGCGGAGCTGGAGGAGAAGGCGGCCCTCCTCGCCAGCCAGAACAGCGACATCGAAGCCAAGAACCTGGAGATCGAGCAGGCCCGGCAGGAACTGGAGACCCGTGCACAACAGTTGTCACTGGCTTCCACCTACAAGTCCGAGTTCCTGGCCAACATGAGCCACGAGCTGCGCACCCCGCTCAACAGCCTTCTCATCCTCGCCCAGTTGCTCGCCCAGAACCCCGCCCGCAACCTCACCCCCAAGCAGGTCGAGTACGCGGGCATCATCCACTCGGCCGGCTCGGACCTGCTCCAGCTGATCAATGACATCCTCGACCTGTCGAAGGTCGAGGCCGGAAAGATGGACATCAATCCCGAGCGGGTGGACCTGCCCCAGCTGCTCGAATACGTCGATGCCACCTTCCGGCCGATGACCACGCAAAAGAGCCTCGACTTCACGGTCACCACCGCCCCCGACGCACCCGACGACCTGCTCACCGACGACTCGCGGCTGCGCCAGATCCTGCGCAACCTGCTGTCCAACGCCGTCAAGTTCACCGAGCGCGGCGGCGTCGAGCTCCGTATCGAACCGGCGACGGCCCCCGAGATCCCCGCCGGGCTTCCCCGACGCGGGCCCATGCTGGCCTTCCGGGTGCGCGACACGGGCATCGGCATCCCCGAGCAGCAGTTGGAGTCCGTCTTCGGGGCCTTCCAGCAGGCCGACGGCACCACCAGCCGCAAGTACGGCGGGACCGGCCTCGGCCTTTCCATCAGCCGCGAGATCGCCCAGCTCCTCGGCGGTGCCGTGGTCGCGGAAAGCACACCCGGCCAGGGCAGTACCTTCACCCTCTACCTGCCGGTCAGCCGCGCGGACTACGAGGACGCCCCCCGTACAGACGCTCCTGTCCCGTTCCCGCCCGGCGGCACGTCCGGGGCGGCCGGTCCGGGCCGTCCGGGCACGCCCGTGCTCCCGGCGCAGCGGCGCGCCCGCCGCCTGCTGGTGATCGAGGAACGGCCGAACGGCCTGCTCTCCCTCGTCGCCGAGAGCGCCGCCCGGGACTTCGCCCCCCGCCATCAGGTGACGGGGGAGAGCGGCGGGATCCAGGTGGTCAATGCGACGAGCTCGCGCGAGGCCGCCGCCGCCCTGGCATCCGACCCCTTCCACTGCGTCGTCCTGGAACTGGACATGCCCGACGGAGAAGCGCTGCACTTCCTCGACGCGCTCGACGGGGACCCGGCGCTCGCCTCGCTCCCCGTCCTCGCCCACAACAACCCCCGGGTCAGAACAGGTCAGGAGGAGGCCTTGAGGGAACGGTCCGCATCAGGCCACGTGGAATTGCTGTCCAGTCTGGACGAGCTGCGGGAACGTATCGCGCTCCACCTGTCCGCAGAGCAGCCGGGGGACGTGCTGCCCCCCGTGCACGGCGGCACGGAGCGGCAGCTGGCCGCCCGCGGGCTCGACGGCGACCTGGCCGGACGCACCGTCCTGGTCGTCGACGACGACGCGCGCAACCTCTTCGCCCTCAGCGGGATCCTGGAACTGCACGGCATGCACGTGCTCCACGCCGAGGACGGCCGCAAGGGCATCGACGCCCTCACCCACAACACGGGTGTCGACCTCATCCTGATGGACGTGATGATGCCCGAACTCGACGGCTACGCCGCCACCGCCGAGATCCGGCGGATGCCGGCGTACCAGGGCCTGCCCATCATCGCGGTCACCGCCAAGGCGATGCCCGGAGACCGGGAGAAGAGCCTCGCCGCGGGAGCCAGCGACTACGTGACCAAGCCGGTGGATGCCGACGACCTCATCGCCCGCGTCCGGCATTGGCTCACGCGATGACCGGGGACACGCAGCGGCACGAGGATGCCCGCCGGCAGCGAACGCCGGTCGGTGACCCGGCCGCACGCGCCATCCCGCACCAGGCCCCGACCCCGTTGGGGCGCCTCGTCGCCACGGTCGAACGGCTGCGCCGGGAGGTGCTGGAGGCGCAGGCGGCCGCCGACGGCCGGGCCTTGGTCGAACTGGCCAAGGGCATTCTGATCGGGCAACTGCACTGCACCCCGGCCGCGGCTGCACGGCAGCTCGACGTGCTGTGCCGCGACAGCGGGATGTCCCCCCTCGAACTCGCCGCCGACATCGTCAACCAGGCGTCCCGTGACCACGTCAGCGAGATCGCCGCCGAGTTCGTCGAGCGCGCCGGTGCGGCCGGCGACCCCGCCGAGCAGCACTCCGCGGTGTCGGTCCGGCTGCGCACCGCCGAGAGCGGCATGCTGGCCGCCGCCGCCGATACCCAGGCAGTGGCCGAGTCCCTCCTGACGAACGCCCTGGGCCCGCTGGGAGCGGTCGCCGTCGCCGTGTGGACCGCGGTGCCCGACGGCTCGCTGGCCCTCGCCGGCCACGCCGGATTCCGCCCGGGGGAGGCCGCCCGCTGGCGCCACGTACCCCCGGGGGTCTCCACCGTCGCCCGCCTGGCCCTGCGGGAGCGCCGACTGGTCACCCTCGCCGGCCTCAAACGCGAAGGGCTGCCCTCGATCGGCCACCTCCAGTGGTCCGACGGCGGACGGATGGCCGTACCCACGGGGACGGGCGGACGGATCCTCGGCGTCCTCGAAATCTGCTGGCCGCAGCCCCTGGCGGAACAGCCGCCGCAGATCGAGCGCCAAGTCGAGGCCCTCGCCGAGCTGTGCGCCCGCACCATGGACGTCGCGCCGCCGCGCGACCTCACGACCACCGAGGCGGTGCTCCCGGACGTCGCGGAGCTCATCGACCTCGCCGAGGGACTGCAGGATCCCGCCGTGGTCCTCACCCCGGTCCTCGATACCGAGGGCCGGCTCAGCGACTTCCGGATCCGGTACGCCGGCAGCCGGTTCGTCGACCCGGTCGGACGGCCGCGCGGTGACGTCAACGGTGCGCTGCTGCTGGAGGCCTATCCGACGGCCGCCGGCGAGAGCGGGCTGTTCGACGTCATCGAGCGCGTGCACGCGACGGGCGAGCCCTTCAGGGCCGAACGCATGAGCCTGACCGCGCTCGTCGACCAGATCCCGCTCACCTCGGTCGCGGACATCAGTGTCAGCCGTCACGGCGCCGCCGTCCTGCTGATCTGGCGGATCGAGGACGAGACGGCCCGGCTGGCCAACCTCCTCCAGCACGCCCAGCGCCTGGGCCGGATCGGCGGTTTCGAGGAGAACCTCGCCACGGGAGAGACCACGTGGAACGCGCAGCTCTACGCGCTGCACGGACTCCCGGCCACGGCGCCCCCGGTACGGCTGCAGGAACTGCCCGGCTACGCCCATCCGGACGACTCCGCCGCCCTCGGCCGTTTCCTGCGGGCGGTGCTCCGCCACCGCCGTCCCGCCTCGGTCGATCTCCGCCTTCAGCGGCCCGACGGAATCACCCGCCACATCCGGGTCGTTGCCGAGCCCGTCCTCGACGCGGACCAGCAGCTGTACGCCGTGCGCGGCGCCTACCAGGACATCTCCGCCCAGCACTGGACCGAGGTCGCGCTGGCCGCGACCAGGGACCAGCTCGCCCACACCGAGGCCGAGTCCGCCGAACGCAACCGGCTGGCCCTCCAGCTCCAGCACGCCATCATGCCCCCCACCCCGCCGGCCATCGAGGCCCCGGGTCTGCGGGTCGCCGTCCGCTACCGGCCGGCGGAGACCGAGTCGCTCGTCGGCGGTGACTGGTACGACACCGTGGTGCTGCCCTCCGGGCTGATCATGCTGTCCGTGGGCGACGTCGCCGGTCACGGCATCGAGGCGGCCACCGGCATGGTCGTGCTGCGCAACGCCCTGCGGGGCCTCGCCGTGACGGGTGCGGGCCCCGCCCAGCTGCTGTCCTGGCTGAACACGGTCACCCATCACCTGGCCAAGCACGTGACGGCCACCGCTGTCTGCGGCCTCTTCGACCCGAACACCAGGGTGATGCGCTGGGCGCGCGCGGGTCACCTGCCGCCCGTACTCGTCCGCGGGGGCGAGGCCGACGCCTTCCCCCTGATCGAGGGCCTGCTCCTCGGAGCCCTGCCCGATGTCACGTACGTGGAGCGGGAGGTGCAGCTCGAACCGGATGACACCCTGCTGATGTTCACGGACGGGCTGGTGGAACGGCGGGACTCCTCGGTGCAGGACTCGCTCCGCCAACTCGTGAACGCGGCGGGCGCCGGAGCCGGGGATCTGGACGGGCAGCTGGACCGCCTCCTCGCCGAGAGCCGGTCCGACACGGACGACGACACGTGCCTGATCGGCATCCAGGTCGGCTGACACCCCACCGGGGATCGGCGACGTCCGCCGGCGAGCCGCTGACCAGGACGCCGGGCCATGGCGATCGCCCGATCGCCGAGTCCGGCCCGCCCGGGGCCCAGGGCCCGTCCCGGCCGCGCAAGGCCTTGCCCTCAGCCGTTGCCGCTCTGCCGGATCCCTGGCGTGCGTGCTGCGCCGCCTGCCTGCTGGGCGGCCCCGGCCGGCCGGGGCGCCTCAGCCGCCGCCGTGAGAGGCGTTGGCGCGGCGCAGCAGCTCCTCGTGGAGCAATCGGCCGGTGAGCGCGCCGCCGAACACGACGACGCCGATGGCGACGAGCCAGGACTGGATGACGAGGACGGTTCCGAAGGGCCCGTACGTGACGGCGCTGGAGGCGATCAGCGGCGAGAAGACGAGCCGGGAGAAAATCCGCAGCCCGAGCAGCCCGATCATGGTGGCCGCCGCCCCGGGGAACAGCGCGGTCCACGGGATCCGGCCGGCGAGCAGCAGCCGCTGTGACCACCAGAAGAACAGCGTGCCGATCCCGAACGTCACGTAGCCGCGGGCCGGGGAGTCGCGCCACGGCGGGGAGAACGCCGACAGGTAGAGGAAGCCGATGAGTACGGCGAGCCACAGCACGTGCCGCCACCTGGCCCACCAGCGGGCCGGGGGCAGGTCCCAGATCCTTTCGTAGCCGCTCTGCAGCACCGTGCCGAACGACAGGCCGAACACGGCGAGCAGGGCCAGGCCGAACGCCGTTGTGGTCCGCCACGCCTGGCCGGGCAGGGCGAAGAGCCGCTCGATCTCCACTCGGGCTGTCGCGGACACGCCGAGCCCGTCCCCGAGCCATTGGGCGAACCCCCGCCCGCTGGCGGCATCCGCCGCGGACACCACGATCAGCAGCGGTACCAGCGTCAGGAACCCGAGCGCGGCGAACCCCAGTGCGCGTTGCCACAGGGCCACTTCCCGCACGCGCCCCCAGCGGCGCCCGGCCCGGGCACGGCGGATCGCGCTGCCTATCCGCCCGAAGGGCGACATCCGTCCGGGCCGCTCAGTTTCGGGCATAGCGTGTCGTGACGAGCATGGCCGCTCCAGCTGCTGCTTTTCCCACGGTAGGACTTGATCGCCCCGGCTGCTTTCCGTCCTGCATACGCACCGTGACGCTCGAGATCAACCCGTGGCAGACCATGGCGAATGGCCGTCGTTCGCGCGCCGCGCGCCGTGGCCCCGCGCCCGCTGTGGGGCTGGGACCACGACGACGCCGTTGGCGGGTCAGCCCTTGAAGACGTCCTTGATCTTCTCCTTGGCCTGGCGGGCGTCGCCCTTGGCCTTCTCGGCGCGGCCTTCGGCGGTCAGGCGTTCGTTGCCCACCGCACGGCCGGCCGTCTCCTTGAGCTTGCCCTTGGCCTGCTCGGCCTTGGCCCGGCTCTTCTGGTTCTTCGACACAGCTGATCACTCCTGAAGGAGGGGGACAAACCGTACGTGCTGCTTCTGACCGCGATTCCGGCTGCCAAACGAGCTGGACGCCCAGGTCGTGCGGAGACTTCGGTTCCTGCCCGGCTCAGCCGGCCGCCTGGCCGTCGACGGGGATGTCCAGGCGGTCGGCCAAGGTGGTGAGGGTCCTTCCCAGGGGGAGCATCACGCGGGTGACGGCGTGCTGGTCGCCGCGGGTCGGGTCCCGGTTGACGATCAACACGGGCTTCCCGGCCTGGGCTGCCTGGCGGACGAACCGGAGCCCGGACATCACTGTCAGTGAGGACCCCAGGACCAGCAGCGAGGTCGCCTCACCGACCAGTTCGCGGCAGCGCTCGACCCGCCCCGGCGGAACGGCTTCGCCGAAGAACACCACGTCCGGCTTGAGGATGCCGTCACACTCCGAGCAGGGCACCACGGAGAAGTCCCCGATCTGTTCGTCGGTGAGGTCGGCGTCACCGTCCGGGTTCAGTCCGGCGGTCACCGGCTCGAAGCCCGCATTGGCCTCCTCGAGCCGCAGGGCGAGTTCACGGCGGGAGCTGAAGGTGCCGCAGGAAAGGCAGACGACCCGGTCCAGGCCTCCGTGGAGTTCCACCACCCCCTCGCTGCCGGCGGCCTGATGCAGGCCGTCGACGTTCTGGGTGATCACACCCGAGAGCAGACCGTGCCGCCCGAACGCCGCCACAGCCCGGTGCCCGGCGTTGGGCCGGGCGCGACCGAACGTGCGCCAGCCCAGGTGACTGCGCGCCCAGTAACGGCGCCGGGCCTGAGCACCGGCGGTGAATTCCTGGTACGTCATCGGGGTGTGCCGACTCAGGCTCCCACCCTCACCCCGGTAGTCGGGGATGCCCGACTCCGTGGATATGCCCGCCCCGCTGAGCACCAGCACGCCGCCGGTCCTCAGTGCATCGGCGACCGGCTCGGGATCGGCCGTGCCAGGACGTAGGCCCTCGGTCGGGGTCCAGCTCAGAGTGGGGCGCATGCGCATGCCGCCAGCGTACGGAACGACTGTGCGCGCCGGTCCCCGGCGGACTGCTCCCGCAGGAATGATCACGGTCCTTCGCCACCGCCACCGCCACCGCCACCGCCATGGCCACCGTCAGGTAGAGCGTCGCGTCGAAAGCCAGGCCACCGCGTGCACCGTTGCGGTCGTCACTGCGGCGAGGCCCAGGCCGCGCAGCACCGCCTCGCGCGCATCGCCGTTCGTCAGCGGCACGCCTGCCGACCGCATGCGGTGGGCCGCCCACAGGGCGTACGGAATCACCACCGTCGGGGCCGTCGCCACCCCCGGCGTGTAGCGGCCCAAGGCGGCGGCCGATGCCAGGTGGGTGACTCCGTGCAGACCGAAACCCGTCACGGCCGTGCGGAAGAAGCGGCTGCGGCCACCGGTGCGGGCACCCTCGGCCGAGGCCGCTGCCACGACGCAGCCCATGAGTCCGATCGCGATGTTCACCCGGCGCTGTGGCACTCGGGAGAAGCGGGCCATCGTGGCGAGTTCCTCGACGTCGTTCAGCACCCAGGCGGCCAGCAGACCCCATGTCACGGTGGCAGGGACGGCGGTCTTGGCAGGCATCGGTCCAACCTCTCCCGTTCGCAGAATGCAACGCAACGTTGCGTTGCATTCGTAGCATACGATGCTCCCATGAGCGACACCAGAGGTCCCCGCGCCGCCGCCGCCATCTTCGACGCCACCCTCCAACTCCTGGCAGAGCGCGGGTATGACGGCCTCACCATCGAGGCCGTCGCCCGGGCGGCAGGCGTGAACAAGACGACCATCTACCGCTGGTGGCCCTCGAAGCCGGCCCTGGTGCGCGCCACCGTGCTGCAGGCCAGGGCCCTCGACATCGACGTCCCGGACACCGGAAGCCTGCGCGGAGACCTCGTTGCGCTCGTTGAGCAGGTCATCGGGTTGCTCACCGGACCGCATGCCGAACCGGTCGTGCGCGCCCTGGCCGGCGCATCGGGTCAGCCGGAACTGGCCGAACTCACCCGGGAGCTCTTCGCTGAACGCTTTGCCCGTGAGCAGCCCGTCTTCGAACGCGCTCGCGCACGGGGTGAGCTGCCCGCGACCGACCCCCAATTGCTGGTCGACCTCGTCGCCGGAGCCGTCTGGGTCCGCGTGCTGCTGCGCCGCCAACCGCTGCCGGACCGCTTCGCGGCCGAGGTCGTGGATGCGGTCCTCCACCAGCGTGAGGAACCGCGCGCCTGACGTTCTCGAGCCGTCATGGCGACGCTCGGACCGGCGGAGAAGCGCCATCGCGAAGACGGGCGTGGACGGCTGCCGGTTCGGTCATCAGCGCCCGCCGAGGAGACGGGCTGCGCCGGCGGCGAGGAGCTGCCGCCCGGCATTGCGTCCGACCGCGGTCCACGACACCGGCCCAGACCGTGTTGGCCGGCGGTGGGTCAGGATTCCCGGCCGGCGGCTCCCGGTGCACGGGGGCTGCCTTCCGCGGGGGGCTCGCCGAGGCCGGCCAGGAGGCGGGACAGCCAAGCACGGGCTCCCGGGCTCGCGGTGGGAGCCGCCGCGTGGCTGGCGAGGAGGTCCGCGCCGCGGGAATCGCCGAGTTCGGCGAGGCCGACGGCGGCCGAGAGGCGGTCGCTGCCGTGCAGAGTGGGGTCGACGGTGTGACCGGCGAGGAGGTCGGCCCCCTGCTGCCGGTATCCGTCGAGATGGGACAGGGCCACGGCGGCCCTCACGCGGTCGGGCCCGAACACGGTGGTGTCGCCCGAGAGCCGCAGGAGCAGGCCGGCGGCCCGGGCGTCGCCGAGCTGGGCCAGGAATCGGGCGGCCTCCGTGCGCACATGGCCGTTCACGCGGGCGTCGACGGTGAGGGCGGCGAGGAACCGGATGCCGTCCTGCTGGTGCCCCTCCCGTCGCGCCAGGTCCTGGGCGGCGTGCAGCCTGGCGGCATCCTGCTGGCGCGGGTCCGCGGCGAAGGCGGCGAGGAGGCGCAGGCCCTCCGCCTCATGCCCTTCCACGTGGGACAGCTCACCGGCGGCCTTCACGCGGGTGATCGGGAGCAGGGACGGGTCGGTGGTGAAGGCGGTGAGGAGTGCGACACCCTCCGCCTCGTGCCCGTCGACCCTGGCGAGGTGCCAGGCGGCCGACAGCAGCAGCGTCGGATGACTGCCGGCGGCGATGCGTACGAGCAGGGCAACGCCGGCCTCCACATGGCCATCCATCTGGGTCAGGGCTGCTGCGGCCCGCGCGCTGCCGTCGGACAGCCGGTTCTCGGCGAAGCGAGTCAGTTTGCGGGCGGTGGACCGGGCGGGCAGGCAGGTCCGCAGGCCCACCTGTGTCGTCAGGAACCCCAAGGCGGCGTCTCCGACTCCGGCGACGTCCTCCAGGGCCCGGGCGGTGGCTTCGGCGACGTGGTCCCGGGGGATCAGGAGCCCGTCCAAGAGGAAGCCGAGATAGGACGGTTCCAGGTGTTCCGGTGGCTTCCAGAGCCGGGTGGGAGCGTGCCGGTCAGGGAAGAGGTCGTCGAGCACCTGGAGGCGCGCCTGCTCGTCGCGGGTGGCGTGCCGGGCCGCGTGGTACTCCAGGAGGCTCTGGTGGAGGAAGTCGAAGTCGCCCGCGCGCTGGGCGAGCAGGCCGGTGGGCCGCAGTAGGTCGCCGAGAAAGGCGTGCCAGCGGGCCTCCTTCACCTTCGGCGGTCGCTGCTCGGGCAGGTGCGCGGCAAGTATCCCGACCGCCGGGGCGGTGTTGCCGCTGATCCGCTCGTGGGCGAGGAGGTCGATCAGCTCGCGCAGGTGGTCGCGTACCGCCTGTGCGGCCTGCTCGGCGGCCGTGATGTCGGGGGCGATCTGGTGACGATCCTTCAGGAAGCGGATCGCGGCGTCGTGGGTGTGTGCGACGGCTTTGTGGGTGTTCTGTTCGTACAGCAGCTCGACGAAGGACTGGTAGGCCCCGGTACGGCCTTCGGGCAGCGGCCGGGCCGGGTCGGCCGCGTAGAGCTGGCACAGCATGGAAGCCATGAGCGGTGTGCGGGCCAGGCCGTCGAGGCGGGAGCGTCTGAGCTCGGCCTTGAACGCCTTGAACGCCTTGACGTGGCGGTCGGGGTCGGGCAGGCCCGCGAAGCAAGCCCGCGCGTACGTGAGGACGTTGGCCGGGGTGAACGGCTGGAGTTCGAAGCGGGCAGTGCCGGGGCCCAGGCGGGCGAGCTCCCCGTACGGGAGCGGGCGGGTTGCCACGAGGAACCGGTACACCGAAGGCCGCCGCCGGGCCTCCCGGGCCAGCTTGTCCAGAAGGGCGGCGCGCGCGGCGTGGTCGGGGACCTCGTCGAGGCCGTCGACCAGCACCAGCCAGGGCGCAGCGGGGCGCGGGCGCGTGCGGAAGAAGTCCTCCGGAAGCGCCGCGCGCAGCCCGAACGGGCCGAGGGCCTCGGTCACGGCGGTGGCGAGGGCCTGCGCCAACAGGGGCGCGCCGGCCAGGGCGGTGGCCCGGATCATGACGGGGACGGCCGCCTGCCGGCCGGGCGGATCGGGCCGGCCATCCGTGGTGTCGCCCTCGGCGCGCAGCCAGCGGGCGGCCGCGTCGGCGAGGTGGCGGCGCAGCAACGTCGACTTGCCGCCGCCCGCCCCGGCGAGGAGCACGCGTATGCCTCCCTCGTCGCCTTCGTTCTCCTCGCCCGCGAACACGGTCTCGGCGGGCATCAGAGTGGTTTCTTCGGCGGTGGCCCCGGTCTGCCGGTCAGCTGCCTGCTGGCGTACGTAGACCCACGCGAGCGGCGGCAAGGGGCCGTCGTCGGCCAGGCCCGGATACGGGTGGTGGTCGGCGGCGAGCCGGGCCGCCTCCAGGTAGGAGCGCAGCTGCGCAGAGGCGCCCCGGGCGGGGTCCCACGGCGCGGACGGCGCCGCGTAGTAGGCGACGACCTGATCCGCATGGCCGACCGCGAGCCCGCCGAGGGAGGCGGTGATGGCGGTGGCGGCGGTGATGACTTGGGGAGCCTGACTGACGCCGGGGCCGCTCAGCCCTGCTGCGGGCCCGGCTGCGGAGGGTTGTGCAGCACCACGTCCCGCATGCGCAGCGCGGCGGCGGACCCGTGGTCGGCCCGGATCTCCACGTTCCCGCCGACGGCCTGCCCATCGTCTGCGGCCGAGATCCGATCGGCGCTGGAGTGCGTAGCGAGCAAGGTGCGCAGGAACTGAGCGGCGTGCTCGCGCTCGTCGCCGTGCAGGTTCTCCAGCACGGCCTCGAAGCGTGTCTGCCAGGCGGCCTGCTGGGCGATCCGGACGCGCTCGACCTCGCAGACGTCCCCGGCCTCGCCGACGGCGGCCAGCGCGGCCGCGTCGTGGTCCAGGCGCTCCAGTACCGTGCGTTCGCGCTCTTCGTCGCCCCGGCCGAACCACCGGGCCACCGCCTGCTGGAACTCCTGCCAAGCGGTGGTCCCCGCGGCCTGGACCACCGCGGTTCCGCCCGCGGCAGCCAGAGCCGTCAATGCCTCCTCCAGCATCCCCCGGTCCTTCCCCGTCGATTCGTACGCCCCGTATCGTCGCCCTTGACCGTAACCCCGCATCCGGTGGCCCACAGCGTCTTCGAGGAAGACCGGACGAAGGGCCCGAGGGGCCTGCTGGCATGCGCCTACGCGCCGCGGAGCGTTTCGGCCCGTTTCTCGATGGCGGTGATCAGCGCCTCGACCCTGGCCGCGAAGATCTGTTCGTCCGTCACCTCGGCCAGCTCCGTGCTCAGTCGGGTGATGTTCGGGAACCCCTCGGCGTCGACCAGCCGGTACTCCCGGCTCCACGAAGACTCGTCGGCCTCCCGGATGTCCGGGTCGAACAGCAGGTAGGCGGCGCGCTGGCCCACGTAGGCGAGCAGCGAGTCACCCACCATGCGGTAGTGGACGGCCGCCTCGGCGCCGTCGAGCCCGGCCTCCCTGACGGCTCCGATGATGAGCTCGACGACGCGGAACTCGTTGGGCCGGCGGGTGGTGCGGCTGGCCATGGTCGAGCCGACCACCGGATAGCGCAGCGCGACCTCCAGGGAGGCGTCGGCGAGCGCCCGCAGCCGCCCCTTCCAGTCGAGGCCCTCGGGGATGCTGTCGACCACCTCGCCGAGCGTGCGGTCGGCGACGGAGAGCAGCAGCTCGTCCTTGTCGCGGAAGTGCCGGTAGATCGCTGTGGGGTCGGCGCCGAGCTCCTCGCCGAGGCGTCGGACGGTGAAGGCGTCCGCGCTGCCGCGAGCCGCGATGCGCAGGCTCGCCTCGATGATGGCGTCGGGCGTGAGCTGGCTGCCCGCGCGCTTGGTCCGGGCGGATGTGTCGGATGGCTTCGGCATGGTGCGGCCAGTGTAACGATGTGGAACGGAGCGAGCGCAACACCGTTGACAACAATGTTGCGCTCCCGTTCACTCCTCCTCAACAACAAGCCGAGCGGGTCCGCCCGCCGATGGGGAGGGGTGCGTCGATGGCCGTCAGCAAGGAGCCGATCGTGCAGCGGGCCGACACCGTTTTCGTGGGAGGACGGGTCTTCACCGGCACCGGCACCGGCACGCGGACCGGGGCCGCCGCCGGACCCGTCGACGCCGCCGTCGCCGTCGCAGGCGGCCGGATCATCGCCGTCGCCGACGAGGCCGCCGTCCGCTCGCTCGCCGACGA
Source organism: Streptomyces sp. NPDC032745 (assembly GCF_055579465.1). Taxonomy (NCBI): domain Bacteria; kingdom Bacillati; phylum Actinomycetota; class Actinomycetes; order Kitasatosporales; family Streptomycetaceae; genus Streptomyces; species Streptomyces sp. NPDC032745. The sequence continues at coordinate 54,563 of NZ_JBVING010000021.1, read as the reverse complement.
GTCCACCGAGGTCGTGGACCTGGCGGGCGGACTGCTCGTCCCCGGCTTCCAGGACGCCCACGTCCACCCCGCGGTGGCCGGCGTCCTGATGCTCGGCTGCGACCTGTCCGAGGAGCGCACCATCGAGGGCTATCTGGCCGTCGTGGCCGCGTACGCCAAGGAGCATCCGGATGCGGCGTGGATCCGCGGCGGCGGATGGTCGATGGACCTCTTCCCCGGCGGCACGCCCACCCGCGGCATGCTCGACGCGGTGGTCCCGGACCGGCCGGTCATGCTCACCAACCGGGACGGTCACGGAGCCTGGGTCAACACCCACGCGCTCCGGCTCGCGGGCGTGGACCGTGGCACCCCGGATCCGGCCGACGGCCGGATCGAGCGGGAGCCGGACGGCACCCCGGCGGGCACGCTCCAGGAGGGGGCCGTGGATCTGGTCGCCCGGCACGTGCCCATCGCGACGCCGGACGAGGCGCTCGCCGGCCTGCTGGCCGCGCAGGAGCACCTGTTCAGCCTCGGTGTGACCAGCTGGCAGGACGCCATGATCGGCGCCTTCCCCGGCAACCCCGACAATTTCGGCGTCTACCTGCGTGCCGCGAGCGAAGGTTCCCTGCGGGCCCGGGTCGTCGGCGCGCTGTGGTGGGACCGCGAGCGCGGACTGGAGCAGATTCCCGAGCTGGAGGAGCGGCGTCGCACCGGCCGGGTGGGCCGCTTCAACGCCACCTCCGTGAAGATCATGCAGGACGGCATCGCCGAGAACTTCACCGCCGGAATGCTGGAGCCCTACCTCGACGGCTGCGGCTGCGCCACCGGGAACTCCGGGCTCAGTTTCATCGAACCGGAGCTGCTCACCGAAGCGGTCGCCCGCCTCGACCGCTCGGGCTTCCAGCTCCACTTCCACGCGCTCGGAGACCGCGCCGTACGGGAGGTCCTCGACGCGCTGGACGCAGCGCGCTCCGTCAACGGCGCCAACGACAACCGGCACCACCTCGCCCACCTCCAGGTCGTCCACCCCGATGACATCGGGCGTTTCGCGCGACTCGGAGCGGCCGCGAACATCCAGGCGCTGTGGGCCGCGCACGAACCGCAGATGGACGAGCTGACCATCCCCTTCCTGGGGCCGGAACGAGCGGCCCTCCAATACCCGTTCGGGGATCTCCAGCGCGCCGGCGCCCGGCTCGTCGCGGGCAGCGACTGGTCGGTCAGCAGCCCCAACCCGCTCTGGGGCATTCACGTCGCCGTCAACCGCGCCGTGCCCGACGAGGCGCCGAACGCGACCGGGACCCGCGAGCCCTGCCCTCCCTTCTTCCCCGAGCAGGCCCTGACCCTGTCCCAGGCCCTGACCGCCTACACCGCCGGCAGCGCCTGGGCGAACCACCTGGACGAGGTCACCGGCACCGTCGAGGTGGGCAAGTACGCCGACCTCGTCGTCCTCGACCGGGATCCCTTCGCGCACCCCAGCGAGGAGATCGCCGAGACCCGGGTGCTGCGGACCTACCTCGACGGCGAACTCGTCTACGCCGCCTCGCTCTGAACCGACGGACCTCCCCCTCCCCCCCCGCCCACCCCTCTCGGAGGCAGCAGATGCCCTCAGCCCGACCGAGCTCGCACCGGCCCCGACGGCTTCGCCACACCGCGGCGGCCGCCCTCGCCACTGCCGCCGTGCTCGTCACGAGCGCGTGCGGCGGCCCCGCGCAGCGGCCCGACGACACCAACGGCGGATACCGGCTCACGGACAGGACGCCCGCCGCCTCGGGCGACCTGGACTCCTTCACCTGGTCCGTCTACGCCGAGCCGGCCACCATCGACTACGCGCACTCCTTCGACTTCCCGCCCAACCAGATCCTCGCCAACGTCTGCGAGAGCCTGCTGCGCTGGAACCCCGACCTGACCACCTCGCCGAACCTCGCGGCCTCGTACAGCAATCCCACGCCCACCACCTGGGTGTACCAGATCCGCCCGGGCGTGCGCTTCCACGACGGCACGGAGCTCACCGCGGACGACGTCGTCGCCTCCCTGCGCCGCAACCTCGACCCCGCGACCGCCAGCGTATGGGCCTACCCCTTCCGCAACGTTCAGGCGGTCGAGCGCACCGGCCCGCTGGAGGTCACCGTCACCCTGGCGAAGCCGGACTCCACCTTCAACAAGTACCTCGCCGCGGGCCCCGGCACCGTGGAGTCCGCCGCCACCCTGGCCAAGGCCGGCAAGGACTACGGCAACCCGCAGACCGGCGTGAACTGCACCGGCCCGTTCTCCTTCGAGTCCTGGACCTCCGGCCAGTCCCTCAGCCTCAAGCGGTTCGACGGCTACTGGAACGCCGACCTCAAGGCCAAGTCCGGCCGGGCGAAGTTCGTCTTCCTGGCCGACCCCACCACCCGCGTCAACGCCTTCCGCAGCGGCGAGGTCGACGGCGGCTGGATGGTCCCGCCGAACGCCTACAAGCAGCTGGGTGCCACCGAGGCCGGAACGCTCTACTTCGGCCGGAGCACCACGGTCGTCGACGAGGTGGTGAGCAACCTCAAGGGCCCCCTCGGTGACGCCCGGGTCCGCCAGGCGCTGCTGATGGCCATCGACCGCAAGGGCATCGTCAAGGCCGGAGCGGGCGGAGTCGGAGAGGTCGCCAACTCGCTGACCACCGACAACCTGTGGAACGACGCACCCGCCGCCGCACGCGAGGGCATCCTCAAGGACGTACCGGCGTACCCGTACGACCCGGCGAAGGCCAAGGCACTCGCCGCCGAGGCCGGGGTGAACGGCCAGAAGATCGTGATCGCGACCAGCCCGCTGGACTCCCAGACGACGATCATCACCCAGGCCGTCGCCCAGGCCGCCACGGCCATCGGCCTCAAGCCGCAGATCGATTCCCTCTCCGCCGAGAAGTACACGACCCTCTTCACCGATCCGGCCGCACGCGAGGGCATCGACCTGTTCCTCACCTTCTGGTACACCTCGATCACCGACCCGCTGGACGTGTACGGCTCGCTCCAGACGGGCTCCTTCAGCAACTACGGCAACTGGTCCGACCCGGCCTTCGACACCGCCGTCGACAAGGCCGTCGCGGCCCACGATCCCGCCGAACACGCCGCGGCCAACGCCGAGGCCCAGCGGACGGCCCTGCGCGAGCTGCCGTGGCTGCCCTTGTACACGCAGCCCGTAAGCGTCTTCATGGGCAAGCGGATCACCGGCGTCCAGCCCTCGATCGCCTACCTCTACTACCCCTGGGCCGCCGAGATCGGAGCGAAGCGATGACGCCCGCACCGGCACTGGCCCGGCTCGGCCGGGTGCTGCGCCGGCTGGCCGCCATGGCGGCGACCTTGCTCGTCACCTCCTTCCTGGTGTTCTCCTCGCTCTTCCTCGTCCCCGGGGACCCGGCCGCCTTCCTGGTCAAGGGACGCAGCCCGAGCCCGCAGGAACTCGCCGCGATCCGGCACCAGTACGGCTTCGACGAGCCGTTCCTCGTCCGGTACGGGAAGTGGCTCGACGGCGTCCTGCACGGCGACTTCGGCCGCTCCTACCTCTTCCACCAGGACGTCGGCTCCGTCATCTGGTCGCGCCTGCCCGCCTCCCTGCTGCTGGTCGGCGTATCGGCCCTGATGATCGTCGTCGTGGGGGTCGGGGCCGGCATCGTCGGAGCGCTGCGCCGGGGCACGCGCACCGACCGGACCCTGATGCTGCTCGTGACGGTGGGCGCCGCCGCCCCCGCCTTCGTCGCCGCCCTCCTGTTGCGGTCGGTGCTGGGCGTGCAGCTCGGCTGGTTCCCGACCATCGGCAACGGCACCGGCCTGCTCGACCGGCTCCACCACGTCGTGCTCCCGGCAGCGGCCCTGTCGGTGACCTTCATGGCGCTGGTGACCCGGGTGACCCGGTCGGCGATGCTGGACGAACTGCGCCGTGAGCACGTCGAGGTCGCACTCAGCCGGGGAACGCCCCGGGGGACGGTGATCAGGCGGCACGTACTGCGCAACGCGCTGGGCCCGATCGTGACGGTCTCCGCACTCCTGGTCTCGGGGATGCTGGTGAGCACGGCGATCGTGGAGACCGCCTTCGGCATGGCCGGGGTCGGTTCGCTGCTGGTGCAGTCGGTGGACCAGATGGACTTCCAGGTCGTCCAGGCCATCGTGCTGCTCGTCGTCGGCGCGTTCGTCGTGGTCAACGCCCTGGTGGACCTGGTGCATCCGCTGATCGATCCGCGGGTCGCGGCCGGGGGGAGTGCACGATGAGCCTACGGACCTCACCCTCCGCTGACATCCCGGCCGGCGCCGCGGCCGCGCCCCCCGGCGGGATGCTCCGCGCGACGTTCACCCGCATCCGCAGACTCGGCGGCGGCCCGCTGCACGCGAGCTGCATGCTGCTCCTTGCCCTGTTCCTGCTGCTCTCCCTGTTCGGCCCCTGGCTGGCGCCGTACGACCCGACCTTCGGCTCGCTCGGCGACACCCTCCTCGGGCCGAGCGCCCTGCACTGGCTGGGGACCGACCAGGGCGGCCACGACACCTTCTCGGCGCTGATCGTCGGCACCCGGTCCAGCCTCGCCGGACCCCTCGCCGTGGTGCTCTTCTCCACCGCGGCGGGCATCGCCGTCGGCCTGTTCACCGCCTGGCGCGGCGGGTGGATCGACACCCTGGCCGGGCGCGTCCTCGACATCCTCTTCGCCTTCCCCGCGCTGCTGCTGGCGATCCTCGCGGTGGCCCTCTTCGGCAAGGGCATGACGGCGCCGGTCATCGCGATGGCGATCGCGTACATGCCGTACACCGCACGCGTCGTACGGGGTCTGGCGGTACAGGAGAAGGCCCGGCCCTACATCGCGGCCTACCGGGTGCAGGGGCATTCCGCGGTGTTCGTCGCGGTCCGCGCCCTGCTGCCCAACATCGCCCCCACCCTGCTCGCCCAGTCGACCGTGAACTTCGGCTACGCCCTCCTCGACCTCGCCGCCCTGTCGTTCCTGGGGCTGGGCGTCCAGCCGCCGACACCCGACTGGGGAGCCATGATCAATCAGGGGCAGACCGCCGTCCTCCAGGGACAGCCGCTGTCCGCGATCGTGCCGGCCGTCGCGGTGGTCCTGGTGGTCGTCGCCTTCAACGTCGTCGGGGAGACCCTCGGCGACCGGCTCGCCGGGAGGGACTCCTGATGGCACTACTCGAGTACGAGGACCTGCACGTCGCGCTGCCCACGACGGCCCGCCCGGTCCTGGACGGCATCACCCTGACCGTCGAAGCCGGGGAGGTCGTCGCCCTGGTCGGCGAATCCGGCTCCGGGAAGTCGGTCACGGCCCGCGCCGCCCTCGGGCTGTTCCCCCCGGGGTGCGAGACCCGCGGCCGGGTCCGGGTCGACGGCATCGACCTCGTCGGCGCCGACGCGGCCGGCCTGCACGAGGTACGGACCGCCAAGGCCGCGATGATCTTCCAGGACCCCAGGGCGGCCATCAACCCGGTACGCCGCGTCGGTGACTTCCTGACCGAATCGCTGCGGATCGGCCGGCGTTGGCCGAAGGACCGGGCGAACGCCCGGGCCGTCGAACTGCTCACCGCCGTCGGCCTCCCCGATCCCGCCCGGCACCTGGACCAGTACCCGCACGAGCTCTCCGGCGGCATGCTCCAGCGCGTCGTGATCGCCGCGGCCCTCACCACCGAGCCCCGGCTGCTGCTGTGCGACGAACCCACCACCGCACTCGACGTCAGCACCCAGGCCGAGACCATGGCCATCCTCGGGCGGCTCCAGCGCGAGCGGGGCCTCGGCATGCTCCTCATCACCCACGACGTCGAACTCGCCGCCGCCTCCAGCGACCGGATCTACGTGATGTACGCGGGGCGGATCGTCGAAACGGCCCCCGTGGCCGACCTGTTCGCCACCCCGGCGCACCCCTACACCGCCGGCCTGCTCGGCTCGTCCCCGCCCCTGAGCGGCCCGGCGGGACCGGACGGTCGCCTCGTCCCCATCCCCGGAGCCCCGATGGGCCTCATGGAGTCCGCACCCGGCTGCGCCTTCGCACCGCGCTGCCGCTTCGCCGAGCCCGGCCGCTGCGACCAGTCGCCGCCGCCCCTGCGGCCGCACGGCCCGGGCGAAGTCGCCTGCCACCGCGCGGACGAACTCACCGGCCAGCTCTCCGGCACACACCCCGACACGGCGGCGGCGACCGCGACGATCCCGGCTCCGGCCCGCACCGGCGCCCCGGACGAGGAGGACCGTTGACCACCACCGAGCCGATCCCGGCGCTGCTCCGGGCGAGCGGCCTGCGCAAGACGTACCGGACCGGGGGGACCGAGGTCGTCGCGGTCGACGGCCTGTCGTTCTCCGTACCGCCGGGCGGGGCGCTCGGCATCGTCGGGGAGTCGGGTTCCGGCAAGACCACCACCGCCCGGATGCTGGTCGGCCTGGAGGCCCCCGACGCGGGGGAGATCCTCGTGCAGGGGGAGCCGTTGGCGAAGGCCGCACGGGGGAAGGCGGCCCGGCTGGCCCGGGCCAAGGCCGTCCAGATCGTCTTCCAGGACCCCTACCTGTCGCTCGACGCCCGCATCGGCATCGGCGCGACCCTGGACGGCGTCCTGCGGCTGCACGGATCCCACGACCGTACGGCGCGGGCCGCCCGGGTCAGGGAACTGCTGGCACAGGTCGGCCTCGGGGACCGCGAGGCGGCGGCCCTGCCCCGCAGCCTGTCGGGAGGGCAGCGCCAACGTGCGGCCATCGCCCGGGCACTGGCCGTCGAACCGACCGTGCTGGTGCTCGACGAGGCCGTGTCCGCCCTCGACGTCTCGGTCCAGGCACAGGTGCTCAACCTGCTCGCGGACATCCGCCGCGAGACCGGCATCGGCCTGGTCTTCGTCAGCCACGACCTGGCGGTCGTCCGGTACGTCTGTGACGAGGCGCTGGTCATGTACCGGGGCCGGACGATGGAGCACCGGCCCGTGGCGGAACTCCTCACCACGCCCCGCCACCCCTACACCCGGCTGCTGCTGGCGTCCGTCCCGCACCCCGGCTGGGATCCCGACTCCATCAGCCGCCGCCGACGCGGGCTCGACCTCGTGACCGCGACTTCGTGACCACTTCGCGCCGGAGCCGATGAGTTGACGACGTCGACCTGACTGATCGACCAGGTGAGGGTGCCGCTACGGCCGGGTCCCCTGTCAGCATGGCGATCATGACTGAGAGTGCATCTGTACGTCCGGTCCGCAGAATATGGGACGGCCGGAACGATCCCGACAGCCCGGTGCCGGTGCGCGAGGAAGGGGGAGCCCCGAGCGGCGACGCATTGGTGGACGATGCCTATGACGCCCTCGGCGTCACCTGGGACTTCTTCCGCACGGTGTACGGCCGCAACTCGATCGACGGCAGGGGCGGCCCCGTGGAGGCGGTCGTCCGGAGCGGGGAGGCGGGACCGGCCTGGCAAGGCTCGCGCATCATCCTCGGCAACGGCGGCGTCCCGGCTCCGGACGCGCTCGCCGCGCAGTTCACGGCCGGCATCGTCCACCACACCGCCGAGCTGGAGCCGTACGGTGAGCCCGGCGCGCTCGCCGTCTCACTCGGCAACGTCTTCGGTCTCCTGGCCAAGCAGTACGGCCTGAAGCACACGGCACTGGAAGCGGACTGGCTGTTCGGCCAGGGCGGCCCGTCCTCCGACGGAGCCCGCGGCTCCCTCAAGGACCCCGCCCGGTTCCACCAGGCGGCCCACATGACCGAGTACGACGAGACCTCCCACGTCGACGGGGGCGTCCACGCCAACGCAGGGATCCCGAACCACGCGTTCTACCTCGTCGCGACGGAACTCGGCGGCCACGCCTGGGACCGGGCCGGGCGCATCTGGTACAAGGCGCTGATGGAGTACGCCGCCAGGACCACGAACTTCTCCGCGTTCCGCTACGCGACCATCGGCGCCGCCCGCGACCTGGACTGGCCGACGGACGTGGTGACCAAGGCGTGGAGTGCGGTCGGCGTGGACCGCTGACCGCGCTCCACGAGCCAAGGGCCCCAGCCGCCGGTTGCGACGGCCGGGGCCCGCGTCGTGTCCTCGGCCGCGCGGGCGAACAGCGTGCGCGCCGCCGTGCTGCGCCGCTCGGTCTCCTGACGAGATCCCGCCCGATCCGCGGCGCGATACCTGACATTCTCCCGCTTTGGGCAGAGGCCACCCGGCGCGCGGTCCGGATCATGAGGGAGGGCGTTCGGCATGCGAACGCCAGTGCGCACTCCCATCGTTCCCAGGAGGACATTCGCATGGTCACCAGACGACGCGTGCTCGTCGGCACGCTGGCCACGACGGGCGCGGGCCTGATCACCGGTGCCGGCCTGCTGCCCGTACTGCGCACCCCCACCGCGCAGGCCGCAGACGACGCGGGCCCGGCGGTCGCGCCCGCACCGTTCACGGTGAAGCTGCCACAGCTGCCCGTGCTCACCCCGTACTCCACCCAGGGCGGGCAGGACGCGTACCGCGTCACCGTCAAGGAGGTCTCGCGGGAGATCCTGCCCGGGGTGCAGACCAAGGTGCTGACCTACGACGGCCACTTCCCGGGGCCCGTGCTGCGGGCGCGCAGCGGCCGGCCGGTGTCCATCCGGCACCGGAACACCCTGGACATGCCGATGGCCGTGCACCTGCACGGCGCAAGCGTTTCCCCGGAGAACGACGGCGCCCCGATGGACACCGTCGCCCCGGGCGCGGCACGCACGTACACCTACCCGAACCAGCAGCCCAACGCCACGCTGTGGTTCCACGACCACGCCCACCACATGGAGGCCGAGCACGTCTACCGGGGCCTGTCGGCGACGTACATCCTCACCGACGACACGGAGCGGGCCCTGCCGCTGCCCTCCGGCAAGTACGAGATACCCATCGCGCTGCGCGACGCCCGTTTCGACGAGAACGGGCAACTGGTCTACGCCATGGACGACTTCCGGGGCCGCACCACGCTGCTCGCCAACGGCCGCCCGAGTCCGTACCTGGAGGTCGCGGCCCGCAAGTACCGCTTCCGCCTGCTCAACACCTCCAACCTGCGCTTCTTCAAGCTGCGTCTCGCCGACGGCGGGCAACTCGTCCAGATCGGCTCCGACGGCGGCCTGCTGGAGCGCCCCTTCACCACCGACACCGTCTCGCTGTCCCCGGCGGAACGCGCCGACGTGGTCATCGACTTCTCCCGCTACCCGGTCGGCACGAAGATCGTCCTGGAGACCACGATGGGCGGGGGCGCACCCGGTCAGGTCGGCAACGTGCTCCGGTTCGACGTGGTCCGCACCGCCCCCGACCCGAGCCGGGTCCCGGACGTGCTGCGCACCCTGCCGCCGGTGGACGCACTGCCCGAGCCCGCCGTCGAGCGGCACATCGTCTTCAGCATGGACGAGGACGGCCGCACCGACCCGCGCGGGCTGATCGACGGGCTCCAGTGGGACCCGGACCGGATCGACCAGACGGTCACCTTCGGGACCTCGGAGATCTGGACGGTGACCAACGCCAACAAGCTCATCCCGCACAACTTCCACATGCACCTGGTCCAGTTCCGGGTGCTGGAGCGGGGCGGCGCCCCCGTCGGACCGGCCGAGGCGGGCCTGAAGGACACGGTCCAGCTCCTCCCCGGCGAGACGGTGAAGCTGCACGCCACCTTCGACGCGTACCGGGGCACGTACGTCTACCACTGCCACCTGCTGGACCACTCGGCGATGGGCATGATGGCCAACTTCCGCGTGCGCTGACCCGGCCACCGGGGCGGGCAGGTCCCCCGGGGTGCGATCAACGGCGGCGCGCGGTGCGATGGAACCCTGCTGCTGTCCGTCATGAGACCGGCGGACAGCCGGAGAGTGGCGGTGGAACCCGTGACCGTGCACGCCGACGCCGTGGCCCGGGGCCACCACTGCCGGGGCGCCAGGAGGCGGGCCGCGGCGGCCGGTGTGCTCGGCGCCGTGTGGCTCCTTCTCGTCGTCGCCCTCGCCCCCGCGGCCCAGGCCGGGGCCGCCGGCCTTTCCGCCCCGACCGGGGACTGCGCCCGCGGCTGGGTGTGCGGGTGGACCGATCCCCGATACACGGGAGTGGTGAGCCTCGTCGCGCAGGACATGCCGCGCTACCCGGAAACGACCGCCTACGTCGGGTTCAACGGTGGTTCGTCGGTGTGGAACAGCGCCCGGACGTGGCGCACCGGCGGCCGTCTCTGGGGCCGGTGCGTCACCGTGTACAACAGCGTCGGCTATGCGGGGCGTCGCCTGACCGTCCGCCCCGACCAGGGCATTCCACAGCTCCCGGCGGCGTTCGGCAACATCCGCTCCAACCGGTTCCACACATGCCGGTTGTCCTGAGCCGGTGCGGGGACGGGCCCGGAACGCCGAGTGGCTGAGCCAGTGGGTGAGCAGGTCCGGGTCGCCGAGCGTCTCGACGGCGTTGCCGCGGGCCGCGTCGCCGCTATCCCGGTCCGGGCCCGTGCAGCAGGGCCGCCAGCCCGTGCGTACGGTCCGCACCAGTGAAGTCCTGCCAGCTGATCGATCCGTCCCCGTCCGCATCGATCAGCTCGAACGCGGCCGCCGCGTCCTGTGACGGCATCCCCTTGAGGGCCCGCCACACCGTGAACTCGTGGAGGTCCATCACCCCGTCGCCGTCCCGGTCGGCCACATTGAACTGTGCGTGGAGCACCGCCATCACCTCCGGCGAACCCGACTGGGCGCCTGAACCGGCTTCCGAGGCCGGCAGGGACGCGAACCACTCCCGGTACTCCTCCCGCCCGATCCGCCCGTCCCGATCGCGGTCGACCAACTCGGCCTGGCGTTCCCACAGGGCCTGGTTCGCCTCGATCAGCGCGCGTCCCTTCGGTGAGTTCGGCCCCGCGCCGTACGACTGGAGCAGCCGCTCCGCACTGGCCCGGTAGTCGTCCGCGGTCAGTACCCCGTCACCGTTCGTGTCCAGCCGATCGAAGACGTCGTCGGCCACTGCCACCTGCTCGGCACCCATGGCCGTGAGCGTACGCCGCTCCTCCAAGGCCCCCGCCGATTGCGGCCCCCGGGGGCGTGTCCCGGGCTTCAGGCCCCGACGCCGCCGGTTCTGTCACACGATCGGATGTCGGAACGCCTCGATCCGGTGGGACACGTCCCGACTTCCCCCTCCCGTGGGCCCGCGGTCTGCATGGTGGGTCCAGCTTTCGGCGCCGTGGCACACCCCGCCCCGCGCGCCTGCCAAGTAACGGAAGGGCCCGTACCCATGGCGTTCGCGAGGACTCTGCTGCCCGGTCTGCTCTCCTTGGCGCTCACGGGCGTTCCCGCCGCGTCCCCGGACACCGCGGCCGCCGTGCCCTACGACGGGCAGGCCCGTCACGAGACGGCCCTGTTCAGCGTGAAGGCCACCGGCAATGCGGCGGCCCAGGCGTTCACCGTGGACGGCTCCCGGCTGACGCGACTCAGCGTGTACCTGAGCAGCGGGGCCGCGACCGGGACCGTGACCGCCCAGGTCCGCCGGGTTCGCGACGACGCGGGGTCGGTGGTCGCCTCGAAGACCCTGAACCTCGCCGCCCTGGGCGGCGCCGGCGCCGGCTGGGTCGAATTCCCCGTCAGCGCCGCCGTCACCGCGGGTGCCACGTACTACCTGTTCGTCCAGGCGACCACGGCGGAGAGCAAGCCGATCGCCTGGTACGGCACGCTCCGGTCCGTGCCCGGCTCGCTGACCAGCTGGAACTACGACCGGGCGTACTGGGGAGGCTGGCACGCCTACGACTCCCGGCTCGCCTTCCACGTCAATCCCACCGGCAGCGAGCGGTGCGGGGAGACGGAGCCCTGCTACGTGCCCGCCTCGGCCCTCGCAGCCCGTACGGCGGGGCTGCTGACGAACGGCGTGGACACCGAGGCCGTCCTGCCCTCCTTCGCCGTCGGCGCCGCCTACGTGGACGGCAGCAACGTGCTGCGCCTGCCCTCCGGCCGGTGGCGGTACCTGCCGACCGGTGCCTCCGCATCCAGCGTGGTCGCGGCCGACGACCCGGACGCCCTGGCGCAGATCGACGAGAGCCGCGCCTGGCTGGCCGCGGGCCGGGTTCCGGGGTCCACCGCCGCACAGCGGGCGGCGGTGCAGCGCGCCCTGCTGTCGATGCGGGCCCTGCTCAAGCCCAACGGCGCGTTCGCCGCGGGGTGGTCGCCGGCGTGGGAGTACTCCTGGCCCCGGGACGGCGCGTTCGCCGCGGTCGCGTTCGCCGCCACCGGGCACGACGAGGAGGCGTACCGGATCCTGGGCTACGACGCGCGGACCCAGCGGGCCGACGGGACCTGGGAAGCGCGTACGAAGCTGGACGGCAGTGGACCGCCGGACGCCCGGAAGTGGCAGCTGGACGGCAACGGCTGGGTCCCCTGGGCCACCTGGCAGTGGTACGAAGCGGCGCCGGCCGGCGACCGGGACGAACGGCTGCGCACGCTCTATCCGATGGTGCGCAAGGCGGCCGACTACGCAGCGCGGTCCCTGGGGCCGGACGGGCTGCCGCCGGCGTCCCCGGACTACTGGGAGCTGGACACGGCGACCACCAACATCGGAACGGCTGCCCCCCTCCTCGCCGGACTCAACGCTTCGGCCGACCTGGCCGCCCGGCTGGGCATGGGCGAAGACGCAGAGCGCTGGGGGGACGCGGCCCGGCGCCTCTCCGCCGGCATCGCCGCCTTCGCCCCGCTGGGGTACCCGCGGACCGCTGACGGCAAGCACGGGCGGGACAGCGCCGTGGCGTTCATGGCGCCCCCGTTCAACACTGCCCCGCCCGGTCTGAGCGCAGCGCTGGACTCCACCTACCGGGCGCTGCTGCTGCCCAACGGTGGCGTCTCGCCCGGCAACGACCCCGGCTTCAGCTGGGGATCGTACGCCTGGACGGCCAGCACCTCCTTCTTCGCGCTCGCCTGGTCGGGAACCGGCGAGCAGACCAGGGCCGGCAAGACGCTGGACTGGGTGCTGTCCAAGCGGAACGGGCTGGGGGAGCTGCCCGAAACGGTGAACGGGGCCGGGCTGGCGTCCTCGGTCGCGCCCCTGGGCTGGACGGATTCGCTCGTCGTCCTCACCGCGCTGGCCCTCGAGGGCTCCCCCCAGCCCACCCCGCCGACGCGGACGAGCGCCGCGCAGTCCAACGGGACCTGAGCCGTCGCACCGCCCCCGGGCAAGCACCGCCCCGGGCAGCAGCGCCGACACCCGCCGACACCCCGCGCGGGCGGAGCCCAGGGCGCTGCGCTCACCGGGCGGCGGCCCTCGCCTGTACGGAGGCGACGTAGCGGACGGTGAACACCATCGGGAGGGCGAACCCCGCGAGCTGGACGAGTGTGGCGGTGGTCGAATGGCCGTCGCCCGCGTGCGCGAGCAGGGCGAGCACACCGGCCGTCACGGCGAAGGCCGCGGTCCACACGGCGGTGATGACGACGTTGGTCCGCACGAAGGGCTTCAGCCCCCAGACCTCGCGGGGTGTGGTGCGCTTGGCGATCCCGAGGGTGAACGGCTTGCCGATGAGCAGGGAGACACCGGCGACGAGCGCCAGAGTGACCGAGGACAGGGCCGCCGAGTAGTCGTGCAGCGGGGTGTCCGGGGCGGCGAAGGCGAGCACCGTCAGCGCCGCGAAGAAGACCGCCGAGCCCGTCTCGATGATCAACGCGTCGAACCCGGCCCCTGCCCGGCGCTGTTGGACGGTCACCGCGACCGCTGCCACCAGGCCGGCCAGCGCGGCCCACTGCCACTGGGCGGACGGGAGCACCGCGAAGACGATCCAGGGGAGGAAGGTGCGTGCGTACGACATCGGGAGATCCCCCTCGATATTCCTGTTCTGACATGTCGAAAGTAGAAGATCGAGTCTCGACATGTCAAGAGTGGAAGGTAGAGTGCGGGCATGAGTCTTCGACATGCCCTCCTCGGACTCCTGTCCGAGCGTCCGGCCAGCGGGTACGACATGCTCAAGAGCTTCGACACGGCGCTGGCCACCGTCTGGCCCGCAACGCAGAGCCAGATCTACACAGAGCTGTCCCGCCTCGCCGACGCCGGGCTGATCAGCGTCGCGGCCGAGGGCCCGCGCGGCCGCAAGGAGTACTCCCTCACCGATGAGGGGCTGGCGGAGCTGCGGCACTGGCTCACCGAGACCAAGCCGCAGCGCAACACCCGCAGCGACATCCTGCTGAGGGTCTTCTTCCTCGGCGTGCTGACGCCCGAGCAGGCGCGGGGCTACCTCACCGAGCTGACGGAAATGTCGGAGCAGGGCACCGCGGAACTGCGCGCCGTCGAAGCCTCCGTCGACTGGGGCGACGACACGCTGTCCGTCTACGGCCGGATCGCCCTCGAGTACGGCATCCGCTTCAACGCGATGCGCCGCGAATGGGCCGAGTGGGCGGCCGGCCAGATCCGCTAGCGCGGGTCCCCGCCACGTCCGGCAGGTGCATGATGAACGTGTGAGTGACCGCGACGATTTCCTGGTGTGGGTCAGGACCGCCCTGTACGAGGCGGAGCGGGCGCTGCACAACGGCGACGCCGCTCCCCGCCGGGCGCTGTGGTCACGCAACGAGCCGGTGAGCGTACTTGGGGCGTGGCGCAACGCCGGCGGTCAGCAGGAGCTCGACGAGCTGTTCACCGCCCTCGGGAACAGCTTCTCCGACTGCACGTCGTACGTGTTCGAACTGCAGGCGTACGACGTCGTGGGTGACATGGCCTATACGGCCGGCCTCGAGCACACCTCCGCCTCCGTCGACGGACAACCGCGCACGTACACCCTGCGGGCCACCCAGGTGTACCGCCGCGAGGACGGCGAGTGGCGGGTGGCCCATCGGCACGGTGACACGGTGACCGGGTGAAGAAATCCGATGCCGGGAGCGTAGGCAGGGACTCCGGGACCGCGGCCGGGACCCGGCATGTCAGGGGGAGAGGATCACGGAGGCGGTGGTGCGCCATCCGGCATCCGTCTTGGCCACGAGGTACAGCACGCGCACGCGTTGGAACTCGGCACCGACGCTGTCGTTGCGCACCCAGGTCACCTCGATGAGCGCGGACCGCTGGTTCAGGGCGCGGACCTCGCGATCGAGGGCGGTACTGCCCCCGTAATCGGCGTCGCGGAGGGTCTGCAGTTCGTTGGCGAGTCCGGCGCTGAGTGTTTCGCCGGAGGTGAGTGCCGCATGCGCGGCGCTGGTGGTCATGGTGATCGGTACGGCGAAGTAGTCGAGCAGCGGGGCGGGGTCGGTACGGCCGGCGGACGCGAGGCCGATGAAGGTGCTCACGTACTGGTCGAACCAGGCCCTTACGTTTTCCTCGACTGCGGAGAGATCCGTGTGCGGCATGGGCTTCCTCGCTCTTGCGCCCGGGGCGGGCCGGTCGGCCCTGTTGCCGTGGGCCCCGTGACCCAGACTGCCACCCGGCAGTCAGCCTGCCCGCCCAACGCGCACGCCGTCCGCGTACAGCCGCCCCCGCAGGGTGATGCCGACGGCTGCTCGACGGACAACCCGGACGGCGGACGCCGTCCCGGCCTGCGCCCCGCTATCGCAAGATCACCCATATGGGCCATGCGCACGCCGCACATCCCCGCGCGATAACGCAAACGCCTAGGATCAGTCGCTCTGGGTGACTGTCGAGAGCGGTCCGGCACTGGCCGGGGCGCTCCCGACGCAGGGAGGGAGCGAGCGTGACCCGTGAAAGTTCCGGCAGCCGCCGTCAGGCGGAGGTCGTCGTCATCGGGGCCGGCCTCTCGGGTGTGGCCGCCGTGATCGCACTGCGTCGGGCCGGGATCGACGACGTCGTGGTGCTGGAGAAGTCCGACCGTCTCGGCGGGACCTGGCGCGACAACACCTACCCCGGATGCGGGTGCGACGTGCCCGCGATGCTGTACGAGTACTCCTTCGCCCCCCACCCCTGGAGCCGGTGCTTCGCCGGCCGGTCCGAAATCCTCGACTACCTCCGGACCACTGCGTCAACCCACCGGGTGGACGAGGCGATCCGCTACGGCACGGAGGTGCTGGACGCGCGCTGGCAGCCGGACGTCGGCCGCTGGAACCTGGAGACCACGGCGGGCGCCTACACGGCCCGCGCCGTCATCGTCGCCACCGGCCCATGGCACCGGCCCCGCCATCCCGACATCCCCGGCCTCGACACCTTCCCCGGCCCGGCCTTCCACTCCGCCCGCTGGAACCACGACGCCGACCTCGCCGGTCGCCGCATCGCGGTGGTGGGCACCGGAGCGTCCGCCGTGCAGTTCCTGCCCGAGATCCAGCCGCAGGCCGCGCACGTCGACGTCTTCCAGAGCACTCCCCACTGGGTGCTCCCGAAACCCGACTACCCGCTCCCCGCCCGCCTGCACCGCTTCCTCGGACTCCACCCGACGGTCCGCCGCGCACTGCGCGGCCTGCACCACTGGACCCAGGAAGCCGTCGGCCTACCCCTGCGCCACCCCCGCCTGCTGCGGCCCCTGGAAGCCTTGGCCCGCCTCCATCTGCGCACTTCCGTACCGGACCGGGCCCTGCGCCAGGCACTCACCCCCGACTACCGCCTCGGGGCCCGCCGCCTGATCACGTCCGACACCTACTACCCCGCCCTCGTCCGGCCCAACGTCCGGCTTCATCCCACCAGGGCAGCCGCCGTGGAGGGCTCCCACGTCATCGGCGCCGACGGCACCCGTATCCGCGCCGACGTCATCGTCCTGGCCACCGGCTACCACGTGGGCGACGTCCCCCTGGCCGGCCGGCTGTACGGCACCGGCGGCACCACGCTCGCCCGGACCTGGTCCGACAACCGCCGTGCCTATCTGGGCACCAGCGTCAGCGGCTACCCCAACCTCTTCCTCCTCGTCGGCCCGAACCTGCTCACCGGCACCACCGCAGTACCCACCGTCCTCGAAGCCCAGCTCCGCTACATCGCGACGGCCCTCACTCACTTGCGCACCAGTGGGTACGCCGCCCTCGACGTCATTCCCGAAGCGGAGGAAGCCCATCAGAAGGCCCTGCGCAAGGCGCTGCGCACCACCGTCTACAGCCCCGCGAACGGATCCGGGTACTACTTCGGCCTCCCGGGCGTCAATACCTTCTGCTGGCCCTGGTCGACCGCCAGGCTCGTCAAGCGTCTGCACGCCTTCTCCCCGGACGTCTACACCTGGACCCTGCCGGGCGTGCTGCCGGCACCTCGCACCGCGCAGGACGGCCTGCCGGTGGCCCCGTTGGGCGGGCCGTAGTACGCGCAGGTCGGCTCCGCGCCATGGACCAGCGCGCCTTGAGGAGACCTCGGGGAAGGCGGCGCGCAGGGATGAGACACGCTCGATGCTGCCGGGCCGTTGGGGGACTGCTCAGTACGTGGGGCAGAGGTGCGTGTGGGCCGCGTCGCGGATCTTGGCGGCCTTGGCCGTGCCGAATCCGCCCGGGTGATTCGGCGAGGTGAACCTCTGGGCGGTGAGGTCGACCTGCTTCGGATCGTCCTGGGGGAAGTCGGCGATCACCGTGCACGTGTTGCGGCCCCGGTCGACTGCCTTGTCAGGCTTGGTGTTCACGATGTCGGGGTCGATGGCGGTCAGAGCGGCGATGTACTTCACCTGCGTCGCCGCATCCGGCGTGGGCGGAATCCCCTTGCTCTTGGGCGTCTCGGTGGCGGCCGACGGCTTGCTGCTCGCTTCGGGCGCGGCGGCGGGCGGTGTCTTCGCCGTGGACTGGCCGCTGTCGGTGTCGCTGCCGCAGGCCGTCAATCCGGCGGCGGTGATGACGACAGTGAGTACGGCGGTGGCGGTGCGGTGATTCACGGCTCTCCCCTGGCGGTGGCTGTGTGCACAGGGGTTGATCGCTCACGGTGGGCAATGGTTGTACGACCGGGCAGATGCGTATGGGTTTCCGGGTGCACAAGCCAGGTATGGTGCCCTCGAAGTCAGGCATGAGGGGGGTCGCGTTGGAGCGACGTAAGGCGATCGGAATCGGGATCGGGGCGGGGCTGGCGGTCCTGCCCGCCTGGTGGGCCCTGCGTCAGGTGGCGAACGGGGCCAAGGGGGACTGGCACACCGACACCGCACCGTTGGAGCAGGCGTTCCCGCTGCTGGGCCCGCTCACCGACGCCAAGTGGGTGAGCAGCCGGGACAACGACCGGGACATACCGTCGCCGGAGCTGGTGATCTCGGGCTTCGCCCGGCTGACACCGGGGAAACTCGCCGAGCTGACGGCGGCCCACGCCTTCGTCTCAGCGGGGCCGACCGATGACTTCACCTCGTGGTTCGAGAAGCCGCTCAAGGGCGAGGGGCCGGAAGACCCGCAGTGGGTCCGGTCGGACGAGCTCGACCGCGACGGCAGCGGCTACTCCACCAACCTGTGGTTCGACCGTCGCGGCGACACCGTCCGCTTCCGGGCACTCAACCCGTACGGATAGGGCGCGTATCGGGCGCGATCGGTTTCCCCGAACGGCTGCGGCAGCAGTTCGAGGCAACGCGGTGCTGCGCGAGCGCGTTGCACTCCTGCCAGGTCCGGCTACCCGGGGCTCGAACAGCACGCTCTGCCGGCCGTAGCCGTGGGCCGGCGGCACAGGCCTGATTGAAGGCGTGCCGTCGAAGGAAAACCGTACGCCGCTTCGGCAGGCGTGGCGCTAGCGTTCCCGCATGACGACCGCCAACGACTACGAGAAGCACGTCGCGGAAGCCCAACAGGCCACCATGTCGGGCTGGGACTTCAGTTGGCTGAAGGGCCGGGCGCACGGCAAGGGCCCATCCTGGGACTACGAACAGCACGCCCGCGCCCTGCTCCCGTACGCACGGAGCCTCCTGGACATCGACACCGGCGGCGGTGAACTCCTCGCCTCGCTCACCCCGCTGCCACCGCGGAGCGTGGCCACCGAGAACTGGGTGCCCAACCTCCGCGTCGCCCGGCAACGCCTCTCCCCACTGGGAGTTGAGGTCCACCAGGCATCGGGCTCGAACCTGCCCCCCGGCCCCTTCGACCTGATCCTCAACCGGCACGGAGCGCTGGATGCGGCAAGCATTCGCACCGCACTCGCGCCGGGCGGCCGGCTCCTCACCCAGCAGGTGGGCAGCCGCAACCAGCTGGGACTCAATGAAGCGCTCGGCATCCCCTCACCAGCCGTCCCCGATGGCTGGACCCTGGGCGTCGCCGTACAGGCACTGGAACGCGCGGGCCTTCATGTGACCACAGCCCGAGAGGAGATGAGCCCCTACACCTTCCACGACATCGGAGCGGTGATCTTCCAGGTGCGTGCCATTCCCTGGCAGTTCCCGGGATTCGAGCCGTCCGAGCACGAACCCGCGCTACGCCGGCTCGATCAGCACATCGGAGTCACGGGCGGGTTCACGGTGCACGACCACCGGTTCCTGATCGAAGCGCAAGCACGAAGTTGAGAACCGAGCTCAGCCGAGCCGGATGCTTCCGCAGCCAGACGGTATGCCCGGCGGCGTCGGTCCCTACGCAGGGGCAAGCGCTTGGAGTCGGCAGTGGACGTCGGTGATTCCCTCGACCGACCGGGCGAGGTGTTCGGCCATCGGGATCAGGAGGGGGAAGAGGCACTCGACGACGCTGCGGCGGATCTCGGCCTGGGGGAGTGCGGCGTCGGGGCGGCGCAGTGACAGCCACGGCGTGGATGTCGGAGGCGTCGCGCGGCAGCTTGTCCCGGTTGCGACGGCGCAGGTCTGCGACACCCTGGAAGAGCCCGCAGTCGACGAGGATCCGGGCGTGCTCGCTCTCGGCCGGGAATGTGCCGCCGGTGACCGTCCGGACACCGCCGAGAAACCTCAGCAGCGCCGGACGGGGAGCGAAAGACGGGGCCGGCCGGGACATGGCCGCGACCCCCTTCCGGGGACGGGCGCCGGATTCCACCGTCGCACTCACCACGACGCGGCAGACGGACCCCACTGGCCCCCCGGGAGGGGCCGACCGGCCCAAGCGGGACGGAGGCACACGGGCACAGCCTGGCGGTGACCCCTACCCGCGCAGTACAGAGAGGCCGCAGTCATGAAGGCACTCGTCTTCCAAGGTTCCGGGCAGACCTCCTGGCAGGACGTCCCGGACCCCGCGGTCAAGGACGCCGCCGACGCCGTCGTCAGGGTTGACGCGGTCACCATCTGCGGCACCGACCTGCACATCGTCAAGGGCGATCTACCCGAAGTGACCCCAGGCCGCATCCTGGGCCACGAGGCCGTCGGAACCGTGGTCGAGACCGGCGGTGACGTCCGCAGCGTGCGCCCCGGCGACCGCGTCCTCATCTCCTGCATCTCCGCCTGCGGCCGCTGCCGCTTCTGTCGTGAGGGCCGCTACGGCCAGTGCCGCGGGGGCGGAGGCTGGGTCCTGGGCCACACCATCGACGGCACCCAGGCCGAGTACGTACGCGTCCCCTTCGCCGACCTCTCCGTCCACCCGCTCCCCGGCGCAGTGAGCAGCCACGATGCCGTGCTGCTCGCCGACATCTTCCCGACCTCCTACGAGGTGGGCGTGCTCAACGGAAACGTACGCCCCGGCGACACGGTCGTCGTGGTCGGTGCCGGGCCCATCGGCCTGGCCGCCATCGCCACTGCGAGCTTCTACAGCCCCGGGCGGATCATCGCCGTAGACCTCGCGGCCTCCCGCCTGTCGGCCGCGAGGGACCTCGGCGCCGACGCCACGGCCAGTGCGCGGGAGGAGCCCGAGCGGCTGGTCGAGGACCTGACCGAGGGTCTCGGCGCGGACGTGGTGATCGAGGCCGTGGGTATGCCGGAGACGTTCGAGATGTGTACCCGGATGGTCCGCCCCGGCGGACGCGTCGCCAACATCGGCGTCCACGGAAAGCCCGCCACCCTGCACCTCGAAGACCTCTGGATCAAGGACGTCACCATCACCACCGGTCTCGTCGACACCCACTCCACCCCCATGCTGCTGCGCATGATGGCCGCAGGCCGCCTCCCCGGGGCCGCGATGGTCACCCACCGCTTCGAGCTGGACCAGATGGAGGAGGCGTACGACGTCTTCTCGCGCGCCGGTGAGACCGGCGCCCTCAAGGTCGTGCTCGGCGGACCGCAGCACGACACGGTCGCCGTGCCGCCCCAGGAGCAGTGAGTGCCGTGAAGAGCACGCCGAGTATCAACCCGCAACATGCCGGCGAGACGGCCGGACGCACCGACCTCGGCCGCCGGATCGCAGCCCGCCGCACCGCCCTCGGTCTCAGCCGTGAAGAACTGGGCCGGAAGTGCGGAGCCGACGGCAACTACATCACCTACCTGGAGGAGCACGCGGCCTCCCCGGCCATCGGCACCCTCGTCCGCATAGCCGACGTACTCGGCGTCACGGTCGACGACCTGACCGGCGCGAGCGCCGGCCGCGTCCACGGCCGTTCCACCGCCCGCCGCGACACCGAGCTGGTGCCGCTGGACGAGGACGAGTGCCGACGGCTGCTGGGCACGCACGGAGTGGGACGCATCGCCGTCTTCACTCCCGAAGGCCCGGCCGTCCTCCCGGTCAACTACCTGATCGCCGGCCTCGACATCGTCTTCCGCACCGCCGTGGAAGCCCCCGCGGCCAGAGCGGCACGGACCCAGGTCGCCTTCGAGATCGACAACATCGACGACGTCACCGCCGGCGGTTGGAGCGTCCTGGCCGTGGGCGAACTGAAAGCCGTCACGGCCCCGGAAGAGATCCGGCACCTGACGGCCACGGCCCGGTCCCAGCCCTGGGCGGGTGGCCCGCGTACCCACTGGATGAAACTCACTCCCGTCCGGCTCACCGGCCGTAGCGTGGCGCACGGGTCATGAGCGAAGTGGACGCGGTCGTCTTCGACACCGACGGAGTGCTCCTCGCCACGGCGGTCCGCCACGCGGCCGCCTGGAAGACGACCTTCGACGGCTGCCTCACGCTATGGCAGCCGCCTCCCGCTGACGGACCACCGCGCCCGTTCGATGCCGTCCGCGAGTACCGGGACCTGGTCGACGGCAGGTCCCGCCTCGAGGGCGTACGCGCGTTCCTCGCCTCACGCCACATCGACCTGCCTTCCGGGACTCCGCAGGATCCGCCGGGGTGCGCCACCGTCCACGCGGTCGCGGCCCGCAAGGAGCGGATCTTCTCCGAGGCGCTCCGGACCCACGGAGTCGACGTGTTCGACGACGTCCGACCCGCGCTCCGGCAGCTGCGCGAGATGAGCGTCCGGTGCGCGGCGGTCTCAGCCTCGCGGCACGCCCGCCTCCTCCTGGAGACCACACGCCTCGACGCCCTCTTCGACGCCGTGGTGGACGGTCGGGACGCGGCTGCGCTGGCCCTGCCGGGAAAGCCCGACCCCGCCCTCTTCCTCGAAGCCGTAGCCCGCCTCGGCACGGCTCCGGCGCGGGCCGCCGTGGTGGAAGACGCCCTCGTCGGCGTGGAAGCCGGGCATCGAGGCCGTTTCCACCTGGTCGTGGGACTCAACCGGGATGACGACGCGCACGCAGACGAGGCGCTGCTCGCGCACGGTGCCCACCTCGTGCTCCCCGGGCTGACCGGACTGCCGGCCGCCCTGGAAGACGGCCGTTGCCCGTGAACGCCCCCTGGTGCTGGGAGTACCGCCGCTACGATCCCAGGACCGAGCGGCTGGTCGAGTCCCTGTGCACCCTCGGCAACGGCCGCTTCGCCACCCGGGGATCAGCCCCCGAGAGCGTCGCCGACGGCATCCACTACCCGGCCACGTACCTCGCCGGCTGCTACGACCGGCTCACCTCCACCGTCGCCGGACGAAAAGTCTCCAACGAGGACATGGTCCGCCTGCCGGACTGGACCGCCCTGCGCTATCGCTGCCTGCCCGATGACGCACAGCCCGGTGACTGGCTCACCCCGGACCATCCGACCCTCCGGCACTGTCGTGTCACGCTGGACCTGCAGTCAGGAACGCTCACCCGCCGCATGCTCTTCCACGACACCGACGGCCGCCGCCTGGGGGTCACCCACACCCGCCTCGTCCACCTCGGTGACCCGCATCTGGCCGCGCAGCGCACGGTCCTCAGCGCGTACGGCTGGAGCGGCAGGGTCGAGATCGAGTCCGTGCTCGACGGCGACATCGCCAACGCGGGCGTCGACCGCTACCGGGCCCTGGCCGGGCAGCACCTCGTCGGGCACCGGGCCGGAGTCGAGGCGGAAGGCACCGCCTGGCTGTCCTGCACCACCGCCACCTCCCACCTGCGGATCGGGCTCGCCGTACGCACCTCTGCGCGACCGCTGGCCGCCAGCGGGAGGGCCTGCACCGGCAGCAGCGCGCAGCAGACGTGCATCCTGCCGATCAGGCGCTTCGAGCCGGTCGTGATCGTGAAGACCGCAGCCCTGTTCACGTCGCTCGACCGCCCCTGGCACGATCCCGTAAGGAGCAGCGTCGAGCACGCGGGGCGCGCCCCGGACTTCCCGACGCTGCTGGCCTCCCACCGGGCGTCGTGGCAACGGATGTGGAGCGAGGGCGAGGTGAAAGTTCCGGGCGAGACGGGGCGGGTCCTGCGTCTCCACGCCTTCCACGTCCTGCAGACCCTTTCGCCGCACACGGCGGAACTCGACGCCGGCGTCCCGGCCCGGGGCCTGCACGGCGAGGCGTACCGCGGGCACGTCTTCTGGGACGAACTCTTCGTCCTGCCCTACCTCACGCTGCACTTCCCCGAAACCGCCCGCGCCTTGCTGATGTACCGGCACCGGCGCCTCCCCGCAGCCCGGGAGGCCGCCCGCCGGGCCGGAGCGCACGGCGCGATGTTCCCGTGGCAGAGCGGCAGTTCCGGAGCGGAGGAGACGCAGCGGCTGCACCTCAACCCGCACTCCGGCCGCTGGCTACCCGACCACTCCCACCTCCAGCACCACGTGGGCTCCGCCATCGCCTGGAACGTGTGGCAGTACGGCGAGGCCACCGGCGACAGCGCTTTCATGCACGGCCCCGGCGCCGAACTACTCCTGCACATCGCCCGCTTCTGGGCCGGTGCCGCGATCTGGGACACCGACCTCGCTCGCTACCGGATCCGCGGGGTCGTCGGCCCGGACGAGTACCACGACGCCTACCCGGATGCCCCTGGACCCGGCATCGACGACAACGCGTACACCAACGTCACGGCAGCGTGGGTGCTGGCCCGCGCCCTCGCCCTGTACGGAACACTGCCCGCGGCCAGGCGCGCCGAGCTCCGCACGCACCTGGCCATCAGCCCCGACGACCTCCACGGTTGGGAAGACGTTTCGCGCCGCCTGTTCGTGCCGTTCCACCGTGACGTGATCAGCCAGTTCCATGGCTACGGCGACCTCGCCGAGCTGGACTGGGACGCCTACCGCGCCCGCTACCACGACGTTCGTCGCCTCGACCGGATCCTGGAGGCCGAAGGGGACACACCCAACCGCTACCAGGCTTCCAAGCAGGCCGACACCCTCATGCTCGGCTACCTGTTCCGCCCCGCGGAGCTCTCCCGCCTGTTCTCCCGCCTCGGCTACCCGTTGGACGACGAGCTCTGGCGGCGGACGGTGGCCTACTACCTGCGGCGCACCTGCCACGGCTCGACGCTCAGCAGCCTCGTCCACGGCTGGATCCTCGCCCGGCAGCAGGGCGAGGGCGCGTGGCGCTTCTGCCAGGAGGCCCTGCTCAGCGACATCACCGACGTCCAGGGTGGCACTACCGGTGAAGGGATCCACCTCGGCGCCATGGGCGGCACGCTCGACCTCGTCGAGCGCGGCATCGTCGGCCTCGATCCCGGCGCGGACGGCCTGCACGTCGACCCGGTGCCGCTCTCCGAGGTACCGACCTCCTCGTTCTCGGTGTGCTACCTCGGACACCGGGACGTCCGCATCAGCTTGCGGACCGGACGAATCGGCATCAGGGTTCCGCCCTCGCCCCTGGGTCCCGTGCCGCTCGTCCTCCCCGGAGACAGGCGGGAGAGCATTGCCGCAGGCCAGGAGAGGTGGTTCCTGCTGTCCAAGCAGTGAGACGAGGTACGCCGGCATGCGCGGCCCGGACCGTGGTCCCGGCTACAGCCGCATCGCGTGGCGGGCTGCCCGGCGCCGGATCGTGGTCTACTCCCGGATCTCCAGGACGTCGGCGACAGGGCGGCGGGGTGTTTCGGGCCCGTGGGGCCCGTAGCCCAGGCGCAGGACCATCTGGACCTGGCCCACCATCTCGACCGGGTCGCGGACCGTCCACCGCAGTTCCTGCCATTCGAGGGGCTGAGAGGTCATCGAGGTGGCCAGGCCGTCGGCGGTGGCCTGGAGGAGGATACGTTCCAGGGCCTGTCCGGCCCGCATCCAGTCGACTCGCGTGTCCGTCAGGGTGCCCAGCAGGGCCAGCTGCGGCCGCTTCTCGAACACGGCCCAGCCGCGATCCGCCGCAGGACGGTCCCGGCCGAAGTCGCGTACGGGGGAGGGGCCTGCGGAACTGCGCGGACCGAACGCGGCGGCGGGAATGCCGCCACGGCGTGTTCCGGTCGAGGCATGCGTATCGGAAGCCCAGGCAGAAGTCTCCGCCCGGACGAGCGGATCGATGTCCTCCCGGTGTTCTGCGTCCCGCACCAGCCCGAGCACGGTCTCGATGTGCCAGTCGCCCCGGGACGGTCAGCCGGCAACCCTCCAGGCGGGCGGCGCTCTTCAACGCGTCCATGAGGGCGTCCGGCACCGGCTCGTCACTGAACGGGAAGCGGCTGGTGTGCCGGCGCCGGAGAGCCGCGTACAGGTCGGCGAGCTCGTGGTCCTCGTCGGAGGGTCCGTCGATGGCTGCCGTCGCCAACAGCCAAGGCCGGGAGTCGTCGGGCAGCAACTGCACGCGAGCCCGGAGTCCGTGGTGGACCGCAGACACGCGCAGGTTGAACAGGGCAGCCGCACAGCCGAGGTGCAGAGCCCGGTGATCCGGATCGGTTCGTGTCATGGCACGGTCCGGATCGCCCTGCAGCTCGATGAGATTGCCATCAGGGCTGAACACGAACCTCCACGGTTGCGCGTTGTGCATTGGACGGGGCGGTGACTGCGTCGCCGACGAGCTCGGCGACGGTGTCGGGGGCGAGGATTGTTGCGGTCACGGGACTGTTCCTGTCCGTGCGGCCTCAGCCGTGTGCCACGAGGGCGACCGGTGAGGTGGGGTGGTGCATCACCGCGTGGGTGATGAGACCGATGCGCGGGCCGAGCGCCGAGCGGCGGATGCGCCTGCGGACGACGACTGCTGCGTCGGCGGCCGCGTCCACCCGATCCGTCCGGACCCACCGTGATCCGGCTCGGCAGGGCGTTGCTCCTGTGGCTGATCGGCCCTTCCCGGCCCTTCCAGGCTCCGCCTTTCGCCGAGTCCCCGGTAGGGCCCGAGCGGCCCTACCGGGGACCGAACGGCCCTTCGACCCGCCGTCGTCGATGACGGGCACGGCGCTGATGTCGAACTCCTTCAGCAGCCGCGCGATCTCCTCTACTCGTGGGCGACGACGGCCACAGGAGCGGCAGCATGGTGCAGGACCGCGTGGGCGACGGAGCCCAGGTGCCTGCCGAGGGGGGAGCGGCGCAGGTGGCGGCCCACGACGACGAGGCCGGCGCCCCGGGAAGCCCGGACGAGGTGGTCGCCGGCGGATCCCATGATCACGCTGTGGCTGACGCCCACGTCCGGGAACTTCTGCCGCCAGGGCAGCAGCATGTCATCCACCATGTGCGTGATACTCCTGCCGATGTCCTGCTCGTCGTCCGGGTCGAAGAACGGGACGTACGTGTAGGCGGCCGGCATCTTCCAAGCGTGCACGGCCCGCAGGGCACAGTTGCGCCGGGCTGCCTCTTCGAAGGCGAAGGCGAGCACACGGTCGCACGATCCGTGAATGTCGACCCCCACAACCACCTCGGAGCCGGAGCCGGAGCCGATCCGAGGGTCGTCCGGGTCGTCGGCGACCCGGACCATGAGGACCGGGGTGGCCGTGGCCACCAGGGTGGACATCGCCACTGAGCCGACAATGAACCCGACCAGCCCTCCCAGGCCCCGCGATCCCAGGACCAGCAGTCCGGCGTCGGCGGCCTCGGCCGCGAGGGCCGCTGCCGGCATGGCCGCCAGGCGGCGAGTCGTGATCTCCAGCCGGGGATGGCGACGGCGCAGTTCCTCCGCCGCCTCCGTCAGTGCCCGGTCGGCCCGGCGATCCACGTCCTGGCGGCCCAGGCCCGGAAACACCGGGTCCAGGGGCCAGTCGACGGCGTGGACGAGACGCAGGGGTACTTCCCTCAGAACGGCTTCCTGTGCGGCCCAGCGCGCGGCTGCCCGGCTCTCGGGGGAGCCGTCGACCCCCACGGTCACGTGGTGCTTCATGACTGCAACCTCTCCCATCCGGGTCGGCACCTCTTCACCACGGCTGCGCGTGGCGGGCGTGGCCGGCGTGAGTGGCCAGTGTGTCGTCGGTTCGAGCCCCGACGTGCGATGCCACGGCGACGACTCCATCGAGTTGTTCGACGAGGCTGAGGAGCACGGGCAGCTGACTCCGGCGCTCGACGCGGCCGTCCCTCGTCCAACAGCTCGTCCAGCCGCATCCGCGGTACCTGCGTCAACGGATCCCCCACACCCACGCGTTTCCCCTCCGCCTACCCGCCCGATGGCCCCATCCACGGCCAGCGTATCGACACGCCCAGGCCCGAAGGACATCGTTGCGCACGGATGTCCGCCGTGACTGACTTGATCGAAACGCCGCACGACGACGGGGAGAAGAGGACTATGGGTCTCAAGAAGGCGGTCTACGAGAACGAGCTGCTGCGGCTCCAGACGGAGCTCATCAAACTCCAGGAATGGGTGCGTGCGGAGGGTGCCCGCCTCGTCGTCGTCTTCGAGGGACGCGACGCCGCCGGCAAGGGCGGCACGATCAAGCGTGTCGCGGAACACCTCAACCCCCGTGTCGCACGCATCACGGCCCTGCCCACGCCGACGGAGCGGGAGCGCACACAGTGGTACTTCCAGCGCTACGTCGAGCACCTGCCCGCCGCCGGCGAGATCGTCCTGTTCGACCGCAGCTGGTACAACCGCGCCGGAGTCGAGCACGTCATGGGCTTCTGCACGCCCGCGGAACACCAGCGCTTCCTGCGCCAGTGCCCGGTCTTCGAGCACATGCTGGTGGAAGACGGGATCCTGCTCCGCAAGTACTGGTTCTCCGTCAGCGATGCAGTGCAGGAGGAGCGGTTCCGCGCCCGTGCGCAGGACCCGCTGCGGCGCTGGAAGCTCTCCCCGATGGACTTGGAGTCCCTCACCCGCTGGGAGGCGTACTCGCGGGCCAAGGACGAAATGCTCGTCCACACCGACACCTTGGACGCCCCCTGGTACGTGGTCGAGAGCGACGACAAGCGCAGCGCGAGGCTCAACATGATCGCCCACCTGCTGTCCTCGCTTCCCTACGCGGACGTGGCCCTGCCTTCGCTCACCCTGCCGCCCCGTCCTCCGTCCACGGGATACCAGCGTCCTCCCAAGGACCTCCAGAACTCCGTCCCCGACCATGCGTCCACGCTCGGGAAGGGCTGAAGCGTGGCGGATGCCGATGCGGAGTTGCGAACCTGGGCCCTGGCACCGGCTCTTCCCTACGCCACCTTGTGCGGCACCCAGACGGCGGCATGGAAAGGGCCGTTCGCAGTGGCCGGATCAGCGGACGGAAGTGCTGCGCTGCCTGCGACGACGCCGTAGGAGTTGACCTGCGCCGCGGAGGAGTTGAGGCCGCCGAGGGAGGTCAGGTAGGTGAAGTCGCCGTTGTCGACGCGGGCGACGAAGGCGAAGGAGTTGGGGGCGAAGTTGTCACCGACCATGACGTTCCCGGAGATCTGCCTGACCTCGGTGACACCACGCCCGGAGCCGATCACGGCACTCGTGCGCGTCCTGAGGTCGAACGAGCTGGCGAGCAGGCCGTCGCCGCCGACCACGGTGCTCCCGCTGATCAGCTGCGCCCTCAGGAAGCGGGACCCCAGGTCCGTACGGATGCCGGTGCGGAGGTCGTAGGCGTATCCGGCGAGGCCGTTGCCGGCCGTTCGAGACTGACCGACCACGGTCGAACCGCTGACGTCGTTGGCTGTGCTGGAGCTTCCGCCCAGGGTGCCGAGATCGGCCATCGTCCGGGTGCGCAGGTTGTACGCGAACCCGTGCTTCGTGGCGGCCGGCGTGTTCGGCAGGGAGGAGCTGCCCACGACGATCGCACCGCTGACGGCTGCCGCGGTGCTGTTGCCCGACGGGCCGGCGAGGCTGCCGAGATCGGTCATGGTCCGGGTGAGCAGGTTGTACGCGAACGCGTGGGTGACCGCGTCGCCGGACAGCGACGACGTCCCCACCACGGTGTCACCGTTGAGGCCGCTGATGTTGGTGCTGCTGCCGCCGAGAGTGCCGATGTCGACGAGCTGGCGGGTCCGGACGTTGTAGGCGAATCCATGCGTCGGGCCGTCGGCGGAGAGGTCTGACTTCCCGACGACGTAATCCCCCTCCACGCCGGTCGCCTGGCTGGAGCCCCCCAGCGTGCCGAGATCGGTCATGGTGTGGCTGCGCAGGTCGTATGCGAAGGCGTGTTCGGCGGCGTCGCCGCTCGTGAGTGAGCTTCCGACGACCGTTTTGCCGTCGATGGCGGTCGCCTTGCTGCGGGTACCGCCGAGGGTGCCGAGGTCGTGCACGGTGTACTGCTCAGACCCCGCCGCCGCCTCGACCGGCGACGTGCCGGACGCGTACGCCGGACCGGCGCCCACGGCGAGCAGGCCCGCGCCCAACAGAGTCCAGGCACGTAAACGCATGCGCATGTTGCCCCCTGAAATGATCGATCGAAATGAGCACGGTTCGGCAGACTGCTGGGCCCTCCCCAACCAAGTACAGCCTTCACTTGTACGTCAGTTCCGATCGGCCAAACAGTGGGCGGTCGGCCAGAAATGCGACGTTCGTGACCACCGCCAGGACACGGGACGGCCACTAACCTCGCGCTTGCACGGGCCGGGCCGTCCAGGCGGGGACCAGGCGGACTGGGCTGGGCCCGCCCACACGGCAGGCTTGCGCTCCGCCCAGCCCGTCAGCTTTCTCCGCGCCCCGGCCGTAGGTGCCGTGTCAGCCGCCGCGGACGGCGGTCAGCAGGCGGGCGCAGCGAGCGCTCATGTCCTGAGCGGACTGGTCGGGGTGGGCGATCCACCAGCCCATCAGGGCGCTGACGGTGCCCGTCCACACGTGCTTGAGGGCGTCGGCGTCGAGGGGGTCCTCATTGCCGTGGCCGCTCAGCAAAGCCGCGGTACCGGTTGTGGCGAGTGCGTCGATGGCCTCGCGGTGCCGCTGGGCGGCGAGGCGCAGTTCGGATCCGGGCGGCAAGGTCCTGTCGTAGAGGACGAACCAGGCGTGGCGCCGTTCCTCGAGGGCCGTGAAGAGGCCGGTGAGAACGGCGTGGGGGAGCTGCTCCCCGGCAGTGGTGGCCGGTCCGCCGGTCATAGCCGTGTCGATGGCCGCGATGACGCGGGCGGCGATGTGTTCGAGGCAGGCGAGGTAGAGCCCGTCCTTCGAGTCGAAGTAGGCGTAGAGCATGGGCTTCGTCACGCCGACCCGCCCGGCGATCGCCGCCATCGACGCGGACGCATGGCCGTGCCGGCCGAACTCCTCCATCGCGGCGGCGAGGATCTGCTCCTCGCGCTCGGCGCGCGGTACGCCCTTCGTCCCCGCCGGTCTGCCCCGGCGCCTGCGCGGCGGCGAGGTGGTAGGTGGGGTGCCCGGTGCCGTGCCGGCGCTTGTGGAGTCCATGAGGCGAACTATACGGTGGAGT
Source organism: Streptomyces sp. NPDC032745 (assembly GCF_055579465.1). Classification (NCBI taxonomy): domain Bacteria; kingdom Bacillati; phylum Actinomycetota; class Actinomycetes; order Kitasatosporales; family Streptomycetaceae; genus Streptomyces; species Streptomyces sp. NPDC032745. Next base: position 24,003 of record NZ_JBVING010000021.1, on the reverse strand, counting down.
AAATTACCACGCGGTAAATTACCGAAGGGTTATATCGTCATGGCCGAGACCGTGCCCGTCGCCCCTCTCGCCCCGCCCCGACCCCGCCGCTCCTGGTGGGGCTGGGGCACCGATGACAAGGCCTTGCCCGACAGTGAGTGCGTCGCCCTCGGCGCGCTGGTCCCCGGGGCGGCCGACACCCCGCTGCCGGTGCCGGACGTCCGCCGCGTCGACCTGCCGAAGGCCCGGGTCGCCCCGCCGTCCTCCCTCGCCCACCTGATGTCCGACACCCCGCCGGACCGGGCCTCGCACACCTACGGCAAGGCCTACCGCGACGTCGTACGGGCGCTGCGCGGCGAACTCGGGGAGGCTCCGGACCAGGTCGCCTTCCCCCGCTGCGAGCAGGACGTCGTGGACGTCCTGGACTGGGCCGGGAGCGCGGACGTGGTCGTCGTGCCCTACGGAGCGGGCAGTTCGGTGGTCGGGGGAGTGGAGTACCGAGGGGACCGGCGGCGCGGCGTGGTGTCACTGGACCTCGCCGCGCTGGACCGCGTGCTCGACATCGACACCGCGAGCAGGGCGGCGCGGATCCAGGCGGGCGTGCTCGGGCCCGACCTCGAAGCCCAGCTGCGGCCGCACGGGCTGACCTTGCGTCACTTCCCGCAGAGCTTCGAGTTCTCCACCCTGGGCGGCTGGCTGGCGACCAGGGCCGGCGGCCACTACGCCACGCTCCTCACCCACATCGACGACCTGACCGAGTCCCTGCGCGTGGTCACCCCGGTCGGCGTCAACGAGTCGCTGCGCGTGCCCGGTTCGGGCGCGGGCCCGTCCCCCGACCGGCTGTTCCTGGGATCGGAGGGCACGCTGGGAGTGATCACCGAGGCGTGGATGCGGCTCCAGGACCGGCCCCGCCACAAGGCCTCCGCCTCCCTGCTGTTCGGCGACTTCAAGGCCGCGGCCGGTGCGGTCCGCGCGATCGCGCAGTCGGGCCTGCACCCGGCCAACTGCCGGCTGCTCGACCCGGGCGAGGCCGCGCTGGCGGGCGTGGCCGGCGGCGGCCGCAGCGTACTCGTCCTCGGGGTGGAGTCCGCGCACTTCCCGGTCGCCGGCCGGCTCGCCGAGCTGGTCGACCTGGCGCGGGATCACGGCGGTTCGCCGACCGGGACCCCGCCCGCGGCCGCAGACCCCGCCGGTGACGCCGCGGCCGGCACGTGGCGCTCCGCGTTCCTGCGCATGCCCTACCTGCGCGACGGACTCGCGCGGATGAGCGTGATCAGCGAGACCTTCGAAACGGCCTGTACCTGGGACCGCGCCGACGCCCTGTACGAGGCCGTGCACCGGGACCTGGGCGCCGTCGTACGCAAGGTCACCGGCGCAGAGGGGCTGATCAACTGCCGTTTCACCCACGTCTACCCCGACGGTCCCGCCCCCTACTTCACCGTCATAGCCCCCGCGAGGCGCGGCTCGGAGACCGCGATGTGGGACGAGATCAAGTCCGCCGCGATGGACGTCCTCGGCGCGCACGGGGCGACCGTCACCCACCACCACGCCGTGGGCCGCGACCACCGGCCCGGATACGACCTGCAGCGCCCGGAGCCGTTCGCCCGGGCGCTGCAGGCCGCCAAACACGCGCTCGATCCGGCAGGGATCCTCAACCCCGGAGTGCTCTTCGACGCGGAGCGCAACTGAGCGGACGGCGCACCCGCGGCGGGATTCGATCGGTTTCGGCGAACCAGAGTTGCGGAACGGGCGGTCGGCGCCGCAGGCATCAGTGCCGGGCGCTCGGCGTCGTCCGGCGCCCGGTCGTCGACGAAGCCCGCTCGGCCCGGGTCCGGTACCGCGTCGAGGCGCTGTCCGGGGCGCACAAGATGCCCCCGTAACGGCACGACCCCGGGGCCGACCGGCACGGTGGACTGCCGGTCGGCCCCGCCGTGCTCCTCGACGACGCCGGGGAGGACTCCGCCGTTCGGCCCATCAAGGGCACCGCCCACGACGCCGAAAAGGATCAAGCGGAGTTGTCCCATCCGGCGTTCCGGTATGCCTCCGCGCCCCATGCCGCCCTGATGACGGCGGTCCCGCACCCCGGCCGCCGAGGCCCGGAGGAGATCCCGCATGCGCGCCTTCCCGCCCTTGACCGCTGTCGCCACCGCCGCGCTCCTGCTCACCACGGTCACCTGCGCGACTCCCGCCGCGGCAGACCGGAGCCCCGACGGCGCACCGCTGATCCAGGTTTCCCACGGCGATCCGTACGCGGACTGCACGATCGGCGCGAGCTCTCCCGACAGCGTCGTCTATCCGGGCACCGAGGTCGAGCCGTACCTGTCCGTCGATCCGCACGACCCGAAACGCGTGGTCACCGTGTTCCAGCAGGACCGCTGGAGCGACGGCGGCGCCCGTGGCCTGGTGGCCGCCTGGACCACGGACGGCCGCTCCTTCCACCGCAGCACGCTGCCGTTCAGCCTCTGCGCCCCGGGCGGCGCGGACTTCGAACGGGCCACCGACCCCTGGGTGAGCACCGGACCGGACGGCACCGTCTACGCGAGCGGCGAGGGCGTCGACTTCACCAAGAGCACGCGCACCGCCCTCCTGGCCGCCACGTCCCGCGACGGCGGCCGCACCTGGCGGAACCTCACCACCACGCACGTCGACGAGCAGCCGTTCTTCAACGACAAGCCCTCACTCACCGCCGACCCGGTCCGCAAGGGCACCGCCTACCAGGTCTGGAACCGCCTCGACAACGCCCCACCCGGCCCCAGCTCCCTCGACGGTCCGGGCTACATCTCCCTCACCCGCGACGGCGGCCGCACGTGGACTGAGGCCCGGCCGTTCGTCGACACCAGCACCGTGCCCAACACTCAGACCATCGGTCATCTGATCGTCGTCGACCGGCACACCGGCACCTTGTACGACTTCTTCGACCAGATCACCCACTCCGACGACCTGAGCACCGTCGTCGAAGCCCACTACGCGATGGTCACCTCGACCGACGCCGGAGAGACCTGGAGCGCCCCGGTCACCGTGGCCAAGGACACCTCCGTACCGGAGGTCGACCCGAACGACCCCACCAAGCTGCTGCGCGCCGCGTCCACCCTGCCCAGCCCGGCCGTCGACCCGAAGACGGGCACGCTCTACATGGCCTACGAAGGCTCGGACTTCTCCGGCGGCAAGTTCGACTCCGTTCAGCTGGTGCGCTCCACCGACGGCGGACGCACCTGGGGGACCCCGGAGCTGATCAGCCCGGAGGACGTGCCGGCCTTCTCCCCGTCGATCGCGGTCGACGAGCGGGGCACGGTCGCACTCACCTACTACGACCTGCGCTTCCTCAAGCCGGGCGACACCACCACCCTGCCCACCGCCTACCAGCTGGCCACGCTGCCGCACGGAGACCCGAAGCTCCGGACCGAACGACGGATCTCGCGGATCTTCGACTGGCTGCAGGCGCCGTTCGCCGGGGGCTACTTCCTCGGCGACTACCAAGGCCTGGTGGCAGACGGCAAGGGAGTACGGGCGGTGCTGACCGAGACCCACTCCGGCGCACCACAGAACCGTACGGACGTGTACAGCGGCAGCTTCCGCACCCGGTGACCACCCTCCCGGGCAAGAACGCGCAGGGCTTCTGGAAGGAAGCCCTGACCGCCATGGAAAACGGAGGCAACGAGTGCGCCGCCAGAATCCACGCGGTCTTGGCGACAAACGGTTCAGGACGTCTCACCCGAGCCGGCACCCGTGCACGCGATGGCTTCCTCGACCAGGCTGCGCAGTTCCTCGTCGTGGAGGATCATCGGGTATCCCCCGTCCGTGGACAGGCGACGCTCCGACCGCCGCACCGCCAGCAGCGCTTCCCGGATCGCCGGGCTGATCTCGCCCATCCGGATCGGGGTCCGGAGGGCGTCGCCGAAGGTCCCGAAGTGGTGGGAGCTCCGCCACCATCGTGGAGAAGGAAGAACACCTGCTCGGCCCGCAGGACGAAACGGTCCGCGAGCGGTTCACCGAACTGGTCCGATCCCGTTACGACCTCAGGCTCGGCCGGGAGGTCACGGCGGTCGGCGGCCGGCCGGGCGCGCTGCGGCTGGCCCTTGACGACGGATCGACGATCGAGGCGGACATGCTGCTCGTCGCGGTGGGCCGCGTCCCGAACAGCGACCGGCCGGACCTCGAGGCGGCCGGCATCGCCACCCACGACGCCGAAGGCGTCCCGAGGCAGCTGCCTGAGGGGCCACTCGACCATTCGGAACACGAGGAGGCGCCGTGACGGAGCTGGACCCCTTCACTGACATGCTCGACGGCCCGGTGTACGTGGCTACGGCCGCGTCCGGCGGCGAGCGGGCCGGCTGCCTGGTGGGTTTCGCCTCGCAGTGCTCCATCGACCCGCCGAGGTTCACCGTCTGGCTGTCGATCGCGAACCACACCTACCGCGTCGCGTGTGCGGCCGAGTACCTCACCGTGCACCTGCTCCAACAGGACGAGCGGGCGCTGGCGGAGCTCTTCGGAGGGGAGACGGGCGACCGGGTGGACAAGTTCGCGCGGGTCGGCTGGCGTCCGGGAGTAGCAGGCAGTCCGGTCCTGGAGCAGGTGCCCCTGTGGTTCACCGGCCGGATCGAAGGGCGTATCGAGGGCGGCGACCACGTGGGCTTCCTCCTGGCGCCCGTAGCAGTGTGCCCGCCGGTCGAGGGCTCGCCGCCCCTACTGCTCCGGTACCGGGAGCTGCGGGACCTGGAGCCCGGCCACCCGGCCTGAGGCCACGGGCGGGGCCCCGGACCAGGAGGAAGGGTATCCATCGGCGGGCGTGCACAGAGCAGCGCGGAGATCCGCACACGCCGGCGGTCGCCGCCGGCGAGGTCCGCCGGTACGACCACGAGCCGCGGCGCTGCCGCGCTCGTGCGGCCCGGGCGCGTTCCACCGGGGCCGAAGCGGTAAGGCGCCCACGGGCACGCGCCGTACACGTGGAGTGGCCTACGCGCCGCAGCGCAGGCCACTCCCGGATCCAACGCCCCCGACCTCGACGAGGCCATCGCCCCAGGGAACGCGGCCGCCGCGGGTACGCCGCCAGAGCCTCGGTGTTCGCCCACCGCATGATCCTGGCCACCGCATGGTCCTGGCCACCCCGGGCCAGGGTGCGGCGGCGATTGCCGGCCCGGCAGTCCGGACACGGGAGGTGCACCCGGGCGCAGGGGTCAGTTCTCGGGTGGCGGGGCGGGGGCGAGGAGCTCGCTCTTCACGTGGTCGTAGTCGGCCAGGGCTTGTGGGTCGCCGCGGTGGTAGTCGGTCCAGAAGCCGGGACGCTGCCAGCGGGCGTCCGCGAGGCAGGTACGGCCGTCGGTGATGGTCAGGGTCCAGCCGGGCGGTATCCGGGTGTCCACCGTCTCGAAGTTGACGGGGTCCCAGAGCAGTCCGGGGTCGGGTGTGTCGGGGCCGAGCACGCGGATCTGGCAATCGATGTCGTAGGCGACCATCTCCAGGACCGGGTAAACGCCGCCCACGCGGATCCCGTCATACTGCGCGACCGGGTAGTCGCCGTCGGGATGGATGATCTCAAGGCATCTGACTCTCATGGGGAGAAGTCTCACCCCGGCCGCCCCCCGGTCGCTGTCCGGGCCCTCGGCGGAGCCCGGCGCCGCGGCCCTGCACCGCGACGCCGAATGGGAGAGGATCGCCGTCCGCTCGTGCCCGTGCGGCAGCGCACGCTGCCGCGGTGCCTCACTCGGCTTCCGTCACCTGGCCCGACAGTAGGTGGCCGCTTTACGGGATTCGCGGCGCGGCACCTCATCACGACGGCCGGCTTGGGGCTCGGAGCCCTGACCCGGAGGGGGACCGCCCTTCCGGCCACCGGCCCCGCCTGGCCCCCGCCGTCGGCCGTGCTCTGGCTGCCACCGACCACACGACCGTCGACACGCTCAGGCCCGTGACGTCCTCCCCGTTGCCCTTACGACGCGACCGACGGCGACTTGCCCGCGTTCTTGCCGGTCTTGATGGTCGGCTTCTTCCAGGGAGCGTCAGCCGGTGCAGCCCGGGACCGCGCCGGCCGGGCTGCAGTTGTTCGGCTGGTTGTCGCGGATGACGTCGCCGTTCAGGGTGAGGATGCCGGACGCCTTGAAGATGCCGCCGCCGTCGCCCGCCCGGTTGTGGGTGATGGTGTTCCCCTCCAGCGCGGTGGTGCCCAGTCCCGTGGTTCCCCCGGCGTGGTAGAGGCCGCCGCCCTGAGCGGTGCCGTCCTTCGCGGTGACCGTGTTGCGCAGGACCTCGTTGCGCTTGGCTGTCAGGGTGCCGCCGTCGGGGTTGTCGATGCCGCCGCCCTGGGCCGTGCCGTTCAGTGCGTTGGCGGTGTTACCGGTGATGTGGCTGTCGGTCAGGCCGAGTGTGCCGAAGGGGCCCATGCGGATGCCACCACCGCGCGCGGTGCCGTTTTTGGCGACTACCCGGTTGCCGCTGATCTTCACGCCGCTCACGGTCATCAGGGCGTTGTTCGCGATGCCGCCGCCCTGAGCGGTACCGTGCGGGGCATCCGAGGTGTTGTCGCTGATGGCGCCGCCGGTCACGGTCAGCCTGCCGGGCTCCGGAATGCCGTTGGAGACCGCGGCACGCGCGATTCCACCCGGGGCGAAGGAACGGTTCCTGCTGATGACCGTGTTCTCGATGGTCGTCTCGGCGAAGCTGATGATGCCGGCCCCGAAGGCGACGCTCTGAGTGTCGTCCGTGACGGTCGCAGTGTTCCCGGTGAGCCGGGAGCCGGTGACCGTCAGCGGACCGTCGTTCGCGATGGCGCCGCCCGCGGCGAGACCGCCGATGGCGCTCCCGCTGTAGATCACATGGTTTCCGGTCACCTCGGTCTCGCTCACGCTTCCGGTGCCGGGGTTGTCGATGGCGCCGCCCTGGGCGAACAAGTCGGACTTGGCCGTATTGCCGATGAACTTGCTGCGGGTCACCCTCATGGTTCCGGAGTTGGAGATACCGCCGCCGCAGGCCAGGCCCGGGGGGTCGGGAAAGGCAGGGCAGTCCGTGGCGAAGCCGCCGCTGATCGTCGTGCGGGTGAGCGTGAGGTTTCCCGTCGGACCGACGAAGAGGATCCGGAACTTCGGCACCTTGTTCCCGCGCTCGTCTCGCCTGATGGTGGCCCCGCGCCCGTCGACGGTGATCTCACTGGTGATCACCGGCAGCCCGTTGCCGGGGTTCACGGGGTCCGGCGCCGTCAGCTTGTACGTGCACTTGCGCGCCAGCTGGAGCGCGTCCGGCCCCGGTGAGCTGTTCGCCGCGTTGATCGCCGCGACGAGGTCCGGGACCGAGCAGCGAACCTGCACCGTGGCGGCGTGAGCGGCCGGGGCGGGGACCGCCACGAGCGCGCCCGCCACGAGGCCGAGGACGGCCGGGACATGCCGACGAGACATCGGGGACTCCTCCTTCTGCTGTGTACGGCCGGCCGTCAGGGCACCGCAACCAGCCGTGCCCAGCCGACCATGCGCAACCGCCGTCGGCTTCCCGGCCTGATCCGTACGGGCGGGTGGACAGCCCGGACGGAGCATGAAGACGCGCGAACGGACGCAGGACATGTGGTCTCAGCCTGTGGAGACCTCGGCAATGCCACCGGCACCCTCCCTGCTGCTCCGCCTCAGCCGGCGGTCGCCGGATCGGGAAGCTGAACTCCTTGACCGTGACCGCGCCGATGCGCGGACCAGTTCTGCCCGAGCATCCGCACGTCCAAGGCTTCTCCTGCCCGGTGGCCGCCGTCGCCCGCCCCCGCGTCAACACGCCCCGGGTCGGTACGGTCGTCGGCAGCGCCCGGCGCGGGAGGCTAACACGCGGGGGACGAGCCCTTCTGACCGGTGAGGTCGCGGTTGTACAGCCACCCGGTGGTGTTCGTGCCGTCCACGCGCACGTACGTCCATTGGTTGCCGTACGAGTTGACGGTGTAGCAGTGGTACCAGAGCTTCGTGCCGTTCTTGACCAGGGCACCGGCGGGGCAGTTTTGGTACGGCGCGGCCAGCAGGTGGTGGTCGCCGGAAATGTAGCCGTAGGTGCCCGGCTTCGGGTCGCTGTGGGTCCAGCCGGCACAGCCCGTCGGTACGGGGCTCGGCTGGGCCGGGGCGGGCGAGGCCGCCGTCGAGGAGGGTGGTGCCGTGCTCGGCTTCTTCGAGGCGGCGGCGGACGGCTTGGCCTGGGGCCCGGAGCTGGAGGGAGAGGGCCCCGGGGTGTCTGCGCCCGGCTGGCCGCCGGCCGCCGGGGAGTCGCCACCGGACACGGGCGTCGGCGCCACCGCCCGCCCCCGGTCGTCGCCGCCGCCCGTGGTCACGGCATAGGTGACACCGCTGGCGGCGAGTACTGCGACGGCCGCCGCGGCTATCGCGACACGGCTGCGGCGGCGCGCCCGGTCCGCGACCTCGGAGTTCTGTGTGGCGGTCGGCGGCTGGCCCGGCGGGGGGAATCCGCTGTAGGGAGCCGGGACATGGGGTTGCTGAAACGATACGGCGCCCACACCGTCATCGCCCCCACCACCGACGTCCGGCGGCGGCCCGAAGCCGACAGGCGGCCCCACGACGGACGGCGCCGTCGGGGTCGGCATCCCGGCGGCGGGGCCCGGCTGCGCGGGGTGTGCTCCGGCGGCGGGGCCTGGCTGCGCGGGGTGTGCTCCGGCGGTGGGGCCTGGCTGCGCGGGGTGTGCTCCGGCGGTGGGGCCTGGCTGCGCGGGGTGTGCTCCGGTGGTGGGGCCTGGCTGCGCGGGCTGAGCTCCGGCCCCGCCCGCCGCCACCTGCTCCAGCATCGCGCGGGCCTGGTCGGCGGTGGGCCGGCTCGCCGGCTCCTTCGCCATCAGCGCCATCAGCACCGGGGCGAGCGGCCCTGCCCGCCGGGGCTCGGGCAGCGGTTCGGCGACGATCGCGGCCAGCGTGGACCACACCGAGGTGCGGCGGAACGGCGAGACGCCCTCCACCGCCGCGTACAGGGTCATCCCGAGGGACCAGATGTCCGAGGCTGGGCCGGGCTCCCTGCCCTGCGCGCGCTCCGGCGGCAGGTAGTCGAGCGAGCCGACCAGCTGACCGCTGCGGGTCAGTTTCGCCGCGGCCTCGTCGCCGGAGGCCTCCATGGTGGCGATCCCGAAGTCGGTGAGCACGACCCGGCCGCCCCGCTCCAGCAGCACGTTGCCCGGCTTCACGTCCCGGTGCAGGACGCCCGCCTGGTGCGCGGCGTCGAGCGCGTCCATCAGCTGGGCGCCGATCGTGGCGGCCTCGTACGGGTCGAGCGCGCCGCGCTGCGCCACCACGTCGTCGAGCGAGGGTCCGTCGACGAGTTCCATCACGATGACCGGCAGGCCCTGCTCTTGGGTCACGTCGTGCACGGTGACCACCCCGCTGTGCCGGATGCGGGCGGCGGCCTGCGCCTCGCGTTCCATCCGGGTGCGCAGGCCGACCAGTTCGGACTCGCTCGCGTCGGTGTAGGCCCGCAAGATCTTGACGGCCACCTCCCGGGCGAGCAGTTCGTCGACGGCCCGCGCGACCACTCCCATGCCGCCGCGGCCGACCACGGAGGTCACCCGGTAGCGCCCCCCGAGTACCTTGCCGACCAGGTCCCCGTCGTTCTCTTGCCCCTCTTGGCCCGCTGGCACCACATGCTCCGTTCCACTACCGGTCATTCGTCTCGATCGACGATCTGACGAGACACAAGCGTAGATGCATGATCGGCGGGCAGGCCGCGCGGCCGGCGCTCGCGCCCCGGCTACCCTCCGGTTCGCGGCAGATGCGACTCCGCGTCTTCGTGGTGTGTGCTGCCTGGCCGGTCGGCCGGGGCGGGGAAGCGGTTTCGCCCCCGGCCCGAAGGCCTCGCAGGAGACCAGTCCGATCGCGATCGCGGGCTCGCCCTCGTCGAAGCGGCGCAGACGCTTGCGCAGCACGATCCGGTGGACGAGCAGCTGGAGCCAGTCCAGCGCCTCGGCGGCCAGCAGCCGGCAGACGACGGAGCGCCACGTGAACTCGAGCGGCTGCCGCGACACGACGTTCCTTACGGCCGTTCGGCGCAGTCGGTTCCAGCAGGCGGATGACCTGCGGGACGGCACGCGCAGGCGGATCTGTCGGCCGTGTTTCTCCGGTTCGGCGGGCCTGGAGGAGGGCGGTGAGGCCGGAGGAGTCACAGAAGGCGAGCTGTTCAACTTGAACTCGTGATGTCGGGGTGCCGCACCTCCTCCATGTCGACCTGACTGTCTGTCCCGTTTGTGCGCTCTTGCGGCCAGGTTCCTTGGTCGGTTGGTTCTCGACGGGAAGCACACGTGATCGCCTGCACGTGATACGCCTGCGCTGGTGGTGGACGTCGACGTGATGGAGCGCAACATCAGCCGGCTGGCGGCCGCGGTCAGGGCTGGCGGCTTTGCGGTGCGTCCCCACGCGAAGGCGCACAAGTGTCTGGAGATCGCCGACCGGCAGATCGGCGCGGGTGCAGTGGGCCTGACGGTGGCCACGGTTGGCGAGGCCGAGGTGTTCGTTCCAGCGTCTCGTGCGTGCCGTTCGGGGGACCGCGCACCCGGTCGAGGTGGTTATCGAGGTCGACAGCGGTCACCACCGCACCGGGGTCCTCCCGGCCGACGCCGCCATCGTGGGCAAGGCGGCAGCCGATGCCGGCCTGGATGTTGCCGGAGTGTTCACCTTCCCCGGGCATGGTTACCGGCGCGACCCCCAGGCCCGCGAACAGGCGGCGCGCGAAGAGGAACTCGCGCTCGGTGAAGCCGCGGAAGTCCTGAACGCCGTGGGCCTGGCTGCCCGGGTCGTCAGCGGGGGCTCGACGCCGACGGCGGGACAGTGGCAGCCGGGCGTGGTGAACGAGCTGCGGCCCGGTGTCCCCGTGGGTGACCGGCCACGGATACCTGCCCGACTTTCCGGACGCCTCCGTCACGTCGCTGTCAGAACACCACGCCACGGTTGTGCTGCCCGAGGGCATCAAGGCCCCATCGCTCGGAACTGTGGTCGCGGTCGCTCCCAATCACGTGTGCACGCCGGTGAACCTGACCGATGAACTGGTCAATACCTGACGGGCAGGCAACGCCGTCGGACAGGCGTGTTAGAGCACCTGGCCCGTGCGACCGACCGCGGTGTGGGTCCGTTGCGTCAGGGTTCCGGCACAAGGCCTGTGCCGGTGAGGCAGCCGCCGATCAGGTGCGGGCGGTACTGGATCACCCTCCCGCGCGGGATGGCACTTCGCATCCCCTTGCATCAGCACCACGTCGAAGGCATCCGGCAGCGCCAGCCGTACGCGCGGTTCCTTGCGTGCATTGCGCGCGGTCGCGGAGTTCGCGCCCGCCGCCCCGCAGCAGGCCGTCAACCTCCTCCAGGACGACACCGCCGACGGCATCGGCACGCGGCCGCCGAGGAGTACGAGAACGACTTTGTCGGGACCTTGAGTTCCCTCATCGTGCTCGGGAAACGCTCGAACATGGGAATTCTCCATTCGGAGATCGTGTGTCACGCCACTCGATTACGTGGCTCGACACCAAGAGTCGAGTACGTCGCCGGTGCCCAGGGTGCGTCCGAGGCGCGCAGCCGGGTACACCCTCGGTCAGGGCCCGGCACGCCTCCTCGTTGCTCAGAGGTGAGCAGCGCTTTCGTGCATCCCGGCAATCCCCGACTGCGCACGCGACGGAAATGAAGAAACGTCGAGAGCGTCTCCGAGCCGGCGCCATAGGCGCTCACGGACCCGGTATCAGGGCTGGGCGAGGCGGGAGCCGGTCACCCCCCGGTCCTCATGGTCGAGGGCCGCGTGATCCGCACGGCGCGCGTGAACCCATCCGTGTGCGCGGATCATCTCGGCCCGGCGCTCGCCCCCAGGCTACGTCGAAGCGCCCTCTTGTCTGTCTTGCCGGTGGGGGTCAACGGCATCGTGGCCAGCCATCGCACTACCGCCGGTCTGTGGGCTGGGGCGAGGGCGTCCACCACCATCCGGCACGCCTCGTCCGCCGTCTCCGGACTGGGCGAGTGGCCCGGCGAGGGGACGAGAAACGCGACGATCTCCTCGCCGGTCGTCGGGCTGTTGCGGCCTACGACGGCGGCCTCGGCCACGGCTGGATGGCGGGTGAGGGCCGCTTCGACCGGGCCGCTGTAGATATTGCGACCCTCCACGATGATCATGTCCTTGACCCGGTCGACGATGTGTAGGTAGCCGTCGGCGTCCAGGCGGCCGATGTCGCCAGTGCGCAGCCAGCCGTCGTCAAAGACCTCGGCGTCAAGGTCGGGGCGGTTCCAGTAGCCGGCCATCATCGCCGGGGACCGGACCCACACCTCCCCGGCCTGGCCGGCCGACAGCGGCTGCCGCTCGTGGTCGCAGATCTTGACGTCGACACCGGGCACGGGGCGACCGGCGGAGGCGAGCAGGCTCGGTTTCCCGTCCAGGGCGGCGGCATGGTCGGCAGGGGTCAGCCGGGCGATCACGCCGGTCTCGTTCGAGCCATAGCCCTGGCGGAACGCGGCGGTGGGAAACCGACGGAGCGCTTCGGCGAGCCGCTCGGGGTGGATCCGGGAATTGCCGTAGCTGATCGACACCAGCTCACGGATCCCGTCCCTGGTGTCGGGGTGCTCGAGCAGACGGTAGATCTGGGTCGGCGCGAGGTAGGTCGCGGCGGCCTTGGCACGGCGGCACGCGGCAGCGAACTCCTCGGGCGAGAAATCCGGCATGATCTCCACACGCCGCCCTGACAACAGGTGCTCCAGGCACCGTCCGCCGGCGCGGTTCGCCAACGAGTTCGCCGAGACGAACACCAGCTCGGCGAAGCCACTGTCCTTGCGGGTCCACTCGGTTCGCGCGCCAATGGCGCGGAACCGCGACGCCACGCCCTTGGGCAGGCCGGTGGTACCGCCGGTGTACATGACCCGAGCGATGTCGTCGTCTTCCACGGTCACAGGCATCGGGGCAGCCGTCTGGCAGCCGGCCAGGTCCAACAGCTCCGCCAACGGCAGGGTGGACGTTCCGGTAGCGGGGACCGGGCAGTCGTGCACGACCAGCGCCGGATCGCAGTCGCGCAGGATGTGGGCCACGCCGTGGGTGTCGGGCGCAATCACCACCGTTGTCATCCGAGCCCCCAGGACATGGGCGGCCAGGCGAACCAGCAGCACCTCCGGCCGATTGCCGCTCACGCACGCGACGCCTGCCCCGCGCCGAACGCCGAGGTCACGCATGGCCCGAGCGAGCCGGTAGGCCGAGTCCCGGACCATGCCGAAGGACAGCTCTGCCCCCTGGAAGGCGATCGCCGGCCGGTCCGCGTACCGGTCGAACGCCTCAAACAGGCTGGTGACGTACTGGGCGGGCACCCGCACCACCTCCCGAGTCCAGGGGGAGAGACCGTCCACGAGTCTCACACACAGCCGAATGAACCGCTCCGGGATCCGTGGAGGACCTCAGGCCGGCAGACATCGGTCGGCAAACACCGCGGTGTCACAGCCGCCAGGAACGGCCGACGGTGAACGCGGCGTGTCCCGATCCACGCGCCGCAGCTACCGCCGAAACAGACAGCTTCGCCTCTTCGGCATCCCGTCCGAAGCCGAGCTGAAGGGGCTCTCACTCACCATGGTTCATGGTGAAGACGAAGCTCTCGGAGTTGTAGTAGTTGGGCAAGTGCGCGAGGTAGGAGCCCTCGTGGGGAGGATTCTCGTTCCACCAGTCCTCTGGACCGAACAGGTGTGAGGCGTAGTCGCTGGATGCGACACGGGGTACGAACTGCAGCCGGAACGCGTCTGATCCCTTCTCCAGATGGATCGTCCACAGCTGTACGCCGGGATGGGCTGCGGAGCGGTCACCGCAGTCGTTCAGGACGGCCCGAACGATGTTTCCGCCACCCTCGGTACCGTCAAGGCACTTGTCGCTGCCCGTGTTGCGGAGCCGGTACGTGCCGGACGCGTCCTCGAGCGTCTCCCACCGCTGCAACGCCCCGCCCCGGCACTCCTCAAGACGCAGTCCGGCCCCTGCGGCGCGGCTCTGCGCGCCGACGCACAGCCCGGTCTTTTTGTTGACGAGCTGGAAACCGGTGGGAGGGGCGCTCTGTGTGCTGGTGGTGACTTCTTCCGTCACCGGGTCTGACGGCGTGTCGGACGCAGAAGGAGAGGCCGGAACATCGGAGGCCGGAGCAGGGGTCTCGGGGGATGGGGTGGGGGAGGCCGTGGTGGCGGCGGGCATGGATATGGGGGGCACGACGGTGGCGCGAGCCAGGGGTGCAGGAGTGGTGCCACTCTGGCTGGTCGTCTCGCTGACGGCGACGATGGCCGTGGTCACTACGGCGATGGAGGCCGCCACGAGGAGCGAGGCGCGGGAGTGTGGCACCGCGGCGAACCAGCTGCCCGGGTGCGGCCCCGAGGACGGGGAGCCTGGGCCGGCAGCGTTGGCCAAGTCGGATGCGCCCGCCTGCGTCGGTGCCCTCGAGTCGGCGCCGGGGGCGTCCGCGCGGGCGGTGGCCGAGTTCTTTGCCGCGTCCAGGAGAAGGCCGGTGAGGACTGCCTGGCTTCCACTGCGAAGGACGGCGAGCTCGGTCCGGATGCCTGAGCAGCTGGAGCAGGCCTTGGTGTGCTGGTCGAGAGCATCAGACGTGTTGGAGGTACCGCCCTGGACCGTGTCGTCCATCACGGCGGCCAGATGCCGACAGGTCCGGCTTCGAGCCTGGGCGACGTAGGTGCGCAGATATGCCTCGCGCAGCTGTGTGCGAGCCGATGGGGCGACGGATATGTCGCCGTCAGGATGCTGCGCCTGGCGGAGCCCGGCGGGTCCGGGGACTTCGGCCAGTTCAGGGCACAGGGACTGCTGCGATGCCGGGGACAGTGTGCGGAAGGCTCGCAGGACCAAAGGGTCCTCGCCGGCGGCCGTCTGGGTCAAGGTGCTCCTTGTGTAAACGCAAGAGGCCGCGATGTGCGAAGAGGGGAGTCATGAGCCGGCCTGACCCGGCGCGTACAGATGAAGCCGCTCCCATAGGGGAACCTCAACAACCTGTAACCCGTGGTCCGGACAGGGACGGATGCACTCTTCCTTGGCCTCCTGGGGAGATGAAGAGTGCAGGCGAAACGTAAAGCGCGTCAAGTGACAGGAGCTTGACTGAAGTTGAGCATTACCTGACTTTCTTTCAATTCGGGAGGTCACGAACAGATATCAGCTGGCCGCGAGTTGTGCCCCACTGGAGGGTCCCGCCGCATCCTTGGTGGAGTGGTCACCCCGTGCAGCTGCATGTGTGCCCCACCGCTCCGCACCGAATTCGGAGGCCCCACATCCCCGACAGCACCCGCACGTTCTGGTCGCCCGGCTCACGAGAACGACCCCCTGCCCGGCAGGTGCCGCGCAGCCTCCCCGGAGCGGGCGGTGCGCACGCTGTCACCTTCTCGGTACTACGGGCTGTGCCCCTGACGGTGAAGACGTCTGCAGCCCAGTCTCGGAGCTCGTCCTCCAGCGTGTCGTCGAGGACGATACCGTCGAACACCAGGGCTGCTGCATGGCGGAACGGGTCGAGCCGTGGATCCGGTGGAGGTTCGGGCACCCTGCGATTGAACACACCCCATCCTCACCAAAGCGGCAGCGACGATAAAGAGCACGCGCCGAGCCAAGTCCTCCGCGCTTTCAGTCCACCGGTACACAGAATTTGACGATTGCTCAATTCTCGTGGCTGAACGCGCGAGGCGGATCGGTCCAGCGTCGGTCGTAGTGGGCGCCGGGATGTGTGGCCTCCCCACTCCAGTGAGCCCCCGGCCCTCCGGGCCCTGGGAGGGTTGGCGATGATACGGTCGTCGTGGCGACCGGTTACTCCAGTCGACAAACACAGGGTGTGGTGCCACTGTGCGCCTGCGTGGTTGGGGATGAGAAGAATGCGGTCCTTCCTCGCAGATCTCAACCGTCCTGCGGTCAATGCGTTCTTGACGGCCGTGGATGAAGTGATGAACAGCAATACCTTTCTGCTCAAGGTGCGCACCCAGACCCCGGTCACCCGCGACAACCGCCATGAGGTTCTGAGTACCTTTCTCCGCGACCCGCTGTTCCACGAGATGATGCTTCACGCGGACCAGGAGCGCGGCTGGTGGATTTTCCACGAGGTCCCGTGGCAGACGCCGGATCCCTCGTTGGTGAACTCCACGGGTGCGGACCTGTGGCGGGTACCCCGCGATCTGCGCCTCACCCTGGAACCGATGGACGAAACGGGCTTCCTTGCCCGTCTTCGGTGGATGCTGTGCGAGGCGTTCAGCCCGTATCACGGCCATCTGGACGAAGAACGCGCTGAAGACACGATCGGGGCCTTCTTGCGTGAGGTCTTCGAGCGCGACGGCCGTCCGGCTTCCAGCCGAGAGACCACAGAACAACAGCTCCTGCATGGTTGGTCGTTCGCCGGCGTCAACCCTGACTTCTTGCCCTCAACCGAGTACTACACCGGAAAGCCCTGCCCAGACCTGGCCTACTTCGATGGCGGCGAGTCCGATACTGCCACGCTCGCCTACCGGGACGATATTTTCTTCCTCCTGCTGACGAATGGATCACCGTAGGCGGCAGAAACTTCCCCGGGCCCTTAAGAGAGACACGGTCGCCCTGATGTCCGTGAAGAACAACCAGCCACCCTGGCACCACAGTTGAGAACACTGCCTTCGGTCGATGTGCCTGTCCTGGAAACGGCTGACCACCGCTCTGGTGCTGATCGGCCGGTATGGGCCGGGCTCCAGCGTCGGGCGGGGTATGGGTTGTGGTCCCCTTCTGTAATGGAGGCGCTCGATTCCGAGACTCCAGGCGGCAGCTCAGGAAGTCGCCGGCTGTCCGGGGGCGGGCAAGCCGTGGGCTACCACAGCCAGCGCAGCTCGGGGCGGTAAGTGCCGCACGCCTGCACGGAGAGATGGGGGTCGAGCTCGGCCAGGTCGTCCTGGTGCAGGCACTGTGTACCCGATCCGATCCTGCCGTCGGCATCGCGCCACCAGGTCTGGTTGTCCGATCCGTCGCAGGACGCCAGTCCGAACTTTGGAGCGACGGTCAGGCAGGCATGGGTTCCAGCGGCCTTGATGGTGCCGCCATCGAAGGTCCAGCGTTGGTCGCGGCCGCCGTCGCAGTCTTCCGTCGTCACCGTGTCGTCAGTGGCCTGCCCGACGCTGCGGGTGAGGCAGCGCTCGACGGCTGTCCGCGCGGTGGTACGGCCGATGGCCGACATGATTTCCCCGGGTCGGGGCTGCCGGTGCACCCTGCGGTGCTCCCTCTCCATCCACAGACGGAAGTTCCGGCTCAGGGCGAACCGGGAGGAGCAGGGCAGTGTGACACACCCCGCGTATGCGGCATAGGCGTAATAGGCGGCCTTCTTGTCGCGTTGCTGGCGCGCCGTAAGGTTTGGCGGCAGGAGCGGCAGACCGTAGCCGACGTACGGGGTCACGGCAGGGCGGGCGGGGGAGCCGAACGCAGCCCTCCTGAATATCCGCCCGGTCATCTCGTGATCGCTGTGATCGGCCGGATGAGGCGGGCCGACCCCGAACGTGGCACTGTCGTAGTCCTGTGTCAGAACGCGTTCCGCTCTGCGCAGCGTGAGCACCTCGGACAGCACCGAGGTCAGCTCCGCCTCCGTGTAGGACCTTGTGCCGTCCACCGGCCTCATCGTGGCGATCTGCCCGCGGAACAGCTTCAGGAGGCTCTGCTGCGAGTACTGCGGACTGCCGACACCCTTCGAGAATCCGTCGGGCAGCCGAAGGAAGACGAGCCGTACGTCGGGGCGGCCGTTCAGGACGAAGGACACGAGGCCGCGGCCCCGCACCGTGAGCCCGGCCCGGCGCCAGTGGTTCGGGACTCCCGCCATCCGCGCGTAGGCCGCACGCAGCCCCTGTTCTCGCCGGAGTATGTAGGAGTCGTCGCCGGGGAACGGGCGCCCGGCGTCACCGGCCGTCAGGTAGACGGTGCCGGCAAAACACCGGGCGCGTACGAGTCGCTGGACCTCGGAACCGATGAAGAGCAGGTCGTCGTCCTGGTGTGCCACACCCACCAGCGTGGGCCGGCACTGCGTGTCTGGCTCCACGCCCCGGCGGGCCCCCACGCCGTGCGCATGCCCGGTCCCGGCCGGCAGGAAGGAGCCGATCGTGCCGAGCAGCAGGCCCAGAGCCGCCGGAAGAACCGGCGACCGGCGCCAACGCACTCCACCTCGCGCGGGGTTCGGGGTGCCCTCCGGACCCGCATACGTGCTTCCGTTCAGCGGCTCGGACCTCACCTCGGACCCCTTCGGCGGACTCACTCGTCGCTTCCCTGCCGCGAGCGGCGCCACGCGCATCCTGCATGCTGTGCACGATGCTATGGCTGAGGCCGTCGGGCTTGCGACACGGGCGGGCCGATCGGTGGACAAGGGCGAGCACGGACCGTCCCGCAGTATCGGAGCGGCGAGTGGGCAGCGGGGCACCCTGCCGGCATGAAGCCGCGCATTCGTGGTGCTCCTGACACGTAAATAGCAGCAGGTCAGAGGCCCGATTGAACGCTCTGTCGCCCCCCGGCCTCGGCTTGGAGAAGTGGCTCCACGCAGTCGCGGAAGAACTCGGTGGCCGTCCCGGCGAACAGCTGTGCCGGAAGATGCACCTCGCTGGGGGCCGCAGCCGGCTGCCGGAACCGCTGATGTCGCCGCCGGCGCCGGAGCGGGCACCGCAGTCCTCGGCGTCGGCGAGTTCGCCTTCAGCAAGGGCCGCACCTACGGAACCCTCCTCGCCGACGTGGAGGCCGCACAGGTTGTCGACGTCCTGCCCGACCGCACCCGGAGACAGACCTTTACCTCCTGGCTGCGCGAACACTCTGGCGCCAAGATCATCTGCCGCGACCGGGCATCCGCCTGCACTCGCGCGGTCAAAGAGAGCGGCTTCGACCGCAAGACCGTGCGCCGCTTCCGCGACACTGACCTTGACCAGCCTCTGGCCTCCGCCCCCGAGCGCCGCCCGGCCGGAGTGCCGGAGCCGTTCAAGCCGTACCGCCCTCCGCGCGGGCAACGCCGAACCTGTGCGGACGGACATCCCCGGCCCCCGCAAAATCACCGGCTGGACTATGAGACCCCACGAGACCCTCACTGGCCAGGAGGACGAAGCAGCTTCTCGAAGTCCGGCTTGCCTGCCCGGACATCACCCGGGCCGAGCAAGACGCCCCGAAACCGATGGGCGGCATCGCTGGCCTTCTCCGCCACGACCTCGAGGCCGTCACCGCCGGACTCACCCTCACCTGGAGCTCCGGCGTCGTCGAAGGCCACGTCAACAGGGTCAAAACGCTCAAGAGAGCAATGTACGGCCGAGCGCCGTTCCGGCTCCTCGGACACACATCCTCAACCAGGTGTGACCCTGCCGAGCGAGATCAGCACGCCCAGCTGTCGTGTCCGGGCGGGAGCTCGCCACGAAGAAGGCTGGTGAAGGCGCGACCACACGCCAGCAAGGGGTCGATGGGCAGGTCCGGGTGGAAACCGTCGTAACCTCCGCCCGTCCCGAAGGAGTTCACGAGATCCTTCGGGATGGCCGGGGCCCATGAGAGCACTCGCTGCAGGGCGCGCTCCGAGAGGTGAAGCGCGAGCGCGACGCGTTCGGGGTCCGTGCCAAGGTGTTCGTCCAGACATGACGAGACGAATCCCACGAAGCCGGTCGTGGCCTGCATCTCCCAGTCATCGCGAGCGCCGGCCAACCACTCCGGAGCGTCAGCGACCGCGTTTGCTTCCTGCGCCAGGAGGTACAGCCACACTTCGGCTTGCTCGTCGCGGACCCAGAACCCAGAGCCGCAGTAGTACATGTTCGAGGTGGCCACGCCGCGAGTAGACCATGTAGGCGCAGGGGGCCACCACGGAATTCCGGTCAGAGCCGTGTCAAGCATCGCCTCAAGTGAAGGCAGGAACAGGCCACAGGTGGTGCTGGCGCGATGAGATAGCGTCCCGGCACATGAGGGCCGACGACGAAGAGCGAGAGAAGGCCAAGGACGACGGGAGTGCCGAGAAGGATGCCGCCCGCGTACGCCTCGTGGAGGACCTTGTTGCTCAGGTGCCCGGGTTCGAGGACGCCTACGAGAGCCACGTCTTCAACGAGAACGGGGTGCTCTCGCACGTGTTCTTCTGGGACGTCGTGCAGGACACCGTGCACTCGTACCTGGGGCAGGGCGACCCGGAGGGTCCCGACTGGCGCCGGGTCCTTGCGTTCCTGGAGGAGGAGACGCAGCGTCGCGCGCCCGGGGCAATCGAGGTCATCGTGACGTCGTTCCTCTACGACCTCCCGTACAAGGGGGAACCCGGCTACGGGATCGAGGCGCATATCGGGCCGGCCATGAAGGAGAGGTACCTACAGCTTCGGCCCTGGTACAGGGGAGACGGCCCGGACGCTACGGCGAAGCCGCAGGCGTAACAGAGGCCCCGGGGAGACCAGGTCTAGCCAGCAGACGGCCCCACGTGCCACCCAGCCTGCGCCTCACAGCCCCTGCAATGCGCCCCGCCCCCTGAGCTCGGTGTGCCTCCCCCGGCATTCGCCCGGGCGGGGACAGCCCTTAGGCAGTCCAGGGGCGGACCCGTCATACAGGCGGCGCGACACTTGCATGCCGGGCGCCCTCCGCCCTGGAGAGGTTCACCCGTCGTTGCGGCAGCTCGATGTCCGTGGTGGCGACGGCGATCTCCTCACCGTCCTCGAAGTCTTCTGGCCGATCAGCCGCAGGCCGGACGTGGACCTCTCTGAAGGGGACCAGCCCGACAACTCCGTCCCCAGGGCCGACGAAGGCAGCGAAGGGGTCGGGCTGCAGTGCGCGCAAGGACAGCCTGGCCAACGCGTTGTAGGTGTCGAACTGGCGGAACTCGCAAGAGACACGCTGTCCGGCCTGGACGACATCGTCGGGAGCGGTGATGTGCGACCAGGACAGTTCGGGGATCGTGATGAACCCGGCTCCGTGAAACGCTGGATGTTCGGGACCGTCGTCCAGAGCCACGAAGACTCGAACCGTTCGGATCGCCGCGATCTGCAGCGACCAGTGCATGTGAACTGACTTCCCGCGAGCACATGCTGCGTCAGCCGCCGACATCTTGGTCGCCCAAAGACGGCCTTGTCGGTGTGTCTGCGCCGGGTGTTCTCGATGCAGCCTGCTCAGGAGGGGTTCACCCAGTCCCGTCCGCTGTGATTCAACGGGCAGCGGGATCAGCGGCGGGCAGTTGGTGCCACCAGTGACCGCATCCGCCGGAGCAGAAGCGCTCGCGGCGCCGTGCGTCCGCGATCGCGAGTACCGCGATCAGCAGCCGGAACGCCTTGCGGCGCTCATCGACAGGGGTGAGGCCAGCGATCTTCCCCAGTTGCTGGTCGATCCGGCCGCGAGTGATCAGTACCGCAGGGGTGTGCGTCGGGCGTAGCCCGGCACGGCGGATGCTCTCCGGTCCGTCTTCGGCGACGGCGCGAGCCTGGATGCAGTGATGGCGCAGGAAGAGCAGCACCTCGGACTGTTCCTCCGGGCCGAGACCGTCGAACCACCCGAGGCCTTGCGACATCGTGCGCAGTCCCTGGGCGAGTTCGTTGAGTATCACGTCGCGTCTCATCAAGACGGGCTCCACCTCGTATGGCGGCGCTGCGCCGCGGTGATCAGGACTCTTCTCGTCCTTGTACCCCCGCGATACACGTGAATACCGCCAGCTCGGTGCAGTATGACGACGCGGCGCCGTGCCGGCCCGGAGGCTTCGGTGTCTTCCGTGGTCGGTGACACTTGCACGACGGACAGGTTCGCGATCGGGCTGGGCCAGTTTCGGGTGGAGACGCACCAGCAAGTCGACTCACGACAGTCGTCCTGGGAGCGCCGTCCCCGGGGGAGGATCGCCCCTTGCGGTTGAGGTTTGATGCAACGCGCTGTGGCGGCGCGCTTGCATGCTCGTGTGCCGGGAAGCTCGGCGGTGCAGGCGGCGTCCAACGGTGCGCTCATACCCCAGACGCTGTCCCCCCCCCGCATCCGGTCCGCTGTGATGGCCAGGCTGCGCATCGATGCGCCCCACGAGGTGAACGGGTTGGGTACGTAGGCGTAGTGATTGAGGGCGGGGGAGAGGCTGAGCGGGTCCGGGCCGATGTACGGGCCGCTGGCCGTGTCGTAGTGCCGGTTGAAGTTGTAGTGGAGTCGGGTCTCGGGTCGAGGACCTGGCGGGGGCAGTGCAGAGAAGTGAACACGCTCGCGTCCCGGTTCCCATTGGCGGCGCCACGCGCCGGGCTGCGAGGCTTGGGGCACGGAGAGAAGCCGTCCAGCGCTGTCGCACGGACGCCCCACCTCCAGGTGCTCGGTGATCGTCTGCTCGGCCGCCCGGGTCATCGGCCGGTCGATGGCGTCGGCCATGCCGTCAACGAGGTATCGGGTGGTTTGCCGGCGCGGAGGGCGGGAGGGCCGAACCTCGGGCCGCCCGGTGGCGCGTGATGCGGCGTCCGGTTCCTGCCCGATCAGGTTGACGTCCGGTCGCGGACTCGCCGGCCCGCCGGTGGTCCTGGACCCGCACCAGGCCACCTGCCCGGCCGGCGCCCACAGCATCCCAGCACGACGGAAGGGCCCGGATCCTTTGAGGATCCGGGCCCTTCCGGTGTAGTAGCGGGGACAGGATTTGAACCTGCGACCTCTGGGTTATGAGCCCAGCGAGCTACCGAGCTGCTCCACCCCGCGTCGGTGAACCCCACCCTACGGCACCGGCCGGCAGAGTTCGACCAGCTTTCGCGCAGGGACCGGTTCATCCACCACCTGACACGCTGGGCGGTCATCCGGGGGCGTCGGGATATGCATGGTGCGTGCTGGCGGTCAGGGCATTTCGTCCGGGTCGCAGGTTGCCCGGCGCAGGCCGATCGTGCGCAGGGCGCGCATCAGCCCTTCCTCGTCGCCGGCACGGACGATGTGGACGGCCCCGTCGGCGGTGAGGGCGTCGAGGTCGCCGGGGGCCGCGTCGGCTCTGGTACGGAGGACGACCCCGCTGGGCGGGTCCAGGGCGCGCACCCCGTGGAAGATGCCGAGTGCGGCCGGGTCGTCGCGGAAGCCTCCGGTCAGGGTGAGCACGGTGATGTCGGGGAGCAGGACCCGGGCGTGGGCGAGGGCGACGTCGGGGGTGCGGGCGTGGGAGATGACCTGGAAGTGGGGGTTGCGCTGGATGCGCGACCTCAGCCGCTCCAGTTCCTCGCCTTCCGGTACGCCGACCACCAGGACTGTCATCACAGTCCTCATTCTCCGTCTCCGTCACGCGTCGGGCGGGACGTCGATGAGCCCGGCGTCGCGCGGCGAGGTGGCTCGGGCAGGGGCTGGGCGTGCCAGATGCCGGTACCGGGTCCGAGGCTGCTGGTATGCGGCCGGGGCCGTCGCGTACGAAGCGGATGTCCGACGATCAACTACAGAGTGCAGTGGGTGCAGGACGGTCGGCCACGACGGTCGGCCGCGTGCCACGGCCTGCCGAGTACTGAGAATCGCAAGAGGACGCTGGAGAACGAGGGCGCGAGCCAGATCACCATTGTGGAGGAGCTGCCCGGCCAGTAGTCGAGCGGTCACGGCTTCCGGCAAAGCGCGCACACGTGCTGCCAGAGGAGGGCGGAGTCTTGGTACGCGCGCGGACGCGGCGTCCCGCTGGGCTCTCCCTCGGCCAGGGCCCGGCGCGCCTCCTCGCGGCTCAGGGGCGAGCAGCGCTCTGGTGTGTCCCGGCACGTTCCCGCGTGGACGCGGACCGGCATCCGGCCCGCGCCGATGCTCCGCTTGAGCAGCCATGCGGGCGGCTCGGGACGCGGCAGAGCCAGGGCATCTTCGGGCAGCAGTTGTCGATCTTTGGCCGATAGCCAGGGGTCTGACCAGCGCGAATAGCGCGCAGCGTGGGGTCGTCGCCTGTCTGGCGTCCTGTGTCGGCGAAGGTTGGGCGTGCCGTCGAGGCTTGCGTGGCCCTTCCAGGGGCCCTGCCCAGATCAGGCCTGACGCCGCGGCAGCGCGTGCGGACGCCGGAGAGGTGGTGGGCCTCTCCGGCGTCTGCTGTGTTGGGCGGCTCCCCGGGGGTGTTTCCCCGGGGGCTGTGGGGCTCTGGGTCTCACTTGCCGAGCTTGGCCTTGAGTTCGTCCTTGAGCTGGTCCTTGATGGTCTGCTTGTTGACCT
>NZ_JBVING010000020.1:293-135978 GCF_055579465.1 Streptomyces sp. NPDC032745 | reverse complement strand
ATCAACTTCTGGCGTTGATTTTTGGCACGCTGTTGAGTTCTCAAGGAACGGACGCTTCCTTTGTACTCACCCTCTCGGGCTTTCCTCCGGGCTTCTGTTCTTCATTCTTGCGTTTCCGACTCTATCAGAGTCAGTCTCGCTTGCTTTCCAGGGTCTTCGCTTTCGCGTTTTCCCTTTCCGGCGATTCCGACTCTATCAGGGCTTTTCCAGCTCCCTGACCACTCACCCGATTTACCGAAAAGGCATACGAGAGGAAGCAAGGATCAAGATCGGCACTGAAGAGGAGGAGTCCCGTCCATCGGCTGTTCGCGAGATGTTCACGCGGCACGTCCTGGCGGGAGTCACGACAGTACAGGGCCCGTGGTGCCCAAGCAAATCGATTCAGGCGTATGGTCTAGTCCACTACGTCGTCGCGGCAGCGTGTCGTGGCCTCCGGCAGGGGGTGCACTCCATGCAAACCGGGACGTGTCATGACATACCCTTCAAAAAGTATGTCGTCACAGCACAGGCTGTGACGGCGACACGATGAAGCCCCACCCCTGGGAGGCCCCCCATGACCAGCGTGACGTCCCCACTCGCCGGGCGCGCCATCGGACTCGCGGCAGTGCCCGATCCGGTGTTCTCCGGCGCAATGGTGGGTCCGGGCACCGCCATTGACCCCGTGCGTGAGCCCTCGGAGGCGGTGTCCCCCGTCGACGGTGTGATCGTCTCCCTGCACCCGCACGCGTACGTCGTCGTCGACGGCGAAGGACACGGCGTACTCACCCACCTCGGGATCGACACCGTTCAGCTCAACGGCGAGGGCTTCGAGCTCCTCGTCAACAA
Organism: Streptomyces sp. NPDC032745; assembly: GCF_055579465.1. Lineage (NCBI taxonomy): Bacteria > Bacillati > Actinomycetota > Actinomycetes > Kitasatosporales > Streptomycetaceae > Streptomyces > Streptomyces sp. NPDC032745. The sequence goes on along the minus strand of NZ_JBVING010000020.1, from coordinate 135,153 downwards.
GGGCGACACCGTGACCCGCGGTCAGGCCGTCATCCGCTGGAACCCGCAGGCCGTCGAGGAAGCCGGCAAGTCGCCGATCTGCCCCGTCGTGGCGCTGGAGGCGACCCCGGACTCCCTGTCCGCCGTCGTCGAGTCCGGAGACGTGAAGGCCGACGACGCCCTGTTCAGCTGGCAGTGACCTCGTCCGCCTGCACAGGCGAGTCGGACATCCACCGCGGCGGCTGGGCCCGCCGCTCAATCGGAGACGGGTGAAATGGAGACAACGCTGCGAGGCGTCGGCGTGAGCCACGGGGTGGCGATCGGCGAGGTGCGGCACATGGGCACGGCGGTTCTCGAGCCGCCGGCCAGGCAGATCACCGCGGACGAGGCGGAGCGCGAACAGGGGCGCGCCCGTAAGGCCGTGGAGGCTGTATCCGCCGACCTGATCGCGCGCGGCCAGCTGGCCGGCGGCGAGGCTCAGCACGTACTCGAGGCCCAGGCGATGATCGCCACGGATCCCGAGCTGATGGCGGACGTGGACCGGCGCATCGCCGTCGGCAGCACCGCCGAGCGCGGGGTGTACGACGCGTTCGCCTCGTACCGCGACCTGCTCGCGGGGGCCGGGGAGTACATGGCCGGCCGGGTGGCCGACCTGGACGACGTGCGGAACCGGATCGTGGCGCGGCTGCTCGGCGTGCCGATGCCGGGTGTGCCGGACAGCGACGAGCCGTACGTGCTGATCGCGCGGGACCTGGCCCCCGCTGACACCGCTCTGCTCGACCCGGCGCTCGTCCTCGGCTTCGTGACCGAGGAAGGCGGCCCGACCAGCCACAGCGCGATCCTCGCGCGGGCGCTGGGCGTGCCGGCGATCGTGGCGCTGCCGGGTGCCGGGGAGATCGCCGAGGGTACGGTCATCGCCGTCGACGGCAGCACCGGTGACCTGTTCGTCGAGCCCACCGCCGAGAAGCGGGCCGAGCTGGAGGCCGCGGCCGCCGAGCGCAAGGCCGCTCTCGCGGCCTCGTCCGGTCCGGGTGCGACCTCCGACGGTCACAAGGTGCCGCTGCTGGCCAACGTCGGCGGTCCGGCGGACGTGCCGGCGGCCGTGGAGGCCGGGGCCGAGGGTGTGGGCCTGTTCCGTACCGAGTTCCTGTTCCTGGACGACAGCAAGAAGGCGCCGTCCGAGGAGAAGCAGATCGAGTCGTACCGCAAGGTGCTCGAGGCCTTCCCCGAGGGTCGTGTCGTCGTACGCGTCCTGGACGCCGGTGCCGACAAGCCGCTGGAGTTCCTGACGCCGGCCGACGAGCCGAACCCGGCGCTCGGCGTGCGCGGTCTGCGGTCGCTGCTGGACCACCCGGACGTGCTGCGCACGCAGCTCACCGCGCTGGCCAAGGCGGCCGAGGGCCTGCCGGTCTACCTCGAGGTCATGGCCCCGATGGTGGCCGACCGGATCGACGCGAAGGCGTTCGCTGACGCGTGCCGCGAGGCCGGGCTGAAGGCGAAGTTCGGTGCGATGGTGGAGATCCCCTCCGCCGCGCTCCGGGCACGCTCGATCCTCCAGGAGGTCGAGTTCCTTTCGCTCGGCACCAACGACCTGGCGCAGTACGCCTTCGCCGCCGACCGTCAGGTCGGTGCGGTGTCACGGCTCCAGGACCCGTGGCAGCCGGCGCTGCTCGACCTGATCGCCATGTCGGCCGAGGCCGCCAGGGCGGAGGGCAAGAGCTGCGGTGTCTGTGGTGAGGCCGCTTCCGACCCGCTGCTGGCCTGTGTGCTGACGGGTTTGGGTGTCACCTCTCTCTCGATGGGTGCCGCTTCGATTCCCTACGTGCGGGCGACGCTCGCCAAGCACACGCTGGCCCAGTGCGAGCGTGCCGCTGCCGCGGCGCGCGCGGCGGACAGCGCCGAGGAGGCCCGCGTGGCCGCTCAGGCGGTGCTGTCCGGCGAGTAGCCGGGCCGGGTGTTGTCGATCGAGGGGCCTTCGCCGGTGGCGGGGGCCCCTCGGTCGTCTTGAGGCCGCTCAGTGGTGCGGGGTGGGACCGTCCACCTCGTAGCCGGGGCAGTATTCGACGCCGGGCTCGGGGGCCACGGGGTCCCCGGTGTCGGCGTCGGTGCAGTAGGCGTTGAACACCGCTGCCGCGGAGAGCGGAACCAGGCGCCCGCGGTCGAGGCGCCAGCCGTGCACCCGGTCGCGGAAGCCCTCGGTGGTGCTGCGCAGCACCAGTCCACCTGGGCCGCCGAGGGCGAGGCCGGCGGCGAGCACCGTCACGAAGTCGAGGCTTTCGCGGCCCTCGATGCGCGGTGGGCCGTCCGGGTTCTCGGTGACTTCGGCGTGCAGGACGGCGAGGAGCTGTTCGTCCTGGGTCGGGACGCTGCACACGAGGTGGTGGTGGCCGGGTCCGGCGCCGTCGACGAGGCGGGTGAGCGTCTCGGCGGCTCGGGTAAAGGAGGCCTGGCCGATGTCCTCGCCGCAGTCGGCGCAGTTTCCGACGTCGGCGAGCAGGGAGGTGGCGTACTCCCAGGTGGCCTGGCGGACGGCCTCGTCGACGAGGAGCGGGACGAGTTCGTCGATGGGCTGGCCGGTGTAGGGCAGTACGGCGCCGGCGCCGGCCAGTTCGGCGGTGAAGCGGGTGCGGGCTGCGGCGGTGTCCGGGTCGATGCCGTGTTCCGTGCAGAACTGGGCGTACTCGTCGGGGTCGAAGAGGGCGACGGTCGTGTGGATGCCTTGGGCCGCGAGGGACCGGAGCAGGCCCTCGACGTGGCGGAGGTAGTCGCTGTAGTCGTCGTGCCGGTCGAACGTGAAGCTGCGGTAGCCGCGCATGGCCGCGAAGTCCCCGGCGTCGGCCAGGAGGCCGACGGTGCTGGGGACTTCGCGGCGCAGCATGCGGCGCCGGGTGGTGCGGCCGGCCGTACGACCGGTGGTGGGACCGCTCGGGTCGCTGGTCGTGTCGCTGGTGGTGCGGCCGTTGTGGTGGCGCGTCCGTGGCATGGCTTCCCCCTGAGTGGCACATTCGATTGCTCACTCACAGTAACCGTGGCCACTGACAGTGACCTCAGCCGCGGGTACGGGTGCGGCCCAGCTCCTCGTAGAAGGGCAGCAGGTCCAGCTGGTCGACCGAGCCGGGGTTGACCGCCTTCGCCATGGGCGTCCCCTGGAGGAGGCGCTTGACCGGGACCTCGATGCGCTTGCCCGTAAGGGTGTGCGGGATGCCCGGGACCTCGATGATCTCGTCGGGGACGTGGCGCGGGGAGAGCTCCTCGCGGATCGTCGCCTTGATGCGGCCGCGGAGGTCGTCGTCGAGGGTGGCGCCGGGTGCGAGGTGGACGAACAGCGGCATCCAGTAGCCCCCGTTCGGCTCCTCCAGGCCGATCACGAGGGACTCCTTGATCTCGGGGAGCCGTTCGACGGCCTCGTAGATGTCGGCGGAGCCCATCCGGACGCCCTGCCGGTTGAGGGTGGAGTCGGAGCGGCCGTGGATGATCACCGAGCCGTGGTCGGTGATCGTGATCCAGTCCCCGTGGCGCCAGACGCCCGGGAACATCTCGAAGTAGCTGTCGCGGTAGCGGCTGCCGTCCGGGTCGTTCCAGAAGTGGATCGGCATGGAGGGCATGGGGTTGGTGACGACCAGCTCGCCGACCTCCCCGGTCAGCGGCTTGCCCGACGGGTCCCAGGACTGCAGGTCGGTGCCCAGGCAGGCGGCCTGCAGTTCGCCGATGTGGACGGGGAGGGTGGGGACGGCGCCGGCGAAACAGCTGCAGACGTCGGTGCCGCCGCTGACGGAGGCGATCCAGAGGTCTTCCGCCACCTCGTCGTGGAGCCAGCGGAAGCCGTCGGGCGGCAGCGGCGAGCCCGTGGTCGCCACGCACTTCACGGCGGAGAGGTCGAAATCGCGCGCGGGGTGCACGTCCGCCTTGCGGCAGGCCATGACGTACGCGGCGGAGGTCCCGTACAGGGTGGCCTTGGTCCGCTCCGCGATCCGCCACTGGGCCCCGGTGTCGGGGTAGCCCGGGCTGCCGTCGTACAGGACGACCGTCGTACCGGTCAGCAGGCCGGAGACGAGGAAGTTCCACATCATCCAGCCCGTGGAGGTGTACCAGAAGAACCGGTCCTCGGGGCCGAGGTCGCAGTGCAGGCCGAGCTGCTTCAGGTGCTCCAGGAGGATGCCGCCCTGGGACTGCACGATCGCCTTGGGCAGGCCGGTCGTACCGGAGGAGTACAGCACCCAGAGCGGGTGGTCGAAGGGGACGGCCTCGAAGACCGGCTCGACCGTGGCCGAGGTCAGGTCCGACCAGGCGAGGGCGCCCTCGGGGGCGGCCGTACCGAGCAGCGGGATGTGGACGACCGCGCGCAGCGAGGGGAGCTCGGCGCGCAGTTCGGCGACGGTGTCGCGGCGGTCGTGTTCCTTGCCGCCGTAGCGGTAGCCGTCGACGGCGAACAGGACCACCGGCTCGACCTGCTGGAAGCGGTCGAGGACGCTGCGGGCGCCGAAGTCGGGGGCGCAGGAGGTCCACACGGCGCCGACGGCGGCGGTGGCCAGCAGCGCGGTGACGGCCTCGGGGATGTTGGGGAGGTAGCCGCTCACCCGGTCGCCGGGGCGTACGCCGAGGGCGCGCAGCTCGGCGGCGAGTGCGCCGACCTGGCGGCGGAGCTCGGCCCAGGTCACGGGGGTGGCTTCGTGGGTCTCGTCCACGTACAGGAGGGCGGCGTCGTCGGCGCGCGCCGGGTCCTCGGCGGCGCGCAGGGCGTGCTCGGCGTAGTTGAGCTCGGCACCGGTGAACCAGCGCGCGCCCGGCATGGAGCGGTCCGCGAGGACGGATTCGTACGGGGTGGTGAAGCGGACCTCGAACCACTCGGCGACCGCCTGCCAGAAGGTGTCGAGCTCGTCGACGGACCAGCTGTGCAGCGCGGGGTAGCCGCCGTCCGCGGGGGCTCCGAACCGCTCCGCGGCCCAGGCCTGGAACGCGGTGATGCGGGCCGCGGCGATGCGGTCGGGGCCCGGGGACCAGAGGGGTTCCGGCTGGGTGGCTGAGGTCATGGGTCGGCTCCCGGTCAAGTCTGCGGCTCGCGCGTGGTGTGCGTACGGTGCCATCGCGCGGTGGGTGTGCGCGCGGCGGCTCACAGGGACCATGCCATGCGATCTAGCTCCGCACCAGAGGCGTCATGGACGAGTGAACGGAAGTTGAACGCAGCCCGCTCGCCCGGCGGCCGGTGGCAGGGTGAGCAGCATGAACGGTCGCGATCTGGTGCGTGCGGTGAAAGAGATCGGTACGGAGCGCGGGCGGCGCGCGTGGCGCTCGGCGTTGCGCCACCGGCGCGCGGACGCGGTGGGGCTCCCGCGCCGGGGCGCGGAGCGGGCCCGCGTGCCGGGTCTGCTGACCGGCACGGAACCGCGGCCGGGCGGCGGGGTGCTGAGGTTCGCCCGGTCGGAGCTGCTCGTACGGGTCACGGCGGGCGGCGCGGTGTTCTGGGGCTGGGACGGGGCCGGGCCGACGCCCTCGTACGCGCTGGTCGGCGGCGGGCCGGAGCCCGACCCGCGGGCCGTGCTGGAACCGGACACCGGCGGCGGCTGGCGGGTGGTGTCGGAGCGGGTCACGGTGGCGGTGTCCCGGCACGGGGCGGTCGAGGTGCGCACGCCGGGCGGGACGGTGCTGCGCCGGGAGCTGCCGCCGCGCTGGTGGGAGCCGGCGGAGCCGGTCGCCGGGGAGCCCCTCGAGTCGCGGTGGCTGCAGCGGGCCGAGGTGCCGCCGGATGCCCGGTTCTTCGGGCTGGGCGGGCGGGCCGGCGGGCCCCGGCTGCGGGACGGGGTGTACCGGCTGTGGAACACGGACCCCAAGGGCGGCTTCGGGCCCGGCGACGATCCGCTGTACATCACCATGCCGGTGCAGGTGGTGGTCGCCGATGCGGGAACCCATCTGGTGTTCCACGACAACTCCTGGGACGGCCGGGTGGCGCTGCGCGAGGGCGAGGAGGGTGCCGGCTCGGGCGCGGACCGGCCGGGGTCGAGCGAGTTGCGCATGGAGGGCGGGCCGCTGCGGTGCTGGGTGCTGGTGGGGACGCCGGCCCGGGTGCTGCAGGGCTGGTCGGGGCTGACCGGCGGGGCCGCCGTACCGCCCGAATGGGCGCTCGGGTACCAGCACGCGCGGTGGGGGTTCGGCAGCGCGCAGGAGGTGCGGCGGGTGGTGTCGGGCTACACCGCGCGCGGCCTCCCGCTGTCGGCCGTGCACCTGGACATCGACCACTACGACGAGCACCGTGTCTTCACGGTCGACGAGGAGCGGTTCCCCGATCTGCCGGGGCTGGCGCGGGAGCTGGCGGAGCAGGGCGTACGGCTCGTCTCGATCGTCGACCCGGCGGTGAAGGCGGGCGACGCCGTCCACACGTCGGGCCGCGCGGTGGGGGCGGGCGGGGCCTTCGTACGGGACGCACAGGGGCAGGAGGTGCGGGGCGAGGTCTGGCCCGGTGAGTGCGCGTACCCGGACTTCACGGATCCGGCGGTGCGCTCGTGGTGGGGCGGGCTGTACGCGGAGCGGCTGGAGCAGGGCTTCTCCGGGGTGTGGCACGACATGAACGAACCGGTGTCCTTTGCGCCGTTCGGGGACATGACGCTGCCCCGTTCGGCGCGGCACGCGATGGACGGCGCCGGCGGGGACCACCGGGCCGCGCACAACGTGTACGCGCTCGGGATGGCGCGGGCGGGCTGGGAGGGGCTGGTGCGGCTGCGGCCGGACGAGCGGCCGTTCCTGTTCTCCCGGTCGGGGTGGGCGGGGATGCAGAGGTACGGGGGCACGTGGTCCGGGGACGTGGAGACCGGCTGGGAGGGGCTGCGGGCCTCGCTCGCGCTGGTGCTGGGGCTCGGCCTGTGCGGGGTGCCGTACTCGGGCCCGGACGTCGGCGGTTTCGGGGGCTCGCCCTCCCCGGAGCTGTATCTGCGCTGGCTCCAGCTGGGGTCGTACCTGCCGCTGTTCCGGACCCACTCGGCGATCTGGGCCGGACGGCGCGAGCCGTGGGAGTTCGGGGCGGAGGCGGAGGAGCAGGCGCGGGCCGTCTTGGCGGAGCGGGAGCGGTTGCGGCCGTACTTCCTGACGCTGGCCCAGCTGGCGCGGCGGACGGGGGCCCCGTACGTACGGCCGCTGTGGTGGGGGGCGCCGGAGGACCGGGCGTTGCGGGACTGCGAGGACGCGTTCCTGCTCGGCGACGCGCTGCTGGTGGCGCCGGTGCTGGAGTGCGGGGCGGACCGGCGGGCGGTCCGGCTGCCCCGTGGCCGGTGGTACGACACCGCGACCGGGACGGCGTACGAGGGCCCCGGGCAGATCCTGCTGGACGCCCCGCCGGGGCGGATCCCGGTACTGGCCCGGGCGGGGGCGGTGCTGCCGGTCCGCCGGCCCGGTGCGGGCGGGGTGGCCCTGGAGGCCTGGGCTCCGGCACGGGGGCGCACGGGCGGCGGGGTGGTGATCCGGGACCCGGGGCCGGGCTTCGAGCCGGGCGAGGTCGAGCGGTACACGGTGCGGTGGCTGGGGGACGCGGTGGTGGTGGAGAACGAGGCCGGTGAGCCCGTGGAGGGGGTGGAGGTACGGGGACTCGACCGCGAGGGGCCGGCCGGGGCGGGATCCGGGGCCGCCTCCGGGGCGCGTTCCAGCGCGGATGCAGGTCCCCTCTAGGCCGCCGGGGGATCCTGCCCTGTGCGGCGGCGACCGACTTTGCTGCCGTCGGAGTCGTTCGTTCAGGGGGTTTGTGATGGTCTTGGCGAGCCCGGCCAACCCGACGAGGCCTGCGCGGGCCTACGCGCCCGGGCTGCGGGTGCTGCGCCGACCGCGCCGGTGGGACATCGTTCCGGGAGCGGAGGTCGTGGGCGCCTGCCAGCTGCTCCTGGCGTGGGGGCTGCTCGTCGCGACGCAGGAGGCGTCCCCGGTCGGCTTCCTGGTGATGTCCGGGGTCGGGTCGGTCGCAGCGGTGGCGGTGGGATTCCTGCACGGGCTGCTGCTCGTCAAACCCGTGGCGCTCCTGGGGCGCCTGACCGCCCGTCTGACGGCATGGCCTGAACCGGTCGCGATCCTGGTCCTGCTGGTGCCGGTCTCGGCGCCGCCGGCCCTGCTGGCCCACGGGTGGCTGCGCGACCACGTCGCCTCGGTTCCCGGATTCGGGGCGGTCTGGGCGGGCACGGTGGCGAGCGCGGTACTCCCGATGGTGGCGGGGGCGTGCTTCCGGGCCCGGCCGGTGCCGTTGAAGGCGCTGTGGGCGCGGGGTCTGACGGTGACGGCGGCAGCTTTCGCAGTGGTGACGATGGCGGGCTTCGTGATGGACCTGGGGCTGTGAGCGGCGGGCGCCGGGCCGGCATCCCGCCGAGCCCGGCCCGTACCCCTACCCCGCCGTCAAACGCCGTCAAACGCCGTAGCGTCCCGCGAACCAGGCCGCCGCAGCCTGCGTGTGCAGCGGGAACGCCAGCTGTGTCGGGGTGCGCAGGACGTGCCAGCCCGTGGTCTCGTCCGTCGGGGCCGACGAGGGCAGGGATGCCGTCGGCCGCAGGGGCAGGAGTCCGAAGAGCAGCAGGTGGCCCGCCGGGGAGCTCATCGCGTCGGCCAGGACGACGTCCGAGGCCGGAGCGCGGATGCCCGTCTCCTCGCGCAGTTCGCGGACGACCGCGTCGCGCCAGTCCTCGCCGAAGTCCATGAAGCCGCCCGGCAGGGCGATGCCTCCGAGGGCCGGCTCGATGGTGCGGGTGATCACCACGAGGCCGGTACCCGCCTCGTCCTCGACCGGGAGCAGCGTGACGGCCACCGGGAGCGGGTTGCGGTACGTGACGGCGCCGCACGAGGCGCACGTACGGGGCCAGGCGGTCGTGTCGAACAGCGAACCGCAGGTGGAGCAGTGCGAGTCCCTCGGCTGTACCTGCATGCCGTGATGATATGCCAAGGGGTATGAGGATGACTGCAGTTGCGGGAGTGATGGGCTGTGCGGCAATGCTCGCCGGTGGCGGCAGCGGGGGCTCTGCGCCGCCCGGGTTCGTGGCGCTGGCCGAGGTCGATCCCACCATCGGCCAGGACATCAGGTACGCCACCGCGGACAATTTCACCGGCGCGGTGGTGGACGGGTACGAAGAGCCCGTCTGCCTGCTCGCCCGTCCCGCCGCCGAGGCGTTGCACCGCGCCCAGCAGGAGCTGTTGCCGCGCGGGTACTCGCTGACGGTCTACGACTGCTACCGGCCGCAGCGCGCGGTGGACAGCTTCGTACGGTGGGCGGCGGATCCGCAGGACCAGTCCACGAAGGCGGAGTTCTATCCGGAGGTGGACAAGGAGCGGCTGATTCCCGACGGGTACATCGCCGAGAAGTCCGGGCACAGCCGCGGGAGTACCGTCGATGTGACGCTGGTGCGGCTGCCGCTGCGGCGGCCCGTCGACATGGGGACCCCGTTCGACCGCTTCGATCCGCTCTCGCACACCGACAATCCCGGGATCACGGGCGCCGCCCGTGCCAACCGGAAGCTGCTGGGGCGGACGCTCGCCGCGCACGGCTTCGTGAATCTGCCCGAGGAGTGGTGGCATTTCACGTTCAAGCCCGAGGCCTTTCCCGATTCCTCCTTCGACTTCCCGGTCTCTGTCGCCTCGGTCCGGCCCTGAGTACCGTGCCCGCATGACTTTCCCTTCTCCCCCAGCTACCGCTGGGAGGTGCCCCCAGAGGAGTTCTGGCCCTACTACGTCGCCATGCACTCCCGCGCCGCCACCCGCTGGGTCCACCTCACCGGCACCCTCACCGGGCTCGCCCTCGCCGCGTACGGCCTGGCGCGCGGCCGCAAGCGCTATCTCGCCGCGCTCCCCCTCATCGGGTACGGGACCGCCTGGCCCGCGCACTTCCTGATCGAGAAGAACAACCCGGCCACCTTCGGGCATCCGGCGTGGTCGCTGCGCGGGGACGCTCAGATGATCCGGATGATGCTGGCCGGGCGGGACGCGGAGCTGGCCGAGATCGCGCAGAAGTGGCTTGCCGAGAACCCGTGCCAGGGCCGCCCGCCCGTGACAGACTCCTGACGATCCGTCAGATCGCTGTGACTGGCTAGGGAGGGGTTCCCTTGGGACGCGCACGCACCCCCGTCGTGAGCGGGTGGTTCACCGAGGACGGTCCGGACGGCGGCGGCTTCCGGCTGCTCGGCACCCGGTGTTCGGCCTGTACCGCGGTGTTCTTCCCGCGCGAGGACGCGTACTGCCGCAATCCGCAATGCCCCGGCGGCGGCGAGCTCGCCGAGGTGCCGCTCTCCCCCCGCGGGCGGGTGTGGTCCTTCACCGACGGGCGGTACCGGCCGCCCGCGCCGTACGTGTCCGACCCGGACGCGCCCTGGGAGCCGTACACCCTGGTCGCGGTGGAGCTCGAGGCCGAGGGGATGGTCGTGCTCGGGCAGGCGGTTCCCGGGGTCACCGTCGCCGATCTGACGGTCGGGATGGAGGTCGAGGTGGTCGGCGGCGTGCTGAACGAGGACGCGGACACCGGGACCGTCTGGACCACCTGGCGGTTCCGGCCGACGGGAGGCACCGCATGAGCGCCGACATCGCCGTCCTCGGGGTCGGGATGCACCCCTGGGGCAAGTGGGGCCGCAGCTTCGTCGAGTACGGGCGGGCCGCGGCCCGGACCGCGCTCGCCGACGCCGGGCTGGCATGGGCCGACGTCCGGTCGATCGTCGGCGCCGACACCGTGCGCTCCGGCTACCCGGGCTATGTGGCCGGTGCGACCTTCGCGCAGGCCCTCGGCTGGCAGGGCGCGCGGGTGACCAGCGTGTACGCGGCCTGTGCCTCCGGGGCCCAGGCCATCGGGGCGGCGCGGGCGCAGATCCTGGCCGGGCTGGCCGACGTCGTCCTGGTGGTCGGCGCGGACGCGGCGCCCAAGGGGTTCTTCGCCCCCGCCGGCGGGGACCGGCCGGACGATCCGGACTGGCTGCGGTTCCGCGTGCTCGGCGCCACGAACCCGGCGTACTTCGCCCTGTACGCGCGCCGCCGGATGGCCGTGTACGGGGACACGCTCGAGGACTTCGCGCAGGTGAAGGTCAAGAACGCCGCGGCCGGCGCCCTCAACCCGCACGCCCGCTACCGCAAGCCGGTCACGGCCGACGAGGTCGCGCAGTCGGCGGTCGTCGCCGATCCGCTGCGGCTGCTCGACATCTGCGCCACCTCGGACGGGGGCGCGGCGCTGGTGCTGAGCAGCATGGACTTCGCGCGCTCGCGGGGGGTCGCCGATCCGGTGCGGATCCGGGCGGTGTCGACGGTGACGCCGACGTATCCCCGTACGGTCCTCGACCTCCCGGACATGGCCACCGACTCGGTGACCGCCGTACGGCCGGCGCCGGGCTCGTTCCGGGCGTCGATCGCCCGTGCCGCGTACGAGGAGGCCGGGCTCGGGCCCGGGGACCTCTCGCTCGCCGAGGTGTACGACCTCTCCACCGCCCTGGAACTGGAGTGGTACGAGGACATCGGCCTGTGCGCCGAGGGCGAGGGGGCCAAGCTCGTGAGGGAGGGCGCGACGGCGCTCGGCGGGCGGGTGCCGGTGAACGCCAGCGGCGGGCTGGCCTCCTTCGGGGAGGCTGTGCCGGCGCAGGCCATCGCCCAGGTGTGCGAGCTGACCTGGCAGTTGCGCGGTACGGCCGGGGACCGGCAGGTACCGGGGGCCCGGGCGGGGATCACCGCGAACCAGGGGCTGTTCGGGCACGGATCGGCCGTCGTCGCGGTGCGGTGACGAAGCAGGCGGAGGTGACGCCGACGGCTACGCCGCGGTGACGTCGGCGGCCGGGCCCGGACCCTGAACAGGGGCTGTTGTCCGACCGCTTGACGGTTCCCGGCGGCAGGTTCACACTCGCTCCACAGTCCCGCGCCGCGTACGACGCCGCGACCGGGGCCCTCCGTCCCCCCATGAGAGCTGCGGCCCGTACCCCAGTCGGCGGGGGTACGGGCCGCCTCCCTGCGCGCGCGGCCCTCGGGGCGCGGCGCCGGCCGGATCCTGGGCGGCGGAGGTCCGGGCGACCGGTTCCGGGCGGTCAGCTCCCGGCGGTCAGGCTCCGGCGCCGGGCCCGCGCCAGTGACATCGCGTGTTCCACGACCCCGACCAGCACGTCCTTCACGGACTCCCGGTCCCGCGCGTCGCACAGCAGCACCGGCACCTCGTGATCGAGGTCGAGCGCCTCCCGTACGGTCACCACCGGATGGCGTTCGGCCCCGTCGAAGCAGTTGACGGCCACCACGAACGGGATCCCCCGCCGCTCGAAGTAGTCGACGGCGGCGAAGCAGTCGGCGAGGCGGCGGGTGTCGGCGAGGACCACGGCGCCGAGCGAGCCCTGGGCCAGCTCGTCCCAGAGGAACCAGAAGCGGTCCTGTCCGGGCGTGCCGAACAGGTACAGGACGAGGTCCTCGCGCAGGGTGATGCGCCCGAAGTCCATCGCCACGGTGGTGGTGGACTTGCCCTCCACTCCCCCGGTGTCGTCGATGCCGACACCCGGCTCGGACAGCAGTTCCTCGGTCCGCAGCGGTCTGATCTCGCTCACCGCACTGACCAGGGTGGTCTTGCCCACCCCGAAGCCGCCCGCGACCAGGATCTTCAGGGTCAGCGGCTCGACCGGCGACACGGCATGCATGGCACCGGTGCGGCTAGAGCGCCCGAAGGCCATCGATCACCTCACGCAGAATGGATTCATCGGGCAGTTCGGCCGGCGGTACCGGCCGGGTCACATGGACCAGTTCATCGTCGGCCAGGTCCCCGATCAGGACCCGTACGACCCCGACCGCGAGGTCGAGTTCGGCCGCGAGCTCGGCGACCGACTGCGGTCGCTCCCGGCACAGTCCGAGGATGTGGGCGTGTTCGGGGGACAGGGTCATGTCCCAGACCGGATCGTCGGCCGCCGGTTCGGCGACGACGAGCGCGATCAGGTCGAGCCGGTGCTGGCCGGCGTGGCTGGTCCGGCCGCGGGTCATGGCGTACGGGCGGACGACGGGGCCCGCTTCGTCGTCGAACCAGTGCGGGTGGGCGGGCTCCTGCGGTGCCCCGGGCGTGCCGGGGGCGCCCGCGGGGTGGTCCGGGCGGTGGTCCGGGCGGTGCCGGCCTGGATCGCTCATACCGTCCGCCTCACCCTCCGGCTGGCAGCCCGGAGCGGGGAGCGGTCGCCAGGTGGTCGCCTACCCGCTTGACCATGAGGGTCATCTCGTACGCGACCTGCCCGACGTCGGAGTCGGCGTCGGAGAGCACGGCCAGGCAGCTGCCGTCGCCGGCGGCCATGACGAAGAGGAAGGCCTCGTCCAGCTCGACGACGGTCTGGCGGACGCTGCCGGACTCGAAGTGGCGGCCGACGCCCTTGGCCAGGCTGTGGAAGCCGGAGGCCACGGCGGCGAGGTGCTCGCTGTCCTCGCGGGTCAGGTCCTTGGAGCTGCCGGTGGGCAGGCCGTCGCCGGAGAGGACCACCGCCTTGCGGATGCTGCCGACCCGGTCGACGAGCTCGTCGAGGAGCCAGTTGAGCGGACCGGAGCCGCGGCCCCGGGTGTCGTTGCCGGTCTGCGGTGCGGTCATCGACCGTTCCCCTCGTTCTCGGATCCGGGACCGGTGGCGGCGGAAGTGCCTGCGCCGGTCCCGGACTGCTGCTGTGCCTGCTGCTGGCGGCCCGCCGTCCAGCCCCGCTGGAGCGCGGTCATGCGCGTACGTACGTCTTCCGCGTCGCGGTGGACCACGGGGTCCGCGGCGGCTTCGGCGGGTGCGGGGGCCGGGGTGTTCTTCAGCTGGGGCGCCAGGCTGGCCTGGCGGACGCGCTTGGGCAGCCCGCCCGCGCCCTTGTCGGGGGCGCCGCCGGGCTGGGCGGCACCGGGCGCGGCCGCGCCGGGGCGGCCGCCCGGCTCCGGCTCCGGCGCGGGCTGCGGGACCGCGGACACCGGGCGGGGCTCGACGCGGCGGCCGTGCTCGGCGACCAGGGTCGGGGTGGGCCTGCGGCGCGGGAGCGGTACGGCACCCGGGGACCGCGGCCCGTCCGGGCGGGCGCTGCGGATCGCCTCGGGGCGGTGGCTGTCGAGGCGGACCGGGCCGGTGGGGGCTTGCGGCTCCCGGTCGCGGTCCCGGCCGCCCTTGCGGTCGGTGTGCGGCCGGTCGGCCGGGCGGAGCCCCAGCAGGGCGCTGCGCGGGGTGCCGTTCGGCGGGGTCTCGTCGTCGAGCGTGGCCATGGCGGGGCGGCCGACGCCGGTGACCCCGGTGGTGACCTCGTCCAGGGCGGCCGGGTCGTCGAGGCCGTCCAGCCCGAGCACGCCGAGCGGGGCCTCCAGTTCGACGGGGCCGCGCAGTTCGGGAGCCGGCAGCGGACGGCCGGCCGGGGCGCGCTCCACGGCGGCCGGGGCGGTACGGGCGAGGCCGTGGCCGTTCGCCCGGCCTCCCTTGCCGTCGCCGAGGCGCAGGCCGGTGCCGTTGGTCTCGGGGGCCTCGGTCAGCAGGGCCGCCGGAAGGAACACCACTGCGGTGGTGCCGCCGTACGGGCTGGGCTGGAGGACGACCTTGACGCCGTGGCGCTGCGCGAGGCGGCTGACGACGAACAGGCCGAGGCGGTCGGTGTCGGAGAGCTCGAACTCGGGGGTCTCGGCGAGCCGGAGGTTCGCGTCGAGCAGCGCCTCGGGGTTCATGCCGAGGCCGCGGTCGTGGATCTCGAGGGTGAAGCCGTTGGCGACGCGCTCTCCGTGCACCTGGACGGCGGTGTGCGGCGGGGAGAACACGGTGGCGTTCTCGAGGAGCTCGGCGACGAGGTGGGTGACGTCGGCGACGGCGGGGCCGGCGATGCCGAGCCGCGGCAGCCTGCGCACCTCGATGCGCTCGTAGTCCTCGACCTCGGCGACGGCGGCCCGTACGACGTCCATGAGCTGGACGGGCTTGCGCCACTGACGGGAGGGGGCGGCGCCGGAGAGGATCACGAGGCCCTCTGCGTGGCGGCGCATGCGGGTGGTCATGTGGTCGAGGCGGAAGAGGTCGGCGAGCTCCTCGGCGTCCTCGGTGCGCCGCTCCATGGTGTCGAGCAGGGTCAGCTGGCGGTGCAGCAGGACCTGGTTGCGGCGGGCGAGGTTGACGAACACCTCGGAGACGCCCCGGCGGAGCTCGGCCTGCTTGACGGCGGCCTCGACGGCGGCGCGCTGGAGGGTGTTGAGGGCCTGGCCGACCTGGCCGACCTCGTCCTTCTCGTACTCCAGGCGCGGGGCCTCGGTCTCGACGTCCACGTGTTCGCCGGCGGCGAGGCGGCGCATCACGGCGGGCAGCCGGACGCCGGAAACCTCGTGGGCCTCCTTGCGGAGCCGGGACAGGTCGCGGACGAGGTCGCGGCCGATGCGCACGGAGAGGACGACGGAGACGACGAGGGCGATGAAGCCGAGTACTCCGGCGATGGCCGCCTGGACCAGGACGTCCATGGCGACGGGTTCGACGCGCTTCTGGTAGCGGTCGCCGGCTGCGGTGCCCATGGTGGCGAGGTCGTCGAGGACCTTGTTCGCGGCCTCGTCCCACTGGGCGGCGGTGATGCGCGGGTTCTTGCCGGCGCCGCCGCTCAGGAACCGCTCCTCGGCGTCGCGCAGCGGCTTGGTGTCGGGGTTGCTCCAGTACTGCTCGAACAGCTCTCGGTCGTCGGCCGGGAGGATCGCGAGGTTGAACTCGTAGAGCAGGGTGCGGTTGGCGGCGAAATCGGAGACGTGCCGGATGTCCGCGGCGCTGACGTTGCGGGCGGCGAGGGCGGCGGCGATGACCGCGTCCTCGCGGGAGAGCGTCTCGCGGGCGCGGGTGATGCCGACGAGGGCGCGGCCCTGCTTGTCCATCTCCACGTTCTCGAGCGCGTGGAGGTTCATGAGGAACTCGTAGCAGGGGTCGACGAGCCGGCTGTAGAGCTCCAGCGCCTGGCTCGGGTCGAGGGTGTTCTGGTCGACGGAGCGGCGCAGTGCGCCGATGCCGCGGAAGGCGTCGAGGATGGAGTCGAGGCGCTGGGCTGCCGCCGGGGCCAGCTCGTCGGCGACCTCGGGGTCCTTGGCGTTCCGGCCGATCCGGTCGACGAGCTCGTCGGTGGCGGCGCGGCGCTTGGCGAGTTCGGCGGTGGCGGTGGAGGCGCGGGGGTCGCCGAGGACGACGAGGGTCTGGCGGCGTTCCTTCTGGATGACGCGGACGACGTCCTCGACGGGGTAGCCGACCTTGTCGATGACGTAGGCGACGTCGAGGAGCTGGACGGCCTGGCGGCCGGTGATCACGGTCGCGAAGCCCCAGAGGGCGGTGAGGGAGATGAGCGGCACAAGGAGCAACGCCACGATCTTCCGGCGGATGGACTTCCCGCGAAAGCGCATGGCCTCCCCAGCCTCCCCCAGCTCAACCCCGTTGTCGGGGGTCGGTGTTCCGTCATTTAAACGGCGTGAGCCTACTACTGCCGGGGAGCGGCTTCGAAGGCGTGTCCGGACGTTTTCGGCCGGACGCCCGGGCATAGATCACGAGTTGTCCGACACATCCGGTCAAGACCGGCCCGTTATGTGGCAGATGACACTTGGTGGGGTGTGAGTTCCCGCAACCGGATGGATGGCTGGAATTCTTCGTTCCGGGATGGGCAGGTGCTGGGAAGGAGTCCGGGATACGGGAATCTCCCGGCGACGTCGAACGTCTACCTGTTCGAGGGGATTCGTCGGGGTGGGAGCGTGCGATGAGGATCTACGAGGACACCGGCGCGGCGGTGGGCGCGCCGGGGCGGTCACTGTGGGAGGAAGAGCCGGCCCGGCGGCGCAGGCTGCCGGACCCGGTGCGGGACTCGGCGGTGCGGGCGGTGCTGATCGTGGCCGTCACGCTGACCGGGGCGACGGTCGCTTTCTTCCTCATGCTCACCGGCTCATGGCTGGCCCTGCCGATGGGGATCGGCGCGATAGCCGGGACGGTCGTGGCCACCTGGGGCGTGCTGGACGTGCTGATCACCCGGCAGATGTGGAACCAGCGGTACGGGGTGGTGTCGGAGCCGAGCAGCACGGCGCGGGACCGTCGGCGCGAGCGGCGCCGGGCCCGCCGGGAGGCGAGCGCCGAGGCGGACCGAATACGGCTGCGGGGCGGCGCGGGCGCGGGCGCCCGGCCTGCTGTCTGGCCGCCTCCGGGCGCGGACAGGCGCTACCAGGCGAGCTCGGGCCGGGGCTGACCCGTACGGGGCCCTGCGGTCGCTCGGAAGGGGCGGTGGGAGCCCGGGCGCGGACCGGCGGGCCGGGTCCGCGTACGGCCGGTCCGCCGGGGACTCCCGGGGCTGCGGTCAGGAACCGACCGTGGAGCGGCGGAACATGCGGGTCGCCGTGATCTCGCCGTGGATGGTCTCCTCCTCCGGGGACTGCTGGGGCAGGCCCGGGCGCAGGTGCTCCTCGACGCTGATGTACTTCAGGCCCGCCCGCAGGTCCGCGTCGTTGCGCAGCCGGATGACCAGCGGGAACTCGGCGAGGGCCGTGGTGTCGAACAGGCCGGTCGTGTAGAGCAGCTGGACGCCGAGCGCGTCGGACACGGCCCGCTGGAGTTCCAGCAGGTACGTGGCGTTCGCGCGCCCGATCGGGTTGTCGAGGAACAGCGTGCCCGCGTGGCGGTGCTTGTCGCGGCCGCGGTCGTTGCTGCGCAGCGCCGCCATCGTGCAGTAGAGCGCGATCGCGGCGGTCAGCAGCTGGCCGCCGGAGAAGACGTCGCCCATCTGCCCGACCGGTACACGCTCGGCGCGCAGCACCGCGTCCGGCTTGAGGATCTCGACCGAGATGCCCTTGGGTTCCAGGGCCGCCTGGACTCCGCGCAGCAGCAGGGACATGCCGTCGCGGCGGCCCTCGCCGAAGGAGGCGCTGCTGTTCTTCTTCACGGCCGCGCGGGTGGCCTCGTCGATGACCTCGCCGAGGCGCTCCGTGAGGGTGGCCTGGTCCGGCTCCTCGAAGCGGATGCGCAGGAACTCCTGGCCCGACCACTCCCCCAGCCCTTCGGGGAGCTGGGAGAGCCGCTGGGCGGAGCGCAGGGTGGCCAGGGCGGACTCCACCAGCCCGCGCAGCCGGTCGACGATGCTGTCGCGGTTGCGCTCCAGCTGGGCCAGCTCGTCGGTGAGGACGCGCAGCCGGGGCGCGAAGGCCGCGGCCCAGGCCGCGGCGTGCTCGGGCAGGGCGGAGGCGGGCAGTTCGCGGATCTGCTGGCGCGCGGGCGTGCGTACCTGCTCGTAGCGGTTGGCGTTGGCGTGGCGGACCAGGATGTCGCTCGCCTCGCGCACCGCCGACTCGGCGGCCGAGAGGTCGGCCGCGCAGCCGCGCAGGGAGCGGCGTGCCTCGGCGGCGGACTGCCGGGCCTCCTCCAGCGTGCCCGGGTGGGCCGCCGGCTCCTGCTCGTCGTCCTGGTGGGTGTGGTCGCGCAGCAGGTCCCGCAGCATCGCCGCGGTCTCGTCGAAGCCTCCGGCGCCGTCCTCGGCGGTGCGGTGGGCGCGCAGCAGGTCGGCGTGGGCGGCCCGGGCGGTCTCCACGGCCGCGGTGAGCGCGGCGAGCTGGGCGGTGGCGGTGCGCAGGAAGGCCTGGGCCTGTTCGACGTCGCCGGGGATCAGCTCCTCGGGCAGGTCGGTGTGCGCCTCGCCCTCGGTGGGGGCGTGCCGTTCGGCCTCGCCGCGGAGCCGGCCGAGCTGCTCGCTGGCGACCTGCGCGCGGGTCTCCAGCATCTGCACGAGGGACTCGGCGCGGGCTGCGGCCGCCTGGCGGGAGGGCCCGTCGGCGCCGTCGGTGCCTTCGAGGAGCTGGGCGGCGCGGGTGCGGACCTTGTTGGTGAGCCGGTCGAGCTCGGCGAGGGCGGCGCTCTCGTCGCTCTCGGCGCGGGCCTGCTCGGCGCGCAGATCGGCGCCGACGCCGACCTTCTCGTACAGCTGGGAGGCGGCTCGGTAAGCCTCTCGGAGGTCGGGCAGCGGAGCCTTGGGCGTGGCGTCGTCCTCGGGGAGCGACTCGGGGGCGCCGGCGATCTCGGCACGCTCGGCGCGCAGCGCGCGGGCGGTACGGCGGGCGTCGTCGGCGGCGCGCTGGGCTGCGCGGCGGTCCTCGTCGGCGGCGCGGGCCCGGTCCAGGCAGACGTCGGCGCGGGCCTCGGACTCGGCGGCCTCGTCGGCGAGTTCGCGGACCTTGGCCTGCCAGCCGGCGCGCTCGCGCAGGCGGAAGGCGAGCCCTGCGAGGGCGTCGGCGGCGCGGCGGGCCCGCTGGGCGGTCTCTTGCCGCTCGTCGCGGACGCGGGCGGCGTCGGCGGCGGCCTCGTCGGCTTCGGCGCGTACCGTACGGGCCTCCGCCAGCTCGGCGTCGGCCTCCTCGGCGAACGCACGGGCGGCCTCGGCCTGCTGCGCCAGCTCGGCGAGGCGGCCGGGCGGGCAGCCGGTGCGCCAGGAGGCGAGGCGGGCAGCGAGCTCGCGGTCCCCGGCGAGGCGGGCGGCCAGGTCGCGGATCTCGGTGTCGCGGGCGGTGGCGCGGGTGCGGAGCGCCTGGCGCTCCTCGTCGGCGGCGTGCTCGTCGTGCATGGCCGGGTTCGGCGGTACGAGGAAGACCCCGGTGTCGCTCTCCGCCGCGGGCGGTACGGGCGCCAGCAGGGCGGCGGCCGTACCGACTGCGACGGTGGAGCGGGGCAGCAGGGCGGCGCCGGAGAGGACCTCGCGGGCCCGGGAGTGGGTGTCGGGGTCGGTGATGACGACGCCGTCGACGAGCTCGGGGCGGGCGGCGAGGACTGCGGCGTGGTCGGCGGGGTCCACGGACTGCGCGAGGTAGCGCCAGCCGGGCAGGGCCGGGATGCCGTGTTCGCCGAGGTACTCGACGGTGGCGAGGACGTCCGGGCCGGGCGGCAGTAGTCCGCCGTCACCGAGCGCGCCGAGGATGCGGGCGTCGTCGGCGGCGGCGGTGCGCAGCTCGAACAACTGGCGCTCGGCCACCCCGACTCCGCGGGTGAGCATCTCGCGCAGCTCGTCGGCGTTCCGGTCGAGGTCGGCGACCGTGAGCCCACCGCCTGCATCGGCCGCCGCGGCGGAGGCCGGGATGCCGGACCCGGTGGCCGGGCCGGCCGCGGTGTGGCCGGCCGGGGCGCCGGAGCCGGTGGCTGCCGTCGAGCCGGTCGGCGGGCCGGGTTCGGCGGGGGTGCCCGTACGGGGGTGCGGGAGGAAGGTTCCCGGGACCGGCGGGAGGCCCAGGAGCTCCGCCAGGCGGGGGGAGGCGGCGAGGGAGGCCGCCGCCCGGTACTCGGCGTCGTGCATGGCCTCGGCCGCATCGGCGGCGTCCGCGGCCCGCGCGGCCGTGAGTTCGGCGCGGGACTCCGCGGCGGCCGTCTCGCGGGCGGCTTCGGCGCAGGTGCGAGCCGCCTCCCGGGACTCGTCCCAGGCGGCCACGGCGGTCTTCTCGGCGTCGCTGGCGGCGAGGGCCGCGCGGGCGGGGTCCGCGTCGGGCGCCGAGTCGTCGAGCCAGCCGGCCCGGACGGCCTCGGCGGTCTCCTGCTGGACCTCGGCGAGCCGGGCCCGCAGGTGTTCGGCCTCGCTGCGGGCGCGCTGGGCTGCGGTGGCGGCGGCGGTGGCATCGCGGTGGGCGGCCTCGCCCGCCTCCTGGAGGCCGGCGGACCGCTCCTCCTCCTCGTTGGCGACCCGCTCCCCGTCCTCGGCGGCGGTGTGCAGGGCCCGTACGAGCGCGGCGGCGGCCGTGGCGCGGGCGGCCAGCGCCGGGGCGGCGTCCCGCTCGGCCTCCAGGATCGCGGCGGCGACCCGCGCGGAGCGGTCGGACGCGGCGCGGTGGCGCAGCACGATCTCGGCGGCCTGCCAGGCGGAGTGCAGGGTGCGGGCTTCGAGGAGCTCGCGGCGCTGGGCCGCGGCGGCCTTGTCCGCGACGGTCAGCGCCAGCGAAGCGTGCCGGTAGGCGAGTTCGGCGGAGACGGCGGCGCTGCGGGAGCGAGCGGACTCGGCGGAGGTGACCCCGTGGGCGGCGCCGGTGACCCGCTCGGCGAGGTCGGCGGCGCGGCCGCGCTCCTCGGCGGCGCGGGCGGACAGCCGCCGGGCGAGGGTGCGCGTACGGCGCTCGGCGCCCGCGTGGACGTCGCGGAGCCGGGAGCGGGTCTCGGCGGCCTCGACGATCTTGGTGAGCAGGTCCACCGAGCCGGCGGTGAAGTCCCGTTCGGCCATCAGCTCGGCGCGGCGGCCGAGCTTGTTGCCGAAGCCGTGGACCAGGTCGGCGAGGCCGTCGGTGTCGCGGGTGTCGGTGACCGCGCGCAGCAGGAGGTCGGTGAAGTCGGAGTCCTTCTTGACCGCGAAGAGGCCGGCGGCCTCGCCCTCGTCGGCGTTCATCTCGCGCTGGTAGCGGAAGAGTTCGGGGTCGAGGCCGAGTTCGGTGAGGTGCTCGTTCCAGCGGTCGTGGATCTCCTCGAAGTACACCTCGAGGTGCGGGTACGCCTTGCCGGCCTCGGTGAGGGCGTCGCGGAAGCCCTTCATCGTGCGGCGCCGGCCCTGGGCACCGGAGGCGCCTTCGACGGGCGGGCGGACGGCGGTGGCCTCGGCGACGGGGAGGTTGTCCAGGCTCAGGCCGGGACCGGGGCGGAAGGAGTACCAGGCCTCGGCGAACTTGCGCGGATCGTTGGAGACCTGGCGGCCGCGCCACTCGCTGACCTTGCCGACGACCACGCACTCGCCGGTCTGGGTGTGCTGCCACTCCAGGGCCACGTGCCCGCAGTCGTCGGCGAGCAGGAACTTGCGCAGGACGCCGGAGCTGGCGCCGCCCAGGGTGTTGCGGTGACCGGGCAGCATCACCGAGAAGATCAACTTGAGCAGGACGGACTTGCCGCCGCCGTTCTCCAGGAAGAGCACGCCGGCGGGCGCGGGGCGGCGCGGCGGGCCGGTGGGCTCGTCCTCGAAGAACTCCGCCTGGGCGGGTGCCGGGTGGGGCACCGGCTCACCGACTCCGCGCAGGTCGAGCACGGTGTCGGCGTAGCGCGCACCGGCGGGCCCGATGGAGTAGAGGCGGATCCGGGACAGCTCGTACATGGCGGCGGACTCTCGTTGTTTCTCGGTGTGTCTCGGTACGTAGGGCAGGTCGGGCGGCGGTGCTCGGCGGCGGGACTCAGGCGTGGAAGGGCAGGCCGGCGTCGGCGGCGAGCTCCAGGTCGTCGCCCTCGGGCGGCGGGAGGAGGCTGGCGGAGCCGTCGCTGACGGGGACCACGCCGAGTTCCAGGAGCTCGGCCATGGCCGCGCTGCCCGCCATGTCGCGGACCTGGAGCTGGTAGCGGGGGGTGGTGCGGTAGGTGCCGCCTGCGTCGTCGCCGGTGCGCTGGAGGAACCCGGATTCGGTGAGGAAGGCGGCCGCCTTGCCGACGATGCCCGTGGTGGAGCCGGCGAGGCGGCGTGCGTCCTTGGTGGCGCCGGTCGCACTGCGGCGGGCGTAGACGCGCCAGGCGGCTTCGAGGCCGGGGGCGTCGGTGGCCGGGTCGGTGTTCTCGCCGAGCTCCTCGGCGCGCTCCTCGAGGCGGCGACAGGTCTGCCGGACGAACGCGTCGACGCCGTTGACGGTGACGCGGCCGATGTAGCCGTCGTCGGCGAGGTCCTCTGGGCGGGGGAAGGCGAGGGCGGCGACGGCGAGGTGGGCGAGGCCGTGCAGGAACCGGTCGGCGGAGTCGGCGGCGGTGCGGCGGGCGTAGTCGCCCATCCGGACGGCGAAGACCGAGTCCTCGCCGGCGGCGACGGCCATGCCGGCGCGTGGGGACACCTCCAGGACGACGAGGCCGAGGCCGGTGGCGACGGCGTCGGCGAGGCGGCCGAAGGCCGGGTCCTCGCGGTAGCGGCGGAGCAGCTCCGCGTACTCGGCGTCACGGGCGGGGAGCAGCTTGGGCTGCAGCCCGAAGGCGACGAGCCGGGCCGCGTCCGCGGCGTCGGCGGGGGTGACGGACCCTCCGGGGGCGGGCGCGACGGGAGCCGACGGCGCGTCGGGCTCGCTCCACGCGGGGTTCTCGGCGTGGTGGTCGCTCACGGGTGGGTCTCCTCGGCGGTACGGGTGGTCATGGTGGTGCGGGTGACGGCCGCGGGGTCGGGCCGACGTTCGGGCCCCGCCCCGGTGGACGGTGCGGAACGGGCCCGCGCGGGCGCGGCCCGCAGGGCTCCGAGCGGAGCGAAGGCCCCGACAGCGGCACGCGGCTGCGGCGGGGCCGCCGCGGGCGCGTGGCGGTGCGCCGCCGGGGCGGCGGCAACTGCGGGCGCGTGCCCGCGGGCAGCCGGGGGCGCTTTCCGCCCGGCTCGGCCGGTGGCGGTGTTCACGCCGCCTCCGTGCGGTCCGCCGTCATCGCGGCCGCGTCCAGGAGGGCCGTGCCGACGATCAGGTCCGCGCCGCCGAACTCGGGGTCGTCGAGCTCCGTGCCGTCGTCCACCGCGAAGAGCAGCCGCTCCTCGCCCTGGCGGTACGCGGTGCCGACGGCCGGGCTCGCCGCGTGGACGGCCAGCAGGGCCACCAGGTACGGCAGGTCCGGGTCGCTGCGCCGGGCCTCGGCGAGCAGGCCCGACAGGCGGCGCGGGGCGTCGTGCGGCAGGTCCAGGAGTTCCATCGCGGCGGCGAGCTGCTCCTCGCTGAAGCGGCTGTCGTCCGGGGTCGCGATGAGGTCCGGCTCCGGCATCTCCGCGCCGAGGTGCTCGCGCTCCACCGGCGGCGTCAGCAGGATCTCGACGAGGTCGGCGACGCGCACGGAGACGGGCGTGCGCAGACCCGCGCCCGCGGCGAAGAAGGCGTCGGTGACCCGCCCGGCCTGCGCGACCGGCAGCGGCAGGACCGGTGCGACGAGCTGCCCGTACAGGTCGATCCCGGAGCGCGGCGCCGGGGCCGCGAAGGCCTGGCGGTCCTGCTCGGCGCGGAACAGCGGGCCCGCGTCCAGCAGCCTCGACTGGAGCTGGGTGTGGCGGCGGATGCAGTCCTTGACGATGTCGACGAGCTCGGCGGCGCGCCGCTTGTTCTCCGGCTCCTCGGCCTCGTCGCGCGCCCTGCGGATGTTCGTCAGGATCGCGTTCTCGTGCCGGTAGCGGTCGGCGACGTGGTCGAGGGCCTCCTCGATCATGTCGGGCACGGACTGGAGCCAGTCCACCGCCCGGACGTTGCGCCGGGTCGCGTCCAGGGTGCGGCGCAGGGTCTCCGCGTACTGGACCGTGCGGTACCGGGCCTGCTCGGCGGCGAGCTGGGCATCGGCCAGCCGGCCCCGGCTGATCAGGACCTCCAGCTTCACCTCGGCCGCGATCTGCGCGCTGGTGACGTCCGTGTCGAGGGCGCCGACCAGCACGTTGACGGCCTCGTCCGTCGTACGGAGGTAGACCGCGCCGCCGTAGCCGGGGACCTCTTCGATCAGCTTGAAGTCGTAGTCCCGCCGGACGTAGACCCCGTCCGGGCCGAACGTGCCGTAGATCGCACGGAAGCCCCGGTCGACGCTGCCCACGTTGATCAGGTTCTCGAGCACCCAGCGGGCCACCCGCTCGTGCTCGGCGGCCGGGCGGTGCGGTGCCTGCGCGGCGATGCGCGGCAGCAGCCGGGCCACTATCTGCTCGTGGTCGGCGCCGGTGTCGAAGTCCATGTTGAGCGTGACCAGGTCGATCGCGGCGAGCGCGACCTCCGCCATCGCGTAGATCCCGTACTCGCCGGCGAGATTGGCCTTGCGTACGTCGAGGTCGTGCAGCGGGGCGGTGCAGGCGAGCGCGCGCAGCCGCCGGGCCAGGCCCTCGTCGGCGGCCGGGCCCGGCGCCGGGGACGGAAGGGTCTTCGCCGGGGCAGGGAGAGTCACGGACAAAGACTAGGCGCTGATACGGACAACATCCCAAACGGCATGGTTCGGCCGGATCGGTCCCGGGCGCGCGCGGACACTCCGCCGTACGGGCCACCGAACGCGCGGCCGAAGCCGTCACCGCCGTGCGGGCGCTGTTCTACGCTCACCGCATGGCTGCCATGATCACACCTCTGATCACACCTCTGATCGACCTCAACGCCGATCTCGGCGAGGGCTTCGGGCGCTGGACGCTGACCGACGACGAGGCCCTGCTGTCCGTCGTCACCAGCGCCAACGTGGCCTGCGGTTTCCACGCCGGGGACCCGTCCATCATGCGCCGGGTCTGCGAGCTGGCCGCGGAGCGGGGCGTACGGATCGGCGCGCAGGTCGCGTACCGCGACCTGGCGGGCTTCGGGCGGCGCTCCATGGACGTGCCCGCGGGCGAGCTGGCCGACGAGGTGGCGTACCAGATCGGGGCGCTGGAGGTCTTCGCACGGGCGGCCGGCTCCCGGGTGTCGTACGTGAAGCCGCACGGTGCGCTCTACAACCGCACGGTCCACGACGCCGACCAGGCAGGTGCCGTCGTCGCCGGGGTGCGGACGGCAGCCGGGGCCGGCGACCTGCCGGTGCTCGGCCTGCCGGGCTCGCTGCTGCTGACGGCCGCCGAGGCGGCGGGCCTCACGGCCGTACCGGAGGCGTTCGCCGACCGGGCGTACACGCCGGCCGGGACGCTCGTGCCGCGCAGCGAGCCGGGGGCGGTGCTGCACGACCCGGACGCCGTGGTCGCCCGCGCGGTCGCAATGGCGACCGAGGGCGCGGTGACGGCCCGCGACGGCTCCCGGGTCGCGCTGGAGGCGCGCTCGCTGTGCCTGCACGGGGACACTCCGGGGGCGGCACAGCTCGCCCTGCGGGTGCGCGAGGCGCTGGGCGCGGCGGGAGTCCGGGTGGAGGCCTTCGCGTGAGGCCGCTGGTGGTCGGCGGTGAGGCGCTGCTGATCGAGCTGGACTCGGCGGCGGAGGTGGCCGCGCTCCACGCGGAGCTGCTCCGGCGGCGGGACGCGGGCGAGCTGGGCGCCGTACGGGACGTCGTACCGGCCGCGCGGACCGTGCTGCTGGACGGCGTGCGCGACCCGCGCGCGCTGGCGGAGCGGATCGCGCGCTGGGAGGTGCCGCCGCTCGCGGAGACCGAGGGGCCCCTGATCAACGTCCCGGTGCGGTACGACGGGCCGGACCTGGCGGAGACGGCCCGGCTGTGGGGGGTCGAGGAGCGGGAGGTGGCGGGCATCGTCGGGGGGACGGTGTTCCGGGTGGCCTTCTGCGGGTTCGCGCCCGGCTTCGGCTACCTGACGGGGCTGCCGGAGCGCTACCACCTGCCGCGGCGGGCCACGCCCCGTACGGCCGTCCCGGCGGGCTCGCTGGCACTGGCGGGAGAGTACGCGGGGGTGTACCCGCGCTCCTCCCCCGGCGGCTGGCAGCTGATCGGGACGACGGACGCGGTCCTGTGGGATCCGGAGCGGGAACCGGCGGCGCTGTTCGCGCCGGGGGTACGCGTGCGGTTCGAGGAGGTGGCGGGGTGAGGGGCGACGCGCTGGAGGTGCTCCGGGCGGGGGCGCTGACCACGGTCCAGGACCTGGGGCGGCCCGGACATGCGCACCTGGGGGTGCCCAGGTCGGGCGCGCTGGACACGGGGGCGCACGGCCTCGCCAACCGGCTGCTGGGCAACCCGCCGGCGGCGGCCGCGCTGGAGACCACCCTGGACGGGGTCGGCCTGCGGGCGCTGGCTCCCGTGACCGTGGCGGTCACGGGAGCTCCTTGTGCGGTACGGGTGTCCGGCCGGGCGGTGGCCTGGGGAGCCCCGGTCCGGCTCCCGGCCGGGGCGGAGCTGGAGGTGGGCCGGGCGGAGTCGGGGGTGCGCAGCTACGTCGCGGTGCGGGGAGGGTTCGCCGTACCGCCGGTGCTGGGCAGTCGCTCGACGGACCTGCTGTCGGGGCTGGGGCCGGGCGTCCTGTCGGCCGGGACAGTGCTGCCGGTGGGCCCGGCCGGGCCGGATCCGGTCTGCGGGGCGGATGCACTGCGGGTGCCGGGGGCGCCGACCGAGCTGGTGCTGCCGTTGCGGCTGGGGCCGCGGGCGGACTGGTTCGAGCCCGCTTCGATCGCGGCCCTGTGGCGCGCGGAGTTCCGGGTCTCGCCGGCGTCGAACCGCATCGGACTCCGCACCGAGGCCGGGGCCCGGCTGATCCGCAGCCGCGGCGGCGAACTCCCGAGCGAGGGCATGGTGCTGGGCGCCGTGCAGGTCCCCCCGGACGGCCTGCCGGTGGTGTTCCTGGCCGACCATCCGGTGACGGGCGGCTACCCGGTCGTAGGCGTGGTCCCCCCGGGCCCGCCCCTGAACGCAGCAGCCCAGGCCAGACCGGGGGTTCCGGTGCGGTTCGTACGGGGGTAGGGGGCAGGGCGGTGGCTTCGGGGGCGGATTCCGCGCATGCGGGGTCGGGGCCAGGTCGGGGGCTTCGGGGGCGGAGTCCACGCACGCGGCGCCGGAAGCGCCGGTCCGTACGCCGGCGGCGGGGTCCACGCACGCGGCGCCGGGAGAGCCGGTCCGTACGCCGGCGGCGGAGTCCACGCACGCGGCGCCGGGAGAGCCGGTCCGTACGCCGGCGGCGGAGTCCACGCACGCGGCGCCGGGAGAGCCGGTCGGGACGTGCGGGCCGGGCCGTGCACTCGGCGACGGGAGAGCCGATCGGGACGTGCGGGCCGGGCCGTGCACTCGGCGACGGAGGGGTTGGTCGGGGGGCCACGGGGCGGGGTCTGTGGACTCGGGGTCGGGAGGGGTCCGGGGGCGTCCCGTCAGTCCACTGTCCTTCCGTGTCGTGCCGGTCCCTCAAGGGCGCTCCTCCTTCGTCGTCGCGTCGCTTCGCGATGGCCTTCGGCCACCCTTGACCGACCGGCCCGCCCCGGAAAGACAACAGACTGCCGGGAAGCCCCCTAAGGATGGCCGGGGGGTTCGGATCCGGACCGGGCCCGATCAGAGATGCCGGGCAGGGGCCCCGTCCATCCGGACCCAGCCCACCAGGACCAGCGAGCAGGGCCGGTGACGGGGCCGCGGGGAGGGGACGGCCCCCTGAAGGGCCCAAATGAAGCCCTTTTCCGGACCCAGGTGGGGTCAACCTGCACCAGACAGCGATGAGATGACGATCCGGTGAGGGGCAGGCCCGTATCGCGTCAGATCGCTACGCGCTTCTCTCTGCTGGGCGTCCGACGGCCGTCCGGGGCTGGACATAGGCCGCCAGATGCCTCCCGTGGGCGGGTTTCCGGGCGTCTGCACGCTGTTGGGGGCGAAAAGCGGGCGAGAGGGAGCCTGATGCCGGATTTCTCCACCTCTCACTCCGACAGGGCGTCTCGTGACTCTCAACTGGCGAATAAAAGGGGCAGACAACCCGCTGTCGCATGCCAGGCCGCCCTGTGCCGGTCATGAGCGGCCTATGCCCAGCCCCAGACGGCCGCCGGACGCCAAACCGGGCGGAGCGCGTAGCGATTTGGGGCGTCCACGGCCCAACCGGCACCGCAGCGTCATCTCATCGCTGTCTGGTGCAGGTTGACCCTGCATGGGCCCGGAAAGGGTGCCTATGGGCCCTTGAGGGAGGCATGGCCCTCCCGGGCGCCCATTCCGACCCCTCTCGATGCCCCTGGTGGGCTGGGTGCGGATGGACAGGGGCTGCCGGTCAGGATCTCTGATGAGCCCTCATCGGAATCCGAACCCCCCGGCCATCCTTCGGGGGCTTCCCGGCAGTCTGTTGGCATTCCGGGGCGGGCCGGTCGGTCAAGGGTGGAGCGCAGCGACATCGCGAAGCGACGCGACCGCAGGGAGCGCCCTTGAGGGACCGGCACGACACGGAAGGACAGTGGACTGACGGGACGCCCCCGGACCCCTCCCGACCCCGGTCGGCCGGAACCCCGACCCGGGTGTCCCGGCAGACCCTCCCGGCGCCGGGTCGACAGACTCTGGCCCCTGGCCCCCCGACCAACCCCTCCGCCGCCGATTACGCAGGCCGGCTGGCGTCCCGACCGGCCTCTCCGACGCGGAGTACACGGACCCCGACCCCGGCGTTCCGATCAGCTCTTCCGGCGCCGTGCAATACAGACCCCGGCTCCTGCATCCCGGCCGGCTTCTCCCGAGCCCGAGCACACGGACCTCGCGGCGCCGCCTGGGCGGAGCCTCGGTGTCCCGGGCGGCCTCCCGTCCCGAGCCGGCGGGCCCCGGCGTCCCGACGGCCCCCCGCCGACAGGGGCCCGGGGCCCGCCCCCCTGGCGGCCCGATCGGCTCTCCCGGCGCGGAGTGCGTGTCCCCCCGCCCCTCCAGCCCGCGTGCCCGCGTGCCCGCGTGCCCGGCCCCCGCCCTACACCGCCGACTCCGGCGCGATCCGGCTGCGGACCGCCGACTGGACGTCCTCTTCCTCCGCCGGGTCCGATGCCAGGCGGCGGAGCCTCGGCGCTACGCGGGCGTCCGCCGTCTCCGCGTGGTGGGCCGCTACCTCGCGGGTGGTCTCCTCGCAGTCCCAGAGGCATTCCACGGCGAAGCCGGCCGCGAAGGACGGGTCCGTGCTGGCCAGGGCGCGCGCCGCGCGCCCGCGCAGGTGGGACGAGGCCGTCTCGCGGTAGATGTGGCGCAGCACCGGTGCCGCGCAGCCGATGGAGAGCCGGCCCGCCCCGTCGACCAGGGCGAACAGCCGCTGGGCGTCCGGGCCGGAGCCGCGGACCGTGGAGCGGAGGGCGCCCAGGACGAGTCCGGTGTCCTCGGCTCCGCCCCGGCAGGCCAGGAGGGCGGCTGCGGCCGCGCCCAGTGCGTCGGGGCGGTGGACCCACTGCCGGGCCCGGTCGACGGCCGCGGGGCCGCACATGCGCTCGTAGGCGGCCACGGCGGGCTCGTCCCCGGCGGCTTCGATGAGGTCCAGTACGGCCGGGTTCTCCGGCTCGGCGAGGACCAGGTGGTGCAGGGCGGTGGCCCGGGCGGCCTCGCCGGCGGCGCCGGCAGCGGCGGCGAGGATCGCGGAGCGGTCCTCGGGTGCGGCGACGGCGGCGAGGCAGCGCGCGGCGGGCACGTGCAGCGGGGTTCCGCGGCGCAAGCCGTCGGCGGCCCAGTCGAAGACGGCCTGTACGCCCCAGCCGGGGCGGGGCCCGTTCGGGGTGAGCTGGCGCTGCCAGCGGTCGAAGGAGCCCTGCTGGCGGGCTGCGCGCAGGCGGTCGCCGTACTCGGGTGACTCTTCCCACAGACACCAGGGCCGGGGCTCGTAGGCGTCGCGGACGGCGGCGGCCAGCCGCGCCTCGCCCTCGGCGTCGGCCGGGAATCTGGCGAGCACGGGCGCGGCGAGGCCGCGCAGCCCCTCGTCGTCGTCGCGCAGGGCGAGCTCGTCGAGGGCCCAGGCCCAGTTGGCGCCGGAGGCGGCGTAGCGGCGCAGCAGCATGAGCGCGTCGTCGCGGCCGTACGAGGCCAGGTGGCCCAGTACGGACAGGGCGAGGCCGGTCCGGTGGTCCGTGTCGTCGACGAGGTCGTCGGCGCTGAAGAGGTGGCTCTCGATCTCGCCGAGGGGGCCGTCGAGATCCAGGTACAGGCGCGCGTAGTACAGCGAGCGGTTCTCGACCTGCCAGTCCTGGCGCGGATCGCTGACCACGCACTGGTTGAGGGCCACGAGGGCCTCCGTGCGGGGCGCCGCGAGGGCGTGCAGCGTGCCGTCGCCGCGGCCCCGCTGGAGGAGCCCGAGCAGGGTGCCGCTTGGCGCTATGACTGGTTCGAACATGGGAATGGCCTCAAATCAAGCTGGGGACGCAACCGGGAATCGGGATTCACAGGGCCGCGTAACAGCATGTGAGGACGTTCGCCGTCATGTTCCGCTCGATGTAGACCATTGCCTTCTCACTCTCGTCGGTGCTTCGCGACCAGGGCGGCGGTCCCCCGGTAGGTGTGGGGGTCGGACACCCGTTGTGTCCTGCCCGCTCCTGCCCGTCCGTCCTGTTCGCAAATCGAATCCGACGCCATGATGACCCAGCCGGTTTGTGCGCCGCGACCACATTTACGGCTGCCGTGATCAACCCGTGAGGTGGCGGACCGGTCGGACCGTGCCAGGTCACGGGCAAAAGCGGACTACTTGGCTCCGAAGAGTTCCAGCAGGTCCGCCTTGGCGAACATGCGGGCGGTGTCCACGGCGGAGGGGGTTCCGGCCGTCGGGTCGGCGCCTCCGGCGAGCAGGGCGCGGATGACGGCCTCCTCGCCCTTGAAGACGGCGCCGGCGAGCGGGGTCTGGCCGCGGTCGTTGGCGCGGTCGGCCTCGGCGCCGCGGGCCAGCAGGGCCGTGACGGTGGCGGCGTGGCCGTGGTAGGCGGCCAGCATCACGAGGGTGTCGCCGCGGTCGTTGGTGAGGTTGGCCGGGACTCCGGCGTCGAGGTACGCGGTGAGCGTCTCGGTCTCGCCCTGGCGGGCGAGGTCGAAGATCTTGGTGGCCAGCTCGATGACGTCCTCGTCGGGAGCGCCCTGGGAGCCGCCCTCGGTGGGCTCGTGCTCGCTCATCTGTCGTACCGCCTTTCACTCGCTGTCGGCATGAGGTTCCCCAGGCCGGCGGGCAGGGGGGCGTACGGCGCCGCGGCCGTACGGGTGAATCGCCAGAGTAGCGCCCGGACCTGCACATACGGGGGTCGGACCGAGGCAAGGATCCCCGTTGGCCCTGGTTGGCGCCGGGCTGGTCCGGTTGGCCCTGCTTCGCGCCGGACGCGCCAGCCGGGCTGCGCCGGTCAAGTGAAAAAAGCCTCGATTCACCCGTATGCACCTTTTATCGCATTGATACTTCCTGTGAGCCTGGAACAACTGATGGTGACCGTCCCCACCCACCAGGAGAACCTCTCATGATCCTGTCCATCTCAGGCGTCGTCCTGCTCGGCATCATCGCCTTCCTCTTCTTCAAGAAGGACGGGATGAAGCTGTCCCACGCGTTCGTCTGTGCGCTGTTCGGTTTCTTCCTCGCCGGCTCCGCCATCGCGCCGAGCATCACGGCGAGCACCGCGAGCCTCGCCAGCCTGCTCGGCGGGATCAAGCTCTAGTTCGTGTCGTCAAAGTCCCGTCTGGCTGGCGGGACCTGGCACGCACGCACCGTCCCGCACCACGACAACTCCAGGAGACGCCCGTGGCCCGGCGCCCACTCCCCCGCATCCTCAGCAGCGGCACCACGTCGCTGGCCCGGGGCCGCGACCTTGCTCGCACGGCCGCCGACAGCGCCACGGACGTCCTCCATCCGCTCCTCGTCATCGGGCGCGGCCTGCGCGTCCTGGCCTCGGCCGGGCGGCGCAAGTGGCTGCAGACCCCCAAGGACAAGCGTGGTCCCGCGCTGTTCCTGGGAGCCGCCTGTGTCCTCGTGGTCGCGCTCGTCCCGTACGGACCGCTCCTCGCCCTGATCACCCTGATGGCTGCGGCGGCCTGGCAGGGACGCGACCGGGGCCCGGTGAACACCGGGCCCGGCGATGCCGAGACCGAACGGCTCGGATCCCTCTACGACGCCCTCGTGCCCTACTTCTCCACGCCGGAGGACCCGAGCCCGCTCTTCGCCCACGGCGGGGAGTGGGACAAGGCCTTCAGCGACTACGCCTTCGACGACGCGGGCCGCATCACCCGGCTCCGGATCCGCTACCCCGCCTACTTCACCGACGGCGAGGCCTCCGCGCGGGCCCGGATCGAAGCCCTGCTGCACGCCAAGTCCGGGCGCGGCCGGGAGTACCTCTTCGACTGGGACGAGGAGGGCAACCAGCTCGACCTGACGGTGCTCGCCGCGCTGCCGACCGGCATCGCCGCCCAGCCGTTCGTCACCTCGCCCGGCGAGACCGTGCTCGGCTTCACCGACGCCGGCATCGTGCAGCGCACCCTGCCCGTCCTGGAGGACGACGAGCCGCGCGACGTGCCGCCGGTGATCTGGCGCACCGGCCCCCGCTCCACCGAGCCGCACCTGCTGGCCGTCGGCCAGCCCGGCAGCGGCACCTCGACCCTGCTGCGCTCGATCGCCCTGCAGGCCCTGCAGCACGGGGGCGAGGTACTGATCGTCGAGGGCGGCGCCAGCGGGGAGTTCTCCTGCCTGTCCGGACGTACGGGCGTGCTGGCCGTGGAGTGCGGTCCGGCCGGGGCACTGGCCACCCTGGAGTGGGCGGCGCGCGAGACGGAGCGGCGGCTGATCGCCACGCACCGGGCCCGCGAGGCCGGTCGGCCCGCGCCCGAGGACACCCGGCGGCCGCTGTGGATCCTGCTGGACCGGCCCAGCGTGCTCGCGCACCTCGCGGCCGCCGACGGAAGCCCCGACCCCCTCGCCCAGCTCCAGGTGCCGCTGCGGCACGGGCGCACCGCGCACGTCACGGTCGTGGTGGCCGAGCAGTTCGACCACCTGGAGCTGCTGAACGACGCCGTGTGGCAGCACACCCGGGCCCGGGTCGTGCTCGGGCCCGCCGCGATCCAGCAGATCACCGACGTGCTGGGGCTGGCGCCGCACACCACCCCGACGGCCCAGGTTCCGCCGGGGCGCGGGTACGCCCGGCTCGGGGCGGGTCCCGTGCACCGGTTGCAGGTGCCCGCCACGCCGGACCCGTACGACGACGCCACGCATCCGGCGCACCGGCAGGCGGTGCAGGAGCTGCTGCCCGGGCGGCAGCTGCCGGCCCCGGGCGGGCCGGGCCGCGTGACGCTGTCGAAGCCGCTGCACATCGTCCAGCCGCCGGCCCGGGCGCAGGACCCGTCGATCGACGCCGAGGAGAGCGAGGAGGTCCCGGCCGAGACCCCACCGGCCCGCGGCCCGTGGCCGGTCGGCCCCTGAGCGACGGCTTCCGGGCCCCGGCGCCCGCGCAGGCCCGTGGGCGCCCTACGCGACGAACGTGCGCGGGGGTTCCGCGCCGCTGCCGCCCGCGCCCGTGCCGACCAGGCGGGCGGCCGCTGCGAGACGGACGGCGGCCTCCTCGGCCACCGGCCCGCCGACGGTGAACGGCAGCCGGACGTAGCCCTCGAAGGCCCCGTCGACGCCGAACCGCGGCCCCGAGGGGACCCGTACGCCGACCCGCTCCCCCACCTCGGCCAGCCGGGAGCCGGACAGCCCGCCCGCCCGGGCCCACAGGGTCAGCCCGCCCCGCGGCACCTCGAACTCCCAGTCGGGCAGCTCCCGGCGCACCGCGGCGACCAGCGCGTCCCGGTTCTCCCGGGCCTGGTCGCGGCGGATCTCCACGGCCTGTGCCCAGCCGCCGGTCCGCATCAGCCAGTTGACCGCGAGCTGCTCCAGCACCGGCGTGCCGAGGTCGGCGTACGCGCGCGCCGCGACCAGGCTCCGGATCACGTCGGGCGCCGCGCGGACCCAGCCGATCCGCATGCCGGCCCAGAAGGCCTTGCTGGCGGAGCCGACGGTGATCACGGTGGAGCCGGCCGGGTCGAAGGAGCAGACGGGGCGGGGCATCTCCAGTGCCGGGTCCAGCTGGAGTTCGGCCATGGTCTCGTCGACGACGAGCACGGTGCCGGCCGATCGGGCCGCCTCCACCATGGCGCGGCGCTGCTCGTCCGAGGCCAGGGCGCCGGTGGGGTTGTGGAAGTCGGCGACGACGTAGGCGAGGCGGGGCGCGGCGTCGCGCAGTACCTGCCGCCACACGGACATGTCCCAGCCGGCCAGGCCGTCGGCCATCGCGACGGGCACGAGCCGGACGCCGGCGGCGCGCATGAGCTGGAGGATGTTGGCGTAGGACGGGGATTCGACGGCGATCCGCTCCCCGCGGCCGGCGAAGAGGCTGCAGATGGCGTCGATTGCGCCCATCGCGCCGGTGGTGACCATGATCTGCTCGGGCATGGTGGGGATGCCGCGCTCGGTGTAGCGGTCGGCGAGCATCCGCCGCAGGGCAGGGAGCCCGGCGGGGTAGTCCCCGTGGGTGTGCGCGTACGGCGGGAGCTCTTCGAGGGCGCCCTGTACGGCCTTGGTGAGCCAGGGCTCGGGTGCCGGGAGCGCGGCGCAGCCGAGGTCGATCATGGAGCCGAGGGATTCGGGCGGCAGCGGTTCCAGCCCCCGGGCTGGCAGCGGGTTCCCGGCCGGTACGGAGGTCCAGCTGCCGGCGCCGCGCCGGGACTCCAGGAAGCCCTCCCCGCGCAGGGCCTCGTACGCGGCGGCGACGGTGGTGCGGGAGAGGGAGAGGGAGACGGCGAGCTCCCGTTCGGCGGGCAGCCGGGCGGCGACGGGGACGCGGCCTTCGAGGACGAGCAGCCGGATGCCGTCGGCGAGGGTCCGGTAGGCGGGCAGCTTCCGCGCCCCGGGGACGCCGGGCCGCTCCTGCTGGGAGGTGATGAGACGGGCGAGCTGTGCGGCACCCACCGCCGAGGTCCACTCTGCCATGCTGTCCGGTCCACCTTCATCGAATTGGCCCCGCCCGCACCCGGGCGCGGCCCGTATTGGATTGCTTCCGCCCCCACAGCCTGTCACGCCGCGGTCCACCCGGGCCAGGGGGCGGTGCGGCGTTCACCACCCAGCCATCCGGCCGCTCCCTCCCCACCGGTGACACCGTGCATACTGCGGCGGGTGACGCACGTACGCCTTCGCCATCCGTATCTGGACCACCCGGCTCCGATCCCCTTCGCGCACCGGGGTGGTGCCGCGGACGGGCTGGAGAACACCGCTGCGGCCTTCCGGCGGGCCGCCGATGCGGGCTACCGGTACTTCGAGACCGATGTGCACGCCACGGCCGACGGGAAGCTCGTCGCCTTCCACGACTCCACCCTCGACCGGGTCACCGACGGGCAGGGCCGGATCGCCGAGCTGACCTGGAGCAAGGTCCGCGAGGCCCGGGTGGCGGGCACGGAGCCGCTTCCGCTGTTCGAGGAGCTCCTCGAGGAGTTCCCCGACGCCCGCTGGAACATCGACATCAAGTCCGAGTCGGCCCTGCACCCGCTGGTCAACCTGATCGCCCGGGCGGGCGTCTGGGACCGGGTGTGCGTGGGTTCGTTCTCGGAGAGCCGGGTGGCCCGCGCCCAGAAGATCGCCGGTCCCCGGCTGGCGACCTCGTACGGGGTGCGCGGC
Source organism: Streptomyces sp. NPDC032745 (assembly GCF_055579465.1). Lineage (NCBI taxonomy): Bacteria > Bacillati > Actinomycetota > Actinomycetes > Kitasatosporales > Streptomycetaceae > Streptomyces > Streptomyces sp. NPDC032745. The sequence continues at coordinate 99,379 of NZ_JBVING010000020.1, read as the reverse complement.
GTGCTCGGGCTGCGGCTGCGCTCGTTCGCGATCCCGGCGGCGCTGCGGGTCGGGGCGGTGGCGGCGCAGGTTCCGGAGACGCAGGCGGGCATCCGCGTGGTCGACCGGCGGTTCGTGCGCACGGCGCACGAGCGGGGACTCCAGGTGCACGTCTGGACCGTGAACGAACCGGAACGTATGGAGGCTCTCCTGGACCTGGGAGTCGATGGCATCATGACCGACCGGATCGACATCTTGCGCACGGTGCTGGACCGGCGCGGGGCCTGGGCCTGACGAGCCCGTACGGCCGCCGCACGGATCCGGTGGCCCGTGCGGTACGGGGACCAGCGAGGGGGCACCTATGAGTGCGCAGACCATGGACGAAACGGAACCGGGGGCCGAGGACGGCAGAGCCGGCGCGGCCGCGCGCAAGCGCGAGCAGCGGGGCTGGTACTTCTACGACTTCGCCGTCTCGGTGTACTCGGCGAGCGTTCTGACCGTGTTCCTCGGGCCCTACCTGACCTCGGTGGCCGAGGCCGCCGCGAAGGCGGAGGGGACCCCCGGGTTCGTGCATCCGTTGGGCATCCCGGTGCGGGTCGGGTCCTTCTTCGCCTACTCGGTCTCGGCGTCGGTGATCCTCGCCCTGCTGCTCATGCCGCTGGTGGGGGCCGTCGCCGACCGGACCGGCCGGAAGAAGCCGCTGCTCGCGGTGGCGGCGTACACGGGCGCGGCGGCCACCGCCGGGATGTTCTTCCTGGGCGGCGAGCGCTACCTGCTGGGCGGGCTGCTGCTGATCGTGGCGAACGCCGCGCTCTCGGTCTCGATGGTGCTCTACAACGCCTACCTGCCGCAGATTTCCACGCCGGACGAGCGGGACGCGGTGTCCTCGCGGGGCTGGGCCTTCGGCTACACGGCGGGCTCGGTGATGCTGGTGGTCAACCTGGTGCTCTACCTGGGCCACGACTCCTTCGGGCTCAGCGAGGGCGAAGCGGTTCGGATCTGCCTGGCCTCGGCGGGCCTGTGGTGGGGGGCCTTCGCGATAGTCCCGCTGCGCCGGCTGCGGGACCGCGCCGTGGTGCGGGAGCCCGGCGCGGCGCCTGCCGTCAGTGGCTGGAAGCAGCTCGTCGCCACGCTGAAGGACATGCGGCGCTATCCGCTGACGCTGTCGTTCCTGCTGGCGTACCTGATCTACAACGACGGCGTGCAGACGGTGATCTCGCAGGCCTCGATCTACGGCAAGCAGGAGCTGGAGCTCGAGCAGTCCACGCTGATCGTGGCGGTGCTGCTGGTGCAGGTCCTTGCCGTGGCGGGCGCCCTGGGCATGGGCCGGCTGGCCGTGATGTACGGCGCGAAGCGGACGATCCTCGGCTCGCTGGCGGCGTGGGGGCTGACGCTGGCGGCGGGCTACTTCCTGCCGGCCCGGACGCCGGTGTGGTTCTTCGCCCTCGCCTCGATGATCGGACTGGTGCTGGGCGGCAGCCAGGCGCTGTCGCGCTCGCTCTTCTCGCACTTGGTGCCGGCGGGCAAGGAGGCCGAGTACTTCTCCGCGTACGAGATGAGCGACCGCGGGCTGAGCTGGATCGGACCGCTGGTGTTCGGCCTGACGTACCAGGTCACGGGCAGCTACCGGGACGCGATCATCTCGTTGGTGGTGTTCTTCGCACTGGGTTTCGTGCTGCTGGCACGGGTGCCGGTGCGGCGCGCGGTGGAGGCGGCGGGGAATCCTGTTCCCGAGAGGATCTGAGCGGATCCGGGGGACGCTCCGGCAGCGGATCAGACCCGGATCTTCATACGAATTCCGAACGGATTTCGACGTTGAAGCGAAGGGCCGGTAGTGTACGCCTTTGGCCTGCCAGGCGGACCGTTACTGCGCGCTAAAGAACTGAAGACGTTGGGTGACATCTGCTGCCAGATGTGACAAAACGGGCACTGGTGGGTACAACAAGGGGCGGCACGACGGGCGACGCATCACCCGGAGCGGGAATCTATACCGCCGACCGGACGTTGACCGGATGACGACGACAGCGACACCTGTCCTGTGGGCGACAAGCCCGGGAGGCACGATTCATGAGTGAGCGAGCTCTCCGCGGTACGCGGCTCGTGGTTACCAGCTACGAGACGGACCGCGGCATCGATCTGGCCCCGCGCCAGGCGGTGGAGTACGCATGCCAGAACGGACATCGATTTGAGATGCCGTTCTCGGTTGAGGCAGAGATTCCGCCGGAGTGGGAGTGCAAGGCGTGCGGCGCCATGGCACTCCTGGTTGACGGGGACGGGCCCGAAGAGAAGAAGGGCAAGCCTGCGCGAACGCACTGGGACATGCTCATGGAGCGGCGCACCCGCGAGGAACTGGAGGAGGTGCTGGCCGAGAGGCTGGCCGTCCTGCGTTCCGGCGCCATGAACATTGCCGTGCATCCGCGGGACAGCCGCAAGTCCGCCTGACAGCCGGACGCGGAGAACAAAGCGAACAAAGCCGAGGGCCCCTGCCACGAAACTGTGGCAGGGGCCCTCGGCTCGTTCCGTCGTACGGGGCTCAGGGCGCCAGCGGCGGCCGGTACCCGGCGTCCGGGCCCGGCTGCTGCGGCTCGTCCTCGCGGATGACCTCGCCCTGGACGACCTTGCCGTCGGGGTAGTGGATGCGGGCCTGCTGGAAGGCGTCGCCGAAGCTCCCGGCCGGGGCCGTGGCCATCTTGCGCTCCAGGGAGCCGGCTACCCGGCGGCCGGTCCACGCCCGGACGGGCGGAAGCAGCAAGAGCAGGCCCGCCACGTCGGAGATCAGGCCCGGCAGGATCAGGAGCAGGCCGGCCAGCATGGTGAGGCCGTTGCCACTGCCCGGCTGCTGCGGGGTCGGCTGCTGCCCCTGCTGAGCCTGCTGGAAGGTGTTCGTCAGGTTCTTGAAGGCGCGCCGCCCGGCCCGCTTGATGACCACGACGCCGAGCACGATTCCGCCCACGAGCAGCGCGGCGACGGTCAGCCCGCCGGCCGCGCCGGCGACCAGGCTGAGCAGCCAGATCTCCAGGATCAGCCAGGCGGCGACCGCCAGGGGGAGGAACGTGCGGGCGCGCGAGCGCCGCCGGGGGGCCGTCGAAAGGGGAACGCCGGTGGTCATACCACCCAGTGTGCCTGGGGCGGCGTAAAAGCGACCTCAGCCGCAGGTACCGGACAGCCCCTAAGGGCTGTCCCGTGATCCCCGGTGGATCAGCGCGCGGCGTCGGATGCGGTGCATCGCAAGGCGGAGGAGCGTCCTCAAACCGGGTGTATCCGGGCGTTCCGACAACGCGGCGAGGTGCCGCAGCCGGCGTCGTGCGCCCGCCGGGGATTACGGGACAGCCCTTGGGGGAGGGCGGGTATCCGTCAGGCGTGGTTCCCGCCCTTGTCCGAGCCCTTGGGCTTGTCCTGGCCGGTCAGCTTCGCCGCGTGGGCCTTGAGCCCCCACTGGGTGACCCGCCAGAGGGCCTCCACCACGATGTCCCTGCTCATCTTGCTGTCGCCGAACTCGCGCTCGACGAAGGTGATGGGCACCTCGACGACGCGGAAGCCCTGGCGCACGGCCCGGCGGGCCAGGTCGACCTGGAAGCAGTAGCCCGCGGAGGCCACCTCCTCCAGACCCAGCCCCTCCAGGGTCTCGCGGCGGAAGGCGCGGTAGCCGCCCGTCACGTCGCGGATCGGGACGTCCAGCATCAGCCGGGAGTACGTCGAACCGCCGCGGGAGAGGAACTCGCGGCTCTTGGGCCAGTTGACCACCCGGCCACCCGGCACCCAGCGCGAGCCCAGGACCAGGTCGGCCCCGGCCAGCGCGGTGAGCAGCCGCGGCAGCTCCTCCGGCTGGTGGGAGCCGTCGGCGTCCATCTCGACGAGCACGCCGTAATCGCGCTCCAGGCCCCAGGCGAAGCCCGCGAGGTAGGCGGCGCCGAGGCCCTCCTTGCCCCTGCGGTGCAGGACGTGCACGTGGTCGTCGCCGGCCGCCAGCTCGTCGGCGAGCTTGCCGGTGCCGTCGGGGCTGTTGTCGTCCGCGACCAGGATGTGCGCCTCGGGCACCGCCGCGCGCACGCGGGCGACGATCGGCCCGATGTTCTCCGCCTCGTTGAAGGTCGGAATGATCACCAAGGCCGTGCCGAGCGGTCCGTGGCCTCGCTGTCCGCCGTCGCTCACTGAGTCCGCCTTCGTGTTCTTGTACGTCCTGTCACAGAGGATGACTTTAGAACAGTGGTCGGGGCCCGCGGTCCTTCGGGCCGGTCAGGCTCCCGCTGGCTGCGGGTCGCCGTGACCGTTGTCTACTGGACCGCAGGGCCCCGACACGGGGCCACCCTCCCCCGAGCTCCATCGGAGCAGGGGGGACCCCCATCCCGGCGAAACCTTCCCTCGCCCCCGAGGCGCGGGCGCGCTGAGCAGACGGATCCGCCCGGTACGGACGTCCGGTGGTGGACCCGGCCGAACCTATCCGGGTCCGAGCGCCCGTACCGAACCGAGGCCGACCGGATCACCCCTGTGGCCGTACGAATACCTCCCGCCCGCCGACGACGGTGGCGAGGCACACCGGCAGTTCGCGGCCGGGGGTCAGGTCGGGCAGTCCGGGGGTCCCGGAACGGGGGTCCGTGGACCAGCGGGCGACCCGGTCGTCGGGGGCCTGGACGACCAGTTCGGCGGTCTCCCAGAGCGCGTAGTCGGCGGGGGCGCCGGGCACCAGCACGCCCGCGCCGTCGCGGCCCAGGGCCCGCCAGCCGCCCCGGGTGTGGGCCGTGAAGGCCGCCCGTACGGAGATCCGGTGCTCGGGGGTGCGGTGGAAGGCGGCCGCCCGGACGGTGCCCCACGGGTCGAACGGGGTGACGGGGGCGTCGGAGCCGAAGGCGAGGGGCACGCCGGCCTTGAGCAGGGCGGCGAAGGGGTTGAGCGTACGGGCGCGCTCCGCGCCGAGCCGGTCGGCGTACATGCCGTCCTCGCCGCCCCAGGCCGCGTCGAAGGCGGGCTGCACGGAGGCGGTGAGGCCGAGGTCCGCGAAGGCGGCGATGGTGGCGGGGGTCATCATCTCGGCGTGCTCGACGCGGTGCCGGGCGGCGCGGATGCGGGCGAGGCCGACCTTCTCGGCGGCGGCGCGCACGCCCTCGACGACGGCGGTGAGGGCGGCGTCGCCGATGGCGTGGAAACCGGCCTGGAGGCCCGCCTCGGTGCAGGCGGCGACGTGCTCGGCGACCTCGGCGGCGTCGAGGTAGCCGGTGCCGGTGTGGTCGGCGTCGGTGTACGGCGCGTGCAGGCAGGCGGTGTGGGAGCCGAGGGCTCCGTCCACGAAGAGGTCACCGGCGGCGCCGATGGCGCCGAGCGCCTTGGCCTGTTCGAGGTCCCGGTCCGCCCAGTACCCGAAGACGCGCGGTCCGGGCCTTTCGCGGGCGAGGTTGAGGAGGTCCGCGAAGTCCTCGGCGGAAGAGATGTCGGGGCCGCCGCACTCGTGGACGGAACCGATGCCGAGGGAGGCGGCCCGGTCGAGGGCGGCCCGCTGGGCCTCGGCGCGCTGGGCGGGGGTGACGGCGGCGAGCGCGGCCCTGCGGACGGCGTGGTGGTCGTCGCGGGTCAGCGGCTCGTCGCCGCGGACGGAGACGGCCGGTACGAGGTCCAGCAGGGCGGTGGTGACCACGGCCGAGTGCACGTCGATGCGGCTGAGGTAGAGGGGGCGGCCGCCCGCGGCCTCGTCGAGCTCCTCGCGGCGGGGCGCGCGGCGCTCGGGCCAGCGGGAGGCGTCCCAGCCGTGGCCGAGGAGCACCCGGTCGGCGGGGCGGCGTTCGGCGTACGCGCGGACGAGGCGGAGGGCGTCGGCGAGGGAGGCGGCGCCGGTGAGGTCGAGGCCGGTGAGGGCGAGGCCGGCGGAGGTGGTGTGGACGTGCGCGTCGGTGAAGGCGGGGGTGATGAGCGCCCCGCCGAGGTCGACGACCTCGTCGACGCCCTGTGCGAAGGCGTCGGCGGCGCCTTCTGAGCCGACCCAGGCGATGTGTCCCCGCTCGACGACCATCGCGGTGGCGAAGGGGTCGGCGGGGCTGTGTACTTCGCCCCCGCGGAGGAGGACGGTCCGTTCGGATGCGGGGGCGCCGGCGGCGTCGACGGAGCTGGCGGTGCGGTCAGTCATGCCCTCAGTTTCGCGGGTCCGCGGCCCCTCCTCGACCGCGCCCCCGCCACGAGGAGGAGGCCGACCCGGGCAAGGGCGTCACACGCGGGGCGGGCGGGCCTCGTACGGGGTGGAGAGGACCACCGTGGTGCGGGTCGAGACGTGGGCCAGGGCGCGCAGGCGGCCGAGGAGGTCCTCCAGCTCCAGCGGGGTCGCGACCCGGACCTTCAGGATGTAGTTCTCGTCGCCCGCGACGCTGTGGCAGGCCTCGATCTCCGGTACGCCGGCCAGCCGGTCCGCGATGTCGTCCGGCGCGCTCGGGTCGAAGGGCTTCACCGAGATGAAGGCCGTCAGGGGCAGTCCGACGGCCTCGGGATCGACGACGGCCGCGTACCCGCGGATCACCCCGCGCTGTTCCAGACGGCGTACTCGCTGGTGGACTGCCGACGTGGACAGTCCCGTGGCCTTGCCCAGGTCCGTGTAGCTCATCCGCCCGTCCCGCACGAGCAGATCCACGATCTGGCGGTCCAGCTCCTCCATTGCGCTCATAGCCGCTCAACCTAAGGCCCAAGGGCGCTCCAGGCACAGTGCCGGCCGCCCACAAGTGGCACCTGCGGCGGGCATGTGACCAAAGCCACAAGGGTATGCAGGCGTACGCCCGGATGTTGTGGTTACTCGTGCCGCGCGGCGGGAAGTGCTTCGTGTGGCCGAGGCCGTAGAACCTGCCCGCCCGGCCCACCCAAGGGGGAGTACAACCATGCTGAACACCAAGCGCGCCGGTCGCACCGAACCGGAGCCCGTGGAACTCAACGAAACCGAGTACGCGGACGACGGTGAGTACCTCGAAGACGTCGACGGGTTCGAGATCCACCACGCGATCTGCCCCGACTGCGGCCAGTCGATCGCCCTCGTCGCGGACGAGGAGTACCTGCCGGAGCACGCGCTCTGCCTGACCCCGTGGAACCCCTTCGGGCTCACGGTGTGCGCGGGCACGGGCCGCCCGGCGTCCGAGGCGCTGCCGACCGTGGGCATGGGCCTCGAGGAGCCCCAGGAGCTCGAGGTCGTGCTGCTGGACCTGCCGCAGGGCCTGGACTGGCGGACGCAGCCCTTCTCGCACGTCGGCGGTCCCGGTTCGCGTCCCGTGCGGATGCCGGCGCCGACGCTGCTGCCGCAGATGCGGCAGCACGCGCAGGCGGCCTGAGGACTTTCCCGGCCGGATCCACCGGGTCCACCGGGTCCGGGTCTACCAGTACGTGCCCTGCACCATCGCTTCGAGGCTGGCGTGGTGCAGGATCAGGCCGTCCGGGTCCGCCGGGACCTCGACCTCCCCGAAGTACGCCTGCCGGTAGGCGATCCGCAGCATCACGATCCCGTGCCGCAGGGCGGCGTACAGGGTGTGGAACTCCATGTCCCGTGGGGTGTGCCCGGTGAGTTCGGCGTACCGGTGCTCCAGGTCGGCGCGGCGCAGGAAGTCCGGCAGGCCGCTCTGGCCGAAGCCGACGGTCAGGTCCTGGAAGAAGCGGTGCAGGTAGACGGTCCAGCCGAGGTCGACCTCGCGCGGGGCGTACGCGGCCATCTCCCAGTCCAGGACGGCCACCGGCCGGAACCCGGCGGGCTCGTAGACGACGTTGCCGATGCGGGCGTCGCCCCAGTTGAGGACGGCGGGGCCCTCGTCCGCGGGCCAGAGCTCTTCCAGCCGGCCGAAGGCCCGCTCCAGCAGCGGGGACGGCGCGAGTCCGTCGACCACCCAGGCGTAGTAGGCGCGTTGGGCGTCGACGTGGCGGCGCAGCGGGCTGCCCGTGCCCTCGGGGAGGAGGAACTCGGCCTTCTCGGCGGGGAACTGGTCGTGCAGCCGGGCCAGCAGCGAGATGCTCGCCTCCTGGAGTACGGCGCGCTCGGGGTCGCTCGCGGCGTGCAGCCAGTTTCCCTCGTACGTGTAGGGCATGACGTCGGGCGGGACCCGGCCCTCGGCGCGGGCCATGACGAAGAAGGGCGCGCCCAGGGGCCCTGGGTCCTGCTCCAGCCACAGCACGCGCGGGACGGGCAGGTCGGTGTGGGCGGCGACCAGGCTCATCACCCGGTGCTGGCGCGGCATGTCGTACGTGGGGAAGACGGTGTAGGCGGCCGGGTCGGCGGCGAGGCGCAGGGCGCAGGCGCGGACCGGGGTGTCGGGGTGCTCTATGTCGAAGAGCAGGGTCTCGCTGGACATGCCGTTGGATCCGGGGACGGAGATGCCCGTGATCTTCGCGCCGGGGAGCTCGGCGTCGAGCCAGGCGGCGAGGCGCCGGCCGAGTTCCTCGGGTTCGCGGGTGGAGGTGCGCGGGCGTGGTGCCGGTGCTGCCATGACTTCCCCTTCCTTCTGCTGGCTCTGGTACGGGGCGCTGCTACGGGGCCACTGAGCCGTAGTCGGTGAAGCCGCTCGGGTCGTGGCGGCCGAAGCTGCCGTGCTCGAAGATGCCGAAGCCGGTCCGGCCTTCGAGGGTGAAGCGGGCGGAGTGGTCGGTGACGCCGAAGGCGGCCATGGGGTGGGCGGCGGGGTCGGAGAGGTCGTAGACGCGGCGGTCGGTCCAGCCGCGGCCCTGCCAGGTGCCGTGCTGCCAGTCGGCGGCGGGCGGGTAGCCGGCGCCGACGGCGAGCGGGGAGGAGCTCAGGATCTCGACGCCGAGTTCCAGGGGTTTGCGGGCCGGGTCGGCGAGGTGGACGACGGCGCTCTCGGGGTGGCGGGTGCCGGGGCGGTAGCGGATCTCGGTCTGGGGCCAGCCGAGCTGCACGTCGTGGCGGCCGCTGTCCTCGGGGAAGACCTGGACGGCCTCGTTCAGGGTGCGGTGCCCGTCGGCGTCCTCCTGGGCGATGACCATGACGAAGCGGTCCTCGAAGCGGACCGGGATCCAGAGCCAGTGGAAGCCCTCGGGCCGGTACTCCTCGGCGGCCCGGCCGCCGTCCTCGCCGGGTATGGGGCGCACGCCCCAGCTGCGGTCGCGGGTGCCGGTCCACTCGCCGGCGGTGAGGGTGTGCTCCTCGCCCTTGGCGCGGATGGTGCCGGTGACGTGCCCGGCCTGGACGAAGCGGCGCCCTTCGAGCATGAGGCGGTCGCCGCGCCGCTGGACGTGGTGGGGTTCCCAGACGGCGGGGAATTCGGCGGTCCAGGTGATGTCGTACGAGAGCCCTGCGGGGTCGGCGGGGTCGGCGTCGCACTGGAGGGTGATCTGCTTCAGGGGTTCGTCGACGATGATCCGCAGCGGGCCGACGGAGAGGTTCATGCGGTCGTCGGTGAGGGCGTCGGAGGCGCGGACGGCGAGGAGTTCGTCGCCGGTGCGCAGGGTGGCGTAGGCGTCGATGACCCCGGCGTTGGGGTACACGCCGAGGCCGAGGATGAGGACGGCCCGGCCGGCGTGGTCGAAGACGTGGAAGATGCAGCGGTCGTAGGCGTTCCGGTCGCCGCTGACGAGGTGCTTCATCGACAACGGGGCCTGGTGCACGGGGTATTCGTCGAGGGGTACGGGTCGGTCCGCGGGCATGGCAAACCTCCTGGGCGGGGCGGTGGCGCGGGGTACGGGGCCGCGGGGCGCGGCGTCGGCTCGAGCGGATATGACGGTACGTCAGATACTGGGCCCGGGGCCAGACTTCTGTCACTCCCTGACAGCCCGGCACGTCTGGCCACTTCGGGGAGGGCGCGGCGGGGACACCTCGAACGGATACCCGGAGGGCAGGGGCGATTACCCGTGGGTCGGGTGGCGCGTTGGCGCTGTATGACCACGCTCGAAACGCCTGGGGCAAGAACGGGACGGCGACGGCGGCCGACGCCGTCCGGCTACGAAGAATCGGTTCCGCAACGGCAGCCCGATCCGCCGATCTACCGTGCGCTGCTGGCCCGTTGGGCCGACGACGGCCGCACCCTGCCGGGCCGGCGCGATCCCGAGTGGTCCCGGGTCGCCGGCTCCCCGATCTGGCCGGCCGGCCCGCTCCACGGCAGCTGAACCGGCGCGCCGTGCAGCCGGTTCGTCGACTTTCGTGTCGCGGTGGGAGATTACGTCACGGGGTGTCCGGGGCCTGGCGGGACTTGAGCCGGGCCCGATAGGCGCGGGAGCGGCAGGGCGCCGAGCAGTAGCGCGGCGGTCGGCCCTGCCGCTGGGCGGCGATGACCGGGAGCGGGCGGTCGCAGCCGGGGCAGCGCGGCGGGCTCCCGGCCCCGGCTCGGGTCCCGGCTTCGGTTCCGGAACCGGCCCCGGCTTCGGTCTCTGCCCCGGCTTCGGTTCCGGCCCCGGCCCCGGCCCCGGCCCCGGCCCCGGCTCCGGTTCCGGCCCCGGTCCCGGCTCCGACTTCGGTCCCGGCTCCGACTTCGGTCCCGGGGCCGGTCCCGGCCCCGGTTCCGCTCTTGGCCCCGGGCTCCTGAAGGTTCGGCCCCGGGGCCGGTGCGGCGGGAGCCGGGGCTTCCTGCGCGGGCACCGCCGGGGCGGCGACCGGATGGCCGGTCAGGCCGTTGCGTTCCGCGATCACGCCCGCCTGGAAGCGGCTGTGCGCCCCGAGGCCGTCCAGGAGCTCGGAGACGTGGCGGCGGCAGGTCCGCAGGGAAACGCCCAGCCGCCGGGCGATGGACTCGTCCTTGAGCCCCTTGGCGAGCAGCACCAGGATGCTCCGTTTCATTGCCTCCGATACGCCGTGGGCCGCCTGTGGGCCGGTCGCGAAGGGGGTGGCGTTCGCCCAGTCCCGCTGGAAGACGTCCAGCAGATAACCGATCAGGTCCGGCTCCCGGATGACGAGCGCACCACCGGACCGGGCCGGCAGCAGGGCGAGCTGGCCGTCGACCAGGATCATCTGCGGGAGCACCTCGGGCAGCGTACGGATCTCCGCGCCGGCACCGATGAGCTGTTCGGCGTGTATCCGGGTCGCCTGGTCGAAGCGGGTGGCGTGCTGGTAGAGGCTGCGCATCCGGACCCCGCGGGCGAGCAGGGCCAGGTCGCGGGGCAGCGCCTCGCGCAGCGCGGCCGGTGGGAACGAGCCGCCGTGCTTGGAGACCAGGACCTCGCTGCGGCAGGTGTCGATGACCTCGGTGAGCAGCGCGCGGACCGCGAACTGGTCCGGGAGGTGGTCGATGGTCCCCTCGGGGAAGGTGTCCCGGCGGGCCTGGAGGTAGACGGGAACGAGGGCGCTGAATCCGTCGCGCTGCCGCTGGAGTTGTTCCCGCTGCTCCCGTAAGGCCGCCTCGTGGGCCCGCAGTTCGGTCTCCTTCTCGGCGAGGACCTGCGCACCGGCCGACTGCGGGCTCACGGCCCGCCAGCCCGCGCCGGCGTCCCCTTCTCCCCCGTCGCCTCCGGGCAGCGGCTGGAACAGGTACACCTCGGCGAGTTGCGCGATCGCCCCTCTGCAGGCCTGCTCGCTCAGGCCGGTCTCCGCCGCGGCGCGTGGCAGCGCCGTGGGTGTGAGCCGGCCGTGGACGAGGGCCCACCGGTACAGCAGCGTCGCCGGTTCATCGAGTCGGGGTACGCCTGTTCCTGCATCCGCGCCCATTTCCACCGCTTGCCTCCTAAACGTGCATGGCATCCACATGATCCCTTCCAGGCCCTCCGGGTGCCAGCGGGCCCTGGCAGAGTCGTCCTCGTAACCGGCGGAACCAGCGGAACCAGCGGCACCGGCGGAACCGGCGCCTGTTTCCGTGTCCCAATGCCCTTGCCTGACAGAGGAGTTGCCGTGCTCGTCAAAACCCTGCGCCTGACTGCGGGACTGGCCGTCGGGGCCTGTCTGTGGGGCGGCGCCGCCGTCTCCGGCCACGGCACCGACACCGCCGGCGGCCCGGCCGGCTCCGGCACCCGGGTCACTGCGGGCTTCGCACTCGCCGGCGCAGCCGACGACGGACGCGGCAACGGACACGGAGGCGGAGGCGGCGGTCACCACGGCGACAAGCCCTGCCCCGTGACCACGGCGTGGGGCAGCTCCGTGTGCCCCGGCAAGCCGCTGAACTGAACCATCCGGGAGACCGGGTGCGGGGGCGGCGGACACCATCCGCCGCCGGTTGGGCGGATGTGGGCCCGACCCAGTCTCCTTCTCTTCTTCTCCTTCTTCTCCTTCTTCTCCCCCTGCTTCCTCCTCGATGAGCCCGGCGCCGCCGCGGCGTGATGAGGCATGCCCGAAAGGAATCCCCATGAGATCAGGCACCGCAGCCACGACCCGGCGCCGCTCGCTCGCCGTCGCCCTCTGCGCGGGCACGGCCTTGCTGCTCGGCGTCGGCGGCGCCGCGACCGCCCAGGCGGCCACGGCCGGTTACCGGGAGCCGGGCGGGACGTACCCGTCCTTCTCGCAGTGCATCCAGGCCGGCTCGCTGAGCGTCGCGCTCGGCCTCTACAGCCGCTACGAGTGCAACCCCACCTGGAACAACCAGTACCAGCTGTTCTACGTCGACTGATCCGCCCCTGTGCGCCCCCACTCACGACTCGAAGGGAAACACCCCATGCAGCTGACCCGTTCCCGGGCCCGGTGGGCCACCGCGCTCACCGCCGTCGCCGCGCTGGCGGCGGGTGCCACCGCGCTCGCCCCCGCAGCCCAGGCCGCGCCGGTGGCCGGCCCGTCGCCCGTCGCGGCGTCCTCGGCCCGCAGTACGGACGTCGTTTTCAGCAACAGCACCAGCCAGCAGCTGACCCGGGTCAGCTCCTCCCTGCCGCACGGGTGCTGGAACAACGACGCCTTGCCGCCGGACTACATCGCCAAGGGCATCACCACCTCCTGGGGCAGCCGCTCGTGCGGCATGCTCACCGGGACGGAGGGCTACACCACCTACCGGGTCACGGCGACCGGGCAGCAGATCAACATCCACTGGAACAACCCGTACGCCGGCTCGAACAGTTACAGCTGTGAGGCGCCGACCGGCTACGCCTGTTCCCGGACCGGTGGGGGCGGCGACAACGCCACCGTCAACTTCACGCTGACCGGCGGACCCGCGGCGTTCTCGGCCCAGGCCGCGTCGACGGAGATGACGGCCCAGGCCGCCCGCAGCACCGTCGTCCGCGTGATCAACAACAGCGGCACGCTGCTCGCCAGGACCGGGGCCGGGCTGTCCCACGGCATCTGGACCGGCAACAACCTTCCGCCGTCGCTGATCAACCCCGGCGCCAACGCCTCCTGGGAGAGCGAGTCGGAGGGCGTCATGACCGGAACCGAGGGCTACGCGAACTACACGATGGCGGGCGGCGGCACGGTCGCCATCCGCTGGGACAACCCCTTCTCGGGCAGCAACAAGTACCAGTGCCAGGTCCCCGCGCCGCACCGCTGCACCACCTCGGGCGGAGGTGGCGACAACGCGTCCGTCACCTTCTCGGTGAACTGATGCCGACACCCGTTCCGGCCGCAGCCGACGCCCGCCCCCTCGTACGAAGGAATCCGATGCGCAAGACCCTTCCCGCGGCTCTCCTCGGCCTCGCCCTGCTGGGCGCGACAGCCCCCGCCTCCCAGGCCGCCACCGAAGCACCGTCCGCCCTGCCCGCCGCCCAGCCCGCGTCGATCCAGCAGGTTCAGCTCGGCTGGGACCTGACCGGCAACCAGCGCGACGCCGCTGCCGCGTACACCCGCTTCATCCGCTCGCTCCACGAGAGGGCCGGCACCATCCTGCGGGGCCACGGCGACAACACCGTGTGGCAGACCAACGCCGGCAACGAGGTCATCGAGGTGATCGTCGCGCTGCCCGAGGGCCACCGGCTCAGCCTCTACCTGACCACGCAGAACCTGTACCTGCGCGGTTTCGCGACCGCCGGCGGCGGCGGTCCCGTCTTCCAGTTCACCGACCCGGAATACAACCTCGGTCAGATACTCGGCCGCAACGCGGTCAATCTCGGCTACAGCGGCAGCTATGGCAGCAGCAACGGCAATCGGGGCCTGGAGGTGGGCGACGCCAACAACAGGCAGTTGCAGATCAGCCTGGCCGGCCTCCAGGGCCACTTCCAGACGCTGTGGCGGCACGCGGCCAACGGCGACCAGGACCAAGGCGCCGTGCGGCGCGCCCTGGTCCACGCGATCGCCGCGGTCGGAGAGGGGACCCGATTCCGCAATATCGAGAGGACCGTGCGCAGCGGGATCGCCTCGTCCTCGTCCATCACCTCTCAGGAGGCCCAGGAAGAGAACCAGTGGGGACCCGGCTCCACGTACATGCTCAACGAAACGGCCCATCCGGGCGCGGGCGGCTCGTTCAGCCTCGGCGGTGTCACCCGCCGCGGTTTCGGCGAGATGTCCGATTACGTCTCGATGGTCAAGCGACCCGGGTGACGATGTGACGCGGGGCTGCGCCGGCCCGGAGCCGGCGCAGCCCCGTCGCCGTCAGCGTGACTCGGGGCCTGCCAGGTGGCGGGCGATGACCATGCGCTGGATCTGGTTCGTGCCCTCGACGATCTGGAGGACCTTCGCCTCGCGCATCAGCCGCTCCACCGGGAAGTCCGCGGTGTAGCCGTAGCCGCCGAGGACCTGGACCGCGTCCGTGGTGACGGCCATGGCGGCGTCCGTGCAGAACAGCTTGGCCATCGCCGCCTGGCGGGAGAACGGCTTGCCCGCGTCGCGCAGTCGCGCAGCAGCCAGGTACAGCGCCCGGCCGGCCTCGATCTTGGTCGCCATGTCGGCGAGCATGAAGCGCAGGCCCTGGAAGTCCGCGATGGGGTGCCCGAACTGCTTGCGGTCCAGGGCGTACGCCAGGGCCTCGTCCAGAGCGGCCTGCGCAACGCCGATGGCGCAGGCGGCGATGCCCAGACGGCCCGCGTCCAGGGCGGCCAGCGCGATGGTGAAGCCCTGGCCCTCCTCGCCGATACGGCGGGTGTCCGGGACGCGGACCCCGTCGAAGTGCAGCTGGGCGGTGGGCGAGCCCTTCATGCCCATCTTCTTCTCGGGGACGGCGGCCGTCAGGCCCTCCGCGTCGCCCGGCACCAGGAAGGCGGTGATGCCCTTGGGGCCCTCGCCGCCGGTGCGTGCGAGGACGGTGTAGAAGTCGGCGACCCCGCCGTGGGTGATCCAGGCCTTGGTGCCGGTGATGATCCAGTCTTCGCCGTCGCGTACGGCCTTGGTGGTCAGCGAGGCGGCGTCGGAGCCCGAGGCGGGCTCCGACAGGCAGTACGCGCCGAGCAGGCCGCCGCCGAGCATGGCCGGCAGGTGGGCCTTCTGCTGCTCCTCGGTGCCGTATCCGGCCAGGCCGTGGCAGGACAGCGAGTGCACGCTGACGCCCAGCCCGACGGTCAGGCGGGCCGCCGCGAGCTCCTCCAGGACCTGGAGGTAGACCTCGTACGGCTGCTCGCCGCCGCCGTACTCACCCGCGTACGGGAGACCGAGCAGGCCGGCCTCCGACAACAGGGTGAAGATCGCACGCGGGAACTGCCCGGCGTCCTCCTCTTCGGCAGCCACGGGGCGGATCTCGCGCTGGGCGATCTCTCGCACGAGCGCGAGGAGGTCCCGGGACTCCTCGGTGGGCAGCTGTCGGTCCACCGGCTGCGGGGCGCGGTCAGTCATGGCGGCGCTCTCCTCCCTCGTCGGGCACGGCGGCGACGCGTGAGGTGTGGGACGCGCCGCCGGGTCTCGGTGCTCTCACAGCCGATACTGCCCTCCCGGATCACGGAAGGGGCAGTTCAGTGGCTGCGGCGGCTTGAGTATGCCCGATCAGGAGCGTCCCGTCACCGGGGCAAGATCATCGGCTTTCTCGAACGCCTCTTCGGGAAGGGGTGGCGGCGGACACTCCGGGACGAATTCCCCGATCACCGTCAGCGTCGCACGCAGCTGGCGCACGAGCAGGGCTCCGAGCCGGGCCCGGTCGGGCTGCCGCGACGCGGCCTCGGTGCCGGATTCCGCATCGGGTTCCGCTTCGGCCTCAGTGTCGGCCTCGGCGCCGGGGTCCGCCTCGTCATTCGCATCCGCATCCGCATCCGCATCCGCATCGGAGGTGACAGCGTTGTCGGAGGCGTCCGCAGGGGCGGTCAGGGCTCCGATCCACTCCAGGGTGGTCCCCTCGACCGCGGACAGCCACCCCACGAGCGCGAGCCGGGCGATCGGCGGGATGGTGCGGCGCCCGTACGCGCCTTCGGCGATGGTGGCCACCAGCTCCTCGCGGACCGCGTCGCGGATGGCCAGCACCTCGGCATCGGAGCCGACGCCCCCGGTGACGATGGTCCGGTAGGCGGCCTGATGGTGTTCGGCGTAGTGCAGGTAGCCGTCGATGGTGCGGCGCACCCGCTCGACCTTGGGCAGGTCCGGCTCCCCGGCGGCGCGGGCGACGAGCTCGGCGACCGAGTCCTCGACGATGGCGAGGTAGTAGCCCCGCTTGCTCTTGAAGTAGTAGTAGATCAACCCCTTGGCAACGCCCGCCTGTTTGGCGATGTCGTCCATGGAGAGCACGTCGTACGAGGTATCGGCGAACAA
Source organism: Streptomyces sp. NPDC032745 (assembly GCF_055579465.1). Classification (NCBI taxonomy): domain Bacteria; kingdom Bacillati; phylum Actinomycetota; class Actinomycetes; order Kitasatosporales; family Streptomycetaceae; genus Streptomyces; species Streptomyces sp. NPDC032745. The sequence goes on along the minus strand of NZ_JBVING010000020.1, from coordinate 82,929 downwards.
CTTGCGTCCGGTTGCTATGAGTTCGGCTCTGCGGACCTGCGAACGCCCGGTCGCACCACGCTGTTGACTAATATTCAAATTCGGCCCTAGCCTCGAACTGCCACAGGATGCCCGCAGTATGGCAGACCTGTCTCATGCACTTCCCTGCGCACCGGACGACGCACGGGAGGCAATTCCATGAGCACGGACAGGGGCACGGACGGGGGCACGGACAGGGGCACGGACCAGGACGCGGACAGGGCGACGGACCACGACACGACCGGCAGACGTGAAGGCCGGGTCTGCTGGAGGAAGTCGGCCGCCGTCGCCCTGCCCGCGGTGGTCGCGGTCGGGGCGATGGCCGCGGTCGTGGCGCAGGGCGCGCTCGCCGCGTCGTTCGCCGTCTCGGGCACCGGCTTCCAGGTCTCCTCCTCCAAGTTGAGCAGCAAGGGCCTGGCCTCGTACGTACAGACGGACCGCTCCGTCGACGGCAAGGGCCATCCGGTCGCACTGCTGGGCATCGGGGAGGCCACGCTCACCGACATCCGCCAGTCCGCCGAGGTGGACACCCCGGTGGGCAAGGTGGTCTTCAAACTCACCGCCGGCGGCCCGGCCGGGGCGGTCACGGCGAGCAGCCTGGTCATCGACGGCGAGGACCTCGACGGCGCCGCCACCTTCGGCACGGCGCAGATCGGCCGGGACGCCTCGACCCTCGACCAGGTGGACGGGGTCAAGGGGGAGCCGGGGAAGTTCGGTCTGCAGGCCGGGAACATCGAGGTCGTCGGCGTGAAATCGCACGCCTGGTCCGCAACCGGGGGGAACTTCCGCCTCAAGGGCATGCGGGTGAGCGTCGGCCTGGACGGCGAGCAGTGCTTCTGAGCCCTCGACTGCGGCTGCCGACGGCCCGGCAGTGGCGCCGGCTGCGCGCCTGGCGCCGGACCCGGCCGTTCTGGGGCGGGCTGCTGGTGCTCCTCGGCGGGCGTGTTCCTGTGGTTCCTGCCGCAGGCCCGGGCCTACGTCTCCGTGCACGCCCTGCTGCTGTCGGTGCTGTCCTTCGTGGCGACCAACCTGGGCGGGTTCCTCGTCGGCATGCTGCTCGGGATCGCCGGGAGCGCTCTGGCCTTCGGGTGGACGCCGCTGCCCGACGAGGCGGCGGACGAGGAGAGTTCGTACGAGGGGAGTTCACACCAGGAGGGCGCGTACGCGCAGAGGCCGGGCGGCGCCGGTCCGCGCACCCTGGCCGCCGTACTGCCGGTGCTGCTGGCAGCGGCGCTGGTGACCGGAGCCCCGCCCGCCAGGGCTGCGGCCTCGCCCCAGGGGCCGACTACCGGCTGCGCACCCGCGACGGCCGCGAGGAGTACGGGCTGGCCGCCACGTCCCTTGATCTGCGGGGCAATGTGACCTTGTACCTGACGAAGTTCAGCGGCTGCATCGAAGGGCTGCTGTGCGTCACGTTCAGCCCGGACGGGCTGCCCGCTCCCCCAGTGATCCCGCCGTTCGTCTTCATGACCCGGGTCAGTGCGGAACAGGCGCTGGTCACCTCGGACGTGATCGTCAGCGACGGGCTGCGGCTGGAGGCCTCGTAACGAGAGGGCCTCGGGTCAGAGCCAGCCGAGCTGGGTGACGAACATGGCGACGACGACCACCAGCGTCCAGCCGAGCACGTGCTCCAGCCACTTGGAGTCGTCCTTCGGGCCGCCGGTGCGGACGAGGTTCCGGGCGCGGGAGGCGAGGGCGGAGCTGTATGCGGTCATGCCGTCCAATGTGACAGCGTTTGCGGCTTTCGCGGTAGAGACGCTCGTCACTCGTGGCGCGCATCACGTCCCGGCACGCCACCGGGCCCCGGCCGGCTTGCGGTCGGGGCCCGGTGCGTACGGAGGTCAGCCGGAGGCGGTGCGGTTGCGGCCCGCCATACCCGCCATGGCCAGGGCGAGGCACAGGGCGACGCCGCCGGTGATCACGTTGCTGACCACGGTGCGGGTCGTGCTGACATCGCCGGCGATGACCCACGGAGCCACGATCGTCCAGGCTCCGATGGCGACCGCCGTCCAGGCCATCGCGTGGGTGCGTTCATAAGCGGAGCCGAGTCCGCTCATGCACAGGCAGTACGCCAGGCCGGCGATCAGGTTGTTGATCGCCAGCGAGCTGAGGCCGCTGAACCCGGCGATCCACGGCGAGGCCGCCAGGTACAGGCCCGTGATGAGGGCCAGTGCCTCCACGGACTGCGCGGCGGGGGTGCTGGTGACCCGCTCGAACCGCGAGCGCATCTCGGCGAGGTCGGGGTGGTGTTCGATGCTGTGGGTGGTCATGGCGGGCCGCCTCCTGTAGAAGCCTTTATATGCCCTTTACGACCTTATGTTCCGCTTATCTGCGCCCGGGGTCAACGGGAAGTTCCGACGCCCGGATCACAGCACTCCCACCGCCCGCAGGGCCGCGATCTGGGCGAGGCTCGGGCGGGCCGGGGCGTACAGGTAACAGATGCCTCCGGAGCCGGTGACGGTCTTGCCGGCGGTGTTGTACCGCTTGGTCCGCAGCCACGCGTTCTCCCATTCGCGCCGCTTGTAGACCCGGCGGACGGCCGTGTTGTCGCGCGAGTTCGGGTCGTTGGCGACCACGTCCCCGGTCGCGGTGAAACCGATGACGGTCATCAGGTGGCCGGCGGTGCCGTAGCCCGCGCCCGTGAGCTCCTCGGTGCGGAAGGACTGCGAGGTGATCGCCGGGATGCCCGACCGGACCAGGACCTCCAGGTCGGCGAGGGAGCGCAGCCGGGTGACGACCCCGGCGAGCCCGCTGTAGGTGGCGGCGTACGCGGCGTTGAAGGGCCAGTTGCCGCAGCCCTTGTAGGCGCTGTCGTAGGTGGAGCGGGCCGCGTGGCAGACCTGCGGGTCGGCGTAGCGGGAATCGACCCACGCCAGGTCCTGCGCCGCGGGCTTGCGGCCCCAGTACTCGACGACCATCTGGGAGGAGGTGGGGCTGCACCAGGCCTCGCCGCCGTTGTCGTACTGGGGGTACTGGCCGGTGTGGATCTCCTGCGAGTAGCGCGGGACCTTCAGCTCGTGGGCCGCGCCCGAGGGGGCGGAGGCGGGGACGGTGAACCGGTCCGGGACGTCGGAGACCATGGCCCCGGCCAGCCATACCGTCGGGCCCTGGGCGGTGCCCGGCTTGCGGTGGAGGGTCAGGCGCAGCTGCCAGTCCGTGATGCGTACGCCGTTCGCCCGCGCGGGGGCGTCGACGGCCAGGGTGTCGGTCCACACGGTGGAGGTGCCGTCGGTCTGGCCGTCCACGGAGGTGCGCCGGATGTCGCCGTCGCCGGAGGCCCAGCGGCCCAGTACGTACCAGGGGGTGGTGGCGCCGGTGCCGTAGGTGGCGCGCAGTTCGATCTGGATCCAGGTGCCGGCCGGGGTGTGGGCGTTCCAGGAGGCGATGGTCTCGGTGCCGGGCACGGCGGAGCGGTGCACCGGGGAGGTCCAGGCGGCGTACTCCCAGGTGCCCTTCTTCCCGGTGTGCGGGTCGGTGTACTCGGTGCGGCCGGCCGGGGCCTCGATCACCAGGCCGGGCCGGTCGCCGGCGAGCGCGGCGGTGCCCCGGTGGGTGCCGGCCAGCCAGTGGGCGTACGAGTACCAGAACCGGTTGTCGACCGTCCCGCCCGCGGCGGCTTCGGCGGACGCCGCTTCGGCCGGCGTGCCGTCGGCGGCTCCGGTTTCGGGCTGCGGGCCGCCGCCTGCGTGGGCTCCGGCCGCCGAAGCCCTGCCGCCGGGGACGGTGGCTGCGGCGGCCGCGGCGAGGGCGAGGGCCAGCAGGGCCCTGCGCGGTGTGGGTGCGGTCATCGGCGTGGCCCCCAGGGGTCGGTGCGGTGGATCGGCTCCTCCACCCTTCCAGTTCCCGCCCGCCGGGCGGCGAAGCCGGGCTCCGTGTCGGGGGTGACGCGGGGCGACGGCCCGTGGGCCGCGGGCGGGGGCGGCCGGGGCCCGGCGGGGATTGCCCGCCCCCGGGGCCATACGCTGGCCGGGTGGAGCCTCAAGCGTCACTTCAGTCACTCGCGCGCGAACTCGCCGCCCTGCCCCCCTCCCTCGGCCCGGTGCGGCTGATCGGGATCGACGGGCACGCCGGGTCCGGGAAGAGCACGTTCGCCGCGCGGCTCGCCGAGGCGCTGGGCGGGGCGCCGGTGCTGCACCTGGACGACGTGGCCACCCACGAGGAGCTGTTCGGCTGGACGCAGCGGCTGCGCGCGCAGGTGCTGGAGCCGCTGGCCGCCGGGCGGGCGGCCCGCTGGGCCCCGTACGACTGGGTGGAGCGGCGGTTCGGCCCGGAGCGGGTGCTGGAGCCGGTGCCGGTGCTGCTGATCGAGGGGGTCGGTGCCGGGCGGCGGTCGCTGCGCCCGCATCTGGCGCGGCTGCTGTGGATGGAGACACCGCGCGCGCAGTCCTGGGGGCGCGGGCGAAATCGGGACGGGCGTGAACTTTCCGACTTCTGGGACGGATGGGAGCGCGCGGAGCTCGCGCACTTCGCGGATGATCCTTCGCGCCCCTTCGCCGACACTTTGGTACACCAGAGCGGTACGGGATACGAGTGGTCTTCCGGGACGGATGCGACAGCCGGAAGGGCCACTTCCGTCACCGAAGGTGACGGACTCCCCCGGGCCTGAGCCGCTCCGGAAAACCACTTGCGCGGGCCTGCACCGACTTGCTTGACCTGGGCCCCGCACCGGCCTTACGTTCTGAATGCGCGGTCTTTCCAGGCCGCAGCGGACGCGAAGCCCCCGATTGTTCCCCCGTGATCGGGGGCTTCGTTCTGCCCCCGCCCGGCTTCGCACCGGCGCCGCAGGGGCCCGACCTCCCCGAAATCTTCACCCTGAGTCACCTTGCGCGCCCCCGGAACCCGGCCGACCGGTGCCCGCCGCACCCTACGTATGGTGCGTAGCCGCAGGTACGATGCATCCCTGATTTCATCGGCGCAGTGGACAACTCGCGGGCGCGACGCGGGGGTTGCTGTGCACCACGGGGGCAGGCTTGTGGGGGATGTGATGGATTTCGGCACGCCGGGCACGCACGCCCCGGCCGAACTCGCCTGGCTGCGCGGGGTGGACGCCTGCACGATGGGCGCCTATCCGCAGGCCGAGGAGGAGTTCCGGGCGGCCGTACGACTGGATCCCTCGATGGCCGACGCATGGCTGGGCCTGCACGCGCTCCGGGTGGACACCACGAACGCCTTATTGCGCATGTACGCCCACCGCGACCGCTTCGGCGAACAGCGGGCCCGCCACCGGCGGACGCTGAACTCCTGGTACTGGCTCGGCTGGTGGGTGCAGCCCGTACTGGAGAGCCGGCGTGACCTGCTGCTGGCCCACGCCTCGCACTGGCTGGACGGCCGGCACGTCCCCGAGCTGGACCAGGCGCTGGCCGCGCTGCCACCGGTGGACACCGACGCGCAGGTGCGGTTCCTGCACGCCTGCCGGGCCTACCTGGTCAAGGACTGGGAGCAGCTGGTACGGCACACCGAGCCGCTGGTGGACGATCCGCTGCTGGGGATCGAGGCGGGTCTGTTCGGCGGGATGGCCAGGGTCCGCCTCGAGATGTACGGGCAGGCCGAGCCGATGCTGTCGGCGGCGCTGATGCGCTGCCGCAGCGAGCAGCCGCAGCGCAAGGAGCTGCGGTACTGGCTGGCGCGGGCGCACGAGGGGACCGGGCGCAGCGCGGCGGCGCTGCCGCTGTACCGGGCGGTGCACCGGGTGGACCCGGCGTTCATGGACACGGCGGCCCGGCTGACGGCGATCGAGGACAGCGACTACGTCGACGGGGCCGACGGATACGCCGGGTACGCCGCGTCCGGCTACGAGGGGTACGCCGGGCACGATCTCTCGCCGGTCGGCGGGGATTTCGCGGCGGTGGCCCTCGGCGGCGGCCCCGTCCAGGACATCGCGGCGGACGGGCAGGTGGAGCCGGACCCGCTGATCGCGCCGGAGCCGGATCCGCGGTTCGGGGCTCCGGGTACGGGCCGGGCGGAAGGCGTCCGCCGCAAGGTGGCGGTTCCGCCGCAGACCGCGCCCGGGGGGCTGCCGGCCGGCCCGGCCGATCCGGCGCTGCTCGCGGAGGCGCTCGCGGAGCTGGAGCGGATGGTGGGCCTGGAGCCGGTGAAGCGGCAGGTGAAGGCGCTCTCGGCGCAGCTGCACATGGCCCGGCTGCGGGCCGGGCAGGGCCTGCCGGTGCAGCCTCCGAAGCGGCATTTCGTGTTCTCCGGGCCCTCGGGCACGGGCAAGACGACCGTGGCGCGGATCCTTGGCCGGGTCTTCTACGCACTCGGGCTGCTGGGCGGGGACCATCTCGTGGAGGCCCAACGGGCCGATCTGGTGGGAGAGTTCCTCGGGCAGACCGCCGTGAAGGCCAACGAGCTGATCGATTCCGCGATCGGCGGGGTGCTGTTCGTGGACGAGGCGTACAGCCTCTCCAACACCGGCTACAGCAAGGGCGACGCGTACGGGGACGAGGCCCTGCAGGTGCTGCTGAAGCGGGCCGAGGACAACCGGGACCACCTGGTGGTGATCCTGGCCGGCTACCCGGCGGGGATGGACCGGCTGCTGGCCGCCAATCCCGGGCTGTCCTCGCGGTTCACCACCCGGGTGGACTTCCCCAGCTACCGGCCGCTGGAGCTGACCGCGATCGGCGGGGTGCTGGCGGACGCGAACGGGGACTGCTGGGACGAGGAGGCTCTGGAGGAGCTGCGCAGCATCAGCGGGCACGTGGTGGAGCAGGGCTGGATCGACGAGCTGGGCAACGGCCGCTTCCTGCGCACCCTGTACGAGAAGAGCTGCGCGTACCGGGATCTGCGGCTGGCGGGGTTCCCCGGCGAGCCCTCCCGGGACGACCTGTCGACGCTGCGGCTGCCCGATCTGATGCAGGCCTACGGGGAGGTCCTGTCGGGCCGGGGCCCGCAGGACCGCGACCGCCCGGAGCCGCCGCCGCTGTAGCGGGGTGCCGGGGGGCCGGAGCCCCGGCACCCCGACGCCTCAGACGCCGGCGGGGCTGGTTTCGCGGGGGCCGGGCCGGCGGGCCGGGATGCGGTGCGCGGGGTCGCGTACCTCGCCCACGAGCATCTCCAGCACGTCCTCCAGGGCGACCAGGCCGAGCACCCGCCCGGCCGGGTCGGCGACCTGGGCCAGATGGGTGGCGTCCCGGCGCATGACGCTGAGCGCGTCGTCCAGCGGGAGGGTGGCGGACAGCGTGGGCATGCGGCGCCAGACCCGCTGGGGTACGGCCCGCTCCCGGTCCTCGACGTCCAGCACGTCCTTGACGTGCAGGTAGCCCATGAAGGCGCCGTTCTCGGAGCGGACGGGGAAGCGGGAGTAGCCGGTGCGGACCGTCAGCTGCTCGATCTGCCGCGGGGTCGCCGAGGGGCCGACCGTGACGAGCCGCTCCCGGGAGAGCAGGACGTCGGTGACCGGGCGGCTGCCCAGTTCCAGGGCGTCCTCCAGGCGCTCCTGCTCGCCCGGCTCCAGGAGCCCGGCCTGCCGGGAGTCCTCGACGAGCCGGCCGAGCTGGGCGCTGGTGTAGACGGCCTCGACCTCGTCCTTGGGCTCCACCTTGAAGAGACGGAGCACCAGGTGTGCGCAGGAGCCCAGCGCACTGGTGACGGGGCCGCACAGCCGGGCGAAGGCCACCAGGCCCGGGCTGAACCAGAGGGCGGTCTTCTCGGGCGCGGCCATGGCGAGGTTCTTGGGCACCATCTCGCCGATGACCAGGTGCAGGAAGACGACGGCGGCGAGCGCCACCGCGTAGCCGAGCGGGTGGACCACGCCCTGCGGGATGTGCGCCGCGTGGAAGAGCGGCTCCAGCAGGCGGGCCATCGTCGGTTCGGCGACCGCGCCGAGGGTCAGGGAGCAGACGGTGATGCCGAACTGGGCGGCCGCCATCATCCGCGGCAGGTTCTCCAGGCCGTACAGCACCTGGCGGGCCCGCTTGGACTCCTTGGCCAGCGGCTCGATCTGGCTGCGCCGTACGGAGACGAGCGCGAACTCGGCGCCGACGAAGAAACCATTGGCCAGGACCAGGAGCAGGGCGAAGAGCAGTTGGAGGGCGTTCATCGGCCGGCGCCTTCCAGCTGCGCCGGCTGGGCCGGCTGCGGCGACCGCGCGTCCGGGGAGGCCTGCCGGCCGGGCCCGGTGCGTACGGAGTCCTCCGCGTCGATCCGGACGGTGGCGCGGGCAGCCTCGGGGCCGGTCCCGTGGGCGGCGGGGACGGTTCCCAGCCGGACCAGCCGGACGCGTTCGGCGCGGTTGCGGCCGACCTGGCGGACGGACAGCCTCCAGCCGGGCAGTTCGGCGCGGTCCCCGGGGGCGGGGATCCGGCCGAGCAGGTCGGCGACGAGACCGGCGACGGTCTCGTACGGGCCTTCGGGCACCTCCAGGCCTATCCGGCGCAGGGTCTGCACGCGGCAGCTGCCGTCGGCCTCCCAGGAGGGGCGGCCGTCCTCGGCGGGCACGGCGGCCAGTTCGGGGCCTTCGTCCTCGGCGAGGTCGTGCTCGTCGCGGACCTCGCCGACGAGCTCCTCGACGATGTCCTCCAGGGTGACGACCCCGGCGGTGCCGCCGTACTCGTCGACGACCACGGCCATCGGCTGCTCGCTGCGCAGCCGCTCCAGCAGCGGCTGCACCGGCAGCGAGCCGGGCACCAGCAGCGGGGCGACGCAGATCCGGCTCACGGTGGTGCGGGCGCGCTCGGACTCGGGCACGGCGAGGGCGTCCTTGAGGTGGACGACACCGGTGACCTCGTCGATGCGCTCCCGGTAGACCGGGAACCGGGACAGCCCGGTGGCGCGGGTCAGGTTGAGCACGTCGGCCGCGGTGGCCGTGTGCTGGAGGGCGCTGACCTTCACCCGGGGGGTCATGACGTGCTGGGCCGTGAGCTCGCCCAGCGAGAGGGTCCGTACGAAGAGGTCGGCGGTGTCCTGTTCCAGGGCGCCGGCCTGGGCCGAATGGCGGACCAGGGAGACCAGTTCGCCGGGGGTGCGGGCGGAGGCCATCTCCTCGGCCGGTTCCACGCCGAGCGCCCGCACGAGGCGGTTGGCGACGGCGTTGAGGCCGGCGATGACCGGCCGGAAGGCACGGGAGAAGACCTGCTGCGGGCCGGCCACGAACCGGGCCACCTGCAGCGGCCGGGAGACCGCCCAGTTCTTCGGGACGAGCTCGCCGACGACCATCTGGACGGCGGAGGCGAGCAGCATGCCTATGAAGACGGCGACGCCGGAGACGGCTCCCGCGGGCAGGCCGGTCGCCGCGAGCGGCCCGGCCAGCAGTCCGGCGAGGGCCGGTTCGGCGAGCATGCCGACCACGAGGGAGGTGATGGTGATGCCGAGCTGGGTGCCGGAGAGCTGGAAGGACAGCTCCCGCAGGGCCTCGACCACCGTGAGGGCACGGCGGTCGCCGTCGGCTGCGGCGCGTTCGGCCTCGGGTCGTTCCACGGTGACGAGGCCGAACTCGGCCGCCACGAAGAAGCCGTTGGCGAGGATCAGGGCGAATGCCGCCACGAGCAGGAGTAGCGGGATGGTCATGCCGCCGCCTCCGTGGGGAGGGCGGCGCGGGTACTACCGGACGATCCGTCCATTGCTGGAGGGAGTCACTCCTCAAGTCGCAGGTGCCCCCGGACCTCGGGGTCCCGGGGCCGGTGGGGGGCGCACAGGTGCGCCCCGCCACCAGGGTAGTCACTGAGATCGCCGCCGCAATGGGACGCAGCGGTCGGCTGCGGCTCCGGTGCTTCGACCGAGAGCCGCCCGAGGTACGCCCAAGGCCCTTTCGAGGCCCGTTCGATGTTCGTTCGGTGCTCGTTCGATGCCCGAACGGGGTCCGCGCGGCGGCGGCTCAGTGGTCGTGGGGCCCGGTTCCCCGGGCCTCGGCGAGCGCGCGCAGGGCGCGGGCGTCGCCGATCGCCTGCTGCCTGGCCACTCCGGGCTGGATGCCGAGGGCGGGCAGGCTCGTGCCGTCGCTGAGGTCCAGGAACACCCACGGGTCGCCCGGGCGGAGGTTCACGCGCAGGATCTGCGCCCACTCCAGGCGGCGGGTGCTGGTCAGGTTGACGACGGTGACGCCCGCCTCGTCCGCGACCACCTTGGGGCGGCTGAGCAGGACGAGTACGGAGGTCAGCAGGACGGCGGTGAAGATGAAGCTCATCCGCTCCCCCGGCCCGAGGTTCTCGAGCAGGAGGGCGATCGCCGTGATGGTGGCGAACATGGCGAGCCCGACGCCCAGCAGGACGGCCCGGGTGCGGGTCGGCCGGAAGGTGACCGGCAGGGCGGGCGGTGCGGGCTGGGCGGCGGACTCGGCCATGATGCTGGTGATGCCTTCTGCAGGGGGCGTACGGATCGGAAGGACGTACAGGTCAGAGGCGGCAGGCGTGGATCGAGGTGGTGAGGATCGCACGCGCACCGAGCTCGTACAGGTCGTCCATGATCCGCTGCGCCTCCTTGGCCGGGACCATCGCGCGGACGGCGACCCAGCCCTCGTTGTGCAGCGGGGAGATGGTCGGCGACTCCAGGCCCGGGGTGAGGGCGACGGCGCGCTCGAGGTGCTCGGCGCGGCAGTCGTAGTCCATCATCACGTAGCTGCGGGCCACCAGGACGCCCTGGAGGCGCCGCAGGAACTGCTGGGCCTGCGCGTTGTCGGCGTCGGCGCCGTTGCCGCGGATGACCACGGCCTCGGAGGTGAGGATCGGCTCGCCGATGACCTCGAGGCCGGCGTTGCGCAGGCTGGTGCCGGTCTCGACGACGTCCGCGATGATCTGGGCGACGCCGAGCTGGATGGCGGTCTCGACCGCGCCGTCGAGGTGCACGACGGAGGCGTCGATGCCCTGCTCGGCGAGGTGCTTGGCGACGATTCCCTCGTACGAGGTCGCGATCGTCATCCCGGTGAAGTCCTCGGGGCCCTTCGCGGTGCCGGGCCGGGTGGCGTAGCGGAAGGTGGAGCGGCCGAAGTTCAGCGGGAGGATCTCCTCGGCGCTGGCGCCGGAGTCGAGCAGCAGGTCACGGCCGGTGATGCCGATGTCGAGCTTGCCCGAGGCGACGTAGATCGCGATGTCCTTGGGGCGCAGGTAGAAGAACTCCACCCCGTTCTCGGGGTCGAGGACCACGAGCTCCTTGGACTCCTTGCGCTGGCGGTAGCCGGCCTCATGGAGCATCGCCGACGCCGCTCCGGAGAGTGAACCCTTGTTGGGGACGGCGATGCGCAGCATGGGGCTTCCTTCAGTGCGTGGATTGCGAAACGTGTGGGCTAAGCGGCGGGCGGGGGACCCGCGGGACGAGCTCCGGCCTAGAGGTGCGCGTAGACGTCGTCGAGGGAGATCCCGCGCGCGACCATCATCACCTGGACGTGGTACAGCAGCTGGGAGATCTCCTCGGCGGCGGCTTCCTTGCCCTCGTACTCGGCGGCCATCCAGACCTCGGCGGCCTCCTCGACGACCTTCTTGCCGATGGCATGGACGCCCTTGCCGACGAGCTCGGCGGTGCGGGAGGTGCTGGGGTCGCCGTTGGCGGCCTTGAGCTGGAGCTCGGTGAAAAGCTCTTCGAAGGTTTTGTTCGCCATGATGGTCCTCAGAATACGGGGTCCCCCGCCGCCACTCAGCGCCAGGGTTCGCTGACGGACCGCAGGGTCGCAGCGGTGGAGACGGCGGCGATGACCGCTTCGTGTCCCTTGTCCTCGTTCGACCCCTCGAGCCCGGCGCGGTCCAGCGCCTGCTCGTCGTTGTCGCACGTCAGAACGCCGAAGCCGATGGGGACTCCGGTGTCGATCGACACCTGTACCAGGCCTTGGGTGACGCCCTGGCAGACGTAGTCGAAGTGCGGGGTGCCGCCGCGGATGACGACTCCGAGGGCGACGATGGCATCGTAACCGCGACCGGCGAGTACCTTCGCCACGACCGGGAGCTCGAAGCTGCCGGGGACGCGGAGCACGGTGGGCTCGTCGATGCCCAGCTCGTGCAGGGCGCGCAGGGCGCCGTCGACGAGCCCGTCCATGACCTTCTCGTGCCACTGGGCCGCGATGACCGCGACCCGGAGGTCTCCGCAGTTCCTGACACTCAGTTCGGGTGCGCCCTTGCCGCTCACAGCTGTGCTCCTCGGTTCTTCGTGGTTCGTGGTGTGTGCTGGTGGTGGTTCGTACGTGGTTACTGGTTGCCGCAGGCGGAGGTGGTCACGGCCTGGTCCAGCCAGGGCAGGTCGTGACCCATCCGGTCCCGCTTCGTGCGCAGGTACCGCAGATTGTGCTCGCCCGCCTCCGTGGGCATGGCCACCCGGTCGTTGACCGCGATGCCGTGCCGTACGAGGGCGGCGGACTTGTCGGGGTTGTTGGTCAGCAGCCGGACGCTCTTGACGCCGAGGTCGGCGAGGATCTGCGCGCCGGCGCCGTAGTCGCGGGCGTCGGCCGGCAGGCCGAGCTCCAGGTTGGCGTCCAGGGTGTCGCGGCCGCGCTCCTGGAGCTCGTACGCGCGCAGCTTGGACACCAGCCCGATGCCGCGGCCCTCGTGACCGCGCAGGTAGACGACCACGCCGCGGCCCTCGTCCTTGATGCGGGCCATGGAGGCGTGCAGCTGGGGGCCGCAGTCGCAGCGCAGGGAGTGGAAGATGTCGCCGGTCAGGCACTCGGAGTGGACTCTGACCACGATGTCCTGGCCGTCGCCGATCTCGCCGTGGACGAGGGCCACGTGCTCGACGCCGTCGGCGATGGAGCGGTAGCCGTACGCCGTGAAGTCGCCGTGGGCGGTCGGCAGGGCCACCGTGGCCTCGCGGCGCACGGTCGGCTCGGCGGAGCGGCGGTAGGCGATCAGGTCCTCGATGGAGATGATCGTCAGGCCGTGCTTGCGGGCGAAGGGGATCAGTTCGGGCAGGCGCAGCATGACGCCGTCCTCGCCGGCGATCTCCACGATCGCACCGACGGGGCGCAGGCCTGCGAGGCGGGCGAGGTCGACGGCGGCCTCGGTGTGGCCGTTGCGGACCAGGACGCCGCCGGGCTTGGCGCGCAGCGGGAAGACGTGGCCGGGGCGCACGAAGTCGGAGGGCTCGGAGACGCCGCCGGCGAGCATCCGCAGGGTGGTGGAGCGGTCGGCGGCCGAGATGCCGGTGGTGACGCCGTGGGCGGCGCTCGCGTCGACCGAGACGGTGAAGGCGGTCTTCATCGACTCGGTGTTGTTCTGGACCATCTGGGGCAGCTCGAGCCGCTCCAGCTCGGGGCCCTCCATGGGGGCGCAGATCAGGCCGCGGCACTCGCTCATCATGAAGGCGACGATCTCGGGGGTGGCCTTCTCGGCGGCGATGACGAGGTCGCCCTCGTTCTCGCGGTCCTCGTCGTCGACGACGACGACCGGGCGGCCGGCCGCGATGTCGCGGATGGCCTGCTCGACGGGGTCGAGCAGGAAGGCGGTCTCGAGGACGGCGTCGATGTCGGGCACGGGCTTGAGGGTGGTCATGCCGTTGCTCCTTCCAGGGCCGGGGCGGGGGTGGTGCGCGAGCGCTGGTACCAGTCGTGGGCGCCCCACAGGACGAGCGCGAAGTAGACGACGTAGACGAGGCCGGAGAAGGCCAGTCCGTTGGTGAAGGCGAGCGGGACGCCGACCAGGTCGACGAGGAGCCAGGCGATCCAGAACTCGACCAGGCCGCGGGCCTGGGCGACCATCGCGACGATCGTGCCGACGAAGATGTAGGCGTCGGCCCACGGGCTCCAGGACAGGTCCGGGAAGAGCGTGAACAGGCCGCCGACGGCGAGGGTGCCGAGGGCCGCCCCGGCGAGGAGCAGTCCGCGCTCGGTCCAGGTCGCGGTGCGCACGGCGAGGGTGCCGTCCTGGGCCTGCTTCCTGCCGAGCTGCCAGGCGCGCCAGCCCCAGGCGGCCACGCCGATGACGAGGAGCTGCTTGCCGACGCCGCCGGCGAGGTGGGCGGAGGCGTAGGCGGCTATGAGGATCAGGCCGGACAGGAGCTGGGCGGGCCAGGTCCATATGGAGCGACGCCAGCCGAGGGCCAGGGCGGCCAGGCCGATCAGGTTGCCGATCATGTCGGACCAGATGACCTTCTGGCCGAAGACCGTGAAGGCCTCCGCGTTGAGCCAGGTCAGGGCGCTCACCGGTCGGCCTCCTTGTCTTCGCCGGAGTTCGCGGTCAGGGGGTTCACACCCGCGGCCAGCAGGCGTTCGACGTACTTCGCGAGGACGTCGACCTCGAGGTTGACCGGGTCGCCGGGCTGCTTGATGCCGAGCGTGGTCAGCGCGAGGGTGGTGGGGATGAGGCTGATGGTGAAGTAGTCGGCGGCGGCTTCGACCACGGTCAGGCTGACGCCGTCGACCGTGATGGAGCCCTTCTCCACGACGTAGCGGGACAGGTGCGCGGGGAGCGCGACCTTGACGATCTCCCAGTGCTCGGAGGGCGTCCGGGAGAGGATCTCGCCGGTGCCGTCCACGTGCCCCTGGACGAGGTGTCCGCCGAGCCGTCCGCCGAGGGCCATCGGGCGCTCCAGGTTGACCCGGGAACCCTGGTGGAGGGCGCCGAGGCTGGAGCGGTTCAGGGTCTCCTGCATGACGTCGGCGGTGAACTCGCCGTCGGCGGTCTCCACGACGGTCAGGCAGACGCCGTTGACGGCGATGGAGTCGCCGTGCTTGGCGCCGTCGGTGACGACGGGGCCGCGCAGGCGGAAGCGGGAGGCCTCGGCGAGCTGCTCGACGGCGGCGACCTCGCCCAGTTCTTCGACGATTCCGGTGAACACTCAGTGCTCCTTGGGGGCGGTGGTGGGGGCGGCTTCGGGTACTGCGGTGATGCGGAGATCGGTGCCGACGCGGACGGCCTCGGTGATGTCGAGGCGTACCGCGTGGGCGATGTTCGTGATGCCGGCGTCGGCGAGGGCGGCGGGCCCGGAGCCGAGGAGGGCCGGGGCGAGGTAGCCGATGACCCGGTCGACGGCTCCGGCCTCCAGGAAGGCTCCGGCCAGGGTGGGGCCGCCTTCGAGGAGGACGGAGCGCACGCCGCGGGCGTACAGCCGGGCGAGCAGGTCGTGGACGGCGATGCGGCCGCCGTGCAGGGGCAGCCGGAGCAGCTCGACGCCCGGCAGGTGCCGGGTGTCGGCGTCCTCGCCGGTGACGAGCAGCGTGGGTGCGGCGTCGTCGAGGATGCGGGCGGTCGGCGGGAGGCCGGCGCGGGTGTCGAGGGCGACGCGCAGGGGCTGGGTGGCTCCCGCGATGCCGCGTACGGCCAGGTGCGGGTCGTCTTCGCGCAGGGTGCCACCGCCCACGAGGACGGCGTCGGTCTCGGCGCGCAGCCGGTGGACGTCGGCGCGGGACTCCGGGCCGGTGATCCACCGGCTGCTGCCGTCCGCGGCGGCGCTGCGGCCGTCGAGGGTGGCCGCGTACTTCCACGTCACGTGCGGGCGGCCGAGGCGTACGGAAGTGAGCCAGGCGGCGTTGCCGGCCGCGGCCTCGGCCTCCAGGAGCCCGCCCTCGGCCTTGATCCCGGCGGCACGCAGGGTGTCGGAACCGCCGCTGGCCTGCGGGTTCGGGTCTGCGACGGCGTAGACCACGCGGGTGATGCCGGCCTCGACGAGCGCCTGGGCGCAGGGTCCCGTACGACCGGTGTGGTTGCAGGGTTCGAGGGTGACGTAGGCGGTGCCGCCGCGGGCTGCTGCGCCTGCCGCGCGCAGGGCGTGGACCTCGGCGTGCGGGCCGCCGGCCCGCTCGTGCCAGCCCTCGCCGATCACGCTGCCCGCGGCGTCCGTGACGACGCAGCCGACGACCGGGTTGGGGCTGGTGGAGCCGAGGCCGCGGGCGGCGAGCTCGATGGCGCGGCCCATGGCCTGCGCGTCGGCATCGGCATCGCCGACGGCGTCGTGCGGTGCGTTCGCGGCGTGGTTCGCCACCGGGTCCTCCTGCCTCTGTCGGGCACGGACTCCGGGGCCTGTCGGGATACGACAGATGAAGCGGTTCAGCACACACGGGGACGCCGAGGCCGAAAAAACGGTCCGCCCGGACGTATCCGCAGGGGATACGCCGATGAACCGCCGACGGCGGCGTACCGGTGACTGGCCCGCCGCGCACTGCCTCCCATCCGGACTTTCACCGTCGGTCCAGGAATTTCACCTGGTCAACCGGCCGCTGGCTGCGGACGGGTCGCGGACTATACCGCCGGTTCGGAATTACACCGACCCCGGAGTGCGCTGCTTACTGGTACTGCTGCCAGTTTGCCACGGGTGATCGGCGGCCATGCGGGCGAGGAGCTGTGGCCTGGGTCACAGGGAGGGCATTGCGCGGGAGTCTGTCAAGTACACCCGCGATTGGTACAGACCTATTGACGAGGTGGTCTAGTCCTCTTAGCGTTCCCTTCATCCTCCCCGGGAGACAGCCCGTCAGATGTGCGCACGTCACGGGCCAACACGCACCACTTTTCCGCCTGTTGTGCCCTTTCGTGTCCTGCCATCCTCCCCTCCCCAGGAGGCACCATGCCGTCCCCCACACGCACGAGAGCGATGCTCCTGGCATCCGGCGCCGCAATCGCCGGACTGCTGGTGGGCGGGCTCTCGACCGGCGTCTCCCATGCCGCCGACAACGAGGGCTGTCGCCCGGACGGGCTGTACAAGACGGCCGGTGTCGACGTCCCGTACTGCTCGGTCTACGACTCCGACGGCCGCGAGAAGATGGGCGCCGACCACCAGCGCCGCGTCATCGGATATTTCACCGGGTGGCGGACCGGCAAGGACGGCACCCCCGCCTACCTCGCCAACAACGTCCCGTGGTCCAAGGTCACCCATCTGAATTACGCCTTCGCCCATGTGGGCGCCGACAACAAGATCTCGGTCGGCGCGGACAACGCGAACAACGCCGCCACCGGGATGACCTGGCCTGGTGTCGCGGGCGCCGAGATGGACCCGGCCCTGCCGTACAAGGGCCACTTCAACCTGCTGAACAAATTCAAGAAGCAGTACCCGAACGTGAAGACGCTGATCTCGGTCGGCGGCTGGGCCGAGACCGGCGGCTACTTCGGCGACGACGGCAACCGGGTCGCCTCCGGCGGCTTCTACTCGATGGCCACCAACGCCGACGGCTCGGTCAACCAGGCCGGCATCGACACGTTCGCGGACTCCTCGGTCGAGTTCGTCCGCACGTACGGGTTCAACGGCGTCGACATCGACTACGAGTACCCGACCACCATGAAGGACGCGGGCAACCCGCTGGACTGGCAGCTCTCCAACGCCCGCCGGGCCGGGCTCGTCCAGGGCTACGCCGCGCTGATGAAGTCGCTGCGCGAGAAGCTCGACCGCGCCGGCGCCGCCGACGGCAAGCACTACCTGCTCTCCGTCGCCGCCCCCTCCTCCGGCTACCTGCTGCGGGGCATGGAGACGTTCCAGATGCAGAAGTACCTGGACTACGTCAACATCATGTCCTACGACCTGCACGGCGCCTGGAACGAGTACGTCGGCCCCAACGCCTCGCTCTTCGACGACGGCAAGGACGGCGAACTGGCCGCCGCGGGCGTCTACTCCACGTCCCAGTACGGCGGCATCGGCTACCTGAACTCCGACTGGGCCTACCACTACTTCCGCGGCTCGATGCCGGCCGGCCGCATCAACATGGGCCTGCCGTACTACACCCGCGGCTTCAAGAACGTGCAGGGCGGCACGGACGGCCTGTGGGGCAAGGCCCCGGCGACCACCTGCCCGGCCGGCGCGGGGCTGACCAAGTGCGGTGACGGCGCGGTCGGCATCGACAACCTGTGGCACGACCTGGACACAAACGGGGTCGAGTCCCCGGCGGGCTCCAACCCGATGTGGCACGCCAAGAACCTGGAGAAGGGCGTCGTCGGCGACTACGTCACCAAGTACGGCTTCCCGGCGAACACCACCCTGACCGGCACCTACGCCCGCAAGTACGACTCCACCCTGGTGGCGCCGTGGCTGTGGAACGCCCAGAAGAAGGTCTTCCTGTCGACGGAGGACGAGCAGTCCGTCGCCGCCAAGGCCGACTACGTGGTGAACAAGGGCATCGGCGGCACGATGGTCTGGGAGCTGGCGGGCGACTACGCGTACAACTCCGCCAAGGGCCAGTACGAGATGGGCGACACGCTCACCTCCCTGATGTACGACAAGTTCAAGGCGGCCGCACCGTACGGCGCGAAGACGGCGGGCAGCGCGCTGCCGGCCCGGGCCGTGGACATCAAGACGGAGTTCACCGAGTTCAAGCTGGGCGACTCCAACTACCCGATCACCCCGAAGCTCAAGATCACCAACAACACGAAGAGCACGCTGCCCGGCGGCACCGAGTTCCAGTTCGACTACGGGACCTCGGCCCCGGCCAACGCCTCGGACCAGTCCGGCTTCGGCACCAAGGTGATCGCCACCGGCCACAGCGGCAACAACGTCGGCGGCCTGAAGGGCGACTTCCAGCGGGTCTCGCTGAAGCTCCCGGCGTGGCAGACGCTGGCCCCCGGTGCATCGGTGGACCTGGCGTTCAACTACTACCTCCCGGTGTCCACGCCCTCCAACTGGACGGTGAACATCTCCGGCACCACCTACTCCCTCGCCGGCGACCTGGCACGCGGCACGACGGTGACGGAGCCGGGCACCACCCAGCCCCCGACCACCCCGCCCACGACCCCGCCGACCACTCCCCCGACGACGCCGCCGACCACTCCCCCGACCACGCCGCCGGGCGGAACCTGCACGAACCCGGCGTACGTCGCGGGCACGGTCTACAACGGCGGGACCGTCGTCTCGCACAAGGGCCACAACTGGAAGGCGCAGTGGTGGACGCAGAACGAGGAGCCCGGCACCACCGGTGAGTGGGGCGTCTGGAAGGACCAGGGCGCCTGCTGACCCCGCGCCGGCGCCCGTAGGCGAACGAACGTGAGGACCCGGTGGCCCGGCGGCCACCGGGTCCTCGCACGTGCCGCCGCGGCCCCCTCGTAGGCTGCTGCGGTGATCACACAGGACGCCGCGCCCGTCGCGGACTTCGAGGAGCACCGGCCCCGGATGTTCGGCATCGCCTACCGCATGCTCGGCTCCGCCGCCGAGGCCGAGGACACCGTCCAGGACGCCTGGCTGCGCTGGAGCTCCGCCGGCCGCGAGGACGTCGAGCACCCCGGGGCCTGGCTCGCCAAGGTCGTCACCCGCCTGTGCCTGAACCGCCTCACCTCGGCGCGGGCCCGGCGCGAGGAGTACGTCGGCCCCTGGCTCCCGGAGCCCGTCCTCACCGGGGACGGGGTGCTCGGCCCGCTGGAGTCGGCGGAGCAGCGGGACGGCGTCTCCATGGCCCTGCTCGTACTGATGGAGCAGCTGACGCCGGTGGAGCGGGCGGTGTACGTGCTGCGCGAGGCGTTCGCGTACGGCCACCGGGAGATCGCGGAGCTCCTGGACCTGACCGAGGCCAACTGCCGGCAGCTCTACCGGCGGGCCGCGGGCCGGGTGGCTGCGGGCCGGGCGGCCGGGCCGCGCCCCCGCTTCGAGCCGGATCCGGCGCAGTGGCAGAGCCTGGTGGAGAGCTTCCTGACGGCGGCGCGCGACGGCGACCTGGCCCGGCTGGAGGGCATGCTGACCGCCGACGTGCAGTACGTGGCGGACGGCGGCGGGATCGTGGGCGCGGCCCGGCGGCCGATCCTGGGCCCGGACAAGGTGGCGCGCTTCCTGGTGGGCGCGCTGCGCAAGTACGTGGCCGGCCTGCCGATCTCGTTCGCGGAGGTCAACGGGGAGCCCGCCCTGATCGTGGGCGGGGCGGCGGTCCTGCAGGTGGAGATCGAGGACGGACTGGTCTGCGCAGTGCGGACCGTGGTGAATCCGGAGAAGCTGGAATTTCTTCTGCGGCAGCTGTCACATTCCTGAGGGCTGTCCGGTCTCGGCTGGTGAACGCACCCCTTCAGGGAAGGAACGGACACCATGAGCACGATCCTCGTCACCGGAGGCACCGGAAACCTCGGCGCGCTGGTCGTCACCCGGCTGCGGGCGGCGGGCCACGACGTACGGGTCCTGAGCCGGCACGCGAAGGACCACCCGGTCGACCTGCGGGACGGCAGCGGGCTGGATGCGGCGATGGCGGGCGCGGAGGTGGTCGTGCACTGCGCGAGCAGCCCGCGGGGCGGCGACGACGTGGCCGCCGGGCACCTGATCGAGGCGGCCCGGCGGGCCGGGACGGTCACGAACATCGTCTACATCTCGATCGTCGGGGTGGATGTGGTCCCGTTCGGCTACTACGAGGTGAAGTACGAGGTCGAGCGGATGCTGGAGGCGTCGGGGCTGGGCGTGACGATCCTGCGGACCACGCAGTTCCACGACCTGGTGGCGATGGCGGTGGACGCGCTGGCGAAGGTGCCCGTGGTTCCGCTGCCGCTGCCGAAGGGGGTCAGGGTGCAGCCGGTCGCCGTGGAGGAGGTCGCCGACCGGATGGCGGAACTCGCCGTCCCCACCCCGGCGGGACGGGTCACGGACATGGGCGGTCCGGAGATCCACACGCTGGTGGAGCTGGGCCGGTCGTACCTGGCAGCGACGGGGCGGCGGCGCAAGGTGTTCCCGCTGCCCCTGGCGGGGAAGGCGTACGCGGCCTTCTGTCGCGGCGGCAACCTGACCCCGTCCCACGCCGTCGGCAAGGGCACCTTCGCCGGGTTCCTGACGGCCCGCGCCGCCAAGGCCGCGGAGGTCAGGGGCTGAGCCGGAGCCGGCGGCCGGGCGGGAACCGCGGCCGCCATGTGGAGTCATCGGTGCGCTCGTCCGGACCTCATGGGGAACAATGCGATGGATAACGTCACAAATGACCCACGGCATGATCCACGGTGAGGGGCGATGATCATTTCGGTGGTGTCCATGCCGGAGGGCATCGCGCGGCGCACGCCGGTGTCGGAGGCCCGTGAGCGTCTCGCGGCGACCGGCTTCCTGTTCGTGGACGCGGAGCTGCCCGAGGAGGACACCCCCGGCGAGCAGCCGGTCGCCCACCTGCTCGGCCTGGAGGCCCAGGACCTGGAGTGGCTCGGCCGGGCGAGGGAATCCACCCGCGCCGAGTACCTCGGCGACAGGGCCGCGTTCGTCGTCCCCGCTGTCGAGGCGGGTCAGGTCATCCACCTCCACGTCGTGGCCACCGAGCGGTACCTGCTCACGGTGCACCGGGGACCGGCCGGGCTGCTGGAGAGCCTCACCGCCCGCTTCCCGCACGAACGGCCCCCCGACACCGCGGCCACGCTGTTCCTGCTGCTGGGCGAGGCCCTGGAGACGTATCGGCGCGCTGCCGTCCGGGCCCTCCTTGAGGTGGAGGACCTGGAGGACGAGATGTTCCGGCAGCGGGAGCCCGAGCAGCTCTACCGCCTGGCGCGGCTGCGCCGGACCGCGGCCCTCCTGCACCACACGCTCCTCCCCTACCACCAGGCGGCGGACGAGACCATCACGCGCAGGGTGCTGAACCCCAATTTCCCGCAGGAGCGCCAGCGGCTCGCCCGTGAGTACCAGCGCACGTCGAGGCTGGTGCTCACGGAGATCGAGGCACTCCAGGAGGCCGCCCGGCGGGGCTTCGCCACCTACTCCTCGCTGGTGTCCGGCGAGCAGAACGGCGTGATCAACCGTCTGGCGATCGTGTCGACGATCTTTCTGCCGCTGAGCTTCCTCACGGGGTTCTTCGGCATGAACTTCGCCTACTTGACCGACGAGTTGGAGAGCGGGGCCATCTTCTGGCTGCTCGCCGTGGGCCTGCAGGTGGTCTTCCTGGTCGGCGCGCTCTACGCACTGCACCGCACCCGCATCTGGCGCCGGCTACGCGACGACGAACGGATCGACGACGAGTAGGCCGTCGGGCCGGTGCGGCTCAGGGGGCGAAGAGGTCGGACTGTGCGGCTTCGCGCGCCGCCAGACGGGCGCCCGCGAGGACCGCCGGATCGCCGAGGGCAGTGGCGCGGACCTCCATCGGCACCGGCGTCAGCGCGGTCAGCCGGCGGCCGACCGCGGCCGCCAGGCCGGCGCCGCCCGCGTGGCCCAACTCACCCGCCAGAACCAGGCACCCCGGGTCCAGGACCGCTGCGACGGCCGCCGCGCCCAGGGCGAGCCGCTGTGCCAGGGCCTCGACGAAGGCCTCGCCCGCGGCGCCCGCCACCGCCTCCTCCACGGGCCCGGCCCAGCCGTGCTCCGCCGCGAGCGCGGCCACCGCCTCCCGGCCGACCAGCGCGTGGAACCCGCCCCCGCAGTCCGTGGCGGAGGGCAGCCGGCCCGTACCCGGCACCGGCAGGAAGCCGATCTCGCCCGCCCCGCCCGACGCGCCCCGCCGCAGCCGGCCGTCCAGGACCACCGCCGCGCCGACGCCCGCGCCGAGCCACAGCAGCACGAAGGAGTCCAGGTCCTGCGCCGCGCCGAGCCGCTGTTCGGCCAGGGCCGCGAGGTTGGTCTCGTTCTCCACGACCACCGTGGCCGGCAGCCGCCGCCGGAGGGCCGCCACCAGGTCCTGGTGCCAGGACGGCAGGCCGACGGTGCTGCGCAGCACCCCGTCGGCCGGGGCCACCAGGCCCGGGGTCCCGACCACCACGGTGTGCAGCCGGTCCGCGCCGGTTTCCCGCGCGAGCGCCTCGAGCAGGTCCACGGCCTCGTCGACCGCGGCCACCGGGAGCGCGGCCTGGGCGAGCGGGCGGCCGAGCAGGTCCGCGACCACCGCGGTCGCACTGTCCGTCCGTACGTCCAGGGCCGCCAGGTACGCGCGGCGGGCGACGATCCCGTACACCCGGGCATTGGGGCCGCGGCGCTGTTCGCCCGACTCCCCCACGACCTCGATCAGCCCGGCCCCGGTCAGCCGCTCGACGAGATCGGCGACCGAGGGGCGGGAGAGGCCGGTCATCGCCTTGAGCTGAGTGGCGGTCAGCGGCCCTTCCTCCTGGAGGAGTCGCAGGGCGAGACGGTCGTTGATGGCCCGGGCCGTGCTCGGCGACGCGGGCGACGGAGCGGCGGGGGCCGGCGCTTTGGCAGGAGTCACGGCGCCCATCCTAGGTAGCCCCACGAGACCAACCATCAGGCAGGGTCCCTGATAGTTTAATGCCATGACCGGGGAAACAGACCTCAGCCCGGCGCGTCTGCGCCGTGCCCGCTTCGCCATCGCCGCCGTCTTCTGCGCCCACGGGGCCGTCACCGGCTCCTTCGCCACCCGCATCCCCTGGATCCAGGACCATGCAGAGCTCAGCGCGGGCACCCTGGGCCTCGCCCTCGCCTTCCCCGCCCTGGGCGCGGCGCTCGCGATGCCGCTGGCCGGCCGGATCAACCACCGCTTCGGGGCCCGCGCCGCCCTGCGCGGGCTGCTGGCACTGTGGACCCTGTCCCTGATCCTGCCGAGCCTCGCGCCGAACCTCGCCACGCTGTGCTGCGCCCTCTTCGTCTACGGCGCCACCTCCGGGATGTCGGACGTGGCGATGAACGCGCTGGGCGTGGAGACCGAGAACCGGCTCGGCCGCTCGATCATGTCCTCGCTGCACGGCATGTGGAGCGTGGGCGCGCTGCTGGGCTCGGCTGCGGGCACGGTCGCCGCCCACGCCGGGGCCGACGCCCGGCTGCACCACCTCGTCGGCGCGCTCGCCCTGACCGCCGCCGGACTGGTCGCCGTACGGGGGGTGCTGGATCTGCGCAGCGCCGCGGAGGCGGAGGCGCCGCCGCATTTCGCGCTGCCCCCGCGGTCCGCGCTGCTGATCGGCGCGATCGGGTTCTGCGCGGTCTTCGCGGAGGGCGCGAGCCTGGACTGGTCCGCGGTCTACCTGCGGGACGTCCTGGACACGGACGCCGGTCTCGCGGCCGCCTCCACCACCGCGTTCGCGCTCACCATGGCCGTCGCCCGGCTCGCCGGGGACCGGGTGGTGGACCGGTTCGGTCCGGTGCGCACGGTCCGGGCGGGCGGGGTACTGGCCACCGCGGGTGGGCTGCTCGTGGTGACGGTCCGCCACCCGGCCGCGGCAATGGCGGGCTTCGCTCTGATCGGACTCGGCATCGCGGTGGTGGTCCCGCTGGCGTTCGCGGCGGCCGCCCGCAGCGGGCCGGCTCCGGCGCAGGCCATCGCGGGCGTGGCGACGATCACGTACACCTCGGGGCTGATCGCCCCGTCGGCGATCGGCGCGGTGGCGGATGCCACCTCCCTCGTGGTGTCCCTCGGCCTGGTCACCCTGCTGGCGTTCGCGCTGGTCGCGGGGGCAGCCGTACTGCGGCAGAAGCCGCTGGCCGCGGGGCCCGCGCCTGCGGACCGGAACGAACCAGCAGGTATCCGGCCGTAATATTGCGAAGGCTGCCAGGACGGCCCGGATGCTTGATCGATCGGTTCGACGGAAGTGGTGGAACATGGGCCTCGGCGTGCGCTGGACCCTGCACGGAGACGGGCGGACCCCCGCCCCCGGAGCGGTGGTGCGGCCGGACGAGCGGCTGTCGTGGCCGCGCACCGCCGGGCTCGGCGCCCAGCACGTCGTGGCGATGTTCGGGGCGAGCTTCGTCGCCCCGGTCCTGATGGGCCTGGACCCGAACCTGGCCATCATGATGTCGGGTGTCGCGACGGCGATCTTCCTTCTCGCCACGCGCGGGCGGGTCCCCTCGTACCTGGGCTGCTCGCTCTCCTTCGTCGGTGTCGCGGCAGCGATCCGGGCGGGCGGCGGGGACAGTGCCGTCGTCACGGGCGCGGTGTTCGTGGTCGGCGTGGCGCTGTTCCTGGCCGGCCTCGCCGTGCAGCGGTTCGGGGCGCGGATCATCCACGCGGCGATGCCGCCGGTGGTGACGGGCGCGGTGGTGATGCTGATCGGCTTCAACCTGGCGCCGGTGACGGCCTCGACGTACTGGCCGCAGGACCAGTGGACGGCGCTGCTGACCATGCTGGTCACCGGGGCGGCCGTGGTCTGCCTGCGCGGCTTCTGGTCGCGCATCGCGATCTTCCTCGGACTGCTCTTCGGGTACGGCATCTCCTGGGTGTCCGACCTGCTCTTCGGCAAGATCCACTCGACGGTCGGCGGGGCGGAGGCCGTGGACCACTGGCGGCTCGACCTCTCCGGGGTCGGCCAGGCCGACTGGATCGGGCTGCCGTCCTTCCATGCACCGCAGTTCGAGTGGTCGGCGATCCTGATCGCGCTGCCGGTGGTGATCGCCCTGATCGCGGAGAACGCCGGGCACATCAAGGCGGTCGGCGAGATGACCGGCGATCCGCTCGACGACGAGCTCGGCACGGCGATCGCCGCCGACGGCGCCGCGTCCATGCTGTCCACGGCGGTCGGCGGCCCGCCGAACACCACGTACTCCGAGAACATCGGCGTCATGGCGGCCACCCGCGTGTACTCGACGGCGGCCTACTGGGCGGCGGCGGGCTTCGCGCTGCTCTTCGGCCTGTGCCCGAAGTTCGGGGCGGTCGTGGCCGCGATCCCCGGCGGGGTGCTGGGCGGCATCACCGTGATCCTGTACGGGATGATCGGCCTGCTCGGCGCCCAGATCTGGATCAACGGCGGGGTGGACCTGCGCAATCCGCTGAACCTGGTGCCGGCCGCGGCGGGCATCATCATCGGCATCGGCGGGGTGAAGCTGCACCTGACGGACAGCTTCGAGCTGGGCGGTATCGCACTCGGCACGATCGTGGTGATCACCGGGTACCACACGCTGCGGTACTTCGCGCCGGCGCACCTGAAGACGCAGGAGCCGCTGCTCGACTCGGGCACCTCGGCGTACGACGCGGGAGATGCGGGCGGTACGGGAGATACGGGCGGTACGGGCGGCGGACCGGCCGCGCGGGACACGCGTTCCTGAGCCGGGTTCGCCCGAACCGGGGAAGCACACGGCCAAGTTCCCCGGATCCGCACCGCCGACTGGGAACCTGCCTCCCATGGAAGCGGTGCTCGCGCGAATGCGCGCCCTGGACGAGCGGCTCCCCGCGCAGGACGGTGTCGCCGTCTTCAACCGGGTGTACCTGACGGTGACGGAGACGCTGCACGCCCGCATCTCCCACGGGGAGTTCCCTGCGCCGCGGCGGGCGGAGGCGCTCAGCGTACGGTTCGCGGAGCGGTACCTGACGGCGGTGGAGGCCGACCGGGCCCCGGCGTGCTGGCGGCCGCTGCTGCAGTACCGCCGCCATCCGGGGATCCGCCCGCTGCAGCACGCGCTGGCCGGGATCAACGCGCACATCGGGCACGACCTCGCGCTGGCGGTGGTGGCCACCTGCCTGGCGCTGGACTGCGAACCGCGGGCCCTGGAGGCGGACTTCGACCGCGTCGGTGACACCCTGGTCTCCCTGGAGGAGCACATCCGGGAGGACCTGATGCCGGGCCCGGACCTGCTGGAGGTCGCCGACCCGCTGACGCACCTGCTCGGTTCGTGGAGCCTGGACCGGGCCCGGGGCGCCGCCTGGTCGGCGGCCCGCCTGCTGTGGACCCTGCGCCGCTCCCCCGATCTGGCGGAGGAGTTCACGGATTCGCTGGACGCGGGCGTCGGCCTGGTCGGCCGCTGCCTCCTCACCCCGACCTGCTGAGCGGGGGTGTGAAAACGGGCCGCCGCCGCGCTCGTGGCGCGGGGGCGGCCCGTGGTCACGGGGCCGGAGGGGCCGGGTGGGTCAGTCCTCCGGGAGTTCGACCGGGGCGATTTCGTCGTAGACGTCGCCGGGGCCGGGGTTGGTGTGGTCCGTGGAGCCGCCGAGGTGGTGCATGACGCCCCAGACCGCGTTCAGCGCCGTCTGGACCGCGCCCTCGGCCCAGCCCGCCGTCCAGGAGATGTCGTCGCCCGCGAGGAAGATGCCGCGCTTGTCCTCGGGGAGCCGGTCCTGCATGAAGTGGGTGAACAGGCGCCGCTGGTAGCGGTAGTGGCCCGGCAGGTTGGCCTTGAACGCGCCCATGAAGTAGGGCTCGTTCTCCCACGACACGGTCACCGGGTTGCCGATGATGTGGCGGCGGATGTCGACCTTGGGGTAGATCTCGCCGAGGGACTTCAGCATGACCTCCATCCGCTCGTTCGCGGACAGCGGCAGCCACTTCAGGCTGTCGTCGCACCACGTGTACGAGAGGCAGATGACGGCCGGCTGGTCCGGGCCGTTGTCCAGGAGGTACGTACCGCGGGTCATGCGGTCCGTGAGGGTCATCGACATGACGTCGCGGCCGGTCTCCTCGTCCTTGTCCAGCCAGAACGGCCGGTCGACGGGGATGAAGAGCTTGGACGACTCCATGTAGTGGGTGCGCTCGATCGCCGTCCAGTGGTCGATCGGGAAGAGCGTGTCGTCGCACGCGATCTTCGACAGCAGCATCCAGGACTGGGCCGTGAAGATCGCGGCGCGGTACGTACGGATGTCGCCGTCGGCGTCGGTCACCGTGATGCGGTTGCCGGCCGTGCGGTGCAGGCGGGTCACCGCCGGGCGCGGGGTGCCCTCGTGCAGGGAGGACAGCGAGGTGCCCTGGGCCCAGTGGACGATCTTCTCGGGCTCGCGCTCCCACAGGCGCACCGGCAGCTGCTGCGAGCCGCCGACGATGCCGCGGTGGTGGTCGTCCGCCTCGGTGTAGACGACGCGGAGGATCTCCAGGATGGAGTTCGGGAAGTCGGTGTCCCAGCCGCCCGTGCCGAAGCCGACCTGGCCGAAGATCTCGCGCTTGCGGAAGGACTGGAAGGCCTCGGACTTGCAGAGGAAGCCGTAGAAGGTCTCGTCGTCGAGCTTCTCGACGAGCTTCGCCCAGATCTCGCGGATGCGCGGGACGTCCCGCTCGCGCATCGCGGTGTTCATGTCGGAGAAGTCGGCGCCCTCGTCGAGGCAGGCGTTCCACGCGGCCGACACGTCGCGGTAGATCTGCGGGAGGTCGGCGATCGTCTCGGCGTAGTGGGTCTCGCCCTTGAGGTCCACGACCGTCGAGGGGGTGGCCTCGGCGAGCGGGTTCGGGAAGGGTTCGGTGACCAGGCCGACGAGGTCGATGTAGTGCTGGAGCGCGGTGGAGGACGGCGGGAAGCGCATGGCGCCCATCTCCGCGGTCAGACCCTCGGTGCCGGCGCCCTCGAAGCCGACGGTGCGCAGCCGGCCGCCGATCTGGTCCGCCTCGTAGACGACGGGCTTGAGGCCCATCTTCATCAGCTCGTACGCCGAGATGATGCCGGACAGGCCGCCGCCGATGACCGCGACCTCGGTGCCGTGCTCCGTCGCCGGTATCTGGCCCAGGCCCGCCGGGTGGGCCAGGAAGTCGTCGTACGCGTACGGGAAGTCCGGGCCGAACATGGTGATCGGCGGCTGTCCGTCGCTGTGCGGGACGGCGGTGGTGGGCACCGTGGACGTCATGGGGTACGGCTCCTTGCGGGGGTGGGGCAGGGGGGAGGGCGCTGGCGGGACTCAGACGAGGGAGGCGTAGAGCCCCGGGCGGCGGTCGCGCAGGTACGGGTTGTTCTCGCGCGAGGCGGTCAGCAGCTCGGGGTCGGCCTCGCCGATCACCAGCTCCTCGCCGCGGCCGGCCCGGGTCCGGGTGACCCCGTCGGGGCTCGCCAGGCAGCTGAGTCCGACGAACTCGAACTCGCCTTCCGGACCGGTGCGGTTGACGTACGCGATGTACATCTGGTTCTCGAAGGCCCTTACGGGGACCAGCTGTTCGGCGACGAACTGGAACGGGTGCATCTGCGCGGTCGGCACCAGGAGGAGGTCGGTGCCGGCCAGTGCGTGGGACCGGACGTTCTCCGGGAACTCCACGTCGTAGCAGATCATGATGCCGATGCGGAGGCCGTTCAGCTCCGCCTGGACGACGGGGGTGTCGCCGGGCGTGAAGGCGTCCTGCTCGAAGCAGCCGAACAGGTGGGTCTTGCGGTAGTTCGCCAGCCGGACCCCGTCCGGGCCGACGAGCTGGGCCGCGTTGTACACGGTTTCGCCCTCGCGCTCCGGGTAGCCGTACAGGACGGCGACCCCGTGGCGGCGGGCGATCTCGCCGATGGCACGGGCCGACATGCCGTCGGCCGCCTCGGCGAGGGCGGCGACGTCCTGGACCTCCAGCGCGTAGCCGGTCAGGAACATCTCCGAGGTCACGAGGAGTCCGGCACCCGCCTGTGCGGCGCGCTCCACGGCCTCGTCGAGCGCCTTGAGGTTCTCGGCGGTGTCGCCGAGCCGTCCGGAGCTCTGGAGGAGGGCGGTGCGCAGCGGGGGCATGGGCGTACCTCTGTGGCAGGAGGGGTGGGGGTCCTATTGAAGGTACGTTCGCGCGTTCGACCCCGACAAGCCGTGACCGTTGCGCTCCGCTCATCGATTCGTTGCGTGTTTTGCGGCGGGGGCGGAGATTCGTTGCGCGGGGCTCCCGTGGTTTCCCGTTTGCCGGGGGTTACGTGGCGCAGCGGAAGGCCGGGTGGGCGCGCAGTCGCCGCAGGTCGTCGAGGATATCGTCCGTGTCGTTGCCGACGATGCGACCGCTCCAGCTGTCGCACAGGGCGGGGACGGCGAGCGTGCCGTCGTAGTGTCCGGCGGCCTCGTAGGCCCGGCGCAGCGCGGTGTACGAGGCGGGCGGGCCGAGCACGGTCGTGGCCACGGAGCCCTCCAGGCCCAGCCGGGCGAGGGCGGCCGAGACGCGCAGGGAGCGGGGACAGCCGGCGGACAGGTAGAGGCGGTAGCGGTGCGGCACCGGCGAGAAGCCGGCGCCGATGCGGCCTCGCAGGACGGGGGCCGGACCGGTACGGGGCAGGACCGTGTGGAGCATGACTCTCCTGGGGCAGGCACGAAGGCGTGGCGGACGTCCCGGCGGCGGGGCGCGCGCCGGGTCACAGGGGCCGTGCGGGGGCGCGTACGCGGCGTGGGGCCGGGCGCGGGCGGCGCACACCGTGCGGCGGCGGTGTGCGCGTCGTCGGTGTGCGCGGCGGGCGGTCCGTGGAACCGGGCCCGCGGCGGCGGGGATGCCGTGCGCGGCGTACGGAGGGCCGGGTGTCAGATGCCCGGGCGGAATGCGCTGCACACGCGCAGGAGGTCGATGTGCAGGCGCCGGGTCAGCCACCAGCGGCGGAGGATCCGTACCCCCGCGACCGCCGTCCTGGCCATCTCCACCGGCTCCGTCCCGCCCTTGGGGCATAAACCCGCCCGCGACGGACGCTGACTGGGGTGACCGTCGTCACGAGCAGTCTCGTGGCGGTGCGCGGGGCCGTCAAGAACGCGGACGGGCCTGCGGCCGCTGCCGAGGGAAGGAGTTCGCCACCCCATGTCGCCCGACACCGACACGGCCACGCCCGTCCGTGCATTCGACGTACTCGACAATCCGGTCTGGGCCGCGCTGACCGGCCCGAGCCGTGCCTTCGCCGAGACCGGGCCCGGAGGCCTCGCGGCCCGGTACGTCGCGGAGGCCTCGCCGTTCGCCGCGCTCGCGGACCCGGACGACCCGCGGGCCTGGGCCGATCTGGCCGCGCTGGCGGGGCCCGGCGCCCCGGTCTGGGTCACCGGGCTGCCGACCCCGCCCCCGGGATGGACGACGGCGGCCTCGATACCGGGCGTGCAGCTGGACGGCGGGGCGGTACGGGCCGAGGCCGCGCCAGAAGCGGTCCTGCTGGGGCCTGCCGACGTACCGGAGATGCGGGAGCTGGTCGAGCTGACGAAGCCGGGGCCGTTCCTGTCGCGCACCGTCGAGCTGGGCACGTACCTCGGGATCCGGCACGAGGGCCGGCTCGTCGCGATGGCGGGGGAACGGATGCGGCCGCCGGGCTGGTCGGAGATCAGCGCGGTGTGCACGCACCCGGACCACCGGGGCAAGGGGCTCGCGGGCCGGCTGATCCGGGCGGTGGCCGCCGGGATCCGGGAGCGCGGCGAGCGTCCGTTCCTGCACGCGGCGGCGGACAACACCGGGGCGATCGCGCTGTACGAGTCGATGGGGTTCACCCTGCGGCGCCGGCCGCTCTTCATCGGGCTGCGCACCCCGGACGCCGCGGCCTGACGGAGGGCGGCGCCGTACGGCCGGGACGAAGCGGCAGGTTTCACATCGCGCGGAGCGGTCACACGGGAGGACATGCCGAGGACAGCGAAAGGAACTGCCATGACCGACGTCTCCCGCCTGCCCGGCGCCGCGCACCATCACTGGCAGTGGCAGCTACGGGCCGCCTGCCGGGATCTGGGCACCGGCCGGTTCTTCCATCCGGCGGGTGAGCGGGGCGAGGAACGGGAGGACCGCGACGAGGCCGCGAAGCGGGTCTGTGCGGTCTGCCCGGTGCGCGCCGCGTGCCTGGAGCACGCGCTGCGCACGCGCGAGCCCTTCGGGGTGTGGGGCGGGCTGACCGAGGAGGAACGCCGGGCCCTGGTCGACCCGGCAGAGCGCCCCCGGGCTGCGCCCGTGGACGCCGCCCACCGCTGAGCGGGCGCGGGGGCGCCCCTGCGGTGCGGCAGCACTGCGTGCGGGCCCGGCCTGCCCCGTGCGGGCGGCCTGCCCCGTGCGGCCCCGCAGACACGGCTGCGCCCCGGCACGGGTGTGCCGGGGCGCAGGGCTGTGCGGGGCGGGCGCGGTTACGTCGGCGCGCCCGAGGTGAAGCGGCGCAGCAGCGGGGAGAGGACGAGCACCGACTTGGTGCGCTCCACGAAGGGCTCGCCCGCGATGCGCTCGAGCACCCGCTCGAAGTGCCTCATGTCGGAGGCGAAGATCTGGACGAGGGCGTCCGCGTCGCCGGTGACGGTCGACGCGGACACCACCTCGGGGTACCGCTCCAACCCCCGCCGGATGTCGTCCGGCGAGGTGTTGTGGCGACAGTAGATCTCGATGAAGCCCTCGGTCTCCCAGCCCATCGCGGCGGGGTCGACGCGGACGGTGAAGCCGGTGATGGCTCCCTCGGCGCGCAGCCGGTCCACGCGTCGCTTCACGGCGGGGGCCGAGAGGCCGACCTCGGAGCCGATGTCCGCGTAAGAGCGGCGGGCATCCTCGGCGAGGGCGTGCACGATGCGTTCGTCGAGATCGTTCAGTCGCACTGCGGGTGGATCACTTTTCTGCTGTGGCCACTTCTGCCGTGGCCAGTCGGGAGCGGCGGATGCCGTACAGGAAGTAGACCACGAGGCCGACCGCCATCCAGCCACCGAAAGCGACCCACGTGGCGACCGGCAGGCTGTACATCATCCAGCCGCAGGCGAGGAAGCCGAGGATCGGAGTGACCGGGAAGAGCGCCACCTTGAAGGTGCGCGGCATGTCGGGCTTGGTGCGGCGCAGGATCACGACGGCGACGTTGACGAGGGCGAAGGCGAAGAGGGTGCCGATGCTGGTCGCGTCGGCCAGGTCGCCCAGGGGGACGAACGCCGCGAGCGCGCCGCAGAAGAGGGACACGATCACCACGTTGGCGCGGGGGGCGCCGGTCTTCTCGTCGACCTTGGCGAAGACCTTGGGAACGAGGCCGTCGCGGGACATCGCGAAGAGGATGCGGGTCTGGCCGTAGAGGACGGCGAAGACGACGGAGGCGATGGCGACCACGGCGCCGGCGGCGAGGACGACGCCCCAGAAGCTGTGGCCGGTGACGTCGGTCATGATCTGGGCGAGCGCGGCCTCGGTGCCCTCGAAGTCCTGCCACGGCATGGCGCCGACGGCGACGAAGGCGACGAGGACGTAGAGGACGGTGACGATGCCGAGCGAGAGCATGATCGCGCGGGGCAGGTCCTTCTTCGGGTTCTTGGCTTCCTCACCGGCGGTGGAGGCGGCGTCGAAGCCGATGTACGAGAAGAACAGCGTGGAGGCGGCGGCGCTGATGCCGGTGATGCCGAGCGGGGCCAGCGGGGCGTAGTTGCCGGACTTGATGCCCATGACGCCGATGCCGATGAACAGCACCAGCGTGACGATCTTCACGACGACCATGATCGTGTTGATCCGGGCGCTCTCCTTGGCGCCGCGGAGCAGGAAGACCATGGCCAGCAGGACGACGAGCAGGGACGGCAGGTTGATGAAGCCGCCGTCGCCCAGCGGGGCGGCGGAGAGCTTCTCGGGGAGGGTGATGCCTATGGTCCCGTCGAGGAGCTCGTTGAGGTACTGGCCCCAGCCGACGGCGACGGCCGAGACGGAGACGGCGTACTCCAGGACCAGGCACCAGCCGCAGATCCAGGCGATGAACTCGCCCATGGTGGCGTAGGAGTACGAGTACGAGGAGCCGGAGACCGGCACCGATCCGGCCAGCTCCGCGTAGGAGAGGGCCGAGAAGAGCGCGGTCAGGCCCGCGAGGATGAAGGAGATCGTCACGGCCGGGCCGGCCTTGGGCGCCGCCGCGCCGAGGACGACGAAGATGCCGGTGCCCAGCGTGGCGCCGATGCTGATCATGGTCAGCTGCCACATGGTGAGCGAGCGCCGCAGGTTGCCGCCCTCGCCCTGGCCGCCCTCGGCGACCATCTGCTCGACCGGCTTGCGGCGCAGCAGAGGGTTCACAGGCTTGCGGGGCTCGGCGAGCGGTGGCGCCTGGCCGGTTTCGAGCACGAGGGGACTCCTTAGACACTGCGGATGGGGACTGAGGCATCGACCGCAGCGGTCCGGAGCAGGACACAGACATGAGCCTGGGCATGGGGAGGACCGCCGAGCAGGCGGTCCACGCCACTCCACGTACAGCGAGTGAGCCTACGAGCTGAGTGATACCGCCCGTAATGCACCATCCTTGCACATTGCCGCACGATCGTTGCGCGGATCTGTCCTGGATGGTCCTTTGTTGCGCACGGATGATCGATCAGTGCGCACGGCACCCTCACCCCCGTTATTGACACCTCGTCAGATCTACCGCAGCATGCCGCCGGGTCGGGCCTGATCGCGCAGGTGCGCTCCACGGCGGTGAACCGGGCCCGTGCGGGGTACGGGTGAACGCGGTGGCACCGGGGGCCGCGGACCCCTCCGACCCCGACACCCACCGACGAGCGGAGGGCGCGCAGTGATCGCCGAGAGCACCGCCACGCACTGGCTGGACCCGGGGCCGTTCCTGCGCGGAGTCGCCTGGCTGGACAAGGGGCGCCCGGTACGGGCCGACCCGGCGGACAGCATGCGGCTGCCCTGGGACACCGGCGAGCGGGCCACCCTGCCGATAGGGGTGCGTCTGGAGTTCACGGCGCAGGCGGCGCACGCGGTGGAGATCCGCTACCGGGCGACCGTGCCCGGCCCCACCGACGCGCTGCGCGACCTCGCGCACGGCTTCGCCCTGTGGGACCGCCACGGGGTGGTGCGGGAGGTGTGGACGGAACCGGCCGTGGAAGCCGTCGTACGCATCGAACTCCCGGGCGGGCCCGGCCCGTTCACCCTGCACCCGCCCGAGGGGCAGTCCCCGCTGATCCTCGGGCTGCGCGGGGTCGGCGGCTCCGTGGCCCCTGCGCCGCCGGCACCGCGCTGGGTGGTGCACGGCGACTCGATCACCGAGGGCTGGTGGTCCACCCGGCCCGCCCACGGCTGGCCCGCGGTCGCCGGCCGGGCGCTGGGCTGGGACACCGTCAACCTCGGGTACGCGGGCGCCGCCCGCGGGGAACTCGCCACCGCCGAGCAGCTCGCCGGCCTCCCCGCCGATGTCCTCACCCTCGCCTTCGGCACCAACTGCTGGTCCCGCGTGCCCTTTTCGGCGCCACTGCTGTACGAGACCACCCGCGCGTTCCTCGACCTGGTCCGCCAGGGGCACCCGCGGACCCCGCTGCTGCTGGTCTCCCCCGTGCTGCGGCCCGACGCCGAACGCACCCCGAACCGGCTCGGCGCCACCCTGGGCGCCCTGCGCGATGCGATGGAACGGGCCGCCCGCGACAGGATCGCCGCCGGGGACGACCGCCTCGCCCTGCTGCCGGGCCGTGACCTGCTGGGTCCGGAGCACCTGGCGGACGGGCTGCACCCCAATGACGCCGGACACCAGGTCCTGGGCCTCGCTGTGGTCACGGCTCTGCGGCGGTCCGGGTTCGACGCCGGGTGAGTGAAACAGCCCACAGGAATCCGCTTGAACAGATCGACCCCGACAGGGCGTGTCCTTCGCAGAGTTGCCGACGCACCGGAGACGGGCGGCGGACACGGAGACACCAGACGTGGGAGAGATCAAGATGGGCATCAAGCGCGGAACCACCCTCGCCGCCGTGGCAGTTGTCGTCGCCCTCACGGCGACGGCCTGCGGCGGGGACGACACCAAGGCCGGCGACGCGAAGCCGGCCGGGGCCGCGTCCCAGGCTCCCGCCTCCGGAGCCGGCGACTACGGCTCCGACTACGGCGCGGGATCCGCCGCCGGAGCGGACACCGCGAGCGCGAGCGCCAAGGGTGCCGGCCAGCTGGCGGTCGCCCAGAACGAGCAGATCGGCGCCATCCTCGCCGACAGCGCCGGCTTCACCCTCTACCGCTTCGACAAGGACACCGCCAAGCCGCCGAAGTCCAACTGCGACGGCGACTGCGCGAAGACCTGGCCGGCGGTCCCGGCCGGCGACGCCACCGCCGCCGCGGGCATGGACGCGGCGCTGCTGGGCGAGGTCGTCCGCACCGACGGCAGCAAGCAGCTGACGGTCGCCGGCTGGCCCGTGTACCGCTACAGCAAGGACACCAAGGCGGGCGAGACCAACGGGCAGGGCGTCGGCGGCACCTGGTTCGCCTTCGCCCCCGATGGCAAGAAGGCCGCGAAGGCGGCCGCCGCGCCCGCCGCGCCCGCCGCGCCCGCCGGTGCGGGCCAGGCCACGGGTGCCCTGACGGTGGCCAAGGACCCCAAGCTCGGCGAGCACATCGTCGACGGCAACGGGATGACCGTCTACCGGTTCAAGAAGGACACCGCCTGGCCGATGGCCTCCAACTGCACCGGCGACTGCGTGGCCAAGTGGCCGGTGGTGCCCCCGGTGGACAAGGCCAACGCCAAGGGCATCGTGGAGAAGGGCTACTCCGTCCTGGACCGCCCCGACGGGATGAAGCAGCAGGCGATCGACTGCTGGCCCGTCTACACCTTCACGGGTGACAAGAAGGCCGGCGACATCAACGGCCAGGGCGTCGGCGGCACCTGGTACGCGGTCTCGCCCGACGGCAAGCTGATCACCACCTCCTGACCCCCTCCTCCCCCCGCTCTCGAGCCGCGCGGCCCCCTGCCCCCTCCCCCCGGCAGGCGGGCCGCGCACCGTTCCGCCCCGGCGCACTCGTCCATAGACTCCACCGCATGCTGCGCGTACTGGCCGTCGACGACGAGAAGCCGCTCCTCGAGGAACTGCTCTACCTGCTGCGCTCCGACCCCCGGGTGCTCAGCGCCGAGGGCGCCTCGGACGCCACCGAGGCCCTGCGGCGGATCACCCGGGCCCTGGAGACCGGCCCGGACGGGCCCGACGGCATCGACGTGGTCTTCCTCGACATCCACATGGCGGGGCTGACCGGCCTCGACATCGCCCGGCTGCTGGCCGGGTTCGCACGACCGCCGCTGATCGTGTTCGTCACCGCCCACGAGGGGTTCGCCGTACAGGCCTTCGACCTCAAGGCCGTGGACTACGTGCTCAAGCCCGTCCGCCCGGAGCGGCTCGCCGAGGCCGTCCGGCGGGCCTGCGCCCAGCTCGGCCGGTCCGCCGCGCAGCCGCCCGAGCCGGCGGAAGCGGCCGGTCCGGTCGTCCCGGTGCAGCGCCGCCCCGCCCCCGAGGTCACCGTCGCCGACCGCACCGCGGACCAGATCGCCGTCGAACTGGGCGGCGTCACCCGGTTCGTGGCGATCGCCGACATCGCGTACGTCGAGGCCCAGGGCGACTACGCCCGGCTGCACACCGACGAGGGCAGCCACCTGGTCCGCATCCCGCTCTCCACGCTGGAGGAGCGCTGGGCGGCCCGCGGGTTCGTCCGCATACACCGCCGCCACCTGGTGGCGCTGGGCCGGATCGACGAGCTCCGGCTCGACGCCGGCACCACCAGCGTCCGCGTCGGATCGGCCGAGCTCCAGGTCAGCCGCCGCCACGCCCGGCAGCTGCGGGACCTGTTGATGCGCCAGGCGACCGGATAGCCATACGGCCGCACAGCCACGCGGTCGACGGCCCGGCACGCCGACCGTCCGGCGTGCCGGGGCGCCGTTCGTCGCACCGCAAGGGGCGTACGGCGCCCCGCTGCTGCCGTCGGTCGCAGGGCGGGCTCCGGCGCCCGCGGCCGACCCGGCCCGCACCTATCGTGGAGCCGCCGGTCCGGAAGGAACAGGCCGGAACGAGCGGGGGGTGCGGATGGCCGAGATCCAGGCGCTGCTCGACGCGCTGGCCTCACTTCCCCGGACCCCGCCCGCCGGCCCCGCGGAGGCCGAGGTGCTGCTCGCCCGGTTGCGCAGCGCCGCCGCGCGCTGGGCCGACGTGCTGTACGAGGCCAACGAGGGGGTCCGGCAGCAGCTGCCGCCCCGCGCGGAGGCGGCCCTGACCCTCGCCTTCCGGCGCGCCGAGGACTCGTACGTGGAGCTGGAGATAGCCCTGCGGGACTGCGCGGAGCATCGCGACCCCGCACGCTGACGCCCCTTTTCGGCCGGTGGGAAGGGGCGGGATCGGCCGGGATCACGCCTGTTGCCCGGTCCGCGGGCGTGCGTAGACTCCGGTACCCCCTGCTCCCCGTGCCGAAGGACCGACCGGTGAACCAGACGTACGCGCTGACCGCGGTCACCGTCGTCGTCCTGGTCACCGTGCTGGTCGGCGCGCTGGGCCTGCGGATATCGCGGACCACCTCCGACTTCTACGTCGCCTCGCGGACGGTGGGGCCCCGGCTCAACGCGGCTGCGATCAGCGGGGAGTACCTCTCCGCGGCCTCCTTCCTGGGGGTGGCCGGGCTGGTGCTGCTCCAGGGGCCCGAGATGCTCTGGTACCCGGTCGGCTACACCGCCGGGTACCTGGTGCTGCTGGCCATGGTGGCGGCCCCGCTGCGACGCTCGGGGGCGTACACGCTGCCCGACTTCGCCGAGGCCCGGCTGGAGTCGCAGGCGGTGCGCCGCGTCGCGGTGCTGTTCGTGGTCGGGGTGGGCTGGCTGTACCTGCTGCCACAGCTGCAGGGCGCCGGGCTGACCCTGGAGATCCTGACCGGGGCCCCGCACTGGGTGGGCGGGGTGGTCGTCGCGTTCGTGGTT
This sequence comes from Streptomyces sp. NPDC032745, assembly GCF_055579465.1. Taxonomy (NCBI): domain Bacteria; kingdom Bacillati; phylum Actinomycetota; class Actinomycetes; order Kitasatosporales; family Streptomycetaceae; genus Streptomyces; species Streptomyces sp. NPDC032745. Next base: position 45,042 of record NZ_JBVING010000020.1, on the reverse strand, counting down.
ACCGCGGCCGTCGCGGCCGGCGGGATGCGGAGCATCACCTTCGTGCAGGCCTTCCAGTACTGGCTCAAGCTCACCGCGCTGCTGGTGCCCGCCTTCTTCCTGCTCGCCGCCTGGGCCGGGGACGGCGCGCCCCGGGCCTCGTTCGACGCCCCGGCGGTCTTCCGCGAGCACACCGCCGTCACGCTCGCCGAGGACGTCCGGCTGTCCCTGGACGCGCCGCTGACACTGAAGGTCACGGGGCAGGTGGACGGACGGGCGTACGCGGCGGCCCCGATGACGCTCGAGCCCGGGGAACACTCCGTACGGGCCCGCGCGCGGCTCGAGTTCGCCCCGGACACCCGGGTCCCGCAGACCCGGGCGACGTCCGGGCCGGACGCCTCCCGCTGGTCCGAGCCGCTGGACGGGGACCGGCCGGCTCTCGGCCTGTACGCGACGTACGGGCTGGTGCTGGCCACCTTCCTCGGCACCATGGGCCTGCCGCACGTCGCCGTGCGCTTCTACACGAGCCCCAACGGCCGCGACGCGCGGCGCACCACGCTGGTGGTGCTCGGGCTGCTCGGCTGCTTCTACCTGCTGCCGCCGGTGTACGGGGTGCTCGGCCGCACGTACGCCCCGGAACTCGCCCTCACCGGGGACGCGGACGCTGCGGTGCTGGTGCTGCCGGAGCGGATGCTGGGCGGGGTGCTCGGCGACCTGCTGGGGGCGCTGCTGGCCGGGGGCGCGTTCGCCGCGTTCCTGTCGACGGCTTCGGGGCTGACCATGGCGGTGGCCGGGGTACTGCACCAGGACGTGCTGCCGACGCGCGGGGTACGGACGTTCCGGATCGCGGTGCTGGTGGCGATGCTGGTGCCGCTGGCCGGGAGCGTGGCGCTGACCGACGTGCCGGTGGCGGACGCGGTGGGGCTGGCCTTCGCGGTGTCGGCCTCGTCGTTCTGCCCGCTGCTGGTGCTGGGCATCTGGTGGCGCGGGCTGACCCCTCCGGGTGCGGTGGCGGGGCTGGTCACCGGCGGCGGGGCGGCGCTGGGAGCGGTGCTCGCGACGCGGACGGGGCTGCCCCCGGCGGGCTGGGTGCACACGCTGCTGGCGTGGCCGGCGGCGTGGTCGGTACCGCTGGGGTTCCTGACGATGGTGCTGGTGTCGCTGGCCACCCGGTCGCGGGTCCCGGCGGGGACGGCGGCGACCCTGGCCCGGCTGCACCTGCCGGAGACCGTGACCGGGGCCGGGGCGGGATCCGCGAGCGGCGCCGGGGCCGGGCTCGGCTCCGGCGCCGCTTCCGGGTCCGGCTCCGGCGCCCGCGCGGGCGGTGCTCCATGACCGGAGCGGTGCTCGCGGTCGTGGCCGCGGCGGGCGCGGCCCCGCTGCTCGGCCTGGGCTGGGCCGCCGGCCGGTGGCACGCCCGGCGCGGCGAGCGGGCGACCGGCCTGGACCTCGGGACCCCGGTGGAGCGGGCCACCTTCCACACCCTGCACACCGCCTCGCTCGCCGCTCCCCCGCTGCGTGCCGGGCTCACCGAGGACGCCGCCCGCAAGGCCGCCAAGCGGCTGCGCTCCCTGCTGGGCACCGAGGCCCTGTGCCTGACCGACCGGGATTCGGTGCTGGCCTGGGACGGGCCCGGCGCCGACCACCACCAGCGGCGGGCGATGGCCCGGGTCACCGTGATGCTGAACTCGGGGCGCAGCCAGAGCGTACGGACCGAGTGCACGCGCCCCGACTGCCCGCTGAAGTGGGCGGTGGTCGCCCCGCTCACCGGCGAGGACGGGATGCTCGGCGCGCTCGTGGCCTACGGTTCGCGCGAGTCGGCGGTGCTGGTGCGGGCCGCGACGGAGGTCGCGCGCTGGGTCTCCGTCCAGCTGGAGCTCTCCGAGCTGGACCGCTCGCGGACCCGGCTGATGGAGGCGGAGATCAAGGCGCTGCGGGCGCAGATCTCCCCGCACTTCATCTTCAACTCCCTCGCCGCGATCGCCTCGTTCGTGCGCACCGATCCGGAGCGGGCCCGGGACCTGCTGCTGGAGTTCGCCGATTTCACGCGCTACTCCTTCCGGCGGCACGGCGAGTTCACCACCCTCGCCGAGGAGCTGCGCTCCATCGAGCAGTACCTGGCCCTGGCCGGGGCCCGGTTCGGGGACCGGCTGAAGGTGACCCTCCAGGTGGCGCCCGAGGTGCTCCCGGTGGCGCTGCCGTTCCTGTGCCTGCAGCCGCTGGTGGAGAACGCCGTCAAGCACGGGCTGGAGGACTCCACCGAGGAGTGCCTGATCACGATCGCCGCCCGGGACGCCGGCGCGGAGGCCCTGATCACCATCGAGGACAACGGCGTCGGGATGGATCCGGCCCTGCTGCGCCGGATCCTGGCCGGGGAGCGGAGTGGTTCCTCCTCGGGCATCGGGCTGACGAACGTCGACGAGCGGATCCGGCAGGTCTACGGGGACGCGTACGGCCCGGTGATCGAGACGGGGGTCGGCGCGGGCATGAAGATCACTCTGCGGATACCCAAGTACCGTGCGGGCGTGCACAGTTCAGCGCCGGGTGAGCAGCTCCCCCGCTACTGATCGCCCCGCGCGCATGCCATCCTGGCAGAGGCGCGGACCGGCCGGTGGGGATGCCCCGGCGGCAGCCGGGAGACGTCCGGGGAGGATCGCCGACGTGCGGGTCGGGCGTGAACGACTGCGTGAAGAGTTACGGGACTGGGTGCGCGGCGGTGCGCGGGGCAGCGGGGGCCACCTGATCGTGGAGGGCGAGCCCGGCGCGGGCCGGACCGCCCTGGTGCGCGAGGCGCTGGCCGAGGCGGCCGCGCTGGGCAGCCGGGTGCGCTACGGCGCCGCCGACGCCTTCACGGCGGAGCTGCCGCTGCGGGCCGCGCTGGACTGCCTGCACCCCGAGGGGCCCGGCCGGGCGGCCGTGGTCGCACTGCTCCGGGAGGCCAGGGAGGCGGCGCAGCCCGGCGGGGCGCTGCTGGCGGCGATGGACCTGCTGGTGTGCGCGGTCGAGGAGTGGTGCGCGCAGCGCCCGCTGCTGCTGGTGCTGGACGACCTGCACTGGGCGGACCCGGCCAGCCTGCTGCTGTGGCAGCGCCTGGCCCGGGCGGTGGACCGGCTGCCGCTGCTGCTGGCGGCGACCCGGAGACCGCTGCCCCGGCGGCCCGAGGTGGAGCAGCTGTGCGCCGCGCTGGGCGCGGGGCAACTCGGGCGCACCGTCCGGCTGGAGCCGCTGACCGCGACGGAGTCGGCCGAGCTGCTCCGCGCAATGCTGGGGGCGGCGCCCGGGCCGCGGCTGCGCGGGGCCGCAGGGCAGGCGGGCGGCAATCCCCGGCTGCTGCGGGACCTGACCACGCAGTGGTCCCGGTTCATCGAGATCACCGGCGCGGCCGGGCAGGACGGCGGGGCCGACGCCGCGGAGGCCGACGCGGTCGCCGAACTGAGCCTGCCCGAGCAGGAGTTGCCGGAGCCGCCCGACTCCCTCCCGCGGGGCATCGGCTATCTCTCCCGCCCCGCGTACACCGCCCTGCGCCATGCGGCGCTGCTCGGCCCGGCCTTCACCCCGCGCGAGCTGGCCCTCGTACAGGACAGACCCGCCCGGGAGGTGCTGGCCGAGCTGGAGGAGGCGCTCCTGGCCGGGCTGCTCGAGGACACCGGCGAGCGGCTGCGCTTCCGGCAGCCGGCGCTGCGCCGGGCCCTGTACTCGGAGCTCCCCCGGGCGGCCCGGGCCGCCCTGCACCAGGACGCGGCCCGGGCCCTGGGCGAGGCCGGGCACGACCCGGAGCGGACCGCCGAACAGCTGCTGGCCGCCGGGACGTTGGACCGCTGGGCGGTGCACTGGCTGGCCGACTCGGCGCAGTCCCTGCTCGCGGCGGCGCCCGGAGCGGCCGCCGAGCTGCTGGAGCGGGCCGTCGCGCAGGCCGACTGCGGGGACCGGGACGCCCTGGAGGGGAGCCTCGCGGACGCCGCCCTGATGCTGCGCCGGCCCGAGTCGGTGGAGCTCCTGGCCACCCTGCACGGGCGGGCCACGGATCCCGGGCACCGGGCGGCGCTGGCCTTCAAGCTGGTGTCGGCGCTGATGATCCAGGGGGACATGGCCCGTTCGCTGGCCGTCACCGAGGACGCCCTGGCGGAAGGGGTCCCTTCCGCCACGCTCAAGCTGCGGCTGCAGGCCTGCCGGGTGCTGGCCCTGGCCGATCTGCGCTGCCCGGCGCAGGCCCACACGCTGGCCGTGCCGGTGGTGGCGGAGGCCGACCGGCTGGGCGATCCGCTGTGCGGGGCCGAGGCCCACCACGCGATGGCCTTCGCACTCTTCCACCTGGGCCGCGGCCGGGAGTCGCTGCGGCACGTCGCCGAGGGGATCGAATGCGCCCGGCGCAGCCCCGAGGCCAACGACATGCGGCTGCTGCTCCTCGCCAACCAGGCCGAGGCCCACCTGCGGTTCGACGAGCCGGAGACCGTCGCGGCAGCGCTGCGGGAGGCGCGGGAGCTGGCGCTCTCCACCCGCTCGACGGGGCGGCTGGTGGTCGTCGAGGCCCGGCTCGCCGAGTTCCACTACCGGCTCGGCGACTGGGACGCGACGCTCGCCGGGGTGGCCCGCGCGGACGGGCTGCCGGTCTCGGACGGCTGGCTGCCGGTGGTGGTGCACGGGCTGCGGGCCCTCGTACGCGGCCACCGGGACGAGCGCGAGGCGGCGCATGCCGAGCTCGCTCTGCTCCCGCCGGACGCGTTCGCGGTCCCGGCGGCCCGCCGCTACAGCGGGCACGTGCTGCTGGCCCGGGCCCTGCTGGCGGAGCGCGCGGGGCGCCCGGCCGACGCGGTGCGCGAGCTGCTGCCGGCGCTGGCGGACAGCCCGGACGAGGCGGGGGCGTACGAGCGCCCCTGGGTGCTGTCGGAGATCGTCCGCGTGGCCCTGGACAGCGGGGACACGGCCACGGCCCGGGCGGCGGTGGCGGCCTGCGGGCGGGCGGCGGCGGCGCTGCCCGAGTACCCGGGCCCGGCGCTGGCGCTGCTGCGCTGCCAGGGGTTGTTCGCGCAGGACCCGCAGCTGCTGGCGCAGGCACTGGAGCGGGCTGAGCGCGGCGGCTGGCCGCTGGTGCTGGGCCATGCCTGGGAGGACCTCGCGGTGGCGCGTGCCTGGCACGGCGACCTGGCGGCGGCGCGGTCGGCGCTGACGCACGCGGTGGCCGCGTACGAGGATCTGGGCGCCCGGTGGGACACCACCCGGGCCGACGCCCGGCTGCGGAGCCTGGGCGTCCGGCGCGGCAGCCGCTCGGCGCGGCGGCGGCCGGCCAGCGGGTGGGAGGCGCTGACACCCGCGGAGCTGAAGGTGGCCCTGCTCGTCGCACAGGGCCGGTCGAACCCGGAGATCGCGGGCGCCCTCTTCCTGTCCACGCGGACGGTGCAGACGCACGTGTCGCACATCCTGGCGAAGCTGCAGGTCCGCTCGCGGGCGGCGGTGGCCGCTCAGGCGGCGGCGCGGCGGCCGGGCCCGGAGCCGGTGCGCGGGCCGCGAGCGGGGCCGGTACCGGGGCCGGGGCCGTAGCCGGGCATGGCCTCCCGGAGGGCCCGCAGGGCGTAGTAGGTACGCGACTTGACGGTCCCGACGGGAACCCCGAGCGCCTCGGCGGCCTCGCAGACCGACGCCCCGCGGAAGTAGATCTGTACGAGCACGGCGCGGTGCTCGGGGCTGAGTAATCTCAGCGCGTCGCGGACGTCGAGGACGGCGACGGCCTGCTCGGTGCGGTCGTCGGCGACGGGCACGTGGGCGTCCAGGGCGTCCGGCCCGACCTCGGCGGGCCGGACCTGGCGGGCCCGCCGGGCGTCGATGGCGAGGCGCCGGCCGACGGTGTAGAGCCAGGGCCGCATGGACGCGTGATCGCTCTCCAGCGCCTCGGGGTGCTTCCAGGCGCGGAAGAGGGTCTCCTGGAGGAGGTCCTCGGCGCGGTGCCGGTCGCCGAAGGTGAGGCCGAGGAGGAAGCCGTAGAGGGCTTTGCCGTGTTCGCTGTGCAGTCGCGCGAGGGCGTGCGCGTCGGTGCGGCGGCGGAGGGTACTGGCCACGGGGTGCCCCTTCCAGGTCGGATGACCTGAGCGTGACGGACCCGGCGCCCGGAGTTATCCGCCGCTTGGCGTATCCGCCCGCCACCTGCGCCGACCGGTCGAACGGCACGCCGAACGGTCCCCGGGGGCGCGGCGCCGCGAACGCCGGTGGCCCCGGGCCCGTCCGTGAGGACGGGCCCGGGGCCACCGGAAAAGGGGAACTAGCTCCAGCTGGCGTGCAGCGGCTTGCCCTCGGCGTAGCCCGCCGCCGACTGGACGCCGACCACGGCCTTCTCCTCGAACTCGGCGAGGGAGCCCGCACCGGCGTAGGTGCACGAGGACCGCACACCCGCGATGATCGAGTCGATCAGGTCCTCGACGCCCGGACGGGCCGGGTCCAGGAACATCCGCGAGGTGGAGATGCCCTCCTCGAACAGGCCCTTGCGCGCCCGGTCGTACGCCGACTCCTCCGACGTGCGGTTCTGCACGGCACGCGCCGACGCCATGCCGAACGACTCCTTGTAGAGACGGCCGTCGGCGCTCTGCTGGAGGTCGCCCGGGGACTCGTACGTCCCGGCGAACCAGGAGCCGATCATCACGTTCGCGGCGCCGGCGGCCAGCGCCATCGCCACGTCGCGCGGGTGGCGGACACCGCCGTCGGCCCACACGTGCTTGCCGTACTTCTTCGCCTCCGCCGCGCACTCCAGCACCGCGGAGAACTGCGGGCGGCCCACGCCGGTCATCATGCGGGTGGTGCACATGGCGCCGGGGCCCACACCGACCTTGATGATGTCGGCGCCGGCGTCGATGAGGTCCTTGACGCCCTCGGCGGCCACGATGTTGCCGGCCACGATCGGGACCTGCGGGTCCAGCGCGCGCACGGCCTTGATCGCGTTGATCATCGACTCCTGGTGGCCGTGGGCCGTGTCGATGACGAGCGTGTCCACGCCCGCGTCGAGCAGCTGCTTGGCCTTCTGCACGAAGTCGCCGTTGATGCCGACGGCCGCCGCGATGCGCAGCTTGCCGTCGGCGTCCGTGGCCGGGGTGTACAGGGTCGCGCGCAGCGCGCCCTTGCGGGTCAGGAGGCCGACGAGCTTGCCGTCCTTGTCGACGGCCGGGGCCAGCTTGCGGTGGCCGGCGTCGAGCTTGTTGAACGCCTCGCGGGGGTCGATGTCGGCGTCGATGAGCAGGAGCTCCTTCGACATGACCTCGGAGAGCTGGGTGAAGCGGTCCACGCCGGTCAGGTCGTGGTCGGTGACGACGCCGACCGGGCGGCCGTCGGCGTCGACGACGACACCGGCGCCGTGGGCCCGCTTGGGCAGCAGGGACAGCGCGTCGGCGACGGTCTGGGTGGGCGCCAGCGTGATCGGGGTGTCGAGCACGAGGTGGCGGGTCTTCACCCAGGAGATGACGTCGGTGACGACCTCGATCGGGATGTCCTGCGGGATGACCACGATGCCGCCGCGGCGGGCGACCGTCTCGGCCATGCGGCGGCCCGCGATGGCGGTCATGTTCGCGACGACGAGCGGAATGGTGGTGCCGGTGCCGTCGGGCGAGGAGAGGTCCACACCCTGGCGGGAACCGACCGCGGAGCGGCTCGGCACCATGAATACGTCGTCGTACGTCAGGTCGTACGGCGGCTTCTGGTCATTGAGGAAACGCACGTGCTGAACATCCCAGTCGATCGAAGGATCCGTCTACGGCCTCGACAGGCAGGGCAGCCGAGGAAACGCACGTACTTCATTCTCCCATGGCCCGGCATTAATGCCGCCCGGGCTGATCGTCCAGGACATACCGGGCCCTGTGGTCTGTTCCTACGGGACTTCGGTCCCGCGGGCGAGCCGGACGCGCCGGATGGGCGGAGAGTGAGGGGAGGGATAGCGATCCCGAGAAGAGGCGTCCCGACATGCGTCGCAGTCCCGCCCTGGCGTTCGCCGCTGCACTGCTCCTCGTCTCCGCGCCGGCCCTGGCCGCGGCTGCGGCTCCGGCCGAGGCCGCCCGGGCTCCGCTGCCGGTGGCGGCCTCCGCCCGGTACGGGGAGGACTGCCCGCGGGACGGTCTCGGCCCCGGGCTGACGGCCGAGCTGGACCGGGCCGTCGAACGCACCCGGCAGGAGGCCGGCGTGCCCGGAGTGATCGTCGGGCTCTGGCTGCCGGGCCGGGGCTGCTACGTGCGCGCCACCGGCGTCGCCGATACCGCCACCGGCCGGCCGATGCAGACCGGCCTGCGCATGCGCATCGCCAGCGAGACCAAGACGTTCACGGTCACCGCGCTGCTCGAACTGGTCGACGACGGCCTCGTCGGACTCGACGATCCGGTCTCCGAGTACATCGGCGGCGTGCCCGGCGGCGGCCGGATCACTCTGCGGCAGATGGCCGAGATGCGCAGCGGCCTGTACCCGTACACCGCCGATCCCGGCTTCGTGCAGGCGCTGGTCGCCGACCCGAAGCGTCAGTTCACACCGCAGGAGCTGCTCGCCTACGGCTTCCGGCACCCCAACACCTCCGAGCCCGGAGAGAAGTTCCAGTACTCCAACACCAACACCGTCCTGCTCGGCCTGGTGGTGGAGAAGGTGAGCGGGCTCGGCCTGGCCGACTTCATCGACCGGCGGGTTGACCGGCCCGCGCACCTGAGCCGCACGCTCTTCCCGCGGGCGGCCGAGTTCCCGTCCCCGCACGCACACGGCTACTCGGACCTGACCCCGACGGGCAAGACCGTCGACGCCACGGACTGGAATCCGAGCTGGGGGTGGGCGGCCGCCGCGATGATCTCCGACCTGCAGGACCTGCGGCGCTGGGCCCGGGTCGTCGCCACGGGCACGCTCCTGTCCCCCGCCACCCAGGCGGAGCGGCTGAAGATGCTCCCGACCGGCCTCGCCGGCAACGACTACGGGCTCGGCATCTTCGACAACCACGGATGGATCGGGCACAACGGCTCGCTCCCCGGATACGAGAACGTGACCGTCTACCTGCCGGCCCAGCGGGCGACCCTGGTCGTCCTGATCAACACGGACATCCACCACCGGGGGAGCGAGCCGAGCACGCTCCTCGCCAAGACGATCACCGGCATCGCGACGCCGGACAACGTGTACGACATCCCGCCCCAGGAGTAGCCCCGGTGGCGAGCCGCAGCGGCTTCATCCCCTCCCGGCCGCCCGGGCGACCTGCGGTGCACGCGCGTGCACCGGGCCCCGGCGCCGGGCGAGGGGGGCGACGGATCCGCCGTACCGGACCGCAGTGAACTCGGCGGCGATGGACAGGGCCGTCTCCTCGGGGGTGGCGCCGCCCAGGTCCAGCCCGATGGGAGAGCGCAGCCGGGTGAGCGCGGCCTGCGGCACCCCCTCCTCGCGCAGCCGCTGCTCGCGGTCGGCGTGGGTGCGCCTCGATCCCATGGCTCCCACGTAGCCCAGCGGCAGCCGGAGTGCGAGGGCGAGCAGGGGTACGTCGAATTTGGCGTCGTGGGTGAGGACGCAGACCGCTGTACGGGCGTCCAGCCGGCCCGCCTCCCATTCCGCGGCCAGGTGCCGGTGCGGCCAGTCCACGACCACCTCGTCGGCGTCGGGGAAGCGGGCCGGCGTCGCGAAGACCGGCCGGGCGTCGCAAACGGTGACCCGGTGCCCCAGGAAGGCCCCGATCCGGGCCAGGGCGGCGGCGAAGTCGATGGCCCCGTAGACGATCAGCCGGGGCGGTTCCGCGGCGGATTCGACCAGCAGGGTGAGCGGCTGCCCGCACAGCCCTCCCGCCGTGCCGAGCTCGGCGGTCCCGGTGCGCCCGGCCAGCAGCAGGTCCCGTATGTGCCCGGCGGCGGCCCGGTCCAGGGCCGGCCCGCCGCCCAGGCAGCCCTCGTAGGATCCGTCGGGGTGGACGGCGAGGGCCCGGCCGAGCTGCGGCGGCGGGCCGGAGACCACCCGGGCCAGCGCGGCCCGGGCGCCTGCGGCCGCGGCCTCGAGCACGGAGCCGAGGACGGGCCGTACCGGGTCGTGCCCGCGCACCGGGGTGACGAGCACGTCCAGGACTCCCCCGCAGGTCAGGCCGACGGCGAAGGCGTCGTCGTCGCTGTACCCGAAGCGGTGCACGCCGCCTTCGCCGGAGGCGATCGCGTCGAGGCACAGCTCGTGCACGGCGGATTCCACGCACCCCCCGGAGAGGGAGCCGAGCGCGGTGCCGCCGGCGTCCACGGCCAGCGAGGCGCCCGGGCCGCGCGGCGCGCTCCCGCTGACGGCGACCACGGTGGCCAGGGCGAATTCACGGTGCGCGGAGCACCACGCGCGGAGTTCCTCGGCGATGTCGAGCATCAGCGGATGTACTCGCGTCTCGCGCTCTGGCCGGGGATCAGCGGCCGCGGCGGCAGCACCGGCGGCGGGCCGGTGCGCGCCACGGGGCCGGGTGCTCCGGTACGGGACACGGGCCCGGGCGCCCCGCCGAGCGGGGGCCGTACGTGCCCGGGGAAGCCGTCGGGGATCCTGCCGCGCGCACCGAGCAGCATCGACGCGTGGGCGACACTCGCGAGCGTGGCGTGGTGGTGCCAGCCACGAAAGGAGCGGCCCTCGAAATCACGGATGCCTACGGGTTCGCAGGTCTCGGTGAAATCGAGGGATACCCGGTCGGTGAGTTTGGCGAGGAGGAAGAGCTGGGCCAGCGGCCGGTCGCCGATGTTGGTGATCCAGAACTCGGAGGGCAGCAGGGCGGCTTCGGTCCACGCGCCGACGAGCAGCAGCGGCGTGGGCGTCAGGGGTACGGACCGGTCCTCGCCGGGGGTGGCGAGGATGGCGGCCGAGGTCAGCAGGGTCACTGCTCCTTCGGCTCGGCCGTGCCGGGTCCATTCGACGACGCGCCGCTGGGAGCGCAGGGAGTCGATGAGTTCGCGGGCGGGCGCGGTGTGCGGCCCGGGCTTGTGCCGGCCGGCGCCGCCGAAGGAAACGGGCAGCGAGCCGTCGACCTTGAACACGAAGGGGATGTCCTGCAGGGCGAAGGACTCGATGCTCTGCGGGATGTCGGTGTTGGCCACCTCCATCACCACGGGCCGGCGCTGGAGTTGCCAGCTGGCGGCCATCCGCTGGACGGCGTGTACGGCGTCCTGGGCGGGGGTGAGCGAGCGTGCGGTGTCGGGGATGCCGGCCCGCCGGCGGCGCAGCAGCTCGCTCGTCCAGGGCCCGGGGAGGGTGAGGGTCCATTCGACGGGGAAGCTGGCCTCGCTGGAGGCGAGCCAGATGCCGCTGGCCTGCTGGCAGTTGGCGGTGCGGCCGAGCTGGGGGACGAACTGGCGGCCCACGCCGACCGAGCGGTCACCGGCCTTCTCTATGACCATGGGCTGGACCACCCAGGCCAGCGGGCGCTGGGCGGTGCGTTCGAGGTACTGGGCGAGGGAGCGGCGTACGGGGGTCCAGTCCCAGGGGGACTTGCTGATGAACTGCTGGAGGCTTTGCTCGACGGAACTGGCCCCTGTTCCGGCGATGTTACGGATTGTTTTCTTCCCGCTGGTCCGCACCAGGCCGTTGAGATAAACGCGGGCCCAGTTTCGCTGGTCCCGCCGGGGTAAGGACTCGAAGAAAAGAGAGATCAGGACGTCGATCAATTCGGAGATTTCCTTCGTGGAATCCTCCGGAAGGACTACGCGAGCCATCTGGGCCTCCCCCGCGACCACTAGATCCAATACCCTACTTGACCGTGCAGAACGGCCGTAGGCCACGGCGGCTACTTCCTGAGGTCGCTGGCAGATTCGAGCCGCTCTTCCTCTACCACGAGGGGGATGGGGATCTGGTTCGCCGCATAGTAGAGCGCGATGAGGAAGTGTGCGACGAGAGTGAGCGGTGCGGAGAAGAAGGACAGGAGAACGGTCAAGGGGTACGCCACGGCACCGAGGCCGAAGCGTACGCGGGTGGCCCGGGCGCCGTCTTTGTCCACCCGTTCGTGGAACAGGTGGCCGACGCGGGTGACGTACCACCAGAAGGCCAGGAATGCCAGCGCGTAGACGACGGTGACCGAACTGTAGAGGATCGCGGCGGCGTTGGCGGAGCCGCCCTCCTCGACGAGGTGCTCGGCGAGCACGGTGGTGGTGTACGGAATCACCGATACCACCATCAGCACCATGAGATTCAGGAACAACAGCGGCCGGTCCACCCGCTTGAGGTGACTGAAGATGGTGTGGTGGTTCACCCACATCACGCCGATGATGAGGAAACTCACCACGTATGCGGCATAGTGCGGCCACTGTTCCCACACGCCGTGCCAGAAGTCCGATCCTGTTTCTTTCGGAACCTTTAGTTCCAGAACGAGAATCGTGATGACGATGGCGAATACCCCGTCACTGAATGCCTCGACACGCCCGGTTTCGTGTTCCATGACCTCCCCTTTGCCATTTCACCAGCCAGGCCCGCGCGGCGGTCTCCCGCGGGGCCTGCGCGTACGGGGAGGGCGCTGCCTCCGCCCTCCCCGCACACGCTACCCAGATATCGTTGGTCAGCCGCCGAAACCGGCGGTCTGGCGCCAGATCCGGCCATCGCGGACCACAAGTGTCCCGAACGCGTGCTCCGGTTCGCCGTTCAGATTCATGATCGCGCGGTAGAAGATCGTGTCCTCGGTCTCGATGTACTCCTGCAGTTCCACCAGCGTGGGCTTCACCGTCAGGTAGCCCGTGAACGTCTCGCGCACGGCTTCGATCCCGACCGAGACCCCCTCGAAGCGCAGCAGGACGGCGTCGTCGGTGTAGTTCTTCATCACCGCCTCGATGTCCAGGGCGGCCAGCGCCTCCATCTGGCGGACGAACACCGGGTGCAGCTTGGAGATGTCGTACTTGGCCATGTCGACTCCGTTCATTCAACTGGTGGTGGAGCGGGTGGAGGTGGGTTCATCAGGTGTTTCGGCGCAGGCGGCGGCCGCGGTGAGCGGCAGCCGCACGACCATCCGGGTCTCGCCGGGACGCGAGCGGGCGGTGATCGAGCCGTGGTGGCGCTGGGTCACGATGCGGTAGCTGAGGTGCAGTCCGAGGCCCGTGCCCTTCCCGACGTCCTTGGTCGTGTAGAAGGGTTCGAAGATCCGCGGCAGGGAGTCCTCGGGGATGCCCCGGCCGGTGTCGGCGACCTCCACGACCAGGCAGACGCCCTCGGCGCGGACCCGCAGGGTGAGGATGCCGGCGCCCTCCATGGCCTCGGCCGCGTTGTCGACCAGGTTGGTCCACACCTGGTTCAACTCGCTCGGGTAGCCCGTCAGTTCGGGCAGGCCCGGCTCGTACTCGCGCACGATGGTGATGCCGGAGAGCTTCGCACGCAGCACGACCAGCGTGTTCTCGATCCCGTCCGCCACCGCGAAACGCTGTTCGGGCGCCCGGTCGAGATTGGCGTAATCCCGGGTGGCGGCGACCAGTTGGGAGATCCTCGGACCGGCCGCGCGCAGTTCCGCGGCGAGCGAGCGGATCTCCAGCAGGGCCGCCAGGTGGTCCAGGGCCGCGGGCAGGGCCGGCTCCCCGACCCCTTCCAGCCGCTCCAGCAGCCAGCCCAGTTCCAGCCCGAGGTCCGAGATCCCCGAGCCGAGCAGCCCGGGCCGTTCGGTGCCCGCCTCCTCGGCCCAGTCGGCGATCTCCTCCTCGGCGTCGGCCTGGGCGAACGGGTCGGTGGTGGCCGGCGGCGGCAGCTTGTCGAGCTCCTCGGCCAGCCGGTCGAACACGGAGCGCTCCGCGCCCGTCGCCGCGGCCCCCCAGGCCTGGGCGGTCCGGGTGAGCCCCTCCAGGGCCGGTGCCAGCTCCTGGGCGGCCCGGGCCACGGCGGCCGCCGGGTTGTTCAGCTCGTGCGCGAGGCCGGCGGCCAGCGTGCCGAGCGCCTCGACGGTGGCCCGCTTGCGGGCCTGCACCTCCGAGGACTTGATCCGCCAGGCCAGCACCGGGATCAGCACGGCCGCCACCCCGTGGCAGCGGGTCAGCATCTCGAAGAACACCGGCTTCGGGTACGCGACGACGGTGGTCGCCGGTCCGCTCGCGGCGGCGGTGGCCACGTACGCCCCGTCCGTCAGCAGCGGCAGCTCACCGGTGAAGCGGTGCGCGGCGGAGGGCTTTCCGTCGTGTTCCTCGGCGGCGGCGCTCTCCTCCTCGGTGGAGTGCCGGGTGAGCACCTCCTCGCGGCCGTCGACGACCTTGGTGACGACCAGCCCGCCCGCGAGCAGGACGTGGAAGCCGGTGGCCTCCTCGCCGTCCCGGAAGAGGACCTCCCCGTCCGCGAGCACCCGCGGCTCGGAGACGGAGGCCAGCCAGTCCAGCTGGTCCTCGGTGAGACCGGCGAAGATCTCCAGCCCGAGCAGGGCCGACCGCAGCTCGGCGGCGCTCATGCCGGCAGCCTTCATGTGGTGCTCCCTTCGGCCCGGGTGCGGGCGGCGAGCCGCAGCGTGACGAACAGGGCCAGCGCACACACCCCTGCGACGGCGGCCATGAAGCCGACCGAGGTGCGGTGCAGTCCGTGGATGTTGGTGAGCATTCCGGCGAGCACCGCCGGCACGCTCATCGCGAGGTACGCGAAGACGTAGACGGCGGCGGTCAGTTCCCCGCGGTGCGCCGGGTCGGCCAGCGCGCTCAGCGCCCGGAACGACCCGAGGAACGCCGCGCCCCAGCCGCCGCCGAGGACGGCCGTGGCCACGAGGAACACGGGGGCCGAGCCGAGGCCCAGCGCGAGCAGCACGAGGCCGAGGCCGGCCAGCAGGCCGCACAGGCCCAGGACGGTGGTGCGCAGGGCCTCGGTGCGGCCCAGCAGCAGCTGCGCCGCGGTGGCGGCGCCCGCGAGCAGGGCCACGGTGGCCCCGCCGACGAGGTAGTTGCTGCTTTGGAGCAGGGACAGGGCCAGGTGCGGCCCGAGCGAGAGGTAGAAGCCGCCGACCGACCAGACGGCGACGATGGTCAGGACGAGGATCGCGAACCGGCCCCGTACGGCGGCCGGGACGTGGATCCGGCGTGCGCTGATCCGCATCCGGCCGCCGGAGCGGGCCTCGGGAGCGCTCTCACGCATCCTGAACACCCCCACCAACGTCACCGCGAAGGCGGCGACCAGCAGCAGGTAGCTGAGCACGGTCGGGGCGGGCGCGTACTGGACGAGCAGCCCGGCCCCGATCCCGCCGAGCCCGATCCCCACCGTCGGCCCCGCGCTGTTGACCTGGGCGCCGAGCGCCGGCCGCGAGCGCGGGGCGAGTTCGAGCAGGGCGGCGCCCATCGCCCCGGTGGCGAGGCCCACCGAGAGCCCCTGTACGGCGCGGGCGGCGAGCAGCAGCCCGAGCCCTTGCGCTGCGGCGAACAGCCCCATGGAGACGATCGCCAGGACCAGGCCGGCGCCGAGCACGGGGCGCCGGCCCAGGGTGTCCGAGAGGGACCCGAAGAGCAGGAGCCCGATCAGCACGGTGACCGCGTACAGCGCGAAGACCACCGTGATCATGCCGGAGGACAGGCCCCATCTCTGCTGGTAGAGCACGTAGAGGGCGGAGGGTACGGACGAGGAGAGCATCAGCAGGACGAGCACCGCCCCGACCACCCAGAAGCCGGAGCCTCTGGGTGCCGGGGCCGCCGCCTGGGCGGTCGGCCCGGCCGGTACCCCCGTGGTCGTCCTGGACAATTCGGCCACTGCGTCAACTCCCCGTTGTGGGCGGTCAGGCGAGGGCCTGGTCTGCCCTCTGCAGCGCGCGGGCGGTGAGCACCCCCGCGAGGTGGCCGAGGTACTCGGCCGAGGTGCCGCGCCCGGGGACGAACAGCTCCCTGGGCTCGGCGCGGAAGGCCGCGAGCACGGCCTCCGTCGTGTACGGGCCCCCGCGCAGCCGGTCCTCGACCCCGCGCAGCCGCAGCGGGCGGGCGGTGGCCCCGGTGACCGCGATGCGCGGCCCGTCGGGGGTGATCCGTACGGCGGTGGCGCAGACCGGGTAGCGCGTGGCCCGGTCGGCGGTCTTCTCGAAGGCGGCGGCCCGCCCGGCGGCGGGCACCAGCAGTGCGGTGACCACGGCCCCGGCGGGCACCCCGGAGGCGGTGAACTCCTCGGCGGTCACGGTCGACCGCCCGCCGGGTCCGGCCAGTTCGACCCGGGCGTCGGCGGCGATGGCCGCGACCGGCAGGTCGGTGGCGCGCCCGCCGGCGGCGAGGTTCCCGCCGGCGGTGCCGAGGTTGCGGACCTGGGGGTCCCCGTTGGCCCGGGCGGCGGCCGCCACCTCCGGGGCCTCGGCGAGGACGGCCGGGTGGGCGGCGAGCTGCGCGAGCGTGGTGAGCGCACCGATCCGGATCCCGTCGGCGGTCCGCTCGATGCCGCGGAGCTCCTCGAGGTGGCGTACGTCGACGAGGAGCCGGGCGGTGTCCTCCCCGGTGCGCAGCCCGGGCAGCAGGGTCTGGCCGCCGGCCAGCACCCGGGCGCCCCGGGTGCCGGACAGCAGGGTCAGCGCCTCGGCGAGGCCGACGGGCCGTACGTAGTCGAACTCGGTGAGGATCACTCGGCTTCTCCTCGCAGGCGGCGCCAGACCTTCTCGGGGGTGAGCGGCATGTCGATGTGCTGCACGCCCAGGTCGGACAGGGCGTCGACGACCGCGTTGACGACGGCCGCGGCGGGCGGCACGGTGGCGATCTCGCCGGCGCCCTTGGCTCCCAGCGGGTTGTGCGGGCTGGGCGTGGTGGTCTTGTCTAGGGTGAAGAACGGCACGTCCGCGGCGCGCGGCAGGGCGTACTTGGTCAGGTCGGAGCTGATGAGCAGACCCTGTTCGTCGTAGACGGCGGCCTCCATCAGCGCCTGGCCGAGGCCGTGCGTGATGCTGCCCTCGATCTGGCCGAGGACGATCTTCGGGTTGCCGATGTGGCCGGCGTCGTCGACGGCGGTGTACGCCACCACCTCCGTCTCACCGGTGAGTTCGTCGACCTCGACGACCGCGACGTGCGTACCGAAGGGGTAGTTGAAGTCCGGCGGGTCGAAGTGGCTGGTCTCGTCGAGGGCGGGCTCGATCTCCGGGGGCAGCCCCCAGCCGTACCACATGGACATCGCCAGCTCGGCGAACGTCTTGGTGTTCTCCTCGTTGCCCTCTTCGTAGACCTTGCCGCCCTTGTAGACGACCTTCTCCTCGGGGACGCCCAGGAACACCGCCCCGGCCTTGACCAGCTTGGCCTTGATCTTCCGGGCGGTGATGGCGACGGCGGGCGCGGCCATGCTGTAGGAGCGCGAGCCGTACGTGCCCTGGCCGTACGGGGCCTTGAGCGTGTCCCCCTCGTACACCTGGACCAGGGCCGGGTCGATGCCGAGCTCGTCGGCGGCGACCTGCGCGAAGACCGTGTGGTGGCTCTGGCCGGTGGAGGCGGAGCCGACGGTGACGGTGACCTCGCCGGTCGGGTGGACGCGGATGTTCGCGCTCTCCCAGGTGCCGCCGAGCATGCCCTCCTTGGACATCCGGGTGGAGGGGCCGACCCCGCAGATGGCCACGTAGGTGGCGAGGCCGACGCCGAGCCGCTTGCCGCGGGTGCGGGCCTCGGCCTTGCGGGCGGGCATGTCGGCGTAGCCCGACAGCTCCATCGCCTTGTCGAAGTTCAGCTGGTAGTCCCCGGAGTCGTACGTCCAGCCGAGGCCGTTGTCGTACGGGAACTTCTCCTTGGGCACCAGGTTCATGCGCCGGACGGCCGCCGGGTCCATGCCGATCTCGGAGGCGTACCGGTCGACGAGCCGCTCCATCAGGAAGGCGGCCTCGGCGCGCCCGCTGCCGCGCTGGGCGCCGAGCGAGACGGTGTTGGTGAAGGCGGCGTAGACCTCGCAGAAGGCGGCGGGGATGTCGTACATGCCGCTGATGGAGCGACCCATCAGGGCGGTGGCGACACCGGGGCCGATGGTGGACGGGTACGCGCCGAGGTTGGCGTAGCTGGTGGCGCGCAGGCCGGTGATGCGGCCGTCGCGGGTGCCGGCGAGCACCACGTGCTGGCGGTGGTCGCGGCCCTGGACGGTGGAGTTCATCAGGCCGGTGCGGGTGTCCACCCATTTCACGGGCCGGCCGAGCGCCTTGGAGAGCAGCAGGACCAGGGCCATGTCGGGGTAGAGGTAGCCCTTGGTGCCGAAGCTGCCGCCGACGGTCGGGGCGATCACCCGGAGCTTGTTGAACGGGATGCCGAGGACCAGCGCGGCGAGCAGGAAGCGATGGTTGTGCGGGCCCTGGGTGGAGGCGTACAGCGTGTACTCGTCGGTGGCGGCGTTGTAGTCGCCGACCGCGCCGCGGGGCTCGATGGGGCTGTTGATGGTGCGCTGGTTCACCAGGTCGAGCTCCACCGTGACCTCGGCCTCGGCGATGGCCGCGTCGGTGCGGTCCTTGTCGCCGCAGGTCCAGTACGCGTTCAGGTTGCCCGGTACGGCCTCGTGCAGCTGGGGCGCGCCCTCGGCGAGTGCATCGTCGGCCCGGGTGACCACGGGCAGCGGTTCGTACTCGACGGCGATGGCGGCCAGCGCCGCGGTGGCCTGGCGCGGGGTCTCGGCGACGACCACGGCGATCGGGTCGCCGACGTGCCGGACGGTGTCGCCGGTCAGGACCGGGCGGGCGCCGGGAAGTCCGTAGGGGTGGGGCGGGAAGTGGCTCTCGACGCCGCCGGGGATCCAGATGCAGGGCAGCGGCATGACGTCGGTGTAGTCGGCGGCGGTGGCCACCTTCAGCACGCCGGGCATCTGCTCGGCGGCCTTGGTCTCGATGGAGATGATCTTCGCGTGGGCCACCGGGCTGCCGAGGATCGCCATGTGGGCGGTGCCCGGGAGGTCGATGTCGGCCACGTACGTGGCCTCGCCGCGCAGCAGCTGCGGATCCTCGCGGCTGTCCAGCGGCTGTCCGAGCAAGCCCGATCCCTGGAGGGGAACCTCCCCCGTCACTGCGGTCATCTCCCTCACACCTCCTTGCCGGACGCGGACGCGGATCCGGAGGCGGCCGACGCGGAGACGGCGGCGCCCTCGCTGATCTCCTCGGGGATCTCGGCCCGGGCGGCGGAGCAGGCGCGCTGCACGCCCCGTACGACGCTGTGGTAGCCGGTGCAGCGGCACAGGTTGCCGGTGAGCCACTCGCGGATCTCGGGCTCGGTGGGCGCCTCGCGGTCGGCGGTGTTCTCGACGAGCTCGCCGAGGGCCATCACCATGCCGGGGGTGCAGAACCCGCACTGGGTGCCGTGTTCCTGGCGCAGGGCCTCCTGGAGGCCGGTGAGTTCCCCGCCCCGCTCGGTGACGCCCTCGATGGTGGTCACCCCGGAGCCGGCCGCCGACGCGGTGAGGATCAGGCAGCTCTTGACGGACCGGCCGTCGAGCTGGACGACGCAGGTACCGCACTGGCCGGTGTCGCAACCGACCTTGGTTCCGGTCAGCCCGAGGCCGTCACGGAGCCGCTCCACCAGCAGTTCGTTCGGCTCGGCCGAGAACTGCTCGGGTCTTCCGTTCACGTTCAGTGAGATATCCATGCCAGCGCCTGCGCTTCCGTGAGCGGCCGGTTGAAAAGGGGCCCGCCGGGCTGCTGGAGAATTCCTCCGGAATGCAGCGAGCCGGTGTCGACAGGGGCGAATCCGAGATCCGTGATGATTCCCGCGACGATTTCCTTTGCCTTCTCGTCGTCGCCCGCCGTGAAATGGGCCAGGCGTTCGCCCCCCTCCGTGCCGGCGACGGCGAGAGTCTCGAAATGCATGGTGTTCAGGGATTTCACGACGCGGGCGCCGGGATACCACTCGGCGACCAGTTCGCTGGAACTGCGGTCGCCCAGGTCCGCGGGGGCGCCCGCGCCGCCGAACGCGTTGGTGGCGTCCACCAGCACCTTGTCCTGTACGGCCGCGGGCGGAAGGAGCCCGCGGATGCTCGCGTACGGCACCATCAGCACCAGCAGTTCGGCCTGGTCGGCGACCTCGGCGGGGTGCGCCGCCGAGGCCGCCGGGCCCAGTTCGGCCAGTAAGGGGCCGATGGACCGGGGGCCGCTGGCGTTGGCCAGTAAGACCTCGTGCCCGGCCGCCACCAGGATCCGCGCGAGGGTGGAACCGATTCGCCCGGTGCCGATGATGCCTGTGCGCATTGCCGCTCCTACTCGGTCGGTGGATCGGTCGCGAGTCAGTCGGTCGAGTCGCGAGTGAGCCGGTCGTTCAGTCCATGCCGATCCAGACCGACTTGGTCTGGGTGTAGCTCTCGAGGGATTCCGGTCCGCACTCGCGTCCGTATCCGGAGGCCTTGTAGCCGCCGTACGGCACGGAGGGGTCGTACTGGTTGTAGCAATTCACCCAGACCGTGCCGGCCTTGATCTGCGAGGCCACCCGGTGGGCACGCCGCAGGTCCTTGGTGTGGACGCCGGCGGCGAGGCCGTACGCGCTGTCGTTGGCGATCCGGATCGCGTCGTCCTCGGTGTCGAAGGGGATGATCGACAGGACCGGCCCGAAGATCTCCTCCTGGGCGATCCTCATGCCGTTGTCGACGCCGGTGAAGATGGTCGGCAGGAAGTACAGGCCCTGGCTGGAGGCCCCGTCGGGGGTCCAGCCGGTACCGCCGGTGCGCAGCAGGGCGCCTTCCTTCTCACCGACCTCGATGTAAGAGCTGACCTTGTCGAACTGGCCGCGGTGGGCCAGCGGCCCGAACAGGGTCTCCGGGTCGCGCGGGTCGCCGGGCTTGAGGGCGGCCGCGCGCCGGACCAGGCGCTCGACCAGCTCGTCGTGGATGGGGCGCTGGAGCAGCAGCCGGGAGCCGGCGGTGCAGATCTCGCCCTTGTTGTAGTAGATGCCGAAGAAGGCGAGCTCCTCGGCGGCGTCCAGGTCGGCGTCGGCGAAGACGATGTTGGCGGACTTGCCGCCGAGCTCCATCGTCACCTTCTTCAGGGTGCCTGCCGCCTTGCGGATGATCGTCTGGCCGACCGAGGTGGAGCCGGTGAAGGCGATCTTGTCGATGTCGGGGTGGCCGGTGAGGGTCTCGCCCAGTTCCACGCCCGGACCGGTGATGACGTTCAGCACGCCGTCCGGGATCTCCGCCTCCTGGAAGAGCTCGGCGATCTTCAGTGCGGTGAGCGGGGTGGCCGGGGAGGGCTTGTGGACGACCGTGTTGCCCGCCGCCAGGGCCGGGGCGATCTTCGTCATCGACAGCAGCAGCGGGAAGTTGAACGGGGTGATCGCGCAGACCACGCCCAGCGGCTCGCGCAGGGTGTACGCGAGCTGCCCGCCGGCCGGGGCCCGCGAGGAGCCGTCGACGCGGGTCACGGCGCCGGCGTAGTAATGCATGAGCTGGGCGGCCATGGGGGCGTCGACCGTGCTGGAGAAGGCGAACGGCTTGCCCATGTCCACCGTCTCCAGCAGGGCGATCTCCTCCAGGTCGCGCTCGATGAGCTCACCGACCCGGTTCAGCCGCAGCGCGCGTTCCTGGGCGGACAGTCTGCTCCAGGGACCCTCCTCGTACGCGTGGCGGGCGGCGGCCACGGCCGCGTCCGCGTCCGCGGCGGCGGCCTGGGCCACCGGTACGATCTCCTGTCCGTCCACGGGACTGATGTCCGGTTCGGTACGGCCGTCCTGGGCCGAGACCCATGTGCCGCCGATGAACAGCTTCCCGGGGTTGGCCAAGGGCTGGTCGCTGAGCGCGCGCTTGGTCATGGCTGCCTTCCGGTGTCGGATGCGGGGGCGTGCGTGCTAGTCCTTGGCGAGCTGTGTCAGGAACGTCTCGGCAAGGGCCTTGGAGGAGTACGGGTTCTGGCCGGTGGTGAGCTTGCGGTCCACGACCACGTGCGAGTCCCAGATCGCCTCGGCCTTCTCGTAGCGCGCGCCGAGCCGGGTGAGCTCGGCCTCGAGGATCAGCGGGAGGCGGCCGGCCATGTTGGTGACCAGCTCCTCGCTGTGCGAGAAGGCGGTCATCCGGTAGCCCTCGAACGGCCAGTGGCCTTCGCCGTCGCGCAGGGCGAGCAGCGAGGTGTGGCCGTGGCAGACGGTGGCGAGCGGCTTGTCCGCGGCGATGGCCCACCGCAGGATCTGGGCGAGCTCGTCGGACTTGGGCAGGTCCCCGATCGCGCCGTGACCGCCGCTCACGTAGACGCCGTCGTAGTCGGCGATGTCCTTCTCGGTGAGGGATTCCACTGCGAGCGGGTTCTTGAGCTGGGGGGTGTTCTCGATGACTCTGACGTACTCGGCGGCGTTGGCCGCGTCCTCGTCCGGTGAGCCCTGGGGGCGGACCCACTGGAGGAACTGGGGGTCGATGCTGGTCTGGTCGACCGTGGGGGCCTGGCCCCCGATCGTCGCCACGTCCACGGTGTGGCCTGCGGCCTTGAAGAGGGTGTAGGGAACGACGAATTCCTCGGCCCAGAATCCCGAGGGGTGCTGTTCCCCGTCCAGCAGATGGAGCGTTGCCTTGGCCGTCATGACGACGAGAATCTTCATGACTTCTCTCCTTGTTCTGGAATCGCTGCCGATTCAACACGCCCCCCGCAGGGGGCGTAAGGGGGGAGCGTCAGGCGCGCGATACTTCGTGAGGTGCGTCCAACGCGGAGATGATGGTGCGGAATTCACCGACCAGGGGGTGGTCGGGATGAGCTTCGGCGAATATGCGTTCACCGCACAGGGCGGCCATTTCCGGCACATAAGGAAGGATTCCGGCCAGGGGGGCGCCGTACACCTCCTCGCAACGCCGGCGGACGAGTTCTCCGTCGATGCCCTCGGGAGCCATGCTCATGACCAGGGTCCGCCGGCAGGGCAGCCGCCCGGCCAGGGCGATGGTCTCCTCGACTCCGGAGAGGTCGATCCGGTCGGCCCGGGCCATGATCATCAGTACGTCGGCGCTCGCCATGGCGGTCACCGACTCGTTGTTGAGCCCGGCGTGGGTGTCGAGCAGCAGCACGTCGAGCGCGTAGTGCTCGGCCAGCCGGTCGAAGCCCTCCGGCAACAGCCCCACGTCGTAGCCGCTCGTCATGAGCTCGCGCAGCGCCGCCGTCCCGGTCCGGGCCGGTACGACGTACAGTCCGGGCACGCCCGCCTGCTGGGCCGTGGCCTCGATCTCGCAGCGCCCGAGCAGGTAGTCGGCCAGGGAGGGGCCCGGGCCGAGCCGGAAGAGCAGGTCCAGGGTGGGCGACTGGATGTCCGTGTCGACCACCCCCACCCGGCGCCCCTCGCCCGCGATGAGCAGGGCCAGGTTCGCCAGTACCGAGGACTTCCCGGTACCGCCGCGGTGCGAGTGCACCACGATGGTCCGGGTCATCAGGCCACCGCCGTACGGGCCGTCGCAGGCCGGTCCGCGTGCGGCCCCCGCGCCGCACGTGGCCGGTGCAGGGCCAGCATGGTGACATCGTCGTGCTGTTCGGCCGTGCCCGTGTGCTCCCGTACGGCGGTGTCCATCCGGTCGACCACCTCCCTGCCGCTCACCGGCGGGCCGGCGAGCAGCTCCAGCATCCGCTCGTCGCCGAGGAAACTGCCGCTGGGGCAGCGGGCCTCCGGAACTCCGTCGGTGAACACGAACAGGGTGTCGCCGGGATTCAGCTGGGCGTAGCCCAGCGTGTACACGCAGTCCGGCAGCACCCCGACGGCCGGCCCGGTGACCTCCAGGGCGAGCGGGTCGCCGCCTTCGGCGCGCAGCAGCAGCGGCGCGTTGTGGCCCCCGTTGATGTAGACGAGGCTGCCGGTCAGCGGGTCGAGCACGCCGAAGAACAGGGTGGCGAAATAGCCCTGCCTCAGATGGTTGCGGGTCAGGTAGCCGTTGGTGGCGGTGACCGCGTTGAGCAGCGGTGTCGCGCCGACCACCGGGATCCGCCGGCTGCCGCCGGCCCGCCCGGCGGCCACCAGGTGCTGCAGTCCGCTGTTCTCCGCGGTGTGCCGCAGCAGCGAGCGGATGAGCGCCATGAACAGCGCGGCGCCGACCCCCTTGTCGCAGACGTCGGCGACGACGAAGGCGAGGCGGCGGCCGCGGGAGATCTCGAAGACGTCGTAGAAGTCCCCGGCGACCTGCCGGGCGGGCCGGAACCGGACGTCGATCTCCCAGCCTTCGGGGACCGGCAGCGATTCGGGCAGGAAACCGGCCTGGATCTCCCGGCCGATCTCCAGCTCCTTCTCGTACCCCATGAGTTCGGCGCGGGCATCGGCTTCGCGCAGGGTGCGGCCGAGTCCGGCGCGCTCCGAGCAGCTGTGCAGCCGGGCCCCGACGAGGGCGGGCAGGAAGGGCGGTACGAGGTAGTCGTGGCCGAGCCGGACGTGCTCCTCCAGGGCGGCGAACTCCGTCACCGTCCAGACGACCACGATGGGGGCCCCGGCCCAGCGGCGCAGCCGCCGCACCGCGAGGCGCACCGACTCCCCGTCGGCCTCGGCCGGCGCGAGCAGGACGTCGGCGACGGGCAGCCCCTCCAGCGGGCCGGTGCGCAGCTCCGCCAGGGTGCGGGCGACGAGTTCCGCGTCCATCGACCGCAGCGCGTCGAGCAGCTCGGGCGGAGGCGGCGGGTACTCGTCGAGGATGATCACGGTCGTGGAGGGCATGGGTCCGTCCCCTCAGCGTTCACAGTCAGCGTGCTGATGTTGCGGCCGTCCCTGCGTACGTAGCTGAATTCGTCCACGCTGGTCAGCGCCAGGTGGATGCCGAGTCCGCCGACCCGCCGCCGCTCGGGGGGAGTCCCGGGGGCGGGGGGCAGGCGGCCCTCGACGGGGTCGAAGGCCGGTGCGGAGTCCGCTATGGAGATCTGCACCCGGCCGGGACCGGAGCGGCCGCGGACGGTGATCCGCCCGTCGCCGCCCCGGTACCCGTGCATCACGATGTTCGTGGCCAGCTCGTCCACGGCCAGCCGGATCCGGTACGCGGCGCCCTTGTCCAGGGCCGCCCGGCCGGCCAGCCGCAGGACGAACGAGGCGATGTCGCCCAGTGCCCCCACGGTGGCGGGCACCTCCAGTTCGGCGGGCGTCCTCGCCAGTTCGACCATGTCACTCATGCGATTCACTCATCGGAGAGCACGATGCTGCGGTCCAGCCCGGCGGTCCGGATGGTCCGGGACACGGGCTCGATCGCGCCGACCACCTTGATGGTCACGTGGTCCGCCACCTTCTGCTGGGCGAAGACCAGGGACCGCAGTCCGGCACTGGCCATGTAGCCGACACCGGCCATCCTGATCTCGACCGTGCCGGTGCCGTGCCCGGCGGCCTTCTCGATGGTCTGGTGGAAGTCCGGCGCGGTCTTGGCGTCCAGCTCGCCCGCCAGCTCGATCACGGTGGTGTCGCCCTCGATGCTCAGGGACACGGAAAGCGGCATGTGAGGTCTCCTTCGGCCGTACGGTGGGAGCGTTGGGTCAGGGCATGGGCTGCTAGAGCTCGGAATCGGGCGTCCGGCCGACCAGGATCACGACCGAGCGCGGACCGATCAGGTACTTCCCGGCGTTCTCCAGCTCGCGCTCGCCGCCCGGGGTGCGGATGTCGTGCGGGGCCTCGGCCCCGGTGTCCGCGAACAGGTGCCAGCTGCGCCCGTGCGGCAGCGCGGGCAGCTCCAGGTCGTGCGACTCCCAGTGCGAGTTCATGGCCACGTACACCACGTCGTCGTCCCCGGTGCCGCAGCGGGCCACCGCCAGCAGCCGGCTCTCAGCCGACCAGTCGGGCTGCCAGGCCCGCTCGCCGTGCCAGCTGATGTCCGGCAGTCCGAGGCTCTCGCGGACCTGGCCGGTGGGGTGGGAGGTGGAGCGCAGTTCACGGTGGTGCCCGCGGAACGCGATCATCTCCCGGGTGAACCGGAGCAGTTCGGCGTTGTCGTCGACCTGGCTCCAGTCGAACCAGGACAGCTCGTTGTCCTGGCAGTACGTGTTGTTGTTGCCCTGCTGGGTGCGCGCGACCTCGTCCCCGGCCAGCAGCATCGGGATGCCCTGGCTGGTGAAGAGGATGGCCAGGGCGTTCTTCATCTGCCGCAGCCGCAGCCGGTTGACCTCGGGGTCGTCGGTCGGTCCTTCGGCCCCGCAGTTCCAGCTGTTGTTGTCGTTGGCCCCGTCGTTGTTGCCCTCGCCGTTCGCCTCGTTGTGCTTGTCGTTGTACGAGACGAGGTCGGCCAGGGTGAAACCGTCGTGGGCGGTGAGGAAGTTGACCGAGGCGGAGGTGCCGCGGCTGGAGTACAGGTCGGGCGAGCCCGCGATCCGGGTGGCGAGCTCCCCGGTCACCCCGGGGTCGCCCTTGAGGAAGCTGCGCACGGTGTCGCGGTACTTCCCGTTCCACTCCGCCCAGCGGCCGTACGCCGGGAAGTTGCCGACCTCGTAGAGGCCGCCGGCGTCCCAGGCCTCGGCGATGAGCTTGGTGTGCCGCAGGACCGGGTCGTAGGCGAGCAGCTCCAGCAGCGGCGGGTTGGGCAGCGGAGTGCCGTCCAGGGCCCGGCCGAGGATGGCCGCGAGGTCGAAGCGGAAGCCGTCGATGTGGTAGTCGGCGACCCAGTGGCGCAGGCAGTCGAGCACGAAGTTGCGCACGACGGGGTGGTTGCAGTTGACCGTGTTGCCCGTGCCGCTGAAGTTGAAGTAGTACCCCTCGGGCGTGAGCATGTAGTACGTGGCGTTGTCGAGCCCCTTGAAGGAGATCGTCGGGCCCTGCTCGTTGCCCTCGGCGGTGTGGTTGAAGACGACGTCGAGGATGACCTCGATGCCGGCCGCGTGCAGGTCCTTGATCAGGGTGCGGAACTCGTCGCCCTGCATCCCGTAGCGTCCGGTGGCCGCGTAGCCGGCCTTGGGCGCGAAGAACGAGACGGTGTTGTAGCCCCAGTAGTCGAAGAGGTGCTCGCCCGTCTCCGGGTTGGAGCGCATGTTGTCGCTCTCGTCGAACTCGAACACCGGGAGCAGCTCGATGCAGTTGATCCCGAGCTCCTTCAGGTACGGGATCTTCTCCCGCAGCCCCGCGAAGGTGCCGGGGGCGGTGACCTGCGAGGAGGGGTGCCGGGTGAAGCCGCGCACGTGGGTCTCGTACACGACGAGGTCCTCGGCGGGGAGCCGCAGCGGCGTGTCGTCGCCCCAGTCGAAGTCCTGGAGGCAGACGCGCGAGCGGTACTGGTAGCCGCGGCTGCGGTCCGGCTCCACGCCCCACACGTCGCGGCCGGCGATCAGCCGGGCGTACGGGTCGGAGAGGACCTGCCGGGCGTCGAAGCGGTGGCCGGTGACCGGGTCGTAGGGGCCGTCGGCCCGGTACCCGTACTCGATGTTCTCGTGGTCGAGGCCGAAGACCGTCATGGCGAAGACGCTGCCGGTGCGGAACTCCTCGGGGAATTCCAGCTCGGCCATCGGCTCGGGCTCTCCGCGCTTGAAGATGACCAGGGTCATGGAGGTCGCCTGGTCGGAGAAGACGGAGAAACTGACCCCGCCGGGGACCACGTTGGCCCCGAAGGGGAACGGCTTGCCCGCGCGGACGCGGTACCCGCCCACTTCGTGGGTCGGGTACGCGTCGACGCGCAGGACTTGCTCGGACTGGGCCTCGGTCATCGCGCGACCGCACTCTTCAGTGTCGACTTGGACTCCGCGGCCGCCGCCTCGCCCGTCTCGAAGAAGTCGAGGAAGCCGGTGGCCGACATGACGAACCGGACTTCCTCGCTCACCCCGTACAGGGTGACCGCGACCCCGGCGTGCTGGGCCTCGCGGTAGACGACGAGCAGGGTGCGCAGGCCCGCGCTGGACACGTACGTGACGGCCGTGAGGTCGATGCGCAGCGGCCGGCCCTCGCGGACCAGCGGCAGCAGGGCCTGCAGCAGCTGTCCGGAGGTCTCGCTGTTGATCTCGCCGGTGGCGACGAGGACGGTACCGCCCTTGTTGCGGCGTTCCTTGACGTTCAGAGACATTGCTTTCCCCTCTTGTCGGGGCGCCCCCCGTTGAGCGCTATGAAGTCACCGGGCGCAGCCGGACCTTGACCTTGACCCGCCCCTGGACGTCGGGCAGCCGGACGGTGAGACCGTCGGCGTCGAAGTCCCGGTACGGCTTCTCGTCGATCTCGACGGACGCGATCTGCACCGAGCCCGCGGGCAGCAGGTCGGGCGAGACGCGCAGGATGCGGTCGGGCAGGTTGGTCGGGTCGGGCTTGAAGTGGAAGTCCATTTCCCGCCCGTTGATGAGCAGGTTGTTGTAGACGGCGGACAGGTAGCAGAGCTCCGCCGAGTGGTACATGGACATCGAGTGGCTGCCCTTGAGCCGCTCCGTGCCGAGCAGGTACGGCGTACCGCTGGCGAGCACGTTGAAGTAGACGGCTCCCTCGTCGTGGTCGAGGAAGAACGTGTTGTAGAAGGCCTCCGCCTGCCGGGCCTCGCGCAGGAAGGCGTCGCCGCCGACCGTGCCGTTCAGGATGAGGTAGGCGAGGATCGCCTGCTCCTGCTGCCACCAGGCCTTGCGGTCGTGCCAGGCGAAACGATACGCCCCCTGGCCGTCCTCGCTGGTGGACTTCACGCGCTCCACGACGTCGTACCAGCCGCCGCGCTGCACGTCGCTGCCGACGGCCGGCATGATCTCGCCGATCTTCCTGGCGAGCTCCTCGTACGCCGGCTTGGCCTTCAGCGAGTTCATCCGCATCAGGTTCCAGGCGATCTTCAGGTTGTGCCCGACGACCGCGCGGTTCTGCTGCCAGCTGTGCGCGGTGTCGTGCGACCAGTCGCGGAAGAAGCGCTCCTGGACGAACGGGCTGTTCTTGTAGTCCGGGAACTTGTCCGCGATGGTGTCGAAGGTGTACTCGAGGAAGTCGGCGTACTTCTGGTCGCCGGTCGCCAGGTACAGGTTGATCAGGTACGCGGGTGCGTGGTCGCCGACCGAGTTCCAGTTCTTGCGCTCGGCGTTCTCGCCGAGGGACTCGTGGTCCGCGCTGAACAGGATCGGGTCGATGTGCGAGTAGTAGCCGCCCTGCTCGCGGTCCAGGAAGAACTTGTCGAACAGCCGGATGGTCGCGTCGGCGTCGTTCTTGATCCGGATGTCACCGGTGACGCGGTACGTCTGGATCGGGCCGGCCAGCGCGTAGATCTGCTCGTACATCGGGATCGCGTCGTAGTCGTCGGAGAACTCCGAGGTGAACAGCTTGCGCTCGCTGTCCCCGTCGACGCTGATGCCGTGGTACCAGAAGACCACGTCCTCCTCGCTGTCCACCACCCGCATGTGCTTGCGCAGGTACTCGGTGCCGCGCTCGGCGACCTCCAGGTACTCGTCCTTGCCGGTCAGCAGGTAGGCCGAGGCCATGCCGTAGACCAGGCGGGAGATCGTGTCGGTCTCCTGGACGTGGCTGGCGGTCTTGTCGCCGCCGAGCCGGATCTCGGTGCGGTACTCGGTGAAGTCCACCGGGCCCTCGCCGAACTGCGCCCGCTTGTAGAAGTCGGCCAGCGACTCGATCTGCTTGACCCACCAGCTGGCCTCCTCGAACCGGTAGTCCTCGGCGCCGCGGCCCAGGAACACCAGGCGCTTCGCCTCGAAGCGGCCCCCGTGCTCCGGGTAGTGGACGCCGTAGACGAAGAGGAACCGGCCCGGCGAGAGCATCTCGTCGATGTGCCCGGAGGCGTCGATGTACGGCTCGTCCAGGTTGCGGACCAGCTCGGCACTCGGGTCCCCGGCGAGGGAGACGTCGAACTCGCGGCCGTCCGAGGTCTTCAGCCGCAACAGGCGGGACTCGGAGTCGAAGCGGCCGACGTAGCCCGCGATGGTGTCGGAGAAGGAGAAGCTCACGGCGTCCGCCATGTCATGCACCGTCCTTGTCGTGTGAGCGGTCGTCCTCGAATCCCTGACTGACCTCGACGATCACCCCGTCGGGATCGCGGACCCACACGGTCCGCCAGCCGCAGATGAAGTCGTCGAAGTCCAGCGGGCCCAGGGTCACTTCGGCCGCGTCGCCCAGCTCGGCCAGGAACGCGTCCACGCTGTCGGTCTGAAAGGCCAGGTGGCGCATCCTGCCCGGGGCCTGCGGCCCGTCCTCGTGCGCCTGGCGTGCCGGTTCGGTGCCGGCCGCGAAGAGCTCCAGGTACGCGTCCCCGCGGCGCAGGAACACGATCTGTGCCTCCCCGAGATCGACCACCCTGGCCCGGGTGAAGCCGAAGTACCGGGTGTAGAACTCCTCGGTGGTCTTCTGGTCCGTGCAGTTCAGGCCCACGTGCGACCAGACCATCCCGGCCATCAGGCCGCCCCCCGGCCCCGCCCCGCCGCGATCAGCTCGATGATCCGGCGGGCGAACAGGTGGTGGTGGGCGCCGGTGCGGCCGGTGACCAGGTCCCCGTCGACCACCACGTCCTCGTCGACGTACTCGCCGCCCATGTTCCGGACGTCGCCGATGAGGTTGTTGTGGCAGACGACCTTGCGGCCGCGCACCTTGCCCGGGATCGAGGAGGCCAGCCACATGCCGTGGCAGATGATCCCCTTGAGGACCGTCGGCTCTTCGAAGGCCCGGCGCAGCAGCTCGGTCGCCGGCGCGAGGACGTCGACGTCCTCGGTGTAGCGCAGCCGGTCGGCCACCATGCCCGAGGGCACGATGATCGCCGCGTACCGGCGCAGGTCCTCGTCGCTCAGCCCCTCCAGGGACTTGTCGGCGGTGAACGGCGCCCGGTACTCGTGCCCGGAGAAGGTGATGGAGTCGTTGCCCCACAGCCGGGTCAGGAAGTCGACCTCGGCACCCTCCTCGGCGAACCGGTGCTGGTAGTAGAAGATCTCCGGCTCGTAGAAGTCGCTCTCGACCAGGACCGCGATCCGGGTCCCGCTCAGCGCACCCTCGCGCAGCACGGCGTCAGGCACGGGACACCCCCCTCAGAAAGTCCGCCGCGCGCTCGGCGATCATCGCGATGGCGGTGTGGCAGTTGCCCGACGGGACCGCGGGCATCACGCCGGCGTCGACGACGCGCAGGTTGCGCACGCCGTGGACCCGCAGCTCGGGGTCGACGACCGAGAGGTCGTCGATGCCCATGCGGCAGGAGCCGGCCTGGTGGTGGTAGCTCTCCGACTTCTGCTTCGCGAAGGTCCGCAGGTCCTCGTCGGTGCCGTAGCCGGGACCGGGCTGGAGCTCCTGCTTGTACCAGGGCGAGAAGGCCGAGGTCGCGAAGATCTCCCGGGCCAGCTTGATGCCCTGCACCATCCGCTCCAGGTCCCACCGGTCGCCCAGGTAGTTCGGGTTGATCAGCGGGTGGGCCAGCGGATCGGCGCTCGCGAGCCGGATCCAGCCGCGCGAGACGGGGCGTACGACACCGGGAAGGATGCTCACCGTGTTCGGGTGGTCCTTGCCGACGATCACGTCGAACGGCACGTGGACGAAGGCGATCTGCAGGTCGGGAGCGGGAAGACCGGGCTGGGACGAGAGGAACAGAGCGCTCTCCGACAGGTTCTGTGCCGGGGGCGGGAGTTCCTGGGTGACCTCGGCCATCAGCCCGGTCAGGACGTGGTTGTGGAAGTTCTCCCCGACCCCGGGCAGGGCCGCGGTCACGGCGATGCCGTGTTCGCGCAGCTGCTCGGGGTTCCCGATGCCGGAGAGCAGCAGCAGCTTCGGGGACTCGATCGCCCCGGCCGCCACGATCACCTCCCGGCGGGCCCGTACGGAGTGCAGCCCGGGTCCGGCGGTGGCGCTGTGGCCGTCGCGCACGGTCCGGCCGGGGAACTCGGCGGGCGGTGCGAGCTGCACGTACTCGACGCCCGTGCAGGTGTCGCCGTCGAAGAGCAGCCGGGTGCTCTGGGCACTGGTGCGCAGCGTCAGGTTGGCGCGCCCCAGCGCCGGCTCCAGATAGGCGGCGAGGGTGCCCTGGCGGCGCCCGTCGGCCACGTCGATGTGGTGCCAGCCGGTGCCGAAGAGGCCGCGCCGGGGCCCGTCGGTGTTGAAGTCGGCGATCTCCTGGTGCCCGAGCTCGACGGCCGCGTCGATGAAGGCGCGGGAGACCGGATTGGGGCCGTGCTGTCCGGCGTTGGTGATGCGCTGCGGGCCGCGGGTGCCGGTGGTGGGTGCGGTGGCGTCCTCCTGGCCCTCCAGGAGGGCGAAGTACGGCAGGACGTCCTCGTAACCCCAGCCGGCGGCGCCCTGGTAGGCCCAGTTGTCGAAGTCCGAGGCGTGGCCCCGGATGTGCATCATGATGTACAGGTTGCTGCTGCCGCCGGGGGCCTTGCCGCGCGGTTCGTACGTACGGCGGCCGTCGAGCCCGGGCTGCGGGACGCTGGTGTAGCCCCAGTCGACGGGCCCGCCGAGCAGCTTGTACCAGGAGGACGGGTCGTCCACCTCGGGCGGGATGCGGTTGCCGCCCGCCTCCAGGACCAGGACGGAGACGTCCGGGTCCTCGGAGAGCCGGTTCGCGAGGACGCTGCCCGCGGTGCCGGATCCCACGATGACGTAGTCGTACTCTTCTCTCTCGGCGATCGCCACGAGTCGGCCTCCCTCAGCCCTGGCTCAGCACCTGGAAGGGGACGGTGTCGTGGTAGTTCGCCATGTAGGCGATCTTTCCGTCCACGATCCGGAAGAAGTTCATGACCTCGGCCTCGATCGCCTCGCCGGAGGCGCTGACGGCGCTGAGGTGGGAGACGGCCGCGGCCTTCTCCCCGTCGACGAGGAAGTGCACGGGCTCGTTCCGGAAGACGCGGTACATCGTCCCCATGCCCTTCATCATCGAGCGCAGGACCTCCAGGCCCTCGATGTGTCCGGCGAGCTGCTCGTCCATGACCTGGTCGTCGGCGAACAGGTCGCACCAGCGGTCCCAGTCCCCGGCGTTGGCGTACTCGTAGTACTTCTCAAGGATCTGTCGTGAGTCCACAGCGCTCATCGCGCTCCTCCCCCTATCGGTCCCGGCGGGTTCCGTCGGGCGCGAACGGCGCCCAGAACTGGCTGAAGGCGGTCGCCGAGTCCCCGAAGAGACCGTCGCGGCCCTCGATGATCCGGCCGTCCCGCCACCGCATGAAGTGGAAGACCGGGTAGTCCATCCGCTCGTACGGGGACTGGCTCGCCTGGTCGGCGCCGTCGCGCAGGGCGACGTTGCGGCAGACGTCGGCGCTGCAGTCCTCGCCGACGAGGACCGCCTGGATGTCCATCCGGAAGGTGCCGCCCGTGAGCTTGTGGGTCTGCCCCATCAGCTCCAGGAAGGCGTCCAGGCTCTCGTACCAGCCGGCCAGCGGATGGCTGCCCGGTACCAGCCAGCGCAGGTCCTCGGAGTAGTACTCGAGGATGCGGGCCCGGTCGCCGGAGCCGAGGGCGGCGTACGCCGCCTCGACCCGCTCCCGTGTCACTTCGGTCATCGTCGCTTCTCCTTCGCCTGCGCCCGCGCCCGCGCTCAGAGCGAGCCGGAACCGGGCATCGGGGCCAGGTCGTTGACGGTGTACTGCTTGATCAGCGGTCCGTCGGGACCGGCCACGACCGTCCAGGTCTGGTCGGCGTCGAAGCCGAGCCACTGGCTGCGGGCGGCCGGCGGGTCCCAGATCTTGGCCTGCCAGTTGACCAGGACCCGGACGATCGCCCGGTCACCCTCGATGACGGGCTCCACCTTGGTGACGGTGTGGACCTCGTCGAAGAAGCGGTTCGTGACCGCCGCGTACCAGCGGCCGAAGCCCTGGTGTCCGAGGAAGGTGTCCTCGGGGACCTTGAACTCCAGGTCCTCGGTGATGAGGGGGAGCACCTGGTCCAGCGGAAGGTGCTGGTCCAGGGCCACGTACCAGTTCTCCGCGAAGGTGCGGATCGCTTCCTCGGTCAGCCGCTCGGCGGGCATGCGGTCTCCTCCTGTCTGTGGTGGTGTGCTGTGCGGTGGGTCGCGGCGGTGCGTCAGATCTGTACGTCGACGAGGAACGGACCGGGGTGGTCGAGCATCCGGCCCACGGCGGCGACCGCCTCGTCCGGCTTCTCCACCCGCATCCCCTCGGCGCCGAGCGCCCGCGCCAGCCCGGCGAAGTCGATCTCTGGGTGGGAAAGGTCGAAGGAGCCCGGGAAGCCGTGCTCCGGGATGTCCCGCTCCCGCCAGTACTGGGCGATGTTGTCGTCGAGCAGCCGGTACTTGCGGTTGTTGCAGACCACGAACTTGGCGTCGATGCCGTGCCGGACCGCGGTCCACAGCGCCTGGTACGTGTACATCGACCCGCCGTCGCCCGCGAAGCCGACCACGAGGCGGTCCGGACGGGCCAGCTTGGCCCCGACCGCGCCCGGGAAGCCCACGCCGAGCGAGCCGCCCCGGGTGAGGTGGTAGTCGCCGGGCCGCTCCGGAGGCAGGTACCGGGTGACCAGCGGGGAGGTGGTCAGCGCCTCGTCGAAGACGATCAGGTCCCCGCCGGTGCGCTCGGCCAGGGTCCGCAGGAAGACGGCCATCGGCGTGCCGTCCTGCTCGGCCTCCCCGGACCGGGCCGACAGCGCCCGCTCGCGGGTGCGGCCGTCGAGCCGGGCGGCCGCGGCCGCCCGCTGCTGCGGGGTCAGCAGGCGTTCGAGTACGCCGGCCAGCGCGCGCAGCGCCTGCTTGGGATCGGCGGCCAGGCCCAGGTCCACCGGGTGGTTCTTGGCGATCTCGTACGCGTTCAGGTCGATGTGGACGACCTTCGCGCCGGCCCGGAAGGGGCTCTCCAGCTCGGGGAACACCTCCGGGAAGACATAGGTGCCGACGATCAGCACCCCGTCCGCGTCGGCGACGAGCTCCTTGCTGTGCGGGCCGAACATGTGGCCCGTCTGGCCGCGGCGCAGCGGGTGCGAGGCCGCGATGTTCACCTCGGACGAGTCCACCTCGTACACGTCGGCGCCCAGCAGCTCTGCGACGGCGGTCAGTTCGCGCTGGGCCCCGGAGAGGGAGACCCCGTCGCCGACGAGGACCACGGGCCGCTCCGCGGAGGCGAGCAGCTCGGCCGCCCGCCCCACCGAGGCGGGCGAGGGCGCCACGTCCGTGAGGGGCACCGCGGCGGGCAGGACGGGCTCGGAGTTCAGCTCGTCCAGCACGTCCATCGGCAGCGCCACGAACACCGGGCCGCGCGGCGGGGTCAGGGCGATCTTGACCGCCCGGCGGATGGTGCGCAGTACGGAGTGCCGGTCGGTGACCCGGGTCGCGTACTTCGTCACCGGCTTCGCCATCGCCACCAGGTCGGACGCCATCTGCGCGTCCATGGCGTCGTAGCGGACCCCGGCGTCGCCGGCGACCACGACGAGCGGGGTGTGGCCGCGCAGCGACTGGTAGAGCATCCCGATGCCGTTGCCCAGCCCCACGCCGGAGTGCAGCTGGAGCAGGGCCGCGCCGCCGGTGGCCCGGGCGTAGCCGTCGGCGATGCCGGCGGCCACGGTCTCCTGGAGGGCGAGGACGTAGTGGAAGTCCTCCGCCGCGTCCACCGCGTCGAGGAATCCCTGTTCCACCGTCCCCGGATTTCCGAACATCACATTCAGGCCGTCGGCCTTGAACTGCTCGATCAGCCTTTCCCGTCCGGGAGTGGCTTCCATGATTCCCCCTACCACCCGTATCGGGTGAGACCGTCCTCCAGGACTTCCACGATCTTCTGCCCCGTCAGATATGAATCAGGGGTGGAACGGCCGGTCACGAACGGGTAGTCGACGATCACCGAAAGCGGGTGGCCGAAATTCCCGTGATACGCGCCGCGCGGCCCGGTGGCATCGCGCAGGATGTACTCCAGCGGGTACGGCGGCGGGCCCATGTTGAAGTCGGTACCGAGGAATCCGGTGCCGTCCTTGTAGTCGTACTCCTTGCAGTGACCGGTGACGTGCTTGCCCCAGATGATGCTCTTGCGGTCGCCCCAGTCCCGGGCGAAGGCC
The DNA here is from genome assembly GCF_055579465.1 of Streptomyces sp. NPDC032745. Classification (NCBI taxonomy): domain Bacteria; kingdom Bacillati; phylum Actinomycetota; class Actinomycetes; order Kitasatosporales; family Streptomycetaceae; genus Streptomyces; species Streptomyces sp. NPDC032745. The sequence goes on along the minus strand of NZ_JBVING010000020.1, from coordinate 9,436 downwards.
AGGCAGGCCACGCCGTAGCACTCGGCCGCCACGACCTTGCCGGCCTTCTTGAAGGCCAGGATCAGGGCGTGCACGCGCTCGTTGTTGGCGAGGTCGACGATGGGCCCGCTGCCGCCGACGATGAGGACCGCGTCGTAGCCGGCGATGTCGGCCTCGAGCTTGTCCAGATCGCGGTGGTACTGCTCGAGCTTGCGCAGATAGCCCTCGTCACTCGTGTACGGCCGCTCGGGGACCCACGCCTCGATGTCGAGCGGCGAGTCCAGCCGGCTCGACTGCTCGAACTCCCGGCCCAGCCGGGCGTTCTCCTCGGTGGTGACCGAGCGTCCCAGCGGAGGATCGATGAAGTTCGCGTCGAGGCTCGGCGGAAGAGCGTGCGCACGCTTTCCGGTCGGCGTGGCGAATACGACTTCGTAGCCCCGCTCATCGAACTTCGATACGGGGCCTATCAGTTCTTCGGCCCAGTAACCGTGTTCGGAGACAATGACCAGAATCTTTCTGCTCACGGATTCCTCCAGGCGCCGCCTGTTGTCGTTGGCGTGACCCACACTGCTTGCGCCCGGGGCCTGCGTCAAAGCGCCCGTATGCGACTTCGTGAGGTAGGAACGCAGGTCGCACGGGCACCTCAGGTAGTCGCTTGCGGAGGTCATGAAGTAGCCGCGGGACTTCCTGACATCGGCCGAATCAGTGAACCATTACGGGGGCACCGCCCTATGGTCTGGACGCTCCGTGAATCACGGGTGCGCGAAGGACCGAGGAGAGGGACGGGGACGATGACGACGGACCTGTTGTGCACACACATCGATCAGATACGTCCGGTGAAGCCAGGTACCGAGGGCTGCGAGGAGTGCCTCGCCATCGGCGACACCTGGGTGCACCTGAGGATGTGCCTCAGCTGCGGGCACGTCGGATGCTGCGACTCCTCCAAGAACCGCCACGCCACCAAGCACTACCGCACCAGCGAGCACCCCATCGCCGCGTCGCACGAACCCGGCGAGACCTGGGCCTGGTGCTACACCGACAAGCTGATGCTGGACGCGGCATGAGCGCGGCCCCGGAGAGCGCCACCGCCCACGCCACGGCGGCCGCGGCCGAGCGCGCGGAGAGCCGGAAGCCCGTCATCCTGGCCGTGGACGACGACCCCCAGGTGCTGCGGGCCGTACGCCGCGACCTGCGCAGCGCCTACGGCGACCGCTACCGGGTGCTCGGCGCCTCCTCCGCCGCCGACGCCCTCAAGATCCTGGACTCCCTCGACGAGCGCGGCCACGACCCGGCGCTGTTCCTCGTGGACCAGCGGATGCCCGACGTGACCGGCGTCGAGTTCCTCCTCGAGGCCGTCAGCCGCTTCCCCGACGCCCGCCGGGTGCTGCTCACGGCGTACGCGGAGACGGACGCGGCGATCACCGCCATCAACCGGGTCCGGCTGGACTACTACCTGCTCAAGCCGTGGGACCCGCCGCACGAACGGCTCTTCCCGGTCCTCGACGACCTGCTCTCGGACTGGCTGGCCACCTACCGCCCCGCGTACGACGGCATCATCGTCGCCGGCCACCTCGTCTCCCCCGGCACCCACGCCGTGCGGGACTTCTTCACCCGCAACGGCCAGCCGTTCCGTTTCCTCAACGTGGAGCGGGATCCCGAGGCACTGACCCTGATCGCCGCCCAGCCCGACGCGGCACTCCCCCTCGTCCGCTTCCCGGACGGGACGGTCCTCTCCGCGCCCTCGGACACCGCGCTCGCCCAGCGGCTGGGGCTGGCCACCACCGCCTCCCGCCCGCACTACGAGTGCGTCATCGTCGGCGCGGGCCCCGCGGGCCTGGCGGCCGGCGTGTACGCGGCCTCGGAGGGCCTGTCGACGCTGATGCTGGACTCCCGCGCCCCGGGCGGCCAGGCCGGCACCTCCAGCCTGATCGAGAACTACCTCGGCTTCCCCTCAGGCCTCTCCGGCGGCGACCTGACCCGCCGGGCCACCATCCAGGCCTCCCGCTTCGGCGCCGAGATCCTGCACCCGGTGGAGGTGGTCTCGCTGACCCGGGACGACCCGGCGAAGATCCTGACCCTGGCCGACGGCACCGAGATCAGCGCGGAAACGGTGCTGCTGGCCACCGGGGTCTCGTACAACCGCCTGGAGGCCCCCGGCGCGGACCGCTTCGAGGGCGCGGGGCTCTACTACGGCGCGGCCACCACCGAGAGCTCGGCGTGCATCTCCCAGCACGTGTTCATCGTGGGCGGCGCGAACTCGGCCGGCCAGGCGGCGGTGCACTTCGCCAAGTACGCGGCCCGGGTCACCATCCTGGTCCGGGCCGAGTCCCTGGACGCGAGCATGTCCCGCTACCTGATCGACGAGATCGACCGCACCCCGAACATCGAGGTCAGGGTCCGTACGACGGTGGTCAGGCTGGATGGTGACGAGCACCTGGAGGAACTGACCCTCCACGACTCGACGACGGGCGAGGACACGCGGGTGCCGGCCCGCTTCATGTTCACCTTCATCGGCGCCCGCCCGCACACCGACTGGCTGTCGGGCGTGGTCGAACGCGACGAGTACGGCTTCGTGCTCACCGGGTCCGACCTGATCGCGAACGGCGGGGAACTCCCGGCGGAGTGGAGCCTCGAGCGCGCCCCGTACCCGCTCGAGACCAGCGTCCCGGGCGTCTTCGCGGCGGGCGACGTCCGGGCCCACTCGGTCAAGCGCGTGGCGTCGGGCGTGGGCGAGGGCGCGATGGCGGTCTCGCTGATCCACCGCTACCGCTCGATGGGCTGAGAGCGCTGGGCTGAGAGCGAACGCGAATCACTTGCGATCAAGCGACTGCCGGATGCAACGTTGATTACATGATTACATCCGAGCAGAGCGAGCAGCTTCGCAAGTGGTTCGCGGACCGCCTTCCGGTGGACGTGTACGAGTCCCTGGTCGACGTGGCGGTCGACCGCGAGGAGATCACGGTCGTCGGCGCCATCCCAGCGACCGAGTCGGTCAAGGAGTTCCGCGAGCGCACCCGCGAGCAGCGCATCGAGGTCGCCCGGGAGGCGGAGGAGCTCTACCGCCGCAAGGTCGCCTGGGCCGTCCAGGCCGGCGACGACCGCGTCCTGTTCACGCACCTGGCGGTCCCGGTGATGACGCGCCTGCGCCAGCCGGAGCGCCAGGTCCTCGACACCCTGGTCGCGGGCGGCGTCGCCCGCAGCCGGGCTGACGCCCTCGCCTGGTGCGTCCGCCTCGTCGGCCGCAACACGGACGAGTGGCTGACCGAGCTCCGCGACTCGCTGGCCAAGGTCCAGCAGGTCCGCGCGGCCGGCCCCGACGTCTCGGGCGCGTCCGAGGCCTCCGACACCACGGACTCCCAGAAGTCTGGGTCGGAATGACGAAAATCCTCCCCACCAGGGCATGATCACGGAAGTCTGACAGCGAGCCGACCGGCACCCGATCACAGGGAGAGGCACGCCCCATGACCACCACCGTCGAATACATCCGCTACCGGATCGCATTGGACGACCAGCAGGCCTTCGAGGACTCGTACCGCCAGGCCGCTGAGGCCCTGGCCGCGTCACCCGAGTGCATCGACTACGAGCTGGCCCGCTGCGAGGAGGAGAACGACCGGGAGCGCTACATCCTCCGCATCCGCTGGACGTCGGTCGACGCCCACCTCAACGGATTCCGCAAGGGCGAGCACTTCCCGGCGTTCTTCAGCGCGATCCGCCCGTACGTGAAGGCCATCGAGGAGATGCAGCACTACCGCGTCACCGACGTGGCCGGCCCCGGAAAGGCCGCACCCCAGTCATGAGCACCACACCCGGCACCACTCCCACCATCTACGAGTGGATGGGCGGAGCGGAGGCGATGAACCGCCTCACGGACGCCTTCTACGCGCACGCCCTGCAGGACGAGATCCTGGCTCCGGTCTTCGCGGGCATGGACTCGGAGCACCCCCAGCACGTCGCCGTCTGGCTGTCGGAGGTCTTCGGCGGCCCGGCGGAGTACACCGCCCACCACGGGGGCCACCAGCACATGGCCACCAAGCACCTGGGCCGCGGCATCACCGAACAGCAGCGCCGCCGCTGGGTGGACCTGCTGATGGACACGGCCGACGAGGTCGGCCTCCCGACGGACCCCGAGTTCCGAGCGGTGTTCGCCTACTACATCGAATGGGGCACCCGCATGGCCCTGATCTACTCGGGCCCCAACCCCCCACCGGTGGACGCGGCAAAGATCCCGGTCTGGTCCTGGGGCCAAACGCCCCCGTGGATCCCGAAGGGCTGACCCGGTGGGGGCAGTGGGCGAAGCCCCTGCCCCCACCGCCACGTCCAGCCCCAGTACCGGCCCCGGCTCACGGCCGCGACGGCCCCCGCGGGCCGTCCCCGCCCGCCGGCTCGGCGACGAGCACGGCCAGCGCCCCGTCATCGGCCTCCCGCCAGTACTCCACCGCCCCCTCCAGAACCTCCTGCAGCGTCTCCCAGTCCCCCGGCCGCGCCGCCGCGTACGAGGACCACGACGTCATCACCACCAACCGCCCCGGCGCCTCCGGCAACCACGACAGGTCGATCAGCGCATCGGCCAGCGCGTCCCAGTTCCCCCCGAACCACGCCGGCACGGCCAGCGCCGCCCCCCACCGCCGCATCAGCTCGGCCTTGCTGCGGACGCCGGCCAGGTCCACCCGTAGGGTCGTCCAGCCCGCCTTCTCGGCGGCGGCGACCGCCGGGGCGAGCGGCTGCGGGTCCAAGGTCATCGCAGAACCGCCTTGAAGGTGTCGTAGTGGTCGTCCGTGTAGAAGAACTCCCCACCTCCACCGGTCACGATCCGGCGGGCCCCGCGGTCGCGCTCTCCCGGTGTCTTCACCGTGAACTCGTGGTAGTAGCCACGCTTCTGCTTCGGCAGGGCCTTCTCGAAGTTCCCGAAGACGGTCCCGTCCTGCCGGTACGGATACGGCCCGCCCCTGTCGATGAGCACGAGCACGTCCCGCGCCTGCGAAGGCAGCGCATCGGCCCGTACGGTGGCCATCCCCTTGGCCCAAACGGGCGCAGAGGCATCAGCCCCTGAACTCACCCCGGCCGCGGCGGACGGCGCGGCCTTCTCCCCACCGCACCCCGCCACGCCGACCAGCGCAACGCAAAGGAACACCGCCCCCACGACGCAACGCAGCAACGACCGGGGCACGTCCCTGAAGATCATGCACCGATCGTGCCAAATATCCGATTCGCTCGCGAATCGCGCGGTAACGGTCTCCGCGACGGCGGCACCCTCAGAGCGCGGCCATCTTGGTGTAGGGACTCAGAATTCTCTTCTGGACCGACCCGAAGTCGACCAGGACAGCGATCCCCTCCTCGATACCGACGACACGGCCGAGGCCGTGCTCATCGTGAGAGACCCGGTCGCCGACGCTGAACTGCCGGAGCGGCGGTTCCACGGGGGCCTTGAACGGGCTGGACGGCAAATGGCGGCGAGGTACTGCTGACTTTGTCATTGAGACCAGTATGCGCCCCACAGGCCGCCGCACAGCCCGCTGTTCGGATCTCAATTGCGGCACCATCCGCCTCACGGCGTCCCACGACGCCCGCCGCGGGACCCGCCGCCCCGGATCAGTCGTCCGGGTCGGCCCGGTCCAGCGCCGGCCGCAGCCCCGGGGCCGACTCGGTGAGCAGGTAATCCGCGACCGCCGTGTCCGTGACCAGGCTGGTCACCAGCCCGGACCGGAGCACCGCCCCGATCGCGGAGGCCTTGCGCAGCCCGCCCGCGATCGCCACGACCTCGGGGATCCGGCGCAGCCGGTCCGCCTCGACGGTGATGCAGCGCTCGCCGAGGTCCCGCCCCACGCGCCGGCCCTCGGAGTCGAACAGATGGGCGGACATTTCGGCGGCGACACCCAGCGAGGCGTAGTGCGCCCGCTCCTCGTCCGTGAGCATGTCGTGGACGGTCGAGATCCCGGGCTCCCAGGACCCGATCGACACCGCCGCGACGGTCACCTTGTCGAAGTACTCGAACGCCCGGGCGATCCCCGTCTGGTTCCGCAGCGCGGCCGCGGTCGCCGGGTCGGGGAGCAGCATCGGCGCGTAGATCGGGTGCGCGTCGCCGCCCGAGACCTGGGCGGCCCGCCGCACGGCCTCCACGGACCCGCGCTCGGCCGTACCGGCGTCGTACACGCCCGTCAGCTGCACCACGGTGCACTGCGGGAGCCGGTGCAGGGAGGCGGCCATGTGGATGGTCGACCGCCCCCAGGCCAGCCCCAGTACGTCGCCCTCGTTGACCAGCTCGCCGAGCAGGTCGGCGGCGACCGCGCCCAGGTTCTCCGGATCCGGCGCGTCCTCGGTCGCATCCGCCGGGGACTCGACCACCACCGCATGCCGGAGCCCGTACCGGGACCGCAGCGCGTCGGACCGCTCCGCATCGAGCTCGGCGGGCACCCGGATCTCGATCCGTACGAGGTCGCGCTCGAGGGCGGTCTCCAGGACCCGGGCCACCTTGAAGCGGCTCACGCCGAACTCCTCGGCGATCTGGATCTTGGACTTCCCCTCCAGGTAGAAGCGGCGGGCCATGGCCGCCGCCTGCACCAGCTCCGCGGGTCCCATCCGCAGGGCTGACCGTCCCGCCGACATTGCAGACACCGCGTTCTCCTCACTGCTGTTCACACTCTCGACTCGCCGTTCATCCTGTCAGATCCGGCGGCCGTTGATCAGCCTGGACAGCTTCCGTTCACCGAGCTGTTCACCAACCCTTTGTTTCAGTGGTCGCAGGCCCAGGGCGCCGCGGCGATCGCGACGTCCGCCTGCTCCCGCAGGGTACGTACGGCAGCGGCCGGGGCAACCGCCCCGTAGACCGCGCTTCCCGCGACGAACACGTCGGCGCCGGCCTCGGCACACCGTTCGATCGTCGAGGCCGAGACCCCTCCGTCGACCTGGAGCCACAGCTCCAGGCCGTGCTTGGCGATCAGCTCCCGGGTACGGCGGATCTTGGGGAGCATGATGTCGAGAAAGGGCTGGCCGCCGAAGCCCGGCTCGACCGTCATGATCAGCAGCATGTCGAGCTCGGGGAGGATGTCCTCGTACTGCTCGATCGGCGTGGCGGGCTTGAGCGCCATCGACGCCCGCGCCCCCTTGGCCCGGATCTCCCGCGCGAGCCGCACGGGCGCGGCGGCGGCCTCGGCGTGGAAGGTGACCGACCCGGCTCCGGCCTCGACGTACTGCGGGGCCCAGCGGTCCGGGTCCTCGATCATGAGGTGCAGATCCAGCGGGATGTCCGTAGCGCGGCTCAGGGACTCCACGACGGGCATACCGAGGGTGAGGTTCGGGACGAAATGGTTGTCCATGACGTCGACATGCAGCCAGTCGGCCCCCTCCACGGCCTTCACCTCGTCGGCGAGGCGCGCGAAGTCGGCGGACAGGATGCTGGGATAAATCTGAGCGGCCATGCCCCAAGCCTGCCATGCCTGCGCGCACTTCCGGCCACGACCCCGGAACTCGAGACGGCCGTAGCACTGCTTAATCAATATCGGAGAACAATTAACTTGTCCTTATAGATCGTCTTCCGGCACGGTTCTCCGCATGACACCCGCCACCGAGACCGATACCGGGTCCGGGACCACCGACCCCTCGCCCTGGCGCACCAAGGACTTCCGCACCCTCTTCTCCGCCACCACCCTCAGCCAGCTCGGCACCAACACCGGCCACGTGGCCGCGCCGCTGCTCGCCCTCACCGCCCTCGACGCCACCGCCGGCCAGGTCGGCACCCTGGCAGCACTGTCCACCACCGCGTTCCTCCTCATCGGACTGCCGGCCGGCGCCTGGGTGGACCGCCTGCGCACCCGCAGGGTCCTGATCGCCGCGGACCTCGCCCGTGCGGCCCTGTTCGCCTCGCTCCCGCTCGCCTGGTGGCTGGACGTGCTCACGCTCGCGCAGCTGTACACGGTCGTGCTGCTCGGCGGCTGCGCCACCGTCTTCTCGGAGGTCGGCGCGCAGAGCGTGCTGCCACGGCTGATCGGCCGCGCGGGGCTGGTCCGGGCCAACGCGGCCATCGTCACCCTGATGGCCGTCGCCAACATCGCCGGCCGCGGCGCGGGCGGAGCCCTGGTCGCCGCCCTCTCGGCACCCCTCGCACTGGCTTTCGCCTCGGCCGCGTACCTCGCCTCCGCGCTCCGCCTGACCCGCATAGACGCCAGCCCGGCCCCTCCGGCCGGCGACCGGACACCGCTGCGGGCCCAGATCCGGGAGGGACTGCGGCACGTACTGGGCCACCCCGAGCTGCGCGCCCTGGCACTGAACGCCTCCCTCAGCAACCTGGGCGGCGCGATCATCAACACCATGCTCCCGGTCCTCTTCGTACGGGAGCTCGGGCTGTCCCCGGCCGCCCTCGGCCTCTTCTGGGCCGCGGGCGGCATGGGCCTGCTCCTGGGCGCCCGACTGGCCCGGCCCTTCGCGGCGCGCGTGGGCTACGGCCGCGCCCTGGTCCTGAGCCTGACCCCGGCGACCCTGCTGGTACCGCTGCTCGACCGCGGAGTCTGGCTCTGGGTGGCGGGGGCCGGGTGGCTGGTGGCCATGATGAAGATCGGCTCGAACAACGTCCTGGGCGTCAGCCTCCGCCAGCACCTGACCCCGCACCCCCTGCTGGGCCGCATGAACGCCACCTTCCGCTTCATGCTGACCGGCGCCCTGGCCCTGGGCGCGGCCCTGTCGGGCCTCCTGACGGACCTCACGACCCTCCACACCACCCTCTGGACGGGAGCCACGATCATGTCCCTGGCCTGGCTCCCGCTGTCCTTGTCGCCGGTGAGGGGGCGGGTGGAGGGGATGTGAGGCGGGCGGGGGCGGGGACCGCGAGGGGCGGGGCCGGAAGGACCGAGGGGAACGGACGGACGGAAGACACACGGTCGGCGTCGAACAGACCGACCGGACCCTCGACGGTCGGGAGACACGCGCTCGGGGACGGGTGGACCGGCCAGAGGAGGGCAGGCGAGTCCCCACCCTCCGGCACGGACGGACGGCCGGCCGGGGGCGGGCGACAGGCGGCAGCCGCCCCCTCGGTGCCGGACGGCCCGGCCGGGAGCCGACGGGCGAGTCCACACGCCCGGGGACGGGTGGACCGGCCAGAGGAGGGCAGGCGAGTCCCCACCCTCCGGCACGGACGGACGGCCGGCCGGGGGCGGGCGACAGGCGGCAGCCGC
>NZ_JBVING010000020.1:0-195 GCF_055579465.1 Streptomyces sp. NPDC032745 | reverse complement strand
GCCCCCTCGGTGGCGGACGGGCCGGGCGGGCGCCAACGAGCGGGAGCCACACACTCAGCACTCACCCACGCATCGGAGGCGGGGCTTTGGCGGGGGCCGCGGACTCGGGGTCGGGAGGGGTCCGGGGGCGTCCCGTCAGTCCACTGTCCTTCCGTGTCGTGCCGGTCCCTCAAGGGCGCTCCCTGCGGTCGCGTC
>NZ_JBVING010000019.1:107621-165390 GCF_055579465.1 Streptomyces sp. NPDC032745 | reverse complement strand
ATGTTGTTGTTCAGCCAGTCCCCGAAACGGCCCTGCTTGACCGAGTCCGGGAACCAGTTCGTCTTCTCGTTCTCCCGCAGCATCGCGTCCTTGACCGCGGTGGTGCGGATGTACCAGGACGGCTGCGCGTAGTACAGCAGCGCGGTGTGGCAGCGCCAGCAGTGCGGATAGCTGTGCTCGTACGTCTCGTGTCGGAACAGCAGGCCGCGCTCGCGCAGATCGGCGAGGACGACCTCATCGGCCTTCTTGAAGAACATCCCGCCGACGAGGTCCAGCCCTTCCTCGAAGGTGCCGTCGGGGCGGACCGGGTTCACGACCGGCAGACCGTACGCCTTGCACACCTTGTAGTCGTCCTCGCCGAAGGCGGGGTTGGTGTGGACGAGACCGCTTCCGCTCTCGGTCGTGACGTGGTCACCGTTGACGACGAAGTTGGCCTCTTCCAGACGGACGATCGAGAAGGGCGGCTGGTAGGTCCAGCGCTCCATCTCCTTGCCCGTGAAGGTCTGCTCGGTGGCCTTCCAGCCCTCGCCGAGGGCCTGCTCCAGCAGCGCTTCGGCCACGACCAACTGCTGCTCGCCGTCAGTGGCCACGACGTAGGTGACGTCGGCGTTCACGGCCACGGCGGTGTTGGACACCAGGGTCCAGGGGGTGGTCGTCCAGGCCAGCAGCGCCGCCTGGCCGGCCAGCGGGCCGGAGGTCAGCGGGAAGCGGATGTACACCGAGGGGTCGACGACCGTCTCGTAGCCCTGCGCCAGCTCGTGGTCGGAGAGGCCGGTGCCGCAGCGCGGGCACCAGGGGGCGACGCGGTGGTCCTGGGTGAGCAGACCCTTGTTGAAGATCTCCTTCAGCGACCACCACACGGACTCCACGTACTCGGGGTCCATCGTCCGGTAGGCGTCGTCCAGGTCGACCCAGTAGCCCATCCGGGTCGTGAGCTCGGTGAACGCGTCGGTGTGACGGGTCACCGACTCGCGGCACTTGGCATTGAACTCGGCGATGCCGTACGCCTCGATGTCCTGCTTGCCGCTGAAGCCCAGCTCCTTCTCGACGGCGAGCTCCACGGGCAGGCCGTGGCAGTCCCAGCCCGCCTTGCGGGCCACGTGGTAACCGCGCATCGTGCGGAACCGGGGGAAGACGTCCTTGAAGACGCGGGCCTCGATGTGGTGCGCACCGGGCATGCCGTTCGCGGTCGGCGGGCCCTCGTAGAAGACCCACTCGGGGCGTCCCTCGGACTGCTCCAGGGTCTTGGCGAACGTCTTGCTCTCGCGCCAGAAGTCGAGAACGGCGTGCTCGAGGGCGGGCAGGTCGACCTGGGCGGGTACCGGGCGGTACTGGGGGGATGTCATCGGCGCTACTCCGGTGGTTATGCGGATCGTTCCAGTGAAGGGACGAGAGACGCGCTCCCGCGGTACCACCCTCCTTGGCCCGGAAACAGCACACGCCGAGCCCACTTCATTCAAGATCCGATGCCGGCTCTACTCACCGGGCCCGGCCCATGCCAGTCCCCGGCTTTCCTCCGGCGGCTCCGGGTGATCTTCACATCGCGCTCGCCCCCGGGCTCGCACCATCCCCGGGTCGCTCCTGGCTGCGTACGACGCTACTCGTCCCCTCAACGCCTTTCGGTCGGTGCATTGTATGGTCAACGCACTTACCCGTGGGGCTCGTTAAGATCGAATATGGCCGGAAACGTACGGACCGGCCGCCGACCTGGCCGAGGTTGTACGGCAGGGCTCCTTCGGCAAACGGCGCCGCCCCCTGCACCGTCACCTGGGGACAGGCGGTGCAGGGGGCGTCCGGAGTGGCTCCGGGGGCGCGGAACGGGCCGTCAGCCGTTGATGGCCGGGATGACGTGCTGCCCGTACGCGTCGATGGTGCCCTCCTTCGCGTCGTGCATGTCGTACAGGGCGAACTGGTCGACGCCCAGTTCGCGCAGGGTCCGCAGCTTCTCGATGTGGGCCTCGGGCGGGCCGAGCAGGCAGAAGCGGTCCACGATCTCGTCCGGCACGAAGTCGGCGGACGGGTTTCCGGCGCGGCCGTGGTGGCTGTAGTCGTAGCCCTCGCGGGCCTTGATGTACTCGGTGAGGGCGTCCGGCACCATGCCGGAGTGCTCGCCGTAGCGGCCGACGAGGTCGGCGACGTGGTTGCCGACCATCCCGCCGAACCAGCGGCACTGGTCGCGGGCGTGAGCCAGGTCCTCGCCCACGTACGCCGGCGCCGCCACGCAGATCTTGACCGAGCCCGGGTCGCGGCCGGCCCGTTCGGCGGCCTCCCGGACCGAGCCGACCATCCACTCGGTGAGGTAGGGGTCGGCGAGCTGGAGGATGAACCCGTCGGCCTTCTCGCCGGCCAGGGCCAGCGCCTTCGGCCCGTACGCGGCCATCCAGACGGGGAGCTTCCCGTCGCGGACCCACGGGAGCCGCAGCGCGTTGCCGTCGACCTCGGCCTCCCGGCCCTCGGCGAGGTCGCGGATGACGTCGATGGCCTCCCCGAGCCGGGCCAGGGTGTTCGGTTTGCGTCCGGCGACCCGCATCGCCGAGTCGCCGCGGCCGATCCCGCACACCGTGCGGTTGCCGTACATGTCGTTGAGGGTGGCGAAGGTGGAGGCGGTGACCTCCCAGGTGCGGGTGCCGGGGTTGGTGACCATCGGGCCGATGTGCAGCTTCTGCGTGTTCGCCAGGATCTGGCTGTAGATGACGAACGGTTCCTGCCACAGCACGGCGGAGTCGAAGGTCCAGCCGTAGCGGAAGCCGTTGCGTTCGGCACGCTTCATGAGGCTGATGACCTGTGAGGCGGGCGGGTCGGTCTGGAGGACGAGGCCGAAGTCCATCACGGTTCCTTAGAGGTACTGGCAGGTGGAGCGGGGGATGAACACCCCGTGGCCGGCCCGGCCGGTGTACTCGCGCCGGTCGATGACGAGTTCGCCGCGCGAGAGCACGGTGTCGACGCGTCCGGTGATCCGTTTGCCCTCGTACGCCGAGTAGTCCACGTTCATGTGGTGCGTCTCGGCGGAGATGACCTGCTCGGCGTGCGGATCGTAGAGGACGATGTCTGCGTCGGAGCCCGGCGCGATGGTGCCCTTCTGCGGGTAGAGGCCGAACATCCGGGCCGGGCTCGCGCAGGCGATCTCGATCCAGCGCCGGCGGCTGATGTGCCCGTCCAGGACGGCCTGGTGGAGGAGGTCCATCCGGTTCTCCACGCCCGGCAGCCCGTTCGGGATCTTGGAGAAGTCCCCGCGGCCGAGCTCCTTCTGGCCGCGGAAGCAGAACGGGCAGTGGTCGGTGGAGACCACCTGGAGGTCGTTGGTCCGCAGCCCCCGCCAGAGGGAGGCCTGGTGCTCCTTCGGCCGCAGCGGGGTGGAGCAGACGTACTTGGCGCCCTGGAAGTCGGGCTCTTCGAGGTTGTCGGTGGACAGGAACAGGTACTGCGGGCAGGTCTCGCCGAAGACCGGCAGGCCCTTGTCGCGGGCGGCGGCGAGCTCGGCCACCGCCTCGTCCGCCGAGACGTGGACCACGTACAGCGGGGAGCCGGCGACGCGCGCGAGCTGGATCGCCCGGTGCGTGGCCTCGGCCTCGAGCAGGACCTTGCGGACCTCGCCGTGGTGGCGCGGGTCGGTCTCGCCCCGGGCCAGGGCCTGTTCGACGAGCACGTCGATCGCGATGCCGTTCTCGGCGTGCATCATGATCAGCCCGCCGTTGCCGGAGGCCCGCTGCATGGCGCGCAGGATCTGCCCGTCGTCGCTGTAGAAGACGCCGGGGTAGGCCATGAACAGCTTGAAGGAGGTGACGCCCTCCCCGATCAGGTGGTCCATCTCCTTCAGGGTCCCCTCGTTGACGTCCGAGAGGATCATGTGGAAGGCGTAGTCGATGGAGCACTTGCCGTCGGCCTTGTCGTACCAGGTGTCGAGCCCCTGACGCAGGGCCTGGCCCATGCTCTGCACGGCGAAGTCGACGATGGTGGTGGTGCCGCCCCAGGCGGCGGCCCGGGTGCCGGTCTCGAAGGTGTCGGAGGCGGCGGTCCCGCCGAAGGGCAGCTCCATGTGGGTGTGGGCGTCGACCCCGCCGGGGATGACGTACTTCCCGCTCGCGTCGATCGTACGGTCGGCGGTCCAGGCCTCGGCGGCCGCCGAGCCGTGGGCCGCGAGGGCGGCGACGCGGCCGTCCTCGACCAGGACGTCGGCATGGAGCTCGTCGGCGGCCGTGATGACGAGGCCGCCGCGGATGAGGGTGCGGATGGACATGTGCGGCGCCTCCTGGTTACACGATGCTGCGCAGGGCCCGTTCGAGGATGTCGGCGCCCTCTTCCGCCTCGGCGACGGTGAGGGACAGCGGCGGCGCGATGCGCAGCACGCTGGTGTCGTGCCCGCCGCCCTTGCCGATCAGCAGACCGCCTTCTCGGGCGGCCTCCAGGACGGCGGCGGCCGCGTCCGGGTCGGCCTCGTCGGTGCCGGGTTTCGTCAGCTCCAGCCCGGCCATCAGGCCCCGGCCGCGGACCTCGCGTACGGCGGGCACGGTGGCGGCGATGGCGCGCAGCCGCTCCAGGAGCAGGCCGCCGACGCGGCGGGCGTTGCCCTGGAGGTCGTGCTCCAGCAGGTACGCGAGGTTGGCGACGCCGGCCGCCATGGTGACCGGGGAGCCGCCGAAGGTGGAGATGGAGTTGGTGTCGATGCAGTTCATCACCTCGGCGCGGGCCACGACCCCGCCGATGGACATGCCGTTGCCGATGCCCTTGGCGAAGGTGAGGATGTCCGGCGGCCCGTTCTGGGCGTGGGCCTGCCAGCCCCAGAAGTGCTCTCCCGTACGGCCCCAGCCGGTCTGCACCTCGTCGCTGATCCAGAGGATGCCGTGCCGGTCGAGGACCCGGCGGAAGGCCGCGTACAGCCCGTCGGGCGGGGCGGTGAACCCACCGACGCCCTGGACGGGTTCCGCGATGAGGGCGGCGACGCCGCCGCGGGCCTGGCCGAGCACGTCCTCGAGGTCGGCGACGGCGGCGGCGGTGAACTCGGCGTCGTTCAGGTGCGCGAAGGGTCCGCGGGAGCGCACGGCGCCGTGGACGTAGTACGTCTGGAGCGGCGAGAGGCTGGTCGGGGACCAGCCGCGGTTGCCGGTGATGCCGACGGTGGAGAAGGACCGGCCGTGGTAGCTGTTGCGCATCGCCAGGATCTGGTTGGAGCGGCGGTACGCGGTCGCCAGCAGCAGGGCGGTGTCGTTGGCCTCGGTGCCGGAGGTGGTGAAGAAGACCCGAGCCTCGGGGATGCCGGACAGGGCGGCGACCCGCTCGGCCAGCTCGATCATCGGGCGGTTGAGGTACAGGGTGGAGGAGTGGATGAGCCGGCCGGCCTGCTCGGAGACGGCCTTGGTGACCTCGGGCAGGGCGTGGGCGGTCATCGTGGTGAGGATGCCGCCGAAGAAGTCGAGGTAGCGGTTGCCGTCGGCGTCCCAGACGTGGCGGCCCTCGCCGTGCGTGAGCTCGATGGGGCGGCGGTAGTAGAGCGCGAGCCAGTCGGGCAGGACGGCCTGGTGGCGGCTGTGCAGGGGGATCGGGTCGGTCACGGCTGAACGAGCCCTCCGTAGGCGTCGGGGCGGCGGTCGCGGTAGAAGGCCCACTGGTCGCGGACCTGCTTGATCAGGTCGAAGTCGAGGTCGCGGACGAGGAGTTCCTCCTCCTTGCCGCTGGCGGTCTCGCCTACGAACTGGCCGCGGGGGTCGACGAAGTAGCTGGTGCCGTAGAAGTCGTTGTCGCCGTACTCCTCCTGGCCGACGCGGTTGATCGCGGCGATGAAGTACTCGTTGGCGACGGCCGCGGCGGGCTGTTCCAGCTGCCAGAGGTAGGAGGACAGGCTGCGGGAGGTGGCGGACGGGTTGAAGACGAGCTGGGCTCCGGCCAGGCCCAGCGCGCGCCAGCCCTCGGGGAAGTGGCGGTCGTAGCAGATGTAGACGCCCACGCGGCCGACGGCGGTGTCGAAGACGGGCCAGCCGAGGTTGCCCGGGCGGAAGTAGTACTTCTCCCAGAAGCCCTTGACCTGGGGGATGTGGTGTTTGCGGTACTTGCCGAGGTAGCTGCCGTCGGCGTCGATGACGGCGGCGGTGTTGTAGTAGAAGCCCTCGGACTCGAGCTCGAAGACCGGTACGACGATGACCATGCCGGTCTCGCGGGCGAGCGCCTGCATGCGCTGGACGGTGGGGCCGTCGGGGACGGGCTCGGCCCAGCGGTAGTGCTCGGGTTCCTGGACCTGGCAGAAGTAGGGGGCGTTGAAGACCTCCTGGAAGCCGATGATCTGCGCGCCGTCGGCGGCGGCCCGCCGGGCGTGCTCCTCGTGTTTGGCGATCATCGACTCGGTGTCTCCGGTCCAGGTGGCCTGGACGAGTGCGGCGCGGACGACTTGGGCCATGAGCTGCTCCTCGCGACGGGAACGCCGAGTTCTACGCACGTAGACGAGATGCGTAGGGAGTAGAACGTAGGCCTCGTCACACCGTGGGGCAAGACCGCCGTGCACGGTTGGGTGAGTCGATCAAGTTATGACAGCGGGTGGTCGAATCCGCTCAATGGACGGGCGGTTTCGCAACCCGCAGGGCGTGTACGAGGTCACGGTGATGCCTTCCGGACAGGGCCTCGGCGGCCCGGAGCAGCCGGGGGGTGAACCACTGCGGATCGCGGCGCGCGAGCCGGACTGCCTCCTCCGCGGTGCGGACCTTGACGAAGGCCCCGAGCAGGGCGTCGGCCTCGTGGGTCCGCCCGGCGGCGGCCAGGGCCAGGGCGGCGTCGGCGATCTCGGCGGCGGGGCGGGCCGCGCCCTGGCGCAGCAGCGCCTCGCAGTCGGCGTGCCGGCCGGCCTCGCCGAGGGCGGCGGCGGCCGCGGCGAGCCGCTCGGGCGGGAGCGAGGCCGCCTCCCACAGCAGCGTGGCCCAGTCCGCACCGAGCCCGGCACGCACCAGCTCGGCGGCGAACCCGGGCAGCCACTCGGCGGGCCCGGCGGCGGCCTCGCAGAGCACCGCATGCGCTTCTCCGCTCCGCCCTTGAGCCCGCAGAGCCACCAACTGTCCGACCACCTCCGCAACTCCGCCGCCAACGTCGCGGCCCGGCTCCACTGCCGCTAACCCGCCCCCGGCGGCGGCATGCACCTCCGCCTCCGGCGGGGCGAAGTGGTCCCAGGCGGTGGACTGCGTCTGCGCCTCGGGCGAGGCTGGACGGGGCCCGTCGGCGGACTGCGGCTCCGGCCTCGGCGGCGCGAAACGGGCCCGGCCGATCGTCCCGCGGGGAGCGGGGGGCTCGGGGTCGGGGCGGCCGAAGCGGGCGCCACGGGGCGGAGCGGCGGCCGCGTCCGGGAGCCCGGGCGGCGGGGCGAAGGAGGCGGAGGCCGCAGGGGCCGCGGCGCCGGCGTAGCGGGCGCCGCCGGACCGCCGCGCCCCGCGCAGCCACCGCCCCTCGGCCCGCCCGACGGGCGGCTCCGCCCGTCCCTCCCCCGCCTCCCGCTGCCGCGGCACCCCGGGCAGGGGTCCGCCGTCCCCCACTCCGGCCCACGCCCCGGGCGCCTGCGCCGCATCAGCGGCTTCTACATAGGCCTCGGCCTCGGCCTCGACCTCGGCGGACCAGGATCCGCCGCCCCGGCCCGGGTCCGCCGACCCGTACGGGTCCCGGTACAGGGCACCGGCCCCGTCGGCCGGCGGGCCGCCGCGCCAAGCGCCGACGGGGATCGGGTCGACGGGCTGCCAGGCCGGGGCCGGCTCCGGGGCGGGCTCCGGGGTGGGCTCCGGAGCCGGCTCCGGAGTGAGCGTCGACAAGTTCGTCAGGCGGGAGGTCAGGTCCTGTTGGCGGGCGGCGGCCCTGGCCGCGTCGTCGCGGGTCCAGGCGAGTTCCCGGGTCAGCGTTTCCGCCTCGGTGCGGTCCGTCGTCGCGGCCAGGCGGGCCGTCAGGGTGCGCGTCGCCGCCTCCGACACGGCTCGCTGGTCGGCGGCCGCCGCCAGCAGGGTCCGCAGTTCCTCCGCGCCGCCCGGCAGCCGGTCCCACACCGTGACGGCCGCGGCCCGCAGCCGGGCCGCGTACCGCCACTCCCGCTGCGCGGACTCGGCGCCCCTGGCCCCCGCGAGGTCGCTGAGCAGCGACTCCAGCACGTCCCACGGCGGCATTGCGGCCCCGTCCAGGCAGGCCCGCAGACCCTCCGGATCCCGACGCAGGAACTCCCCGTACCAGCCTGCCCCCGGATCGAGTCTCTGCGTCAACCCGCGCAAGTAGCCCGAGAGTTGACCGATCACCAGCGAAGTCGCGGTCTCCATGCCCGCATTGGATCCCACCGGTGTTACGGGCGGGCTACGGGAGTCTCAAAGCTTGACGGCGATCGCGGTGTGCGGGCGCTTCCCGAGCCGGACCACCGCCGCCGGCACGTCCAGCCCCCAGAACTGCCAGGTGTACTTCCGCAGCATCAGCTTGCGCACCCGCTTCAGCCCGGCCTCGTCCAGCAGCCGCGCCTCGCCCTCCAGCACGGGTGCCCCTTCCGCGACCCGCCCCCGCACGTCGCAGGCGCTGACCGTGACCCGCCCGTTGTTGCGGATCCGCTTCACCTTCCAGGAATCGCTGCGTGTCCAGACGTACAGCTCACCGCCGTCCGCCACCGCCCACACGGGCGTCGCGACGGGCGTACCGTCCTTGCGGAACGTGGTGAGGCTGACGTATCTGCTCTGGTTCAGCTCGTCGAGAGTCATCCGCGGAGCCTAAGGGCTGTGGGCGCGGCGCGGCGCGGCGCCCACAGCGTGGAGGGCCGCGTCAACCCGGCGCCTGATGCCTGGCATCGGCCCGGCCCTCCGGCGCCGTGCAGACGGCAAGCAGCAGGCCCGCCGCCAGGAGGGCGCCCAGGAGTCCGAAAACGAGTCGTTTGAATGCGTTCGAGGCTGACACGCCTTCACGCTTGCCCCGCGCCCGGCCGCTCCCACCACCGATTGGGCCGTTCGGCCCGCCGGGCCCGCCCGAAAGAACCCGCAGGTCCGCGGGCCGGGAAGGGCCGGGAAGCTGCCGGACGGGCCCGGGAAGGCCGACAAGGACCCGGCAAGAACCCGGCAAGGCCCCGGAACGACGTCAGGCAGGCACGAACGCGCAGCGGCGCAGCACGTCGTCCAGGGACAGCCCGAGCGCCTCGGCCACGGCGGCCACGGTGAAGAACGCCGGGGTCGGTGCCCGCCCGGTCTCGATCTTGCGGAGCGTCTCGGCGGACAGCCCGGCGCTCGCCGCGACCTCGACCATGCTGCGGGCGCCGCGGGCCTCGCGCAGCAGTGCGCCCAGGCGCTCGCCGCGCTCGCGCTCTTCGGGGGTGAGGGGGGTGCGGACCATGTCCGCATCCTACCCGCTCCCCCAATAACTATCCCGTCAAAGTTATACCGGGATAGATATACCGGTATAGTTATTGGCATGGTGGAACTGAAGACGGAAGAATCGATCGAAGCAATGCGCGCCCCGGGCCGGGTCGTCGCCCAGGCCCTGGCCTCCGTACGGGAGGCCGCCCGGGTCGGGGTGTCCCTGCTGGACCTGGACCGGGTGGCCCGCGAGGTGCTGGCCGGGGCGGGCGCGACCTCGCCGTTCCTCGGCTACCGGCCGGAGTTCGCGCCGGTGCCCTTCCCCGGGGTGATCTGCACCTCGGTCAACGACGCGATCGTGCACGGCATCCCCGACGGCTACCGGCTGCGCGACGGCGACCTGGTCAGCATCGACTGCGGGGCGAAACTCGGCGGCTGGGTCGGGGACGCGGCGGTCAGCTTCACCGTCGGCCGGCCGCGCCCGGCCGACCTGCGGCTGATCGAGACCGCCGAGGCGGCCCTCGCGGCCGGCATCGCCGCCGCGCTGCCCGGCAACCGGATCGGGGACATCGCGTACGCCATCGGCTCGACCTGCCGCTCCGCCGGCTACGGCGTCCCGGACGGCTTCGGCGGCCACGGGGTGGGCCGCAGCATGCACGAGGACCCGGGCGTGCCCAACGAGGGCCGGCCGGGGCGCGGCATGAAGCTGCGCCCCGGCATGGTCCTCGCGATCGAGCCGATGCTGGTCGCGGGCGGTACGGACGACTACCGGTGCGACGGGGACGGCTGGACCCTGCGGACCGTCGACGGCAGCCGCGCCGCGCATGCGGAGCACACGGTCGCGATCACCACCGACGGCCCGAGGATCCTCACCGCCCTCTGAGCGGCCTCACGGGTGCACCCGCCCTACGGCCTCCCGTACGGCCGGACCACCATCGCCGAACCCCCGCCCCGCCGGCTCGTCTCGGCGGCGGCCAGCCAGCGCCCGTCCGGGAGCCGCTGGACGCCGGTCGCCGCGCCGATCTCCGGGTTCTGCCGGAAGCCCTGGCCCAGCGCCTCCAGTTGGGCGCGCAACGGGCTGTTCCACAGGCCCGGCTCCAGCTCGGTGGTGGTCTGGTTGCGCTGGCTGGCCCGCGGCGCCGCGATGGCGTCGACCAGCGGCAGCCCCCGGTCCAGGTGCCCGATCAGGGTCTGCAGGACGGTGGTGATGATGGTGGCGCCGCCCGGGGAGCCCACCGCGAGCACCGGACGCCCGTGTTCCAGCACGATGGTCGGGGACATGGACGAGCGCGGCCGCTTGCCGGGGCCGGGCAGGTTCGGGTCCGGGACCCCGGGGGCCGCCGGGGCGAAGGAGAAGTCGGTCAGCTCGTTGTTCAGCAGGAAGCCACGGCCCGGGACGGTGATCGCGCTGCCGCCGGTGGACTCGATCGTCAGCGTGTACGAGACGACGTTGCCCCAGCGGTCGGCGACCGTCAGGTGCGTGGTGTTCTCCCCCTCGTACGTGGTCGGGGCGGCGCGGCCGGAGCCGCCGCAGGCCGCCGGGTGACGCGGGTCGCCGGGGGCCAGCGGGCTGGTCAGCGTCCGGTCCGGGGAGATCAGGCAGCCGCGCGAGTCGGCGAACCGCTGCGAGAGCAGCTCCCGCGTCGGCACGTTCTCGGCGGCCGGGTCGCCGACCCAGCGGCCGCGGTCGGCGAACGAGATCCGCGAGGCCTCGATGAACCGGTGCAGGTACTGGGTCTCGGACAGCTTCGACAGGTCGGTGCGCTCGAGGATGTTGAGCGCCTCGCCGACGGTGGTGCCGCCCGAGGAGGAGGGCGCCATGCTGTACACGTCGAGGCCCCGGTAGCTCACCTGCGTCGGGGCCTGCCGCTTGGTCTCGTACGCGCGCAGGTCGCCGGTGGTCAGATCGCCCGAGCGGACGATCCGGGTGGCGGCCGGGTCCACGGGGGGCTTGCGCACCGCCCGGACGATGTCCTCGGCGATCGGGCCCCGGTACAGCGCGCCCGTGCCCTTGCGGGCCAGTTCCGCGTACGTGACCGCCAGGTCGGGGTTCTTGAAGGTGGAGCCGACCACGGGCAGGGCGCCGCCCGGCAGGAAGAGCTTCCTGGTGTCGGGGAAGTCCTTGAAGCGGTCCTGGTTGAGCTCCGTCTGGGCCCGGAAGGTGGGGTCGACGGTGAACCCGTCGCGCGCCAGCTTCTCGGCGGGTCCCAGGAGTTGACCGAGCGGCCGGGTGCCCCAGGCGTCGAGGGCGCTCTTCCAGGTGGCCGGGGTTCCGGGGACGCCGACGGAGCGGCCGCTGGTCTGCCCCTCGGCGAACGGGATGGGGACGCCGTTCTCCTGGAAGAGGCCGGCGGTGGCCGTGGCGGGCGCGGTCTCGCGGCCGTCGATGGTCTGCACCCGGCGGGACCTGGCGTCGTAGTAGACGAAGTAGCCGCCTCCGCCGATGCCGGCCGAGTACGGCTCGGTCACCCCGAGCGCGGCCGCGGTCGCCACGGCGGCGTCCACGGCGTTGCCGCCGGAACGCAGGACCGCGATGCCGGCGGCGGAGGCGTCGGCATCGACACTGGCGACGGCCCCGCCGTAGCCGACGGCGACCGGGACCTTGGCGGGAGCGCCCCCCGCGGACGCCACCGCCTCTGACGGCGGGGCCGCCGCGCCGGTGGACACCAGGGCTCCGGCGAGGGCGACGAGCGCTAGCTGACGTGTGGCGGAACGACGCATCCGTACCTCCAGTCGACGGCCTGTCGGACCCCACCGGACAGGCCTGAACTCGGCACTGTAACTTCACCTCACCCCCCGCGTCAGGAAGACCCGGTGCGGGCTAGCATCCGCGCATGAACGAAGACGTGCGCAACATCGTGCTCGGGGTGGTGGCCACCGCCGTCAGCGGCGGCTTCGGCTGGTTCTCCCGGACCTACCTGTGGCGTCGCGACCTGCGCCGCAAGCAGTCCTTCTTCGGACTGCCGGCCGGCTCCGACTGCCTCTTCGTTGCCAACCGCCAAATGGGTGGCAAGGATTCCTCCCTGCACCGCAACGACGCCTTCGCCCTGCTCGAGATATCCGCGCTGATCCGCGACTGCGGGGCGACGGTGCAGATCGTCCCGCACGACGCGGCCCGGCAGGGCTTCGGCGAGCGCGCCGAGTTCTGTGTGGGCGGGCCCTCCTCCAACTTCCGTACGACGGCGCACCTGGCCTCGCTCCTGCCGGGGGTGCGGATGAACGTGCAGTCGGAGCCGGCCCCGGAGCGCGGGGCGATCACGGTGGGCGGGGAGACATACCTCTGGGACAAGGGCGTGGCCGAGTACGTGCTGCTGGCCCGGCTGGTCACGGAGCGGGGCACCCGGCCGGTGTTCCTGCTGTGCGGGCAGACCGCCAACAGCAATCAGGCGGCGGCCCGTTACCTGGCGAAGCACCACCGGGAACTGGCGCGGAAGCACCGCGGGGACGCCTTCTGCCTCCTGCTCAAGGTGATCAACTCGGATGCTTACGGGCCGGACGTGACCGAGCTCGTCGCGGACGTCACCCGGCCGGCCCGGACACCCGCAGCGGCAGCCGCGTGATCCCGTTGATGAAGTTCGACACCAGCCGGCGCGGCGGGCCCGCGAGTTCCGGGACCGGCATGGCCGCGCGCCACTCCTCGTAGAGCACGCGCAGCTGGAGCCGGGCGAAGTGGGCGCCGAGGCAGACGTGCGGGCCGTCCCCGAAGGAGACGTGCGCGTTGGGCGTCCGGCCGAGGTCGAGGCGCCCGGGATCGGTGAAGACGCGCTCGTCGTGGTTGGCGGAGGCGTGGAAGACCACGACCTTGTCCCCGGCGCGGATCGGCTGCCCGCCGAGCTCGGTGTCGACGGCGGCCGTGCGGCGGAAGCTGAGCACCGGCGGGTGGACGCGCAGCAGTTCGTCGACGGCGGTGTGCACCGGGGCCCGGCCCTCGGCGAGCAGCCGGTACGCGCCCGGGTCGCGGGCCAGGGCCAGCAGTCCGCCGGGGGCGGCGCTGCGCACGGTGTCGTTGCCGGCGACGGTGAGCAGGAAGAAGAACATCTCCAGCTCGGCCGGTTCCAGTCCGGCCTCGGCGAGCGCGGTCATGACGTCGTCGCCGGGGTGCGCGCGCTTGTGGGCGGCCAGTTCCCGGGCGTACGAGAACATCTCGCCGAGCAGTGCCGGGGAGCGCGGGTTGAGGGGCTTTCCGTCGGGCCCGAGCAGGGGCGCGGGCGCGTCCTCGGGATCCTGGTAGCCGATGATCCGTACGGTCCACTCCAGCAGCAGGCTCCGGTCGGCGGCCGGGACGCCGAGCAGGTCAGTCAGGTTGAGCAGCGCGTACTCGTCGGTGACGGTGGCGACCAGGTCGGCTGCGCCGTCCTCGGCCTTCGCGCGGGCGGTGGCGAGCAGGGCGCGGGCCCGTTCGCGGACCCGGCCGGCGAAGGCGTCGACGCGGGCGGGGGTGAAGGCGCGGGAGACCAGCCGGCGCAGCCGCCCGTGGTCGCCGGCGCTGCGGCGCGGGTCCTGGTTGAGCATGGTGCGCCGCAGGAACGGCAGGTCGGCCGGGTCGGGATCGCGGATCTGGGTCGCGCCGAGCCAGGAGGAGTACGTGGCGTGGTCGCGCAGCACCCGGACCACGTCGGCGTGCCGGGTGACCGCCCAGAATCCGGGTCCGGCGGGCCAGCCCTGGATCTCCGGCTCCGCCTGCCGGGCGACCGGGTGCCGGTCCCGCAGCAGCCGGTAGCTCTCGTACGGGATCCCGGCGCCGTAGATCCGGGGGTCGAAGACGTCGGGCACGTACGCGGCGGGGTCCATGGGGCCACGGTGGCGGGCGGACCCGCCCCGCCGCAAGGGGACGATCAGCTGCCGAGGTCGCAGCGGGCGGGTCCGACCGAGGTGTCCGGGCCGCGCAGGACCACGCCGTAGCGCGGGTTGACGGAGGCCGCCGTGCACACGAGTTGACGGCGGGCCGTCTCGGACAGGCCGGCGACCGCGAACGGCACCCGGACCTCCAGGGTCTCCCCGGACAGGATGCTCGCCGAGAGGCCGAAGGGGGGCTTCCTGTCGGTCGGCGCGGGCACCCGGGTCTCCAGACCCGCGGCCTTCTCCTGGTCGAGGGGGCCGATGAGCAGCCGCATGAGGACCGTCGTCGGCGAGGCGGGCTGATCCCTCTCGGGTACGGGGGCGAGCCGCCCGTCGGGCGCCACGAAGTACACCGTCCCCTTGGTGCCGGGCCCGGGCACGACCACCTTCGCAGCGGCTCCGCTCTCGATGACCCCGGTGGTCTTGATCCCGCAGCCGGTGAGCAGCAGCCCGCCCAGCAGCAGGGCGGCGGTGGCGGCCGCGGCCGTCCGTAGCCGGGTCATGCGCCGGCCTCCAGCGGCATGTCGAGGATGAACACCGCGCCCCCGGCGGGCCCGTTCGCGGCGCGCAGGGTACCGCCGTGCAGCCGGACGTTCTCCAGGCTGATGGCGAGGCCGAGGCCGCTGCCCGCGGAGCGGGTGCGGGCGGCGTCGGCCTTGAAGAACCGGTCGAAGATGTGCGGCAGCACCTCGGGGGCGATGCCGGGCCCGCTGTCGGCGACTTCGATCAGCAGCCGGGGGCCGCCGGGCCGCGATTCGGTGCGCACGCCGACGTGGACCGGGGCGCCGCCGTGCTTGAGGGCGTTGCCGACGAGGTTGGCGAGGACCACGTCGAAGCGGCGCGGGTCGAGCCGGGCGCGGACCTGCCGCGGCAGGTCGGTGACCACCCGCTCGTCGTCCCAGCGGCGCAGCTCGAGGGTCTTCTGCACGGCCTCGGTGATGTCCACGTCGTCGAGGTTGAGCTCGGCGGCGCGGGCGTCGAAGCGGGAGATCTCCATGAGGTCCTCGACGAGGACGGCCAGCTTGCCCGTCTCGGCGCTGACCAGCCGTACGGCGGCGGCCGTGTCGGGATCGAGGCGCTCGGCGTCCTCGTCCAGGACCTCGGTGACGGCGAGCATCCCCGACAGCGGGGTGCGCAGCTCGTGCGAGACGTCGGAGGCGAAGCGGCGGGCCCGGATCTCGGCCTCACGCAGTTCGCTCACGGACTGTTCGAGGGCGCGGGCGGTCTCGTTGAAGGTACGGGCGAGTCCGGCGAGCTCGTCGGCGCCGCGGACTTCGATGCGGGTGTCGAGGCGGCCGCGGCCGAGGCGCTGGGCGGCGCGGCGCATGTCCCGTACGGGGCGCAGCACGCTGCGCGCGGCGAGCAGGGCGGGGACGACGGCGATGGCCAGGCCGGGAACGGCGCCGCGCTTGGCGGCTTCGACCATGGCCTCGACCGTCTTCCCCTCGGTGGCCAGCGGCATCGTCGCGAAGAGGACCAGGCCGGTGGGTTCCCGGACGTCGTTGTGGAGCCAGACGGCCGGCATGCCGACGGCGAGGTACGGGTTGCCGGAGGCGTCGGTCACCCGCTGGAAGGCGCCGTGCGGATGGGACGCCACCTGGCGGCGGAGCTGCTCGGTGACCACGGTGGAGGTGGGCGCGCTGGTGGTGGAGGCCCGCAGGGTGCCGTACTCGCCGAAGACGTTCCAGGGGTTCGGCTTGCCCCTCTTCCCCAGCTCGTTGACGATGCGCTGGAGCTGCGCCTGGTCCAGCGGCAGGTCGAGGGGTTGCGTCTCCACCTGGTCGCGCAGGGTGCTGACCGCGGTGTCCTGGCTCTGCTTGAGGACCGCCGTGCGGGCCTGTTGGTAGGTCAGCGTGGCCGTGGTCACCGCGCTGATCGCGGCGACCAGCAGGAAGGCCGCGATCAGCCGGGTGCGCAGCCCGAGCGGCGCGATGCGCCTCACAGCGGTCCGAAGCGGTAGCCGAAGCCGCGCACCGTCTGGATGTAGCGGGGGCTGCCGTCGGGGTCCTCGACCTTGGTGCGCAGGCGGCGCACGCAGGCGTCCACGAGCCGGGCGTCGGCGTGGTAGCTGTGGTCCCACACGTACTCGAGGAGCTGCTGGCGGGAGAAGACCTGCTCGGGCGAGGCGGACAGGTGCAGCAGGAGTTTGATCTCGCTGGGGGCGAGGGGGACGCGCTCGCCGTTCTTGGCCACGGTCAGCCCGGCGCGGTCGATGGCGAGCGCGCCGTGGTGCTCGACCTCGGGACGGCTGCCCGAAGGGGCGCCGAGCCGGCGCAGCACGGCCTTGATGCGGGCCTCGATGACCTCGGTGCGGGCGGGTTTGACGATGTAGTCGTCGGCGCCGGCCTCGAGGCCGACGACTATGTCGAAGTCGTCGCCGCGGGCGGTCAGCATGATGATCGGGAGCTGGCTGGTCTCGCGGATGCGGCGGCAGACCTGCACGCCGTTCATCCCGGGCAGCATGAGGTCGAGCAGCACCAGCTCCGGGAGGAAGCTCCCCATCAGCGCGAGGCCCGCCTCGCCGGTCTCGGCGGCGCTCACCTCGTGGCCGCGGCGGCGCAGGCCGAGGCCCACTCCTTCCCTGATGGAAGGGTCGTCCTCGATCAGCAGTACGCGTGGCATCCGGTCATTTTCCAAGGTGATTGGGGGCTTGCTCTCCTGCTAACGGCCGATTTTCCGCCGCAGGGAGTCCAGCAGGTCGGTGATTTCCGTGAGGCGCAGTGGCCTGGCGAGGAGGACGACGACGAGCCCGAGCGCCGCGGTTCCCGCGCCGACGGCGGCGAAGTCGCCGAGGCCGTCGGCGGCCCGGGCGGCCGCGTACCCGGCAGCGGCCGCAGGCAGGCAGGCGACCAGCAGCCGCAGGTGGGTGCGGACCGCGCTGGTGCGCCGCTCGGTACGGGTTCCCGCGCGCGGGCCGAGCCGCCGGGCGAGGGTGTACGCGGTGACCGCGAGGCCCGCGAACAGCGCGACGGAGTAGGCGCCGGCCATGCCGGTGACCGCCCAGCGCGGTGGCAGCAGCAGGTACGCGGCGAGCGACAGCCCGGCGTTCAGGGCGGCGATGACCAGGTTCAGGAAGAACGGGGTCCGGGTGTCGGAGAGGGCGTAGAACCCGCGCGAGAGGACGTACTGGCCGGAGAAGGCGATCAGGCCGGGAGCGAAGGCCATCAGCATGCCCGCCATGACCTCGGTGTCGGCGGCACCGGTGCGCCCGTACCCGAAGACGCTGCCCATCACCCACGGGGCGAGGGCGAGGAACACGAAGGTGGCGGGGACGACCAGGGCTGCGCTGGAGCGCAGCGCGTACGACACGTCCCGGCGGACCGCGGCGAGGTCGCCGTCGGAGGCGGCACCGCTCATCCGCGGCATCAGGGCGGTGACCAGGGAGACGGTGATGATGCCCTGCGGGACGATCCACAGCTGGTAGGCGTTGCTGTAGGCCGTGTAACCGGCGCCGCCCGCGAGGTCGGCCTCCACGGCGCGCTGCCCGGTGGCGGTGGAGAGCCGGGTCACGACCCAGTATCCGATCTGGTTGGTGAGGACGAGCATCACCAGCCAGCCCGCGTTGCGCAGCGGGCGGGCGAGGCCGCTGCCGCGCCAGTCGAAGCGGGGGCGCCAGCGGAAGCGGGCGGCGCGCAGCGAGGGGACCAGGGCGAGGGCCTGGAGGACTATGCCGGCGGTGGTGCCGAGGCCGAGGAGGCGGGTCTCGCCGGCCGTCAGGCCGTCCGCCGCATCGTGGGAGACGTAGAGGAACAGCCCGAAGACGCCGATGATCACGATGTTGTTGAGGACCGGAGTCCACATCATCGCGCCGAACCGGCCCCGCGCGTTGAGCACCTGGCCGAGCAGGGTGAACAGCCCGTAGAAGAGGATCTGCGGGAGGCAGTACCGGGCCAGGGCCACGGTGGTGCTCGCCTGGCTCCCGGTGTAGTCGGTGTACGCCGAGACGATGAGCGGCGCCGCGACGACCGCGGCGGCGGTGAGCACGACCAGGGCGGTGGTGCAGGCGGTCAGCAGCCGGTCGGTGTAGGCGGCCCCGCCGTCCTGGTGCTCCTTGGCGGCCCGGACCAGCTCGGGCACGAAGACGGCGTTGAGCGCGCCGCCGATCAGCAGCATGTACAGGATGTTCGGGACGGTGTTGGAGACGGCGTAGCCGTCACCGAGCAGCCCGGTGCCGAGGGCGGCGACGACGACGGCGGAGCGGACGAAGCCGGTGGCACGGGAGACGATAGAGCCGGCCGCCATGAGTGCGCCGCTGCGCAGCACGGAGGTCTTCTCCGGTGCCGGCTCCGCGGTGCCTTCGGCGGACGGACCGGTGGCCGGTCTGGTGTCGGTGGCCGTCACCGGCGGGCCAGGTAGGCCTGGAACGCCTTGTGGAGCGCCGTGTTGGCGTATCCGTCCATCGGGGTCTCCCACTCGCCGAGCGTTTCGACGACCTGCCCGCCGGTGCCGAGCTTCCAGCGCAGCAGCCCGAAAGAACGTTCGTCGGGGTCAAGGGTGGAGGGTACCCCGCGCATGTCGTATTCGTCCGCTCCGAGGGTGTGTGCGTCGCGCATCATGCGCCACTGCAGGGCGTTGCTGGGGCGGACCTCGCGGCGGTGGTCGGCGGAGGCGCCGGTCTGGTACCAGACCCGGCGCCCGGCCACGATCATGGTGTGCGCGGCGAGGATCTCGCCCTGGTGGATGCCCAGGTAGAGGCGCATCCGGCCGGGCGCCTCGGCGTTGAGGACCTCGTACTGCTGCTGGTAGTAGGCGAGCGAGCGGCCGAGGCGGAAGCCGTCGCGCTCCTCCGTGATGCGCAGCAGCCGGTAGAACTCGGGCAGGTCGGCGGCGGTGCCGAGGACGGTCTCCACGCCGGACTTCGTGGCCTTGCGTACATTGCGCCGCCACTCCTGGTTGAGGCCGGACCACAGCTCGTCGAGGGAGCGGCCGGCGAGGGGGACGCGGAAGACGTGGCGCGGCTGGGCGTCGCCGTCGTCCTCGCCGCCGCAGCGCTTCCAGCCGCGGGTGCGCAGCCGGTCGGCGAGTGCGGCGCCGACGGGGTCGACCTCGGTGGCGAGCACGTCGGAGATCTGCCGGCCGGGTCCGGTACCGGACTTGACGGCGGCGGCGTCCCAGCGGCGGTAGGCGGGCGTGGGCCCGATCCGGACGGCGAAGGCGCCGGCCGCGCGCAGATGGCGCTTGAAGGGGTCCAGCCACCGGTCGATGTTCGGGTCGGACCAGTCCGCGACGGGGCCCTCGGGGAGGTAGGCGAAGTATTTACGGGTTCCGGGGAATTGGCGGTACAGGACCAGTCCGGCACCGGCCATTTCCCCGTCGGGGTAGTGCCATCCGACCCTTTCCGAGCGCCAAAGGTCCTTCACCCCGGCCCAGGACGGGTACTGGAGAAAGCTCGCGTTCCGGTTCTTGGAAAGGAAGGCCTGGTATTCCGGAACGGACAGCGGACGCACACTCAGCTCCTGGTCCGGGGACTGGTGTCGCTGGGCGGGGGTCACGAGCAGTGCGCACACGACGGATCGGCCTTCCTGTACGTCCGGGAACCGGGGATGCGGATGCGGGATGCACGGGACTCTCACAGGTGTCCATGACCGAAGTGCGCGGCGATTGTGACCGGACGATGACCGTTTCGATGCGGTCCACGTCACAACCGAAAGTCGGATCTTTTCGGCGGATTACGCAACCTACAGTCGTGCCGTTCGCATCTCCTTTTGCGGACGATCATTACTTGGAGGGGTTTTCGTTGAGCCGCACACGCCGTATCGCACGCAGTCGCCACGCCATGCTGGCCGGGACCGCACTCATGGCCGCCGCGCTGACCGCCTGCGGCGGCTCGGGCGGAAGCGGGAGCGCGGGCGCTTCCGGCACGGCGGACGCGAAGAAGAAGCCGGACATGGCGATGTCCGTGAACCTCACGGGCGATCAGGCCAAGCCCGGCGAGCCGGTGAAGGTGACCCTCGCCGAGGGGAAGCTGGCCCTGGTGAAGGTGTCGGACGGCAAGGGCGGTGAACTGCCCGGGAAGATAGCCGACGACGGCAAGTCCTGGACGTCCGAGCGCAACGCCTCGCCGGGCACGGACTACAGGGTCGAGGCGCAGAACACCGACAGCCAGAGCGCGAGCGCCCAGTTCAAGACGGTCGCCGCGGACAAGGTGAACAAGGTCACGATCAACCCGGGCAAGGCCAATCCGGTGGTGGGCATCGCCCAGCCGATCTCGATCGTGTTCGACAACCCGGTGAAGAACAAGGCCGAGGTCGAGAAGCACCTGAAGGTCACCACCTCGAACAACACCGAGGGCTCCTGGGGCTGGTTCAAGGACTACACCGGCAACGACCGGGTGGACTGGCGGCCGAAGGAGTACTGGAAGTCCGGCACCGACGTCAAGGTCGACATGACCCTCAACGGGGTGGACTCGGGTCAGGGCGGCGGGATGTTCGTCAAGGACTACAACACCGAGTTCAAGATCGGCAAGGACCGTCGGCTCCAGGTGAACCTGGACACCCACAAGCTGACGGTGACCGAGGACGGCCAGGCGGTGAAGACCATCCCGGTCTCGGCGGGCACGCCCGGCGGCCAGAAGGCCTCCTGGTCCGGGAAGATGGTGCTGATGACCAAGGAGGGCACCATCCGGATGGACTCCCAGACGGTGGGCCTGGGCGACTCCTACGACAAGATGGTCGACTACTCGATGCGGGTGACCTGGTCGGGCATGTACATCCACGCCGCACCGTGGAACAGCGGCAACTTCGGCCGGGCCAACAGCAGTTCCGGCTGCGTGGGCATGAGCGACTCCGACGCGAAGGCGCTCTTCGCCGAGGCCCAGGTCGGCGACCTGGTCGAGGTCACCGGAGACGGATCCAAGGGCAAGGCCGACATCGGCAACGGCTACGGCGAGTGGAACCTGTCCTGGGACGAGTGGAAGGCCAAGAGCGCCCTGGCCGGCGGCGCGGGCGGCACTCCCCAGAACGGCTGAATCCCCGCACTTGACATTCGTTCAATCGTTACCAGCGCGTAACTTACCGATGGGTTACCTCCGGTAAGTCCCTCCCGTTACCGTCGGGTCACTTTGACACCGGCGCACGCGAGGAGCGACCGATGGTCCGTACCGTCCGCACCACAGGCACCGCGGCTGCCGTGGTGGCCGTACTGGCGGCGACCGCCCTGGGCCTGGCCCCCCACCAGGCCCAGGCGGCTCCCGCAGCCGCTGCCGCAGCGACGGCCGACGCCTCGGCGGAGCTGCGTTTCCACGACATCCCCGGCTCCGGCGGGATCACCCTCAAGGGCAACGTCTTCACCCCGGCGGGCGCCCGGCCCGGCATGGAATACCCGCTGATCGTGCTCCCCACCAGCTGGGGCATGCCGCAGATCGAATACATCGCACAGGCCAGGAAACTCGCCGACGACGGCTACGTCGTGGTCAGTTACACCTCCCGCGGCTTCTGGCTCTCCGGCGGCGAGATCGAGGTGGCCGGCCCGCCGGACACCGCCGACGCCTCCGCCGTCATCGACTGGGCGCTGGCCAACACCCCCGCCGACGCCGCCCACATCGGCCTCGGCGGGGTCTCGTACGGCGCGGGAATCAGCCTGCTGGCCTCCGCGCACGACCCCCGGATCAAGGCCGTGGTCGCGCTCAGCGGCTGGGCCGACCTCATCGAGTCGATCTACTCGGGCCGCACCCAGCACCTCCAGGCCGCCGCGATGCTCGGCGGCGCCGGCTACCTCACCGGCCGCCCGGGCCCCGAACTGAGGCAGATCCTGGGCGACTTCCTCGGCTCCCGGCTGGACCGGGAGGCGCAGATGATCGAGTGGGGCAGGAAGCGCTCGGCCGTGGAGCAGATCGACCGGATCAACGCCAACGGCGCCGCGATCATGCTGGGCAACGCGTGGGGCGACACCATCTTCCCGCCCAACCAGTACGCGGCCTTCTACGAGAAGCTGACGGGCCCCAAGCGCCTGGAGTTCCGGCCCGGCGACCACGCCACCGCCGAGGGCACCGGCCTGCTCGGCCTGCCCAACGACACCTGGACCAACGCGCACCGCTGGTTCGACCGCTACCTCAAGGGCGAGCGAAACGGCGTGGACGCCGAGGCCCCGGTGCAGATCAAGTCCCGCAGCGACGATGGCTACGAGGGCTACGCCGACTGGAAGTCGGTCGGCTCCGCAGGCACCGAGAAGCTCGCGCTCTCCGACAGCGAGCACCTCTTCGCGGGCATCGACTCGGGCGCCGACGGCGGCGTCATCTTCCTCTCCAGCATCCTGGACCAGTTCGTCAAGGCGCCGCCGACCGCCTCCATCCCGCTCCTGCCCCGCGCCTTCGCCGCCGTCTGGCAGTCGCCGCGCTACGACGCGGACCGCCGCATCCGCGGCACGGTGAAGCTCCACACCACCGTCACCCCCACCGCCTCGGACGGCACCTTCGTCGCGTACCTCTACGACGTCGGCCCGCTCGGCATCGGCAAGCTCGTCAGCAACGCCCCGTACACCTTCCACGGCAAGCCCCGGGGCCAGGCCTTCGGCGTGGATCTGGAGCTGTTCTCCACCGCCTACGACGTGCCCGAGGGCCACCGGCTCGCCCTCGTGATCGACACCGTCGACCCCCTCTACATCGAGCACAACCCCACCGGCGCACAGCTGACCTTCTCCTCGCCGCGCACCGATCCCTCGTACGTCTCGGTACCTCTGCGCGAGCAGTGATCTGCGGCTGCTGCCGGACGGGGCGGCTCTTCGGAGCTACCGTGGAGTGCCCGGCAGCACCGTTCCGGGATCGGCCTCGACGACGTCGACCGCCTCGGTCTTCAGGCTGCGCCGCTCGAACCGCGCCACCCAGCCGGCGAACCAGGAGAGCAGCATGCACATCCCGATGTAGACCGGGGAGATGATCATCACGACCGGGATGAACGGAAGGTCGTAGTCGAGGTTCGAGGCGATCAGCTTGCCCGCGTGCAGGAACTCCTCGTACGTGATCAGGTACCCGAGCGAGGTGTCCTTCAGGGCCACCACCAGCTGGCTGATGATGGTGGGCAGCATCGCGCGGACCGCTTGCGGGCCCAGCACGTACGTCATGACCTGGGTCTTGCGCATGCCCAGCGCGTACGCCGCCTCCCCCTGGCCCTTCTCGACCGAGTTGATGCCCGTACGGAAGACCTCGGCGAGGACCGAGCCGTTGTAGAGGGTCAGCCCCGCCACCAGCGCGGGCAGCGGCTGGACCTTCAGTGCGACGAAGATGAAGAAGATCATCACCAGCACCGGCATGGCCCGGAAGAACTCCACGCACAAGGTGGCCGCCCAGTGCACCGGCCGGTGCACGGAGAGCCGCCCGGCCGCGAGCACCGCGCCGAGGACGAGCGAGAACACCGAGGCGTACAGGAAGGCCTTGAGGGTGTTCCCCAGTCCCTTGAGCAGCAGTTCCTGGATGCCCTTGTACTCGAAGGGGCCCCACTTGGCGGCGGTGAACTGGTCGGTGTCGAAGAGGAGGTGGAGGATCCAGGCGAGCAGTCCGAGGATCACCACCGTGGAGGCGATCCCGTAGAGGAAGTGCCGGCGCCGGGCCCGCGGGCCGGGCAGGTCGTAGAGGGCGGTGGACTCCAGGTCCCCGTGGAGCGCGTGCGCGGTCATCGGGCGATCCCCCAGCGCTTCTCCAGCACGTTGAAGAGCGCGCTGATGGACAAGGTGATGATCAGGTAGCCGATGGCGATCCAGACGAAGGTCCAGATGATGTTGTAGCCCAGCTCGCTGAGGGTCTTGTACGTGCCCAGCAGCTCGGTGACGCTGAAGGCACCGGCGATCGCCGAGTTCTTGGCGAGGGCGATCAGCGTGGAGCCGATGGGCGGGATGACGCTGCGGAAGGCCTGCGGCAGCACCACCGAGCCCAGGGTCTGGGTGAAGTCCATGCCGAGGCTGCGGGAGGCCTCGCCCTGGCCCTTGGGCACGGTGTTGATGCCCGAGCGCAGGACCTCGCAGATGAAGGCCGAGGTGTAGCAGCCCAGCGCGAGGACCGCGAACACCTGGAAGGGCAGGACCAGTCCGAAGCGCGGCAGGCCCAGCAGCACGGCGAAGAAGAGCAGGGTGAGCGGGGTGTTGCGGAGCACGGTGACCCAGACCGTGCCGAAGACCCGGAAGGAGCCGACGGGCGCGACGCGGAAGGAGGCCATCACGAAGCCGAGGACCAGGGCGAGGAGCG
Organism: Streptomyces sp. NPDC032745; assembly: GCF_055579465.1. NCBI lineage: Bacteria > Bacillati > Actinomycetota > Actinomycetes > Kitasatosporales > Streptomycetaceae > Streptomyces > Streptomyces sp. NPDC032745. The sequence continues at coordinate 141,096 of NZ_JBVING010000019.1, read as the reverse complement.
AGGCGTAGACCGTGAGTTGGACGGTCCCGAGGAAACCCTTCCAGTAGAGCGGGAAGTTCTGCGTGAGTACGTCCATGGTGGTGGGCTCTCCCCTCAGCTCGCCGGGTACCGGTCGATGGCGGGTGGCTTCGGGGCGGGTACGCCGGAGAGGCCGAGCGTGGCCTCGTACGCCTTCTTCCAGTCGCCGTTCTCCTCGTGCTTCTCCAGGGCGTCGTCGAGGGCGAAGCGCAGGGCGTTGTCGCTGCGGGGGACGCCGATGCCGTAGGGCTCCCGGGAGAAGGGAGTGCCGGCCACCTTGAGCTCCTCGGGAACCTTGGCCGCGTAGCCGAGGAGGATCGAGTCGTCGGTGGAGACGGCGTCGACCTGGTACGTCAGCAGGTTGTCCACGCAGACCGAGTAGGTGTCGTAGGCGACCAGGACCGCCTGCGGGTACTCCTTCTGGAGCCGCTGGTACGGGGTGGACCCGGCGGCGGAGCAGACCTTCTTGCCGGCGAGGTCCTCGGGGCCCTTGATGTCCTTCTCGTTCTTGCGGACGAGAAGGGACTGGCCGGCCATGAAGTACGGGCCGGCGAAGCCGACCTGCTTCTTGCGGTTGTCGTTGATCGTGTAGGTGCCGACGTAGTAGTCGATCTGGCCGTTCTGGAGGGCGGTCTCGCGGTTGGCGGAGGCGATCGTCTTGAACTCGATCGTCTTGGGGTCGAAGCCGAGCGAGGCCGACATCATCTTGGCGATCTCGATGTCGAAGCCGGAGTAGCGGCCGCTCGCCGGGTCCTTCTCCCCCATGTACGGCTGGTCCTCCTTCGCGCCGACCACCAGGTGGCCGCGCTTCCTGGCCTTCTCCCAGGTGGGGGACTCCGGCAGCCGGAAGTCCGCAGCGGCCTCGTACACCGGCAGGTCCTCGGGCTGCGGGCCCTTGACCGGGGGGCTGCCCTCCTTGCCGCAGCCGGCGAGGGCCGCCAGCAGGGCGGCGGCGAGGAGGAGGCGGAGGCGGGCGCGCGGCCGCGCGCCGCGGGTTCGCTTCATCGGCCCGCCCCTCAGTGCTTGAGGATCTTGGAGAGGAAGTCCTTGGCCCGTTCGCTCTCCGGGGCGGTGAAGAAGGCCTCAGGTGTCCGGTCCTCGACGATCCTGCCGTCGTCCATGAACACGACGCGGTTGGCGGCGGAGCGGGCGAAGCCCATCTCGTGGGTGACCACGACCATGGTCATGCCGTCGGCGGCGAGCTGCCGCATGACCTCCAGCACCTCGTTGATCATCTCCGGGTCGAGGGCGGAGGTGGGCTCGTCGAAGAGCAGCGCCTTGGGGTTCATGGCCAGGGCGCGGGCGATGGCGACGCGCTGCTGCTGGCCGCCGGAGAGCTGGGCGGGGTATTTCGGCGCCTGGTCGGCGAGGCCGACGCGGGCGAGCAGCTCCCGGGAGCGCTTGTCGGCCTCGTCCTTCTTGCGCTTCCTGACCTTGATCTGCGCGAGCGAGACGTTCGCGAGGACGGTCTTGTGCGCGAAGAGGTTGAACGACTGGAAGACCATCCCGACGTCGGCGCGGAGCGCGGCCAGCTCCTTGCCCTCGTCGGGCAGCGGCTTGCCCTCGAGCCGGATCGTGCCCGACTCGATGGTCTCCAGGCGGTTGATGGTCCGGCACAGGGTCGACTTCCCGGAACCTGACGGGCCGATGATCACCACCACCTCCCCGCGGCCGACGGTGAGGTTGATGTCCTGGAGGACGTGCAATGCCCCGTAGTGCTTGTTGACGTCCCGCAGCTCGATCAACGGATCGACGGCCATGCGCTGCCCTGCCCACCTGTCGGAATCTCGAGGTCAGCGCAAACTATCCAGCCGCGGAAGAGCACTTCGCCTCGACACGCCTAAAGAGGGCATAAAGACCACGGGGTGATGAAACAGCCTGACCGTTCCCGTGGAAGGGGTCAGCCCTCGGAGGCTTCGGCGTAGGCCTGGGAGAGCTCGGGGGATCCGGTCATCGCCCAGGACACCCCCGACTCCACCACGTTCAGCTCACGGCCCGAGGCCAGGCGGATCACCGGCTGGCCGTTGGGCCACACCTGCCAGGCGGAGCCCAGCTTGGTCCGGATGATCACGGTCCCGAGGTAGAGGCCCGCGTCGTTGCCCAGCCAGGGCACGACCACCGGGTCCCGGCGCCAGCGGGGCATCAGCTGGTCGAGCGCCTCCAACGAGGCCGGGGTCTCGTCGAGTTCCAGCCCGGCAGCCCGCGCGTGGACGCGCAGCATCTCGCATTCCGAGAACAACTCGTTGATGCCCTCGGGGTCGTCCGCGAGGGCGGCGGCGAGTCCCGCACCCCGTCCCGTTTCGTGCCGGTTCAGCCAGTTGTCCAGGAAGGGGATGTTCATACCGCCCAGCCTGGCACCAGGATCCCGCGCTGGCCACAGGGCGCGCGGGATCCGTCCACGGCGCCCCTATGCCCCGTCGTCCAGCGCCAGGTCCACGACCACCGGGGCGTGGTCCGAGGCGCCCTTGCCCTTGCGCTCCTCGCGGTCGACGAAGGCGTCGGTGACGGCCTTGGTGAAGGGCTCGTTCCCGTAGACCAGGTCGATGCGCATGCCGCGGTTCTTGGGGAAGGCGAGCTGGCGGTAGTCCCAGTACGTGTACGGCCGGTCGTACTTCAGCGGGCGCGGCAGCACGTCGGAGAGCCCCGCGGCACGCAGTGCCTCCAGGGCGGCGCGCTCGGCGGGGGTCACGTGGGTCAGCCCCGCGAAGACCGCCGGGTCGTACACGTCCTCGTCGGTGGGGGCCACGTTGTAGTCGCCGAGCACGGCGAACGGGCGCGGGCCGGCCGCGTCTTCGGCGACGGCGGCGGTCAGCGCGCGGAACCAGTCCAGCTTGTAGCCGTAGTGGTCGTGCTCGACCTCGCGGCCGTTCGGCACGTACACCGACCACAGGCGCACCCCGCCACAGGTGGCGGAGATCGCCCGGGGCTCCTGGACGCCCTCGTAGTCGGGGCCGCCGGGCAGGCCCGTGACCACGTCCTCCAGGCCGGCCTTGGAGATCAGGGCCACGCCGTTCCACCGGCCGGTGGCGTTGACGGCCGCCTCGTAGCCCAGCTCGCGCAGCTGCTCGTGCGGGAACTGCTCCGCGGAGCACTTGGTCTCCTGGATGCACACGACATCCGTGCCGGAGCTCTCCAGCCAGGCCAGCAGGCGCGGCAGCCGGGCGGTGATCGAGTTGACGTTGAACGTGGCGATACGCATGCCGTCCAACCTACCGCCCGGCTCCGACAGTCACAGCTGCGCGGCGTCCCCGGCGGCGAGCCGCCCGTGGTGGGTGCCGCCGAGGGCGGCCAGGGCGTGGTCGTAGATCGGCCGGGCGATGTCCGAGAGGTAGGCGTCGTGGATGTCGATGGCCCGGCGCGGCTTGACCTCGCGCAGGTAGTCGATCACTTCGGAGACCTTGTTCCAGGGCGCGTGCACCGGCAGCATCAGGGTGTCCACGGGCACCTCGGGCACCGTCAGCGCGTCGCCGGGATGGAACAGCGAACCCTCCACCAGGTAGCCGACATTGGTGACCTGCGGGATGTCCGGGTGGATCACGGCGTGCAGCTCGCCGTGCACCTGGACCTCGAACCCGGCCGCGGTGAAGGCGTCCCCGTGGCCGACGGTGTGCACGCGGCCCGGATAAGCCGGGGCCAGCCGTTCCGCGACGCTGCGCAGCGTCCACAGCGCGGCGGCCGGGTTCGCGTCGAGCGCGGCCCGCAGCCGGCCCTCGTCGAAGTGGTCGGGGTGCTCGTGCGTGACGAGCAGGGCGTCGGCGCCGAGCCCCGCGTCGGGCTCGCTGAAGGCGCCCGGGTCGATGACGAGCACACGCCCGTCCTTCTCCAGTTGGACACAGGAGTGCAGCCGCTTGGTGAGCTTCATGATCCCAGGCTAGCGGCGTGACGATGCGGCTACAGGGGCGGTACCACGGGGTTGCCGCTACGGGGTCGCCGTGGACACCACGTAGACCCGGGGCTTCTCCGGGTCCGTGAGGTCGACCGTGACGTCCCGGGTCGGGCGCGGGTTCGGCTGCTCCAGGGTGGTGCCGTACCAGGAGTTCTGCGGGCCCCAGCTCCAGCCCGCGACCGCGGAGTCGTGCGCCCCGACGGAGACCTCACGGGTCAGCTCGGCGCGGCTGGTGCCGACCTCGGCGAGGAAGGAGTCCAGGTCGGCGGGGGTGACCGCGAACTGCACGTACAGCCGGCTGGTGCGCCAGTTGTTGGTCTCGAGGAACCCGACCCGCCAGGCCTTCGGCGGGATCGGCACCTCGTAGATGCTGCGCTGCACCTTGGACGGCCAGCCGGGGCGCACCTTGGTCGCGCCGACCTTGGCGGCCTTGTCGCGGCCGCTCTCGCGGCTCTGCTGGGCGGACACGGCGAGGTAGCCGGCGGGCACGCCGACCAGCAGCAGGATGATGATCGCCGTGATCCAGCGGCGCCGGACGACGTGCTTGCGGTCCTCCGCCGGGAGCGGAGTGCCGCCCTCGTCGGGGGCGGGCGCCTGGCGGGGCAGGGAGGGCGGTGTCACTGCGTGTCCCCGTCCGTGAGCTCCGCGTTCGCCGGGTCGGCGGCCTTGGCCTCGGCGGCCTTGGTGTCCGCGGCCTTGCGGTCCGCGGTGGCCGGGGAGTCGATCAGGCCCCACTGCGCGTAGCGCTCGTAGCGTTCGACGCGCCGGCGCGTGGCGCGGCGGAAGCGGCGGGCGACGAGCCGGGCCAGGTCGGCGGCGCCGACCATGCCGGCCTCGGGGCCGAGCTGGGCCTTGGCGATCCGGGCCTCGGGCCGGTAGCCGCGGCCGGTGAGGTGGCGCCGGAAGGCGTCCCGGGCGGGGCCGATCAGCAGGTCGTCGGCGGCGCTGACGCCGCCGCCGATGACGAAGCAGGAGGGGTCGAGGGCGGCGGCGAGGTTGGCGATGCCGACGCCGAGCCACTGGCCGATGTCCTCGAGGAGCTCGACGCACATGGCGTCGCCCTCGCGGGCCAGCTCGGTGATGAGCGGCCCGGTGATCTCCGAGACGTTGCCGCCGACCCTGGCGATGATGTCGTGCGCGACCGGGGAGTCGGCGGCGGCCAGCTCGCGGGCCTCGCGGACCAGGGCGTTTCCGGAGCTGTACTGCTCCCAGCAGCCGCGGTTGCCGCACGGGCAGCGGTGGCCGCCGGGGACGACCTGCATGTGGCCGAACTCGCCGGCGACCCCGAAGCGGCCGCGCTTGACCTGGCCGCCCTCGAGGATGGCGCCGCCGATGCCGGTGCCAAGGGTGATCATGACGAGGTGGTCCTCGCCCCGCCCGGCGCCGAAGCGCCACTCGGCCCAGGCGGCGGTGTTGGCATCGTTGTCCACCATGACCGGGACGGCGAGCCGGGACTGCAGCGCGTCGCGCAGCGGCTCGTCGCGCCAGGCCAGGTGGGGTGCGAACAGCACCCGGGAGCGGTCGGCGTCGACCCAGCCGGCCGCGCCGATGCCCACCGCGTGGACGTCGTGCCGGTCGGACAGGTCGAGCACCAGCTCGACGATGGTGTCCTCGACGACCTTGGGGCTCTTGGACTTGTCGGGGGTCTCGGTGCGGATCTTCTCCAGGATGATCCCGTCGGCGTCGACGACACCGGCCATCACCTTGGTGCCGCCGATGTCGATGCCGACGGTCGGGACGCGCGGGGCGGTCAGGTGCGACCGGCGCTCACGGGTCCCGATGGTCCGCAGGACGGTGCCTCGCGCGGACCCCCGGTGGGTGAGCGTGAAGTCCCGGTACGTGCTCATCGAGTCGTGTCGTCCCTCAGGGTGCGGTGGTGCCGGACGCCGGATCGGCTGCCCCGGACGGGTGGTCCGGTCCTGATTCTGCCACCCGCTCCAGTTCGTGGCTCAGCTCGTCCAGCTCGGAGCCGCCCGCCATCTGGCGGGTGAGCTCGTCCAGGGCGATCGAGTCGCGGGTGTGACTGCCGGCCATGGTGCCGCGCTTGAGCAGCACGAACCGGTCCCCGACCAGGTAGGCGTGGTGCGGGTTGTGGGTGATGAGGACCACGCCGAGGCCCGCGTCGCGGGCTGCGGCGACGTACTTGAGGACCACGCCGGACTGCTTCACGCCGAGGGCGGCGGTGGGCTCGTCGAGCACGAGGACCTTCGCACCGAAGTAGACGGCGCGGGCGATGGCCACGCACTGCCGCTCACCGCCGGAAAGGGTGCCGATCGGCTGGTCGACGTCGCGCAGGTCGATGCCCATGCGCAGCAGCTCGGCGCGGGTGGTCTCGCGCATGAACCCCACGTCGAGGCGGCGGAGGGGGCCGCGGCCCTTGGTGGGCTCGGAGCCGAGGAAGAAGTTCCGCCAGACGGGCATGAGCGGGACGACGGCCAGGTCCTGGTAGACGGTGGCGATGCCGTGGTCGAGGGCGGCGCGCGGGTTGACGAGCTCCGTCTCCTCGCCCTCGATCTCGAAGCTGCCGGCGTCGTGCCGGTGCAGCCCCGCGATGATCTTGATCAGGGTGGACTTTCCGGCGCCGTTGTCGCCGAGGACACAGGTGATCTCGCCGGCGTGGACCTCCAGGGAGACCCCCTGGAGCGCGCGGATGTTGCCGTAGTGCTTGCTGACGTCGGTCATCTTCACGAGCGCCGTGGCGGGGGTCTTCCCGTCCGCGGTCCTGGACACGGTCTCGGTCATCACTTCGCCTCCGCCCGCTTGCGGACCCATGCGTTGAGCAGCGTGGCCAGCAGGAGCATCGCGCCGAGGAAGAACTTGAACCAGTCCGGGTTCCACTGGGCGTACACGATGCCGTTGATGGTCATGCCGAAGATGAAGGCACCGACGGCCGAGCCCACCGCGGAGCCGTAGCCGCCGGTCATCAGGCAGCCGCCGATGACGGCCGCGATGATGTACAGGAACTCGTTGCCCACGCCCTCGCCCGACTGGACCACGTCGAACGAGAAGAGGATGTGCTGCCCGGAGATCCAGGCGCACAGGGCGACGCCCATGTAGAGGCCGATACGGGTCTTGACGACCGGGACGCCGGTCGCGCGGGCCGCGTCCGCTCCGCCGCCGACCGCGAAGATCCAGTTCCCGGCGCGGGTGCGCAGCAGGATCCAGGTGGCGACGGCGACCAGGGCCAGCCACCACAGGATGGTGACCTTGAGCGTGACCGAGCCGATGTTCCACTGCGAGGCGAAGAGGGCGCGGGCGGAGGAGAAGCCCTCCATGTCGGCGATGGACTTGGTCGAGACGGAGCCGCTGATCAGCTTGGTGAAACCGAGGTTCAGGCCCGTCAGCATCAGGAAGGTGCCGAGCGTGATGATGAAGCTGGGCAGCTTGGTGCGGGTCAGCATGACCCCGTTGAAGAAGCCGATGGCGAGGGTGACCAGCAGGGACACCCCGACGCCCACCCACACGTTGGCGGTCATCTGGTAGCTGAACATCGAGGCGACCAGCGCCGAGGTGGTGACCATGACGCCGGCCGAGAGGTCGAACTCGCCGCCGATCATCAGCAGGGCCACCGGGACGGCCATGATCCCGATGGTGGAGGCCGAGTAGAGGATCGTGCTCAGGCTGGAGGCCTGCAGGAAGCTGGGCGCGGCGAAGGAGAAGAAGACGAAGACGGCGGCCGCGCCGACCACCGAGCCCAGCTCGGGGCGCCCGAGCAGCTTGCGGGCCAGGGAGGTGGGGGCGAGCCGCTCGTCGACGGCTGTTGCCGTGCTCATCGGCTGCCCCGCTTGATGAACTCCTCCAGCTTGCCGGCCGCGTCGGCCGTCACGATCTGCGGTCCGGTGAGTACGGGGCGGCCGCCGCCGAGCACGTTCGCGTTGTAGCGGTACAGCCAGAGCAGATCGATCGCCTCGTAGCCCTGGAGGTAGGGCTGCTGGTCGACGGCGAAGCCGAGGGCGCCGGACTTGAGGTCGCGGGCGACGGAGGCGTTGAGGTCGAAGGTGTCGACCTCGGCCTTGCTGCCCGCCGCGTCCTTGGCCTTGATCGCGGTCGGGGCGAAGGGGGCGCCGAGGGTCACGATCGCGTCGACGGACGGGTCGGCCTGCAGCTTCGCCTGGACGGCCGCCTGGACGGAGGGCATGTTGGTGCCCTCGACGTACAGGTTCTCCATGTCCCCGCCGAACGTCTTCTTCGCCCCGGCGCAGCGCTGCTCGTGGCCGACGTTGCCCTGCTCGTGCAGGACGCAGACGGCCTTCTTCCTGCCGCGCTTGGTCAGCTCGGTGCCGACCGCCTCGCCGGCGATCTCCTCGTCCTGGCCGATGTGGGTGAGCGCGCCGTACGCGGCGGACTGCGCGGATCCGGAGTTGACCGTGATCACCGGGATGCCGGCCTTGACGGCCTTGCCGATGACGTCCTTGAGCGCCTCGGGCTTGGCCAGGCTCACCACGATCCCGTCGACCTTCTGGTCGATGGCGTTCTGCACGAACTGGGCCTGCTGCTGTGCCTGGTCGTCGTGGGCGTAGACGAAGTTGATGTTGTCCTTCGCCGCGGCCTCCTTGGCGCCCTTCTGGACGATGTCCCAGAAGGTGTCGCCGTCGCCCGCGTGGGTGACCATCGCGAAGGTCCAGCGCGGGGTGGACACGGCGGGCCGGCCCGCCTGGGCGGCCTTCGCCCGGTCTTCGGCACGCTTGCCGCCCGTACTGCTGCAGCCCACGAGGGAGGCTCCCAGTACCGTCGCGAGCACGGCGCCCACGACGCGTACCCCTGTCCGAACCCTAGCCACGTCTGCGTGCCCTTCCCTCGTCCTGCATGCTGCTGATGTCAAAGCGGTCATTCCGGTTCCAGCCGCTCAGTATCCGCCACAGTGGACCATGTGCGGTCATCGGGGCCTTCGAGGCCATCTGGGCCATCCGGGTACTGTCGGGCAGATTGACAGCTCCCCCTGACGGGGTCAGGTTGAGTGCATGCGCATCGGGGTGATCGGAACGGGCCGGATCGGCTCTTTCCACGCGGCGGCACTGGCCCGCCACCCGGACGCCGGCTCGCTGCTGCTCGCCGACGCCGATCCCGCGCGTGCGGCGCGCATCGCCGACCGGCTGGGGGCGACCGCCGCGCCCTCCGTGGAACAGGTCTTCAAGTGGGGTGTGGACGCCGTGGTGGTCGCCTGCGCGACCGACGGGCACGCTGAGCTGGTCCTGCGGGCGATCCGGGGCGGACTCCCCGTGTTCTGCGAGAAGCCCCTGGCCACCGACCTCGCCCGGACGCTGGCCGTACTGCGCGAGGTGACCGCCGCGGACGGGGTGCTCCAGCTGGGCTTCATGCGCCGCTTCGACGCGGGCTGCCGCACCGCGCGCGAGCTGGTGCGCTCCGGAGCCCTCGGCCGGCTGCACACCGTACGGACGATGACCGCCGATCCGGCGCCGCCGCCCGCCGCCTACCTGGCGACGTCCGGGGGCCTGTACCGGGACTGCCTGGTGCACGACTTCGACATGGTCCGCTGGGTGACCGGGCACGAGGTGACGGAGGTCTACGCGACCGGCTCCGACGCGGGTCCGGCGATGTTCCGCGAGGTCGGCGACGTGGACACCGCCGTCGCCCTCCTCACCCTGGACGACGGGACCCTGGCCACCTGTACGGGCACCCGGTGCAACGGCGCCGGGTACGACGTGCGGATGGAGCTGGCCGGGGAGCTCGACCAGGTCTCCTCCGGGCTGGACGACCGTACGCCGATCGCCTCGACCGAACCGCAGGGCCCGCCCCCGGCCAGCAAACCGTGGACGGGGTTCCTGGAACGGTTCGCCCCCGCGTACGAGGCGGAGCTGGCCGCCTTCGTCCGGCTGGTGCGCGGCGATGGCCCCAACCCGTGCGACGGCCGGGAGGCGCTGGCCGCGCTGCGGATCGCGGAGGCCTGCGAGCTGTCGCGCCGGGAGCGCCGCCCGGTCCGGATGGCGGAGCTCCCGGACCTGTAGGGGCCCCGGCGGCGGGTGCGCTACGGAATCGGCCACGGGCGGCGGCTACCAGCGCACCGGCAGTCGGGTCACGCCCCGGATCAGACTGCCCCCGATGTACGTCGGCGCCTCCCCGGCCGGGTCCTCGGCGAGGTCCGGGAAGCGCTCCAGCAGCCCGCGGATCGCGATGCGGCCCTCCATCCGGGCCAGCGGGGCGCCGATGCAGAAGTGCAGTCCGTGCCCGAAGGCGAGGTGGCCCTGCGGGGCGCGCCGGATGTCGAACGCGTCGGGGGCCTCGTACCGCCCGGGGTCGCGGTCCGCGCCGGCCAGCGAGACGAGGACGGTGGCTCCGGCCGGGACGGCGGTGCCGCCTATCTCCATGTCCTCGCGGGCGTAGCGGTAGGTGGTGTTCTGCACCGGGCCGTCGTAGCGGAGCATCTCCTCGATCGCGCCGTCGAGCAGGCCGTCGTAGTCGGCGCGCAGGGCGGCCAGCTGGTCCGGGTGGGCCAGCAGGGCGCGCGTGCCGTTGGAGATGAGGTTGACGGTGGTCTCGTGGCCGGCGATCAGCAGCAGGAAGGCCATGCCGATCAGCTCGTCGGGCGACAGCGCGTCGCCGTCCTCGTCGCGGGTCCGGATGAGGGCGCTGAGCAGGTCCTCGCCGGGGTCCTTGGCCTTGGCCTCGACGAGCTCCGCGAGGTAGTCGCCGAGCTTCTGGTGCGCGGTGGTGCTCGGGGTGACGGAGGTGGGCGCGAGGACCTCCTTGGACCAGTAGCTGAAGCGCTCGCGGTCCAGGTCGGGGACGCCGAGGAGTTCGCCGATGACGGTCATGGGCAGCGGGAAGGCGAGGGCCTTGATCAGGTCGGCGGTGCGCTGCGGGCGGGCGGCCATCGCGTCGAGCAGGTCGTCGGTGATCTGCTGGACGCGGGGGCGCATCGCCTGCACCCGGCGGGCGGTGAACTCGCGGGCGACCAGGCGGCGCAGCCGGGTGTGGTGCGGCGGGTCGGCCTCCAGCATGTTGCTGTTGGCGGGGGTGGTCGCGATGCCCGGCAGGACGGCGCTGCTGACCCAGTTCTTCGACAGACCCGGGTGGTTGAGGGCGTGGCGGGCCTCTTCGTAGCCGACGACCAGGAAGGTCGGCGCGTACTCGGCGGCCGTGACCTCGACCTGGTGCACCGGTCCCGCCGCGCGCAGCCGGGCGTAGAAGGAGTAGGGGTCTGCGTGGAAGTCTGCGTCGTTCACGCTGATGTCCGGTTGTGGCATGCGGTCACATTAATGTGACCGCTCGGTGCTGGGACCATCGATTTCCGGTCATGCGCCCGGGATCGGACGGCATCCGAGGTCATCCGGCCACGGCGCGGCGGCCCCAGGCCGTGCCGCCGAGGACGAGAGCGGCGCCCACGAGGCCGGCCGGGCCGAGGTGTTCGCCGCCGATGGCGATGCCGGCCGCGGCCGCCCACAGGGGTTCGGTGCCGAGCAGCAGGCTGACCCGGGAGGGCGAGGAGCGGCGTACGGCCCACATCTGCACGAAGAAGGCGAAGAGGGTGCAGAAGACGGAGAGGAAGGCGAGCCCCGCCCACTCGGCCGCCCCGAAGCCGGCGGCGGCCGCCCAGGGGCTGTCGCCGGTGCCGGGCACGGCTGCCAGCACGGCGAAGACGAGGACGGCGCCGCCGAACTGAACGGTGGTCAGCGACAACGAGTCGGCGTCCTGGACGGCCTTGATCCGCGCCATCAGCAGGACGTGCAGGGTCCGGGCGAGCGCCGCGCCGAGGATGAGCAGGTCGCCGGTACCGGGGACGGTGAACCCGGCGCCCTGGGTGAGCAGGACGACGCCGGCGACGGAGGCCGCGGCGCCCGCGAGGAAGGCGCCCGACGGGGCCTTGCGCCGTACGGCGGCCTCGGCGAGCGGGGTGAAGATCATGGTGAGGCTGATGATCAGTCCGGCGTTGGTGGCGGAGGTGTGCACCACCCCGTAGGTCTCCAGCAGGAAGATCCCGCCGAGTACCAGCCCCAGCAGGCCCGCGCCGCGCAGCTGCCCGGCGGTGAGCGCCCGCAGCCGCTGCCACCCGGCGACGGCGAGCACGGGCAGCACGAGCGCGAAGCGCAGGACGAGGACGGCGATCACGGTGTGGCCCGTGGTGATGCCCTTGGCGGCGAGATAGCTGCCGCCCCAGACGACGGCGACGGCCAGGACGGGCAGATCGGCGAGCCAGGCCCGGCGGGGGGCGGCAGTGCGTGCAAGGAGGGCGGACGAGCTCACCAGGGACTCTCCATCGGCGTGAAGCGGGTGGAGACTTCGGCGGCTCCCTCGGGCGCGGCTCACCGTACCGGAGCCGATCATGGCGGTCGAGCGGTTTCACCGCCGGCCGGGGCCGGGGCGGGCCGGCCCGGTGGCCGCCTCCGGTCGCCGTCCTCCGGGGGGGCCCGCCCGCCCCGGCCCCGGTGGGCGGTGGCCGGGTCAGACGAAGGTGCCGAAGGTGGCCCGGCCCGTCGGGCGGTAGGTGAGGATGGCCGTGCCGTTCGGCGTCGTGCGCGACGCGGCCAGCTCGCAGGCCGTCGGCAGCCCGCCCGTGGGGAACAGCCGCTGCCCGGCGCCCAGGAAGACGGGGAACACCAGCAGGTTCAGCTCGTCCACGAGGTCCCGCGCCAGCAGCCACTGGGCCAGCGCCCCGCTGCCGTGCACCTGGAGTTCCCGGCTCCCCTCCAGCGCGTCCTTGACCCGCATGATCTCGGCCTGGAGGTGTTCGCCGTCGATGACCGTGGTCCCGGCCCAGGCCGGTTCCGTGAGCGTGGTCGAGGCGACGTACTTCGGCAGCCCGTTGAGCCGACTCGCGATCGGGTGCGTGGGGTCGGTCACCTTCGGCCAGTAGTCGGCGAAGATCTCGTACGTGCGGCGCCCGAGCAGGAAGGCGCCGGCCCGGTCGAACACCTCGTTCATGAACGCCCCCATGCCCTCGTCGCTGAACGGGACCAGCCAGCCGCCGTACGCGAACCCGCCGCTGGGGTCCTCCTCCGGTCCGCCGGGAGCCTGCATGACGCCGTCAAGGGTCACGAAGGTGGTGAGGGTCAGCTTGCCCATGGTTCTGCGCTCCTTGTGTCCGCTGTCTGCTGCACGTGTTCAGACTCCCGGGCGCCCCGGAACTCATCGGGGCGACGCGCACGAACGCGACGTCCGATTCCCGCCAGCGCGCGCCCCTCGCCGCTCGTTTCATTGAACCCGCAACGACTTGTCGGACGAGAGCGGGGAGAAGACCATGAGCAGCAGTGGCACGGTGGCGCTGGTGACCGGCGGCGGCCGCGGGATCGGGGCGGCCACCGCCCTGCGGCTGGCGGAGGACGGCGTCGACGTCGCGCTCACGTACGTCCGCGGCGCGCAGGCCGCGGCCGAGGTCGTGGGCCGGATCGAGGCGCTCGGCCGGCGCGCCCTGGCGGTCCGGGCCGACGTGGGCGATCCGGCGCGGGCGGTCGCCGCGGTGGAGGAGACCGTACGGGGCCTGGGGCGGATCGACACCCTGGTCAACAACGCCGGCATCGGCGTGCTCGGCCCGCTGGAGGCCCTGAGCCCGGCCGATGTGGACCGGGTACTGGCCGTCAACGTGCGCGGCGTGTTCCTGACCACCCGGGCCGCGGCCGCCCGGATGGGCTCCGGCGGCCGGATCGTCACCATCGGCAGCTGCATGGCCGCGCGGGTCCCCGGCCCGGGCGGCACCCTGTACGCGATGAGCAAGGCCGCGCTGACCGGCCTGAACAAGGCGCTGGCGCGGGAGCTCGGCGGGCGCGGCATCACCGCGAACCTCGTGCACCCGGGCCCGGTCGACACCGACATGAACCCGGCGGACGGCCCCCACGCCGCCGCGCAGAGCGCGCTGACGGCCCTCGGCCGGTTCGGCACCGCGCAGGAGGTGGCGGCCCTGGTGTCCTTCCTCGCTGGTCCCGACGCCGCCTATGTGACGGGCGCCGAGTTCGCGGTGGACGGCGGCCACGCGGCGTAGCGGCCGCAGGCGCGGGCGCCGGGTGCCGGGCGCGGGTGCCGGGCGCGCGTCCGGCACCCGGATGCGCCGACGGGGCGCACCGCTGCTGCGGTGCGCCCCGTCGGGCCGTGCGGGCCCCGGGGGTGTCGGCCCCCGGGGCAGTCACGGGGAACCGGTCGGCGTCAGCCGCCCAGCTCCTGGTGGCGGGCGGTCAGCGCGGCCGCGCCGGACTCCGTCAGCGAGCCGTACAGGCGCAGGCGGGAGAAACCGCCGTCCGGGAAGATGTCGATCCGCACGTGGGTGCCGACCGCCGGGGTGTCCAGTACGAAGCGGTGGTTGGTGTCGGGCTGCAGGCGGGTGCGCGGCAGGAACTCCGTCCACTCGCCCTCCTCGCCGGACTTGACGGACAGCGAGGCCCATCCGGCCGAGTTGCCCTTGAGGTAGGCGGTGTCGATCTCGACGGCGCGGATCTCGGAGTCGGCCACCAGCTGGTAGCGGATCCAGTCGTTGCCGTTGTCGCGGCGGCGGGCGGTCTCCCAGCCGTCGTCCATCTTGCGGGAGCGGCCCGGGTTGATGGTGTTGGTCGGCGGGGAGTAGAAGCGGTTGGAGGCGTCCTGGACGGAGCCGCCGTTCTCCAGGGCCACGACGTCGAACGTGCCGAGCGCGGCGAGCCACTTCGGGTCGGGGCGGACCTCGCCGTAGACGCGCAGGCGGGCGATGCCGCCGTCCGGGTGCTGGTTCAGGCGCAGGTGCGTGAAGCGCTGCTCGACGTCGACCTCGAAGCCGTTGGCGGCGTGGCCGCCGACGGGCGTGCGCGGTACGAGGGTCGTCCACTTCACGTCGTCGGAGAGGAGCTCCTCCGCGGTCGGGGAGCCCTCGACGGAGGCGCCCTCCACCGAGACGGCCTGCGGCATGTTGCCGCGGAAGTGGGCGGTGTCGACGACGATGCCGCGGATGACGCCCGGGGCGCCGAGGCGGATCAGCGCCCAGTCGTGGTCCTCCGCGGTCGGCCAGGGCTGCCCGGCCGAGACACCGCGGCGGCGGCGGGTCTCCCAGCCGTCCATGACCTTGCCCTTGTGGCCGAAGTGCTCGGGGTCGAAGTGCGCGGCCTCCTCGACGAGCAGGTTCTCGCGCTGGGCGAAGAACTCGTCGTTGGCGGCGAGGACACCCGCGCCGAGCTGACGCGCGGCGAGGTTCGCGTGCTGGGTGAACGGGAAGTCCGCGGTGCGGTAGTCGGCGTACGGGTCGCCGCCTCCGTACGGGTTCGCGTTACCGGTGAAGGAAGGAATCGCCACTGGTCAGTTCTGCCTTTCGAGAAGTCGGCCCGTGGGCTCGGTCGGGGTGCCGTGGTCGGCGATCTGCGTACCGCGCAGCCAGGTGGACTTCACGACGCCGTGCAGGGTCTTGCCCGCGTACGCCGTGACCCGGTTGCGGTGGTGCAGTTCCGCGGGATCCACGGTGAAGGTCTCTTCGGGGGCCAGCACGGCGAAGTCGGCGTCGCGGCCGGCCTCGATCGCACCCTTGTCGGCGAGGCCCGCGAGGGCGGCCGGGGCGGCGGACATCCAGCGCACGACGTCCTCGAGGCTGCGTCCGCGGCGGCGGGCCTCGGTCCAGATCGCCGGCAGGCCCAGCTGCAGGGAGGAGATGCCGCCCCAGGCGGTGGCGAAGTCGTCCGTCTTCAGGTCCGCCGTGGAGGGCGAGTGGTCGGAGACGATGCAGTCGATGGTGCCGTCGGCGAGCGCGTCCCACAGGAGGTCCTGGTTGGCGGCCTCGCGGATGGGCGGGCAGCACTTGAACTCGCTGGCGCCGTCGGGCACTTCCTCGGCCGTGAGGGTGAGGTAGTGCGGGCAGGACTCGACGGTGATGCGGACGCCCTCGGCCTTGGCGGCGGCGATCAGCGGCAGCGCGTCGGAGGAGGACAGGTGCAGTACGTGGACGCGCGCGTCCAGCCGCTTCGCCTGGGCGATCAGGTTCCCGATCGCGGTGTTCTCGGCGTCGCGCGGGCGGGAGGCGAGGAAGTCTGCGTATCTGGGTCCGGGGACGACCGGCGCGGAGTCCAGGTGGTGCGGGTCCTCGGCGTGCACGATCATCAGGCCGCCGAAGCCGGTGATCTCGGCGAGGGAGGTGGCCAGCTGCTCCTGGTCGAGTTCGGGGAACTCGTCGACGCCGGAGGGCGACAGGAAGCACTTGAAGCCGTAGACGCCGGCGTCGTGCAGCGGGCGCAGGTCCTTGACGTTGTCCGGCAGGGCGCCGCCCCAGAAGCCGACGTCCACGTGCGCCTTGGTGCGGGCGACCTCCTGCTTGACGCGGAGGTGGTCGACCGTGGTGGTCGGCGGCAGGGAGTTGAGGGGCATGTCGAGGATCGTGGTGACGCCTCCGGCCGCGGCGGCGCGGGTGGCCGTCCAGAAGCCCTCCCACTCGGTGCGGCCCGGGTCGTTCACGTGCACGTGGGTGTCGACCAGGCCGGGGAGCAGGACGTCGTCGCCGAAGTCCTCGAGCCGGGCGCCCGCCGGCACCTCGGCGTCGTGCGGCAGTACGGCGACGATCTTCCCGGCGGCGACGGCGACCGAAGCGGCACGCGTCCCCCCGGGGGTGATGACGCGAGTCGAGCGCAGTACCAGTTCCACGTCGTCGGACACGCCGGAACCTCCCCATCTACTTCCACAGAGCGAAATTCAACGTTCTGTTGACGGAGTCTCGCCGCCGATCCGGAGCCAGTCAAGAGCGCCCGGACAGAGCACTGACACACCGGAGCCGCAATTGGATGTTTCCACAGGATGGAATTAAGATTTCACTATCCAGAATGTAGCTATCACCACCGGGGGCGGGCGGGTAACTTCCCGAGGACGTCCACCACCCGGACAAACCCCCTCTGACCGGCGGGGACGGCTTCGACCCGGCTCTAGGGCCGACGCCGACCGACCGGTAGGCTGCTTCCTTGCCTGCCAGCACCGAAAGGACCGCGCCGTGCCGACGTCCAGCGCCAGCACCACCGACGCTTCCTCCAAGCCCACCGCCGCCAGCGGTGGCGTCCAGTCCCTTGAGCGCGCCTTCGATCTGCTCGAACGCATGGCCGATGCCGGGGGCGAGGTCGGCCTCAGCGAGCTCTCCACCGCCAGCGGTCTGCCGCTGCCCACCATCCACCGCCTCATGCGCACCCTCGTGGCATGCGGCTACGTCCGGCAGCAGCCCAACCGACGGTACTCCCTCGGCCCCCGCCTGATCCGCCTCGGCGAGTCCGCGTCGCGCCTGCTGGGGACCTGGGCGCGGCCGTACCTGGCCCGCCTGGTCGAGGAGACCGGCGAGACGGCGAACATGGCCCTGCTCGACGGGGACGAGATCGTCTACGTCGCCCAGGTGCCGTCCAAGCACTCCATGCGCATGTTCACCGAGGTCGGCCGGCGGGTGCTGCCGCACTCCACCGGTGTGGGCAAGGCGCTGCTCGCGTACACCCCCGCGGACGAGGTACGGGCCCTGCTGGCGCGCACCGGGATGCCGGCCGCGACCGAGAAGACCATCACCACGCCCGAGGGCTTCCTGGAGGCGCTGGAGCAGGTCCGCAAGGTGGGCTACGCGGTCGACGACAACGAGCAGGAGATAGGAGTCCGCTGCCTCGCCGTGTCGGTGCCGAACTCGCCGACCGCCGCCGCGATCTCCATCTCGGGTCCGGCCGGCCGGGTGACCGAGGCCGTGGCCGAGTCCTTCGTGCCGATCCTGCAGAACGTCGCGGCCGAGCTGTCGGTGGCGCTGCAGAGCCAGAGCCCCGCGTAGGTTCCGTCCGTACGTGAAGGCCCCGGCCCCCTCCGCTGCGAGGGGCCGGGGCCTTGGCGTACGTACGGGCGCGGACGCTCAGGCGGCCGGGACCGGCTCGGACTCGGAGTCCGTCAGGCGGCCGTCCGCCATCGTCGCCGTCCGGTCCATCCGCTCCAGGTGGGCGTGGTCGTGGGTGACGAGCACGGTCGCGGTGGAACGCTCGCGGGTCAGCGTGACCAGCAGGTCGAGGACGGCCGCCCCCCGCTCGTGGTCCAGGGCGCTCGTCGGCTCGTCGACCAGGAGCACGGCCGGCTCGTTCATCAGGGCGCGGGCGATGTTGATGCGCTGGCGCTGGCCGCCGGAGAGCTGGTGGGGGCGCTTGTCGGCCTTGTCGGCCAGGCCCACCGCGTCCAGCAGGTCCAGCGCCCGGCGGCGCAGCGTCCGCGACGGGCGGCCCGAGAGGTGCGCCATCACCTGGAGCTGCTCGGCGGCGGTGAGCGAGGCCAGCAGGTTCGGCTGCTGGAAGACGATGCCGATCTTCTCGCGGCGCAGGGCCGACTTCTCGGCCGCGCTCAGCCGCGCGGTGTCCTGGCCGGCCACCACCACCTGCCCGGAATCCGGGGTGACCAGGGTGGCGGCGACCGCCAGCAGGCTGGACTTGCCGGAGCCGGAGGGTCCGATCACCGCGGTCAGCGTGCCGGCGGGCACTTCCAGCCGGACCCGGTCGAGGGCGGTGAGCCTGCTCTCGCCGTCCGGATAGGTGAGCGTGACGTCGTGCACGAGGAGGGTCATCGGGCGCTCCCTAGGGCGGTCAGGGGGTCGACGGCGGTGATCCGCCGGATGGACAGGGCCGCACCCAGCGCGCCGAGCGCGATCATGATCGCGGCGGGCACCAGCACGGTCGCGGTGTCGAGGACGAAGGGCACGTTGCCCCCGCTGATCAGCGCGCCGAACCCGGCGGCGAGCGCCGTACCGAGCCCGGTGCCGATCGCGAGCATGACCACGGCCTGGCCGAGGGCGTCCTTCAGCAGGTACGGGGTGGAGGCGCCCAGCGCCTTCAGCACGGCGACGTCCCCGCTGCGCTGGATCGTCCAGACGGTGAAGAAGGCCCCTATGACCAGGGCCGAGATGACGAAGAGGAAGCCGCGCATCAGCTGGAGCGAGCCGTTCTCGGCCTGGTAGGAGCCTATGGCGCCGAGTGCCTCGTCGATGGTCTGGGCCGACGTGCCGGCCGCCTTGTCGCCGGCGGCGAGGTCCGCCGACCCGGCGGTGTCGAGCGCGATCACGGTGGCGAGGGTGTCGATGGAGGTGCCGGGGTTGCCGATGCGCTGCCAGTCGCCCAGGTCCGTCCAGACGACCGGGGTGTGGCTGTAGGCGGCGGTGCCGGAGACGGCGGCCACGGTCAGCTCGAGCGGGCCGATCTTCAGCTTGCCGCCGGCGGCGAGGCCGCCGAGTTCCTTCGCGGCCTTCTCGGTGAGGACCACCTGCCCCTGGGCGAGACCGCTGCCCCGCGGCGGGAGGGGGCCGGCCGGGTCGACGCCGAACACGGAGACGGCGGCGGTGCGCTCACCCGCCGCCGCGTTGGTGGTGCGGATGCCGAGCGGCTGCGCCGACTTCACACCGGGCTGCGTCCGCCAGGCCTGCCAGGCCTTCTCGGGCACCTGGGAGTTGGTGAAGGACACCTTCTGGTCCCCCGTCGGCGCGGCGAAGGCCAGGTGGGTGGCGGGCAGGCCGGTGACGGCCGAGATGTTCTCCCGGGCCAGGCCGGCGGTGAGCCCGGACAGCAGGCCGACCAGCAGCGTGATCAGCAGTACGACCGAGCCCATGAGGGCGAAGCGGCCCTTGGCGAACCGTAGATCTCTCCATGCGACGAACATGGTCCCCACCCTGGTCTTCGGCGCGGGCACAGGGCATCGCGCCACGGTAGTGATCCTGGTATCGAAGGACGCATCCGGACATCAAACTTTCGATTGACCGGAGGGCGCGGGCCGCCACTTAGGCTGGTCGGGCCATGGCTGCTCCGGAATCACTCGCTCCGCGTCCCCTCACTCCCGTCTCGCGCATCCTGCGCCTGTGCCTGCACGCGCTGCTGTCCGGGCTGCTCGCGCTGGCCGCCGGGCGGGCCGTCACCGACTCCGCGCCGCGCGCCGGCTGGGTGGTCGCCGCCTGCGCGGTGCTGGCCACGGTGTACGCGGCCGGTGTACTGACCCCCGCGGTGCACCGCTCGCCGCGTGCCGGGGCGGTCTGGCTGGCCGGGCTGGGCGCGGCCTGGGCGGGGCTGCTGGTGCTCTCCCCCGACGGGCTGTGGATCGCCTTCCCGCTGTACTTCCTCGAGCTGCACCTGCTGCGGCTGCGCTGGGGCGTCGCGGCCGTCGCGGTGACCGCGTGCGCGGCGATCGGCGGCTTCCTGGCACACGCGCAGAGCAGCGCGGTGTCGCCCGGGGCCTTCCTCGGGCCACTGCTCGGCGGGGCCGTGGCGGTGGCGACCGTACTGGGCTACCAGGCGCTGTACCGCGAGAGCGAACGCCGCCGCGAGCTCATCGAGGAGCTCATCGCCACCCGCGCCGAGCTGGCGGCGGCCGAGCGGGACGCGGGGATCCTGGCGGAGCGGGAACGCCTGGCCCGGGAGATCCACGACACCCTGGCCCAGGGCCTGTCCTCGATCCAGCTCCTGCTGCGCGCGGCGGAACGCTCCCTGTCCGAGCCCACCCGCGCCCCGTCGGCCGAGCCGGACCCGGCCGATCCGCGAGCGGCAGCGCTGGCGCACATCGCGCAGGCCCGGGAGGCGGCCCAGGAGAACCTCGCCGAGGCGCGTCGTTTCGTACGGGCGCTCACCCCTCCCGACCTCGAACACGGCTCCCTCGCCGCCGCACTGGAGCGGCTGTGCACGGCCGCGCCGGGGCCGCGCGTCCGGTTCTGCCTGAGCGGCGGGCCCCGGGTCCTGCCCACTCCGTACGAGGTGGCCCTGCTGCGGATCGCGCAGTCGGCGCTCGCCAACGTGGTGCGCCACGCGCGCGCGGACCGCGCCGAGATCACCCTGACCTTCATGGACGCCTCGGTGACGCTGGACATCGTGGACGACGGGACCGGCTTCGACCCCTCCTGCGCCCCCTCCGGCGAGGGCGGGTTCGGGCTGCCGGCGATGCGCTCGCGGGCCGAGACGCTGGGCGGGCTGTTCACCGTGGAGTCCGCGCCGGGCCAGGGCACCGCCGTGGCCGTCACCCTGCCGCTGCCGCTGGAGGCATCCTGATGACGATCCGCCTGCTGCTGGCCGACGACCACCCGGTGGTCCGGGCCGGGCTGCGTGCGGTGCTGGACACCGAGCCGGACTTCGCGGTCGTCGCGGAGGCCGCCACCGCCGAGCGGGCGGTGGAACTGGCCGCCTCGGAGCCGGTGGACGTGGTCCTGATGGACCTCCAGTTCGGCACCGGCATGCACGGCTCGGCGGCTACGGCGGCGATCACCGCCCGGCCCGGAGCCCCCCGGGTCCTGGTCCTGACCACGTACGACACGGACGCGGACATCCTGGCGGCGGTGGAGGCGGGCGCGTCGGGCTACCTGCTGAAGGACGCCCCGCCGGAGGAGCTGGCGGCGGCGGTGCGCACGGCGGCGGCGGGCCAGTCGGCGCTGGCCCCGGCGGTGGCGCTGCGGCTGATGGACCGCATGCGCACGCCCGCGGAGGCGCTGACGAAGCGGGAGCTGGAGGTGCTCCAGCTGGTCGCGGACGGCCTGTCGAACCAGCAGATCTCGAAGAAGCTCTTCCTCAGCCAGGCCACGGTCAAATCCCACCTGGTCCACATCTACGCGAAGCTCGGCGTCGACTCCCGCACCTCGGCGGTGGCCACGGCCGCCACCCGCCGCCTGATCCGCACCCCGTAGCCGCCGCGGGTGCCGGCGCTCGCCGGGAGACAGCGCTCCCCCGGGGATACCCAGCAGGGTGGGGCCACCCCCCGCGCGGACGCACCGGGCAGCAGGCGGGTGCCCGGTAAACAGGCCCGGAAGCATGGGGCGTACCGACTCCCGACCAGAGAGCGAGCCCCCGTGCACACCACCGCCAGGCCTGCCCCCACCGCCACGCCGGACCCGACCGCCCCGCCGTCGGCCGTCCGCACGGCCTACGCCCTGTGGCTCACCGCGGTCGCGGCCGGCGCCTTCGAAACCGCCCTCGCCGTCGGCCGCATGGCGGCCGACGGCACCGGCTCGGCCGCCGGGATCGGCGTCGGGCTCGCCGTCCGCCTCACGGTGTTCACCGCCGCCGTCCTCATCGGCCGCCGGATGCGCACCGGCGGCCGCTGGGCCCGGATCACCCTCGCCGTCGGCCTCGGCGTCCTCGGCACCGCCTCCATGGTCGCCCAGCCCCTCGGGTACCTCCTCGACGGCGGGTCGACGGCGGCAGCGCTCCAAGGGGCCGACGCCCTCGACCTGGTCTTCGGCGCCAGCCGGGCCGTCCACGTGGCTGCCGTCCTCACGGCTGTGTTCCTGATGTTCCGTCCGGCGGCCAACGTCTACTTCCGCACCGTCCGCAACCCGGCGCGGGCCGCCTGAGGGCTGTCCCGTAATCCCATCCGGGCGCTCCGACAACGCGGCGAGGCGCCGTAGCTGCCGTCGTGCGCCCGCCGGGGATTACGGGACAGCCCTTAGGCGACCCAGTGCGGCCGCTCCACCGCCGGAGCCAGCGGGACCCCGTCGTGGAAGGCCGCCGCGAGGCGCCGTACGGCCTCGTCCAAGCGATCGGCGGACAGCGTGTACGGAATCCGCAGCCGATGCTCGAACGTCCCGGGGTCCACCCCGAACCGCGCGCCCCGCCCGATGTGCACGCCGCAGGCGCCGGCCCGCTCCGCAAGCGCCGAGCTCACCGGCTCCCCCAGGTCCACCCACAGCGACAGCCCGCCCGGCGGCACCTGCCACGACCACTCCGGAGTGTGCCGCTCCAGGGCACGCACCAGCGCCTCCCGCTGCCCCCGCAACTGCGCGAGCCGCGCCGGCAGGGTCCGTTCCAGCCCCTCCAGCAGCGGCAGCGCCACCAACTGGTCCAGCACCGACCCCGTCATGTCCGCGGCCACCTTCACCGCCGTCAGCTCCGTGATCATCTTCGCGGTGGCCCGTACCCACCCCACCCGCAGCCCGCCCCAGTGCGTCTTGCTGAGCGAGCCGATCGTCACCACGTGGTCCGCCCCGCCCCTCGGCGCCAGCGAGGCCAGCGGCGCCGGCGGCGGCACGTCCAGCGCGATGTCGGCGATGGTCTCGTCGACCACCAGCCAGGTCCCGGTCCGCCGCGTCGCAGACAGCAGCCGCAGCCTCTGCTCCTGCGGCATGAGCAGGCCCGTCGGGTTGTGGAAGTCCGGGATCACGTACGCCAGCCTCGGCACGGTCTGCCGCAGCGTGGACTCGGCGATCTCCATGTCCCAGCCCGCGTCGGAGACGGCGATCGACCCGGTGCGCAACCGGGCGTGCCGCAGGGCGTCGAGGGCGTTCGCGTACGTGGGGTTCTCGGTCACCACCCGGTCCCCGGGCCGGCACAGCAGGCCCACGACCAGCGAGAACGCCTGCTGCGCGCCGGCCGTGACCAGGATCTGCTCGGGGCGGGTCGGCAGCCCTCGCCGGGTGAACCGCTCGGCGACGGCGCTGCGCAGGTCGGGCAGCCCGAAGGGGTTGTAGCCGGGGCTCCGGGCGAGGCCCGGCAGCCGGGGCGCGGCCCAGGCGAGGGCCTCGGTGAGGGCCTCCTCCGGGGCGCCCAGGGCGGCGATGGCCAGGTCGATCCCGGGGTCGCCGTCGGCGATGTAGCCGCCGGAGCCGACCAGCAGGTGCGCGCCGACCGGTCCGTGGCCCTCGGGGAGTTCGGTCCAGGTGCCGGATCCGCGTCGGCTGCGGACGTAGCCGCTCTCGCGCAGCAGGTCGTAGGCCCCGGTGACGGTGGCGCGGCTGGCGCCGAGCGCCTCCGCGAGCTCGCGCTCGGCGGGCAGCCGTACGTGCAGGGCGATCCGGCCGTCCAGGATCAGGGTCCTCACGGCGTCGGCGAGGGCCCGGTAGCCGGGGCGGGACAGCACCTGGGAGGGCAGCAGGGCCGCGAGCTGGCGGCTGCCGATGGTTCTGTCCGCCGTCTGGACGACTCGCCCGTTTGCCATGCCAACCTCCCCTGATTGGCTCTGCCTGCCAGGCCAATCCAGGGTCCAGACTCGCGGTATTGGCCCCCGATTGGCAAGGAGACCGCCATGTCGACCCCGCTGACCGACCGTGACGAGCGCGCCCTGGCGGCTGCCGTCGAGAACCGCATCTGCGAGCCGCTGCGCCTCGGGCCCGGCCTGGCCGCCGTACGACGCCTCCTGAGGCGGCGCCCGCGCACGGAGGCACAGGGGCGAGAATCGCTGACATGCCAGCCAACGCACACTCAGCTTCGATCCCCCGGCCCCCTGGCCCCGTGATCGCCGGCCTGCTCCTCGCGGCCGGCGGCGGCCGCCGCCTGGGCGGGCGCCCCAAGGCCCTGCTCGCGTACCGCGGCCGCCCGCTGGTCGAGAACGCGGTGCGGGTGCTGCGCGAGGCGGGCTGCGGTCCGCTGCACGTGGTGCTCGGCGCCTCCGCGGCCGAGGTCCGCGAGCGGGCGGACCTGACCGGCTGCGTGGTCGTGGACAACCCCGACTGGGCGCAGGGCATGGGCTCGTCCCTGCGCGTCGGCCTCGCCTCGCTCGCCGGTACGGGCGCCTCGGCGGCCCTCGTCTCGCTCGTGGACCAGCCGGGCATCGGCCCCGCGGCCGTGGCGCGGGTCCGGGAGGCGTACCGCTCCCCCGCGAGCCTGGTCGCGGCGGCCTACGGCGGGGAGCGCGGCCATCCGGTGCTCTTCGGCGCGGACCGCTGGCCGGACATCGCGGCGACGGCGACGGGGGACAAGGGCGCGCGGGTCCATCTGACAGAACACGCGAACGAGCTCACGCTGGTGGAGTGCGGGGACATCGCCGAGGCCTTCGACATCGACACCCCGCCCGACCTGGCACGACTGGCTTGAGCGGAGGTCGAGCGGCAGTTGAGCAGGCAGTGACGAAGGTGGCACTGAGGGCCACCGGGCGCCGGAGTCTGTCGACCCAGAGAATCTCGACATCAACAAACCATTGAACTTCCACCATAAGGAAATTACTATCCACTGGTCAGAAGCGCCCTGAACCCCCAGACGGCGCCCGCGACCGTATCCCGGAACTCTCCACACCCGGCGGCACTGCGTGCCGTCCTGCGCGAGCATTCCCCGCGGCCGCCAGGCACCGCCGCTGAAGGAGTGACAGATATGTCCGCACCAGCGCCGTCATCGCTGGCCATCGTCGACGCCGAGCCCCTGCCCCGGCAGGACGAAGTCCTGACCGAGGCGGCCCTCGCGTTCGTGGCCGAGCTCCACCGGCGGTTCACGCCCCGCCGTGACGAGCTCCTCGCCCGCCGCGCCGAGCGCCGCGCCGAAATCGCCCGCACCTCCCACCTCGACTTCCTCCCGGACACCGCACAGGTCCGCGAGGGCGACTGGAAGGTCGCGCCGGCCCCGGCCGCGCTGAACGACCGCCGTGTGGAGATCACCGGTCCGACCGACCGCAAGATGACCATCAACGCCCTGAACTCGGGCGCCAAGGTCTGGCTCGCCGACTTCGAGGACGCCTCCGCCCCCACCTGGGAGAACGTCGTCCTCGGCCAGCTCAACCTGATCGACGCCTACGAGCGCCGCATCGACTTCACGGACCCGCGCACGGGCAAGTCGTACGCCCTGAAGCCCGCCGAGCAGCTGGCGACCGTCGTGATGCGCCCGCGCGGCTGGCACCTGGTGGAGCGCCACCTCCAGGTCGACGGCCGTCCGGTCCCCGGTGCCCTGGTGGACTTCGGCCTCTACTTCTTCCACAACGCCAAGCGCCTCATCTCGCTCGGCAAGGGCCCGTACTTCTACCTTCCGAAGACGGAGTCGCACCTGGAGGCGCGCCTCTGGAACGAGATCTTCGTCTTCTCGCAGGACTACGTCGGGATCCCGCAGGGCACGGTCCGCGCGACGGTCCTGATCGAGACCATCACGGCCGCGTACGAGATGGAGGAGATCCTCTACGAGCTGCGCGACCACGCGGCGGGCCTGAACGCGGGCCGCTGGGACTACCTGTTCTCCATCGTGAAGAACTTCCGTGACGGCGGCGGGAAGTTCGTCCTGCCGGACCGCAACGCGGTCACGATGACCGCCCCGTTCATGCGGGCGTACACCGAACTCCTGGTCCGCACCTGCCACAAGCGCGGCGCGCACGCCATCGGCGGCATGGCGGCCTTCATCCCGTCCCGCAAGGACGCCGAGGCCAACCGGGTCGCGTTCGAGAAGGTCAAGGCCGACAAGGACCGCGAGGCGGGCGACGGCTTCGACGGCTCGTGGGTCGCCCACCCCGACCTGGTCCCGATCGCGATGGCCTCCTTCGACGCGGTCCTCGGCGAGAAGCCGAACCAGAAGGACCGGCTCCGCGAGGACGTCTCGGTGGCCCCGGGCGAGCTCATCGCGATCGACTCGCTGGACGCGAAGCCGACGTACGAGGGCCTGCGCAACGCCGTCCAGGTCGGCATCCGCTACATCGAGGCCTGGCTGCGCGGCCTGGGCGCCGTCGCCATCTTCGGCCTGATGGAGGACGCGGCCACCGCCGAGATCTCCCGCTCGCAGATCTGGCAGTGGATCAACGCCGGTGTCGTGTTCGAGCACGACGGCGAGCCCGTGACGGCCACCGCCGACCTCGCGCGCAAGATCGCCGCCGAGGAACTGGCCGCGATCCGCGCCGAGGTCGGCGAGGAGGCCTTCGCGGCCGGCAAGTGGCAGCAGGCCCACGACCTCCTCCTCCAGGTCTCCCTGGACGCGGACTACGCGGACTTCCTCACCCTCCCCGCGTACGACCAGCTCGCCGGCTGACCCCCGACGTCGGCTGAATCGCACAGCAGCCGACCCCGGCTCCGCCCCCGCCGCCAGCAGGCCCGGGGGCGGAGCTGTGTTCGTGCTTCAGGCGGTCAATCGCCATGCCGCGTAGGCGAGGTGCTGGCTGTGGCCCGCCCGGATCCACCACTCTGCGTTGCCGACGCCGGGGGTCCCGGTACCCGTGGCGCACGCGTGCAACCAGCGGTCGCCCTCGCTGAACCCGGCTCCCCGGAAGTCGGGCTCAGCGATCATCCGGCGGGCGATCTCCCGCACCTCCTCGGCATGCCCCTCTCCGACCGTGGGCGCCTTGGCCAGGATGAACGTACGGTCGGTGGTGTAGCGCAGGACGCCCCAGGGCGGGCCGCCGCCCGCGCCGGTGCCGGCCGCGAAGGCGTGGTGGGCGCCGTAGTCCCCGTAGGTGACGTCGACGGGGAGCTCCGGCCGGGCGTGGCGGACCATGTGCCAGACGTCCCAGTCGTGTCGGTGCGCCTCGACCGGCCCCCACCCCGTCGGCTCGGGCGCTGCGGGCGGAAAGGAACCGGCCAGCAGCACGATCGAACGCCACCGGGTGAGCGGGCCGAGCAACTCCAGGGCGCGCAGGGCGCACTTGTCCGCCCGGTGGTCCTCCTCGGTGACCGCCTCCAGGTCCAGCAGCAGGTCCCGGGCGAGGTCCGGACCGTCGAGCCGCTCGAAGAGCCGGCGCACCTCCTCGGCGCCGTGCTCCGAGGCGGCAGCGGCGGCACGGACCCGCAGCCCGAGGCCGTTCCCGCCCGCCCGGGCGAAGTCCGCGCAGGCGGACTGCTGCCATTCCGGCCGCCCCGGACCGGTGACCGGCCGGAGCGGCGTGTGGAGCAGGTACGGCCAGAGCCCCTCCGTGACGGCACGCGGCTCACCCTCGAGGTGCCGGGCGTCCACCCAGGCGGGCGTGGCCCGTTGGGCGGCGACGACGGCGCCCGGCGGTCCGGCCGACCCGGCCGGATGTGCACGCAGCGGAATCGTCCACAGCGGTGAGACGGCCGCCTGCAGGGCCGGTGCCAGCCGGGAGTACGCCGCGAGCGGGCCGCGGCGCACCGGCAGGACGGGTACGTAGAGCGGCTCGACCATGGTGGCTCCCCCGTTGACCGCCTTGGTTGCGCTTCTGTTCACAGGGTGAACGCGAACGGCCGGAGAGGGAACGGCGCAATCCGGCCAAGGGCGCGGCGGGTTGGCGGACCGGGCCGGCGGACCGACCGATCGATCGGTTGTTACTCCATCGTAACTTTCCTGTACCTAGCGGTAACAACGCGCGCCGTGTCACCTTTCCGATGCCACCGGCCGGCGGTACCCCCACTTCCCCAGCCATGCACCGGAGTTCTCTCCGGCTTCGCCATGGCCGACCGCAGGAGTTCCGCCGTGATCGGATTCCGCAATGCCAGCAAGGACCGGGCCCGCAGTCGAGTGCGACGACTCGCCGGGGCCGGGATGGCTCTGCCGCTCGCCGTCAGTGCTCTGGTCGCCGGCTCCGCCGGGACCTCCGTGGCCAGTCCCGGGACCGGGCCCACCGCCGTGGTGTCCATGGGCGACAGCTACATCTCCGGCGAAGGCGGCCGCTGGAAGGGCAACAGCCTCACCAACACCGGGAACCGCACCGGGACCGACCGCGCGTGGGTCTCCGGGAGCACCTACGACCCCGCCAAGGTGTACGGCACCACCGCCGGCGGGTGCCACCGCTCCGACTCCGCCGAGGTCACGAGCGCCGGAGCGATCGCCGACGTGGCCGTGAACCTGGCCTGCTCCGGGGCGATTTCCGAGAACGTCTTCCGCGCCTCCAACGGCGGCGTGCCCTTCAAGGGCGAGGCCCCGCAGGCCGATCAGCTGGCCGCCGTGGCCGCCGCCGACAACGTCAAGGTCATCGCGCTGTCCATCGGCGGCAACGACCTCGGCTTCGCCGACATCATCAAGGACTGTGCCCTCGACTTCGTCCTCTGGAACTCGTACTGCTACGACAACCAGCAGTACGGGGTCGACGAGAAGATCGACGGCGTCATGGCGAACGTCGGCAAGTCCGTGGACGAGATCCGCGCCGTGATGCGAGCCGCCGGGTACACCGACTCCTCGTACCGGATCGTGCTCCAGTCCTACCCGTCACCGATCCCGCGCGGCGCCGAGAACCGGTACACGCAGAGCGACTGGAGCCGGCTCAACACGGGCGGCTGCCCCTTCTGGAACCGGGACTCGGACTGGGCGCGCGACTCGCTCGTACCCCAGATCGCCAATCGCCTCAAGGGGGTTGCCGCCGCCAAGGGCGTGCAGTTCCTGGACCTGCGGGACATGCTGCAGGGCCGTGAGGTGTGCGCGAAGGCCAGCAAGCTGGTGAGCACCACGGCGCCCGCGTCGGCGAAGACGAGCGAGTGGGCGCGCTGGATCGACAGCAGCGAGACGCAGGGGCCGGTCCAGGAGTCCATGCACCCGAACTACTTCGGCCAGCTCGCCGTCGGCCGCTGCCTGGCCCTGGCCGTCGCCCAGCCCGCGAACTCCGCCTCCAGCTGCAAGAACACCGCCGGAGCGGACCAGACGGGGATGTTCCTGACGCCCGCCTCCTGAGGCGTGACTTCCGGATCGAGGGCGTCTGCGGAAACCTCCGCGGGCGCCCTTTCGGATCAGCCCCGTACGGCGGCCAGCGCCTCGTCGTAGAGGGCCGCCAGGTCGGCGCTGCCGCCGCTGCGGACCCAGGCTTCGGTGGCCGTGTCCACACAGGCGAAGACGGTCGCGACGACCGCCGCGGCGCGGACCCCGGGGATCAGGCCCTCCCCGGCCGCCATGCGGGCCGTGACCGCGGGCAGGACCAGCTCCTGCCAGCGCAGCCGCTTCTGCGTGTAACGGGCGCGCAGCGACGGGGTCTCGAAGATCAGCACCGTGATCTCCAGCAGCTGCCCGGGCTCGCCGTGCGCGTCCATGAGCACTTCGAAGCCGGCTCGCAGGGCCTCCCACGCAGTGGCGGTGGCGGGCTGGGCCTCCACCGTCGCGCGCAGCAGCTCGCCGAGCTCCTCCTGCTCCCCGCAGACGATGTCCTCCTTGGTACCGAAGTACCGGAACAGCGACCGCTGGGAGATGCCCGCTTCCTTGGCGATCTGCGCGATCGTCGTGGCCTCGTAACCCTGCTCGGCGAAGAGCCGCATGGCCGTGTCGAAGATGCTCGCGACCACGGCCTGCCGGGAGCGGTCCCACAGGCTCGGCTGCGTTGCGATGGTCCCCATCGGCTCAGCATATAGGCGGGCCGCCCCTTTGGCCCCCACTGTCCGCTTGGCAGTCACTGCCAGGCGGGCATACAGTGATGGTGACGATGTCACTCCAAGGGCAGGAGCCACTGTGAACGCGGTCGACTACCGGGGCCGGACCACCCTGATCACCGGCGCCAGCTCGGGCCTGGGCGCCGAGTTCGCGCGCCAGCTCGCCGCACGAGGATCCGACCTCGTGCTCGTCGCCCGCCGCGAGGACCGTCTGAAGGCGCTCGCCGGGCAGCTGTCCGCGGCGCACGGTGTCGCGGTGGAGCCGATCGCCATGGACCTGTCCGCCGAGAGGTCCGGTGAGCTGCTGGCCGCCGAGGTGGACCGGCGCGGGATCACCGTCTCCAGCGTCATCAACAACGCCGGTTTCGGCACCTACGGCCGTTTCCACGAGGAGGACCCGCAGCGGCTCCGCCAGGAAGTGGGCCTCGACGTGATGGCCGTCGTCGACATCAGCCGCGCCTTCATCGGCCGGCTGCGCAGCCGTGGCGAGGGCGTCCTGGTCAACGTCGCCAGCATGGCCGGCTACCAGCCCGTCCCCAACATGGCCGTCTACGGAGCCAGCAAGGCCTTCGTGCTCAGTTTCACCGAGGCCCTGTGGCAGGAGTCGCACGGCACCGGGCTGCGCGTCATGGCGCTGTCGCCCGGCGCGACGAAGACGGAGTTCTTCGAGGTGGTCGGCAGTGAGGACGCCGCCGGCGGCACCCGGATGCAGACCTCCGAGGTGGTCGTGCGCACCGCGCTGAAGGCGCTGGACCGGAGGAACCCGCCGCCGAGCGTGATCTCCGGAGCCATGAACCGGGTCATGGCATTCAGCGGACGACTCGCGAGCCGCCGCATGGTCGTACGGATCGTGGACCGGATGTCCTCGCCGCGGAGTGCCGCCCCTGCGAGCGCGTAGGGGTTGTCCGGCGCCGGGAAACCGGATGATCGCAGCGCCGCGGGCTGGCATGATCCCTCACATGCCAGCCCGTACCCCACGTCCCAGCCTCTACATCTCCGTCGACATCGAGGCCGACGGCCCGATCCCCGGCCCGTACTCGATGATCAGCTTCGGGGCCGCCGTCGCGGGGCGGCAGGACGGCGCTTCGTATACAGCCGCAGACCCCGAGCAGCACACCTTCTACCGCGAACTCCGGCCGATCAGCGACGAGTACGTCCCCGAGGCGCTCGCCGTCAGCGGCCTCGACCGGGACCGGCTGGTCCGGGAGGGCGCCGAACCCGCGGCGGCCATGGCCGAGTTCCGCGCGTGGGTACGGGAGGTCTCCGCCGAGGCCGGGGCGCAGCCCGTGATGTGCGGCTACCCGGCCTCCTTCGACTGGACCTTCCTGTACTGGTACTTGATGCGGTTCGGCGGCGACAGCCCCTTCGGGCACTCCGGCTGCCTCGACATGAAGACCCTGTACGCGACGAAGGCGCGGGTCCCGCTGCGCGCCGCCGCCAAGGGGCGGATGCCGAAGCAGCTGCTCTCCCGCCGCCGGCACACCCACCACGCACTCGACGACGCGATCGAGCAGGCCGAGCTGATGAGCAACCTGATGCTCTGGACGCCCCCGGGCGCCGGGCCTGGGACTGGTCCGAGCACGGCACCCGCCGCGATCCCGGCATCCGGCCGGCGGAGGTAAGAGAACTACTCGACCGCGGTGGCCCGCTGCAACGGCCTCGCCACAACCGAAGCGGTGGGCGGCCTCTTCCATTCCACCTGCTCAGCCGCCCCGCCAGCCGGCCGGCTAATGGTGCGCAACCGTTCGTGCGCCGACTCCCCCGTCCCATGCGATTCCGGCCTGAACAACTGCAACGGGCTATTCAGTGATCGCTTGGCCCCGGGCGCCGGTGAGCGCCCACGGCATCGCTAAGATCGTGGGGCCCTTTCGCCTGAAACGCACCGGTGTCGCGACACCGCAGGAATCTTCAGAGGTGTCATGTCCGACAGGTTCGTCCTTGACGGGGACCGCGTCCCGGTGCCCGTCGGGGCTCCGCAGGTGGCCCCCGGACCCGCCCGCCGCCGGGTGTGGTCCAGGGGTACCGGCTCCGTGCGGCCGTCCGGGGCTACCGGGGCTGTGCGGGCGCCGCGAATAGCCGTGCTCGACGGTCTGCGGCTGCTCGCCGCGCTGTCGGTGGTCCTGTTCCACTACCTCGCCGGGTCGGGGAAGATTCCTTGGCAACGGACGGCGGTCGAACTGTTTCCCACGCTGCACAAGATCGCCGAGTTCGGCTGGCTGGGCGTGGTCTTCTTCTTCATGATCAGCGGCTTCGTCATCTGCATGTCCGCCTGGGGCAAGTCGCTCCAGAAGTTCTGGCAGGGCCGGATCCTGCGGCTGTTCCCGCTGTACTGGGTGGCAGTCGTGCTCTCCTCGGCAGCCGCGCGCCTGGGCCCCCAGATTCCCGGCGAGCCGAAGGTCACGGTCGGTCAGATGCTCACCAACCTCACGATGCTCCACGAACCCCTCGGGGTGAACAGCGTGGACAACGTGTACTGGACCCTCTGGATCGAGCTGCGCTTTTACCTGATCTTCTCGCTGGTCGTCCTGCTGGGTACGAGCTACCGCCGGGTCGCGACCTTCTGCTGGGTCTGGGCGCTGGGCTCGGTCCTGGCACCGGCGTCGGGCATCCCGCTGCTCGACCAGCTCCTGGTGCCCCGGTGGGCGCCCTTCTTCATCGCCGGAATCGCCTTCTACCTGGTCCGCCGGGCCGGCCGGATCGAGGGCGAGACCCTGGGCATCCTGGCACTGTCCTGGCTGCTGATGCAGCACCGCCTTGCCGCGATCATGGAGGGCGAGGGGCACGGCATCAACTGGAAGGTCTGTCTGGCCGCGATCACCGTCATGTACGTGCTGATGGGCCTGATCGCGCTCGGGAAGCTGGACCGGATCCAGTGGCGCTGGCTGCCGGTCGCGGGCGCGATCTCGTACCCGCTCTACCTCGTCCACCAGTCGCTGGGCGTACGGGTGATCTGGCGCTGGAACGAGCAGTGGGGCCCCTGGCCCACCCTGCTCGGCGTCATCGCGGGCGTCGTACTGATCGCCTGGCTGCTCCAGCGCCTGCTGGAGCGCCCCCTCACCCGCCTGCTGCGCCGCCTGATGGATCCGCCGGCCGAACGATCGCCGCGCCTCCCCGCATAGGGGAACGATCGGACCCGGGCGGGTCGTGGCCCGGGTCCGACAGCATCATGTCCTGCACGCTCGCTGCATAGGCCGAGAGGGCGGTCCGCCCGGCGGTCGACCGCAGTGTTGCAGACGAACCGCAATCTTCCGCCGTAGGCAGCCAGCGCCCCAAGGCCGTCAATGTCAGAGCCCTGACAGAGCGGGTGCAGAGGCCCGACGGAAGTGCAACAACGGCACAGACGTGCGCTCCGTATCCTCCCTGCGGCCGGTAGCGACACGCCCCTTCGTCACGGCGGCTACCCCTGTCGTGCTGCAGGGGTAGTAGTGAACTGGATAAGGCGCCCCACACCCATAACGGTGCGGGGCGCCCATTCTGCCCGGGGTCCGCTTTTGGCGTACGCGCTCGACTGATCGGGGCACGGCCTGGTCAGCAAGCTGTCGATGATCGACAACTGGTCTTCCGTGGGCCGTGCGGGCGGGTGCGGTATCGGCATGGCGCACATCCGGGAATCGGCGCGGGGGGGGGGGGGGGGGGGGGAGGGAGGGGGGGGGGGGGGGGGGGGAGGGGGGGGGGGGGGGGGGGGGGGGGGGGGGGGGGGGGGGGGGGTTGTGGGGGAGGGGTGAGAAAGG
>NZ_JBVING010000019.1:0-107611 GCF_055579465.1 Streptomyces sp. NPDC032745 | reverse complement strand
GGCAACTAGATGCTGAAGAGGAAGATTGTTTTTTTAGTGGGTGTGGGGGGGGGGGTGGTCTGGGGTGGGGCCACCACGCGTGGTGTGCTTGACCACCCCCCCCCCCCCCCCCCCCCTCCTCCCCCCCCCCCACCGCCGTGGTGGGTCGGACCCCGTCAGGGTCAGTGCACCGGTACCGGTTCCGGAGCCGCCGCGGCCCGCTGGGCGCCGAAGTGGTTGAAGGCCAGGTTGAGGGCGATGGCCACCACGCAGCCGGTGCTGATGCCCGAGTCTAGGACGACCAGCAGGTCCTTCGGGAACGCGTGGTAGAAGTCCGGCGCCGCGATCGGGATCAGGCCGATGCCCACCGAGGCGGCGACGATCAGGGCGTTCTCGCCCTTCTCCATGGCCGCGCCCGCCAGGGTCTGGATCCCGCTGGCCGCGACCGAGCCGAACAGGACGATGCCGGCGCCGCCGAGCACCGGCAGCGGGACCACTCCGATGACGGAGGCGGCGATCGGGCACAGGCCCAGCAGGATCAGGATGCCGCCACCCGCGGCGACGACGAACCGGCTGCGCACCTTGGTCATCGCCACGAGCCCGATGTTCTGCGCGAAGGCGCTGCACATGAACCCGTTGAACAGCGGGCTGAGCGCGCTGCCGAGGGTGTCGGCGCGCAGCCCGCCCTCGATCGTCTTCGCGTCCGCCGGGCGGCCGACGATCTTGCCGAGGGCCAGGATGTCGGCGGTGGACTCGGTCATGCAGACCAGCATGACGATGCACATGGAGACGATGGCGGCGACCTGGAACTGCGGGGCGCCGAAGTGGAACGGAGTCGGGAAGCCCACGAGGGAGGCGTTCCTGACGGCGTCGAAGCTGGTCATGCCGAGCGGCAGGGCGATCAACGTACCCGCGACCAGGCCGAGCAGGATCGAGATCTGCTGGAGGAAGCCGCGCAGGAACTTGCGCATCAGCAGGACGGTCACGAGGGTGACGGCGGCCATGCCGATGTTCTTCATCGAGCCGTAGTCGGTGGCGGTGCGGTTGCCGCCCTGGGACCAGTTGAAGGCCACCGGCAGCAGGGACACGCCGATCAGGGTGATGACCGTACCGGTGACCACGGGCGGGAAGAAGCGGACGAGCTTCCCGAAGTACGGGGCGGCGAGGAAGCCGACGAGCCCGGCGACGATGATCGCGCCGAAGATGACGGGGACGGCGTCGGCGCCCTCACCCTTGCCGATGGCGATCATCGGGGTCACACCGGCGAACGAGACGCCGTTGACGAAGGGGAGCTTGGCGCCGATCTTCCAGAAGCCGAGGGTCTGGAGGAGGGTGGCGAGGCCCGCGGTGAAGAGCGAGGCGCCCATCAGGAACGCGGTCTCGGTGGCGGAGAGTCCGACGGCAGGGCCGACGATCATGGGCGGGGCGACGACACCCGCGTACATGGCGGCAACGTGCTGGAGTCCGCTGGTGAACATTTTCAGCGGAGGCAGGGTCTCGTCGACCGGGTGCTTCTCCTCCGGTATTGCGACTGCATCTTTGCGAAACCTGGGCGCCTGGGCCACGGCTTCCTCCGTTCGGTTGAACACGCCGGCAGGGGCGTGGTGTCTTGGAGGTGGTGCGAAAGCGGTGCAAGTCGAGCCTTGTATTCAGTTGTGGGGGTGCCGTGGTCGCAGTGGTCCACGGCATGCAGAAACGATTCGCCCGAGTCGTTCGCGCAGAAGACGAAGAGCAGCGGTGGCACGAGTCACCGCCCCGGGAGCACCCTCGGAATCCTTCGGGCGCTTCCCGGGAACGGCTGCCGCGGACCCCGCTCGGGTCCGCGACCGCCGGCCGGGGGCCGTCCCCCCCGGCCGGACTCCGTGGGATCAGCCCTGCGCGGAGATCCGCGCGAGGCGCTGGGCCTCTTCCCGGGTGGACACCGCGATGGAGTCCTCGTCGGCGAAGAGAAGACGGTTGTTCTCGACGATCTGCTTGCCGTTGACCAGCGAGAGGGTCACCGGGGCGGCCGCACCGAAGACCAGCGCGGTGACCGGGTCGGCGATCGAGGAGTGGGCCAGGGTGCTGAGGTTCCACATCACCAGGTCGGCGCACTTGCCGACCTCCAGCGAACCGATGTTGTCGGCGCGGCCGAGGACCTGCGCGCCGCCGTACGTACCGAGGCGCAGGGCCTGGCGCGCGTTGAGGGCGGCCTCGCGGTGGACCGGGTTCAGCCGGTTGATCAGCAGCGCGTTGCGCAGCTCGGTGTGCAGCTCACCGGACTCGTTCGAGGCGGTTCCGTCCACGCCGAGGCCGACCGGGACGCCGGCGGCGAGCATGTCCGGGACGCGGGCGATGCCGGCGGCCAGACGGGCGTTGGAGGACGGGCAGTGCGCGACGCCGGTCTTGGTGCGGGCGAACGCGGCGATGTCGGAGTCGTTCATGTGGACGCTGTGCGCCATCCACACGTCCTCGCCGAGCCAGCCGGTCGACTCGAAGTAGTCGGTCGGGCCCATACCGAACAGTTCCTTGCAGAACTGCTCTTCCTCGACGGTCTCGCTGCCGTGCGTGTGCATGCGCACACCGAGGCGGCGGGCCAGCTCGGCGCCCTGCTTCAGCAGCTCGGTGGAGACCGAGAAGGGGGAGCAGGGGGCGACGGCGACCTGGGTCATCGCGTCGAAGGAGTAGTCGTGGTGCTTCTTGACCGTCGCCTCGGTGTCGGCGAGCGCACCCTCGAGGGTCTCGACGGCGTGGTCCGGGGGCAGGCCGCCGTCCTTCTTGCTGCGGTCCATGGAGCCGCGGGCGAGGGTGAAGCGGACGCCCATCTCGGACGCGGCGCGGATGATCGCGCCGGAAAGGTCGCCGGAGCCCTTGGGGTAGACGTAGTGGTGGTCCATGGCGGTGGTGACGCCGCCCTTGGCCATCATCGCCAGGGAGCCCTGGGCGGCCGTGTAGGCCATCTGCTCGTCGATGCGCGCCCATGTCGGGTACAGCGCGACGAGCCAGTTGAAGAGGTTGTGGTCGGTGGCCAGACCGCGGGTGATCCACTGGTAGAAGTGGTGGTGGGTGTTGACCAGACCCGGGGTGACGAGGTGACCCGTGCCGTCGATGCGGCGGACCACGTTGTCGAGGTTCTCGGGGGCTTTGCCCGCACCGATCGACTCGATCTTGTTGCCGGCGACGACCACGTAGCCCGAGGCGTACTCGGTGTCGTTCGCGTCGACGGTCGCAATCGCACAGTTCTCGATGACGATGCGCTCTACGGCGCTGTCATGCGCTGCCGATGCTGCCATGGGACTTCCTCGTGCTTTCAGTGGCGGTGGGGGCACGGCAGGACCCAGGGGATTTGAGTGCCGGAGCCGGGGACCTCGACAGCTGACAGTACTGCCGTCCCGCGTGGCGCTCCGGGTGCCGATTCAGGAAGTTGAAGCGTGTCGCGCGGTCCCGGGGCCACTGCGGAGCCCCGGGACGCGCGTGCCGCGCTCTTCGACGGTGTCTCAGAGGTTGGTCATGTCCACGGGGATGCGGGCGTCAGCGCCGTCCCGGAGGATCGTGGCCTCGATCAGACCGTACGGGCGGTCCGCGGCGAAGTAGACCTCGTTGTCGTTCTTGAGGCCGAACGGCTCGAGGTCGACGAGGAAGTGGTGCTTGTTCGGGAGCGAGAAGCGGACCTCGTCGATCTCCGAACGGTGGTTGATGATGCGCGAACCCATCTGGTACAGGGTCTGCTGCAGCGAGAGGGAGTAGGTCTCCGCGAAGGCCTGGAGCATGTGCTTCTTGGTCTCGGCGTAGGACTTCTCCCAGTTGGGCATCCGCTGCTCGTCGTCGGTCCAGTTGAAGCGCCAGCGACCCGACACCTGGGTGGCCAGGATGCGGTCGTACGCCTCCTGCAGGGTCGTGTACTTGTCCTTCACGTAACCCCAGAACTCGGAGTTCGTGGAGTTCATGACGATCAGGTCCTTGAGGCCGGAGATGACCTCCCAGTTCTGGCCGTCGTACGTGATCTGGGTGACGCGGGTCTCCATGCCCTTGCGGACGAAGGAGTGGTTGACCTCGTCGGAGCCGATGAACTTGGAGTTGGCGTCCGAGGTGGCGATCCGGTCCCAGGCGTACTCCTCGATCCGGATGCGCGCACGCTGGATCGGCTCCTGGCTGTTCACGAACCAGCGCGCCAGGTGGATGCCGAACTGCTCGGCGGACTCGATGCCGTACTCCTTGGCGAACGCGTACACCGTGTTCTTGGTGGTGTCCGTCGGAAGGACGTTGGCGTTCGAGCCGGAGTAGTGGACGTCGTCCATGTCGCCGGAGAGGGCGACCGAGACGTTCAGGTCCTTGATGTGGTGGGTGTCGCCGTCCCGCGTGATCTTGACGACGCGGTTCTCTGCCTTGCCGTACTGGTTCTGGCCCAGAATCGTGGCCATGCTAGCTCCCTCGGTAAACGGAGTAGCCGAACGGGTTGAGCAGCAGCGGTACGTGGTAGTGCTCGCCCGGGTTCACCGCAAAGGTGATGGTGACCTCGGGGAAGAACGCACCGCTGTCCCTTACGCGGGGGGCGTCCTGCTGCGCCTCGGCTTGCTTCTTCAAGAAGTACGTCTCGGTCTCGAAGTCGAGACGTACGTGGGTGGTGCCCTCCGGCAGCGCCGGCAGGTCCTTGCAGCGCCCGTCGGCATCGGTGGCGGAGCCGCCCAGGGCCGCCCACTCGCCGTCCAGGCCCGTACGGGCCGAAAGGGAGATGGCGACGCCCTCGGCGGGCTTGCCGATGCTGGTGTCCAGGATGTGCGTGGACACCGACGCGGTGGTCTCGGTGCTCATGCTCACGCTCCTTCTTCTGCGAGTTCGACGAGGCGGGTCAGACGGATCCGGTTGATCTTCACGAGCTCGCCGCGGGCGGTCTCCCGCTCCTGTTCCGGCGAGTTGTCGATCCGGACCTTGACCGCGTCGCGCATGAACTCACCGGTCGCACCGGTGGCGCAGATGAGGAAGACGTGGCCGAACTTCTCCTGGTACGCCAGGTTCAGTTCGAGGAGCTCGTTCTTGAGCTCCTCCGAGGCTCCGGCCATGCCGCGCTGCTCGCGGGCGGAGGTCGGGTCTCCCGGCTTCGGGCGGCCGATCGGCGCGTGGCCTGCCATCGCTTCGGCCAGGTCCTCGGCGGTGAGCTCGGCCATGGCGGCCTCGTTCGCGGAGAACAGGGAGTCGGCGGTGGCGAAGGGGCGCTGGGCGAGCAGCTTGCTCCCCCATGCCGAACTGGCGCACACCTCGTGCAGCTCGGCCGTGGCCGCGCCGTCGTCCAAGGCGTTGAACCGGGTGAGACCCGGGGTCGGACTCGAAGTCACGGTAGGCCTCCGTGGCCTGTTGTTGCTTTGACGGGCTGGGCATAGCTAACGCCCTCGACAACACGGCGTCAACACTTTGTTGAAACTTCCCGTACACAAAAGCCGCCGCCCGGATGAATTGGGCGGCGGCTCGTCACAGCGGGTCAAGCAGGCTTCACGCCTTGCTGTTCTTGTTGGGGTTTTCCCTGTTCAGGTAGTTGTAGACCGTGAAGCGGCTTACGCCCAGGGCGCCCGCGACCGTCTCCACGCCGTGCCGGACGGAGAAGGCGCCGCGCGCCTCCAGTATCCGGACGACGTCTTGCTTGGACTTCCGGTCGAGCTGAGACAACGGTACGCCGTGCCGGCGCTCCAGCGCCGCCAGGATGTGGTCCAGCGAGTCGGACAGCTGGGGCAGGCGCACGGCCAGCAGCTCCCGGCCTTCCCACGACAGGACCACGTCGTCGGGCAGGGCCTGGGCCGGATCCATCAGCTCGCCGCCCATCGCGTCGACCAGCGGCTTGACCGCGGTGACGAACGGGTGGTCGCGGGGCTCGGTCATGGGGTGTCCTCCCCGATCACGTTGACCTGGAGCGAGACGCGCGTGGCCCCGGACTCCAGCGAGTCGCGCAGCAGCGCGGCCACCGCGGTCAGCACCTCGTCGGCGTCACCCTCGGCGGTGTTGCCGAACGGACCTACGTCCACCGCGTCCAGCTGGGCCTTCTGGATGACCTCGCGAGCGGCCACGGCATGGGCAGGGGCCTCTTCGAGATCGAAGGGCTCGGTCGTGAACTCCACTCTCAATCGCACGCTGGTCAAGCTACCTCCCGGTCAGCTTTTTTCGGCAGTCCGTACTTGACATCTACGACGAGCCCGATGCAGTCTTCCATCAAGCAGAAACTAACTTCCGCAATACGGAAGGAGCGCACACCCCTCATGGGATACACGGACCAGCGCTTCGATGTGAACCTTTCGATCCTCTTCACGGAACTCCCGCTTCTGGAGCGTCCCGCGGCTGCCGCCGCGGCGGGCTTCACGGCGGTCGAGCTGTGGTGGCCCTGGATCGAGACCCCCACCCCCGCCCAGGCGGAACTCGACGCCCTCAAGAAGGCTCTTGAGGACGCCGGCACCCAGCTGGTGGGCCTGAACTTCTACGCCGGCCAGCTGCCGGGCCCGGACCGCGGTGCGGTCTCGGTACCCGGTGAGGAGTCGGACCGTTTCAACGCCAACATCAACGTGGCCGCGGACTTCGCAGCCTCGGTCGGCTGCAAGGCGCTGAACGCCCTCTACGGCAACCGCGTCGAAGGGGTGGACCCGGCCGTTCAGGACGAGCTCGCCCTGAAGAACCTGGTCGTGGCGGCCCGGGCCGCGGACCGCGTCGGCGCGATCCTCCTGATCGAAACCCTCAACAAGCCCGAGTCGCCGCTCTACCCGCTGGTGAGCGCCCCGGCCGGCATCGAGGTAGTGGACAAGGTGAACGAGGCCACCGGTCTCGGCAACGCCAAGTTCCTGCTCGACCTGTACCACCTGGCGATGAACGATGAGGACCTCTCCGAGGTCATCGAAAAGTACGCCGCCAAGACCGGGCACGTCCAGATCGCGGACAAGCCCGGACGAGGTGCCCCCGGCACCGGCGAGCTGCCCCTCGAGGAGCTGCTCGACCAGCTGAAGAAGGCCGGATACGAGGGCTACGTAGGCCTGGAGTACAAGGCCGCCGACGCTGCCGCGTCCTTCGCATGGCTGCCGGCCGAGGCCCGCGCCGCGAAGTAGGCGGACAAAGTCCAGGCGATCAGCCAGGCACGTCACGAACTTTTCGTACAAAGCATTAAGAGAAGGACCCTCATCATGAGCAACCCCGCTGCGCTCCCGTCGATTGCCTGGATCGGGCTCGGCATCATGGGCTCCCCCATGGCCGAGAACCTCCTGAAGGCCGGCTACTCGGTCACCGGCTTCACCCTGGAGCAGGACAAGCTGGACCGCCTGGCCGCCGCCGGCGGCTC
Organism: Streptomyces sp. NPDC032745; assembly: GCF_055579465.1. Lineage (NCBI taxonomy): Bacteria > Bacillati > Actinomycetota > Actinomycetes > Kitasatosporales > Streptomycetaceae > Streptomyces > Streptomyces sp. NPDC032745. Next base: position 100,344 of record NZ_JBVING010000019.1, on the reverse strand, counting down.
CGCCGCCGGCTCGATCGCCGAGGCCGTCAAGGACGCCGACGTCATCATCACCATGGTGCCCGCCTCCCCGCAGGTCGAGGCCATCTCCTACGGTGAGAACGGCATCCTCGAGAACGCGAAGTCCGGCGCGCTGATCATCGACATGTCGTCGATCACCCCGCAGACCTCGATCGACCTCGCGAAGAACGCCGCCGCCAAGGGCATCCGCGTCATCGACGCCCCGGTGTCCGGCGGCGAGGCCGGCGCCATCGAGGCCGTACTGTCGATCATGGTGGGTGGCGAGCAGGCCGACTTCGACGCGGCGCTGCCGATCCTCGAGGCGCTCGGCAAGGTCATCGTCCTGTGCGGTCCGCACGGCTCCGGCCAGACGGTGAAGGCCGCCAACCAGCTCATCGTCGCGGTGAACATCCAGGCGTGCGCCGAGGCCGTCGTCTTCCTCGAGAAGTCGGGCGTGAACCTCCAGGCCGCCCTGGACGTCCTCAACGGCGGTCTGGCCGGCTCCACGGTCCTGACCCGCAAGAAGGACAACTTCCTGAACCGCGACTTCAAGCCCGGTTTCCGGATCGACCTGCACCACAAGGACATGGGCATCGTCACCGACGCCGCCCGCAACGTCGGTGCGGCCCTCCCGGTCGGCGCGGTCGTCGCCCAGCTGGTCGCCTCGCTGCGCGCCCAGGGTGACGGCGGCCTGGACCACTCGGCTCTGCTGCGCGCGGTCGAGCGCCTCTCCGGCGCCCAGATCTGAGCCCGCGGCCCGCTCGCCGGGCCGCCGCTCCTCCCCCGTTCGGGGGCCTGAGTTTCCGGATGGTGCCGGTGCTGACACCTGTCCTGTCGCGCCCAAGCGCCGGCACCGTCCGGATCACCTCTCTCCATCTTTGTTCAACAAACTGTTGACGCTGCGTTCGGCCTGAAATTAGGCTGTTCCGCATGACGGAAGACGCTTTCCGTCAGCAGGTTCCCGTACGGAAGGTCACCATGTCGAAGCGCACGCTGACGACCGAGTCCGGCGCCCCGGTCGCCGACAACCAGAACTCCGCCACCGCCGGCGTCGGTGGCCCGCTGCTGATCCAGGACCAGCAGCTGCTTGAGAAGCTTGCCCGCTTCAACCGTGAGCGCATACCGGAGCGCGTGGTGCACGCCCGCGGCTCGGCCGCGTACGGCCACTTCGAGGTGACCGACGACGTCACCGCGTACACCAGCGCCGCGTTCCTGAACACGGTCGGCAAGAAGACCGAGACCTTCCTGCGGTTCTCCACCGTGGCCGACTCGCTGGGTGGTGCGGACGCGGTCCGCGACCCGCGCGGCTTCGCGCTGAAGTTCTACACCGAAGAGGGCAACTACGACCTCGTCGGCAACAACACCCCGGTGTTCTTCATCAAGGACCCGATCAAGTTCCCCGACTTCATCCACTCCCAGAAGCGCGACCCGTTCACGGGCAAGCAGGAGCCGGACAACGTCTGGGACTTCTGGGCGCACGCCCCCGAGGCGACGCACCAGATCACCTGGCTGATGGGTGACCGCGGCATCCCCGCGTCGTACCGCCACATGAACGGCTACGGCTCCCACACCTACCAGTGGACGAACGAGCAGGGCGAGACCTTCTTCGTCAAGTACCACTTCAAGACGAACCAGGGCATCCGCTGCCTGTCGGGCGAGCAGGCCGCCGAGCTCGTCGGCAAGGACGCGAACTCGCACCAGACCGACCTGCTCCAGGCGATCGAGCGCGGTGTGAACCCGAGCTGGACCCTGTACGTCCAGATCATGCCGGCCGCCGAGGCCGCGGAGTACCGCTTCAACCCGTTCGACCTCACCAAGGTGTGGCCGCACAGCGACTACCCGCTGCAGCGCGTGGGCCGTCTGGTCCTCGACCGCAACCCGGACAACGTCTTCGCCGAGGTCGAGCAGTCCGCCTTCTCCCCGAACAACTTCGTCCCGGGCATCACCGCCTCGCCGGACAAGATGCTCCAGGGCCGTCTCTTCGCGTACGCCGACGCCCAGCGCTACCGCCTCGGTGTGAACCACACCCTGCTGCCGGTCAACGCCCCGAAGGCGACGAAGGCCGAGAACTACGGCCGCGACGGCGTCATGGCGCTGCGCAACGGCTCGCGCCACGACAAGAACTACGAGCCCAACTCGTACCAGGGCCCGGCCGAGACCGGTCTGGCGCTCGGCGCCCCGAAGGCCGTCTCCGGCTACACGGGCACCCACGAGGCCCCGGCCCACACCAAGGACGACGACTTCTTCCAGGCCGGTGAGCTCTACCGCCTGATGTCGGAGGCCGAGAAGCAGCGTCTGGTGGCGAACATCGCCGGCGGCCTGTCTCAGGTCACCCTCGAGGACGTCATCGAGAAGAACCTGGCTCACTTCCACGCCGCGGACGCCGACTACGGCAAGCGCGTCGAGGAGGCCGTCCGCGCCCTGCGCGACGCCTGAGCCGAATAGCTGCACCGGGGACCTGGCGGGAGGTCAGGTCCCCGGTGCCGAGCCCGAACCGCGGACCCGGATGAGGGGTGGTACGCGGCAAGGGCCGGACGAGGACCGCGACGGGCGTGTGAGCCAGTGCGGTGGTAATGGGTGCCGAGGCCCGTCTCTTGACCTGAGGGAGACGAAGCCGAAGCTCTCGTCACCGCCCGTCGCGGTCCCAGCCACTCCTCATGTACAGGGGCCACGCACAGGGTCCCCTGTACATGAGGACAGCCTCTGTACATGAGGACAGCCTCCCCAACGACTCCGCCCGGCGATGCGAATGTCCTGTCGCGCCAGCCTCGTACCGTCGGGCGGTCAAACCCAAAGCGCCGAGTCACGGACGGTCCCGTGACTCGGCGCTTTGTCATGCGCGGCGGTCGATGACGTCGACGGACAGATGCGGCCACGGCGCAATGAGCGCGGCCAGTTCGCCCGATGCGGGTCCGGTCGCCGCGCGCAGCGGCTCGGCGGGGCTGAAGTGGACGGTCGTACCCGTCCTGCCGTCGGCGGTGATCGGTGTCAGGTCCGTCGCGGGAACGCCGTGCTCGTAGCGCTGGAGCCAGGCTCCGCCCGCGCGGCGGTTGGTGTGGACGAGCCACTCGCTGAGCGCCGCGACGACGGACATGCCGCGCCGCGGGTGGCCGTCGGGCAGGATCTGCGCGTCGGGGTGATCGAAGAACCGGAGGTCCTTCGTCGCCATGATCGGCTTCTTCACCGGTCGGCCGTGATCGTCGAGGCGGGTGTCGGTGCCCCGGCCCTCGTCCGCCACGGACACCGAGCCGTCGGCGTGGAGCGTGACCGTGCAACGCCCCCCGCCGACACACTCCGCCTCGTCGGCCGCGTAGGCGACGACTTCGAGGAGCAGGTGGGGAAGGCCGCCAGGGGCGAATACGGCCTGGTTCTCACGGATGTGGGCAAGGTGGCCGGCGTCCACGGAACCTGCCCAGTCGTGCGTCGTGTTGCGCCACGAGGCCATTGATCTGTCCATCACAGCAGTATGCCGACCGGCGTTCCCCCGGGCGCGGGCCCGAGGGGGGAAGAGGCAGGCCGAGAGGGCCGGGGCGGCCGCCGGGAGGGCGCATGCGGAACGGCCCCCGTTCCTCCTGGTGGAGGGACGGGGGCCGTAACGTACAGCCGCTGCTGCTGCCTTGGCCGTCAGACCGCCAGCGGGCGGATCGCGGTCGGGGCGTGGCCCGGCTCGGTCGCGAGCTCCTCGAACTCGGTGACGTCGCTCATGTCGACCGTCTTGCTCATCGAGATGTTGGTGACACGCTCCAGGATGGCCTCGACGACCACCGGGACGCTGTACTCGGCGGCGAGCTTCTTGGCCTCCTCGAAGGCGGCGCCCAGCTCGTTCGGGTCGGTGACGCGGATCGCCTTGCAGCCGAGACCCTCGACGACCTTGACGTGGTCGACGCCGTAGACGCCCAGCTCCGGGGCGTTGATGTTCTCGAACTCCAGGTTGACCTCGAAGTTGATGCCGAGGCCGCCCTGCGCCTGACGGATCAGGCCGAGGTAGGCGTTGTTCACCAGGACGTGGACGTACGGGATCTTGTGCTGCGCACCGACCGCCAGCTCCTCCAGCATGAACTGGAAGTCGTAGTCGCCGGAGAGGGCGACGACCGGGGTCTGCGGGTCGGCGGTGGCGACACCCAGCGCGGCCGGGATGGTCCAGCCGAGCGGGCCGGCCTGACCGCAGTTGATCCAGTGGCGCGGCTTGAAGACGTGCAGCATCTGCGCGCCGGCGATCTGGGAGAGGCCGATGGTGGTGACGTAGCGCGTCTCCGGGCCGAAGGCCTTGTTCATCTCCTCGTAGACGCGCTGCGGCTTCATGGGGATGTTGTCGAAGTGCGTACGGCGCTGCAGCGTGGCCTTGCGCTCCAGGTGGGAGGCGACCCACGCGCTGAAGTCGGGCAGCTTGCCCTCGGCCTTGAGCTCCTTGGCGACCTCGATGAAGATCTCCAGCGCGGCCTTGGCGTCGGAGGCGATGCCGAGGTCCGGGGCGAAGATCTTGCCGAGCTGGGTGGGCTCGATGTCGACGTGGACGAACTTCCGGTCGCCGAGGTACGCGTCCAGGTTGTACCCGGTGTGACGGTTGGCCCAGCGGTTGCCGATGCCGAGGACGAAGTCCGACTCGAGGAACGTCGCGTTGCCGTAGCGGTGCGAGGTCTGGACACCGACCATGCCGGCGGCGAGCTCGTGGTCGTCGGGGATGGTGCCCCAGCCCATCAGGGTGGAGATGACGGGAACGCCGGTCAGTTCGGCGAACTCGACCAGCAGGTCGGATGCGTCCGCGTTGATGATGCCGCCGCCGGCGACGATCAGCGGACGCTCGGACTCCAGCAGGAACTGGATGGCCTTCTCGGCCTGCTTCCGCGTGGCGGCCGGCTTGTGCACGGGCAGCGGCTCGTACAGGTCCGGGTCGAACTCGATCTCGGTCAGCTGGACGTCGATCGGGAGGTCGATCAGGACCGGGCCCGGACGGCCGGAGCGCATCAGGTGGAACGCCTGCTGGAAGACGCCGGGGACCTGCGCGGCCTCGAGGACCGTGGTCGCGGCCTTGGTGACCGGCTTGGCGATCGAGGCGATGTCGACGGCCTGGAAGTCCTCCTTGTGGAGCTTCGCGACCGGAGCCTGACCGGTGATGCACAGGATCGGGATGGAGTCCGCGATGGCCGAGTACAGGCCGGTGATCATGTCGGTGCCGGCGGGGCCGGACGTACCGATGCAGACGCCGATGTTGCCCGGGTTGGTACGGGTGTAGCCCTCGGCCATGTGCGAGGCGCCCTCGACGTGGCGGGCGAGGGTGTGGTTGATGCCACCGACGTTCTTGAGCTCGCGGTAGAACGGGTTGATCGCAGCGCCGGGCACGCCGAACGCTTGCGAAACGCCCTCGCGCTTGAGGATCTCCACTGCAGCGGCGGCGGCTGTCATACGAGGCATCGAGTTCTCCTGCGGGTCTGGCGGTCAGACTGCTTCCCGGGGCGTTTCCACAATCCGGAAGTTTTGTTCTGCTATACGGAACAAGCTAAGCGGCCAGTCCCCGCACGTCAAGGAGCTTCAGCACCCCGGAACACACCAAATGCCGCGTCTCACGCAAGCGAGTTGTACGAACCACCGGGACCCGGCCGAATATGAGGGGAAAATCGAGGGCAGGCCCGCCCGTCGGTGGCAGGTGGTGGAGCATGGACCTACGGACGGCGACGGAGGGGGCCCAGCACTCATGGCGGAAGCGGTACCGGTGCGCTGCCCGGCATGCCTGCGCGAGAACGGCTACGCCGCCCCGGTCTTCCCGTGCGCCTGCGGAAGCCCGGTCACCCCGCCCCTGGACCTCGCGGCGCCGCCCCTGCCGCTGACGCACCGCACCTGGTCGGACACCTGGGTGGCGGTGCGGTGCACGGCCTGCGGGCGGGTGAGCGAGTGGCCGCACCCCGAGCTGGGCTGCGCGTCATGCGGGACGGTGGTGCGGATTCCGGTGCACCCGGTGGAGACGGGGTCGGTGTCGGGGACCGGCGTACGGGACGGGCTGCCTCCGTTCCGGCCCGGCGTACGCGGGCAGGAACGGGAAGCGGGTCCGGGGCGGCCGGGCGCACCGAGGCGGGACGGGTCGGCCGGCGCCGCCGGATCCTCCGGGTCAGGCGGATCCTCCGGGTCAGGCGGGGCGGACGGCGAGGGTGGCACACCCGGCACGTCCGGCACGTCCGGACCGGTCCCCGGGCAGCCGTCGGCGGCGCCGGTGCCACGGCCGGCGTTCCGCCCGGTGACCATCCGTACCGCCCGGGACGCGGTGGCCACGGCAGCGCTGTACCTGCGGTGGCTCGGTTTCCAGGACGTCCGGCAGCCCGACGGGCGGCCCATCCCCTCGGCTGCCGTGGACCTGCGGGCGCCCGGGCTCGTGGCCCAGGTGGACCCGACCACCGCGCCGGCCGGGCTGCGGGCCGTGGAATGCGTCTGGCTGAACGGACTGACGGCCTCCGCGACCAGCATCTACTTCGCGCTCGCGGGATATACGGAGGACGCCCGCTCGCGCGCGGACGACCTCGGGATACCGCTGTTCGTCATGGACCTCACGGGCATGCCGCAGCCGGTCAACGACCCGGCGGACCGGCTGGTGGGCGCGGGGGCCTAGCCGGTGTCGGGGGCGGGGCCGGCCTGCTCCGTCAGGACGCGGGGCAGGACGTAGGCTCGGAACACATATCCGTACCCGTTGGTTGCTTGCTTGCGTGCCCGCTTGCCTGCGTGCCTGCCCCCTTTGCCTGCCGAGGAGAGCCCGATGAGCCTGTACGACATCCCGCTGACCACCCTGTCCGACGAGCCCACCAGCCTGGCGGCCCACAAGGGCAAGGCGATCCTGCTGGTGAACACCGCCTCGCAGTGCGGTCTCACCCCGCAGTACTCGGGACTGGCCCGGCTGCAGTTCAAGTACGAGGAGAAGGGCTTCACCGTCGTCGGCGTGCCCTGCAACCAGTTCGGCGAGCAGGAGCCCGGCAACGCCGAGGACATCGCGACCTTCTGTGCGGCAGGTTTCGGCGTCACCTTCCCGATGCTGGAGAAGGCCGAGGTCAACGGCGAGAACCGGCACCCGCTGTACCAGGAGCTGGTGAAGACCCCGGACGCCGACGGCGAGGCGGGTGACATCCAGTGGAACTTCGAGAAGTTCCTGATCTCCCCGGCCGGCGAGGTCGTGGCACGCTTCCGTCCGCGCACCGAGCCCGAGTCCCCCGAGGTCATCGCCGCGATCGAGGCGCAGCTGCCGGCCTGACCGACCGTACGGAGGGCGGGCCGGCCTTCCGGTCGGCCGCCCCCGGCAGCACCAGGACCGGACTCAGCCGAGCTCGGACTCGTCGTATTCCGCCCCCGAGCCGGCCGCGGTGAGCTCCCGCAGCTCCACCCGGCGGATCTTGCCGGACACGGTCTTCGGCAGCTCCGCGAACTCGATGCGGCGGATCCGCTTGTACGGGGACAGCACCGCGCGGGAGTGCGCGAACAGCGCCCGCGCGGTCTCCGGCCCGGGCTCCCAGCCGGCGGCGAGCGCGATGTACGCCTTCGGCACGGCCAGCCGCAGCGGGTCGGGAGCCGGGACCACGGCGGCCTCGGCGACGGCCTCGTGCTCCAGCAGGGCGCTCTCCAGCTCGAACGGGCTGATCTTGTAGTCGGAGGCCTTGAAGACGTCGTCCGAGCGGCCCACGTAGGTGAGGTACCCGGCCTCGTCGCGCGAGGCGATGTCGCCGGTGCGGTAGAGCCCGTCCGCCATGGCCTCGGCGGTGCGCTCCGGGTCGTCCCGGTAGCCGGTCATCACCCCGGCGGGCCGGCGGCGCAGGTCCACGCAGAGTTCGCCCTCGTCGGGGGACTCCTTGCCGGTGACGGGGTCGAGGAGCACGATCTCGTACCCGGGCGCCGGACGCCCCATCGAGCCGGGTTTGACGGGGACCCCCGGGAAGTTGCCGACCTGGAGGGTGGTCTCGGTCTGGCCGAAACCGTCGCGGATGGTGACGCCCCAGGCCTCGCGGACCTTCTCGATGACCTCGGGATTGAGCGGCTCGCCCGCGGCGACGGCCTCGCGCGGAGGCGTACGGAGCTTGGTGAGGTCGGACTGGATCAGCATCCGCCACACGGTGGGCGGGGCGCAGAAGGTGGTCACGCCGTGCCGGTCCATTTCGGCCATCAGCCGCTCGGCGTCGAAGCGGGTGTAGTTGTGCACGAAGACGGTGGCACCGGCGTTCCACGGGGCGAAGAGGTTGGACCACGCGTGCTTGGCCCAGCCGGGCGAGGCGATGTTGAGGTGCACGTCGCCGGGGCGCAGCCCGAGCCAGTACATGGTGGAGAGGTGCCCGATGGGGTACGAGGCGTGCGTGTGCTCGACGAGCTTGGGGCGGGCGGTGGTCCCGGAGGTGAAGTAGAGCATCAGCGGGTCGGTGGAGAGCGTCTCGCCGTCCGGGCTGAAGTGGGGGTCGGCCGCGTACATGTCCTCGAGCCGGCGCCATCCGGTGGGTACGTCCGCTCCGGCGGCGATCCGGGTGTAGGTGCCGGGGACCTCGTCGAACTTGCCGGCGTCCTCGGCCCGCACGACGACGTGCCGTACGTGGCCGCGCTCGATGCGGTCGCGCAGGTCCGCCGCACCGAGGAGGGGGGTGGCGGGGATGACGACGGCGCGCAGCTTCATCGCGCCGAGCATGACCTCCCACAGCTCGCGCTGGTTGCCGAGCATGACCAGGAGCCGGTCGCCGGCCGCGACGCCCTGGTCGCGCAGCCAGTTGGCGGCGGAGCCGGAGCGTACGGACAGTTCCCCGAAGGAGACGGACCGGCTGGTGCCGTCCTCCTCGACGATGCGCAGGGCGTCGGCGCCGTTGCCCGTGGCGATGTGGTCGAACCAGTCCAGGGCCCAGTTGAAGCGCTCGGGCCGCGGCCAGGTGAATGCGGCGTGGGCGGCTTCGTAGTCCCCGCGGCGTTCGAGCAGGAAGTCGCGTGCGGCCAGGAACTCGGCGGTGGCACCGGGGTTGGTGAAGCCGGCCTCGGCGGGCGCGGTGTTCGCGGCGTGCGCGGCGTTCTCGGCGTTCTCGGGGATGTTGTGCGTCATGGGAGGCATCGTGCCGTGCCGGCCGTACGCCCCACCAGAGCGGCGTCAGCCGCTGATTGACCCGAAGCGCACGGAGCCACGGCCGTCCTGGTCCGCCATGCCGGCGATCAACCGCTCCCCCTCGGCGACGATTTCATCCTTCTGCGCCGTCGAGGCCTTCCCGAAGAGCTCCACGGTCAGCGTCCCCGCCTCCAGTCGCCACAGCCCGCCGACGAAACCGTCCACGAGGAGGGTGCGGTAGGACTGGTTCCCCACCCAGGTGCGCCCCTTGATCTCGGGGGCGACCACGCGGGTGCGGTCGGCGTGGGAGAGCAGCAGGTTGTCGAACTCCGGGAGGAAGCGGGGCGGGGCCGGGGTGTCGGCGTCGGGCCGGGGCGCGTCGGGCAGGTCGAACAGCTCGACGCCGTTCGCGTCGCGGAAGACGGCCAGCTGCGGGCGCAGCCGCTCGAAGGCCTCCCGCAGCCGGGTCAGCCCGGCCCAGACCTGCATGTCCTTGACGGAGGCGGGCCCGAAGGCGCCGAGGTAGCGCAGTACGACGTCGTCCACGGTCTGCGGTACCGGCGCGGCGGGCGTGCCGAGCCACTGCTCCAGGGTGGTGAGCCGTACCTGCCCGCTGCGTCCCCACACCCCGCGGGGCGTGACCTGGACGAGCGGGAGCCGGCACCGCGCGGCGACGGACAGGGACTGCGGATCGGCGTCCGGCCACTGTGTGAGCAGCTCTTCCCGGATCTCGCCCATGGTGCGCGGCTCGGCCTGGACGAACGCCCGCGCGAGCTCGCCGAGCCGTTCCAGATCCACTCCGACGAGGCCCTTGCGGAAGTAGCTGACCTCCCGGTCCCGGGCGCCCTGGACGAGCGGCCGCAGGGTCAGCGCGTCCTGGGCGGTGTGGGTGTGGATGGTGGACCGCATGGTGACCATCCGGACCACCTGCCGGGACTCCATCAGCTCCGCGAGCTCGGCGGGCCGGAATCCGGCGAGGCGGGCGTGCAGCTGGAAGTAGGGCGGCTTCACGTTCTGCGCCTGGAGTCCGAGCAGGTGCGCGACGGCGTCCTGCGCGGACATTGCGGCGCGGCTCAGGAGCAACTGGCGGGCGAGCGTGGCACGGTTCAGTGAACGGGTATCGAGTACGGGATGCGCAGTCCGGGAGGCCATGGACAGCAAGCTACTCCCCCTTGCGGACAGATACTGTCCGCAAGGGGGAGGCCCCAATATCCTTGAAACCCACTCATTGCCCGAATCCACGTTCGAAATCCACGTTCGACACACACATTCGATACGCACGTTCGACCGGGAGCTGACCTGCGATGTCGGAGCGCCCAGACCGCCGCCCCTCGCCGTCCGGGAAGCGCCCGGGCCCGGGATGGCGCCGCCCCGCACCCCCACCCGCCTCGCCGCCCGCATCCCCGCCGGACGGCCCGAAGCCCGCGCCGGCGCCGGCCCCTCCCCCGAACCACCGCAGCGTGATCGACTCCGCCGTCTACCGCGACGGCCGGCGCATCGCCTCCCCCGCGACCCTCGCGGAGACGTTCCGCCAGCTGCGCGACCAGCCCGACGGCATGGCCTGGATCGGCCTGCACCGCCCCACCGAGCCCGAGCTCCACTCCCTGGCCGCCGAGTTCAACCTCCACGAGCTCGCCGTCGAGGACGCCCTCGAGGCCCACCAGCGCCCCAAGCTGGAGCGCTACGGCGACACCCTCTTCGTCGTCCTGCGCGCGGCACGCTACCTCGACGCCCCGGAGGAGGTCGAGTTCGGCGAGCTGCACATCTTCGTCGGCCCGGACTTCCTGATCACGGTCCGCCACGGCGCCGCCCCGGACCTCTCCGCGGTCCGCCGCCGCATGGAGGAGACCCCGGAGCTCCTCTCCCTCGGCCCCGAGGCCGCCTTGTACGCGATCCTCGACGCGGTGGTCGACGGTTACGCGCCCGTCGTCGCAGGCGTCCAGAACGACATGGACGAGATCGAGACGGAGGTCTTCCGCGGCGACCCGGAGGTCTCCCGCCGCATCTACGAACTCTCCCGCGAAATGGTCGAGTTCCAGCGCGCCACCCGCCCCCTGGTCGGCATGCTCCACGGCCTGATGGCCGGCTTCGCAAAGTACGGCACGGACGAGGAACTCCAGCGCTACCTCCGCGACGTGGCCGACCACGTCACCCACACCAGCGAACGCGTGGACGGCTTCCGCCAGGCTCTGACGGACATCCTGACGGTCAACGCCACCCTGGTCTCCCAACAGCAGAACGCCGAAATGCGCGCCCTGGCCGAAGCCGGCTTCGAACAGAACGAGGAGATCAAGAAGATCTCCTCCTGGGCCGCCATCCTCTTCGCACCCACACTCGTGGGAACCATCTACGGCATGAACTTCGAGACCATGCCGGAGCTCCACTGGGCGGCGGGCTACCCCTTCGCAATCCTGCTGATGGCGGTGGTCTGCACGAGCCTGTACGTGATCTTCAAGAAGCGCGACTGGCTGTAGACCGGACACCAGCACTGTTGATCAACTTGGCTCTTGCGAATGCATGAAAGTGTACGCGAGCGGAGCCGTCGGCCTCCTCGGTCCCGACCGGCCGGACGAGCCTGGGCCGACGCCACTTCACCGACCCCACACACGCAGCCACCGATAGCGTCCAGGACGCGAACCAACGGCTCCTCGACATCGACTTCGTTGGCACCGACCACGTGTTCCGCCTCAACAGGACACGGGTCGAGGCCTTCTCCGGCGTCGCGAGCGACCTCTTCCACCACCTCGCGAAAGGCCGTGTCGAGCAGTACCGCACGGAGATCCACGCCCAGCGGAGGACCTGGCCCCTCCTTGCCTGGGATTCGGAGTGGGACGGCCCCGTATCCGTCCACCAGGACGGCTCTGTACTCGCCATGCGGGTGTTGCCACAGGCCTGAGGGCTGCATGGCCGGTGTCGCTCCCTGGAAGCAAGGGGGCGACACCGAGGGTGGGCTGCCGCCGACGACGCTTCGCGTTGTCCTACCAGCCCGCGCTGATCAGAGTGCCACCTGCCCCTTGGCAAGCACGTAGAAGGCCTTACCCCGTCAACCGATCAGCCTTGCACCCTGTCATCCCCACCCATGCGCCCCTTCAGATGGACTGCGCCATCGGGGCGGCCTGGAACTCGCTCGGGCAACCAAATCTCAAGCTCCCGGATTGATTGGCCCCACGCATACCAAGACCATCGGGGCACGGGCACGGGCACGGGCACTGGCGGCCGGCGGATCTCCACGAGGTACTCGCTGGGATCAAGGTGATTCAGCCCATACGAAGCTCATATTTCGCCATTTTCCAGTGACAGGTTGCCCCTGCTGCTGCTCATCCCGATCCTGGAACGTTCGCCACCAGCCGGGAGGAGAAAAGTGAACGAACCGCGACGTCACGCGAAGAACCCCGACGTCATCGGCCAGACCGCCAGTCTGATCGGCTTCCTCAAGGAGGTCGTGCAGAGCAGCAACCAACGACTTCGCGATGACCGCCGCTCCAGGGAGCGGTTATGGCTGGTCGCCATGCCCCCCTCGGTGCGACGCCCGTCCGACCGACACGACGGGCTGCTGTTCTCGCTTGAGCACGTTCCGCAGACATCGCCGCCCTCCCTCCCCGATCTGCTCGATGGATGGGTGTCCACAGAACGCTGCCAGGACGCGGACGGCGGTGACCCGCCGCTCGAGGCTGAAGGACCGGGTCAGGAACTCGTGCAAGCGGCAGACGGCAGCCAGTCCTGGGAACAGGCCTCGGAGCAGACCGTCCGCCGAGAGGATGCCGACGAGGTACTCCGAGCCTACGGTCCCTGGCTGACGCGCTGGCGGAAGTGGGCGGAGAGGGAGCGCGCGGAGCGAGCGCTTCGCGAGCTGTACGACCTGGTCTACGGCTGGCACCAGAAGCTGACCCAGCAGGATGATCAGCTGGAACTCGTTCTCGCCACAGGGCTCTTGACGTGGAGCGATCCGCGTGGTGACGCCATTCACCGTCATCTACTCACCCACCGTGTGGAGACCTTGGTAGACCGGAAGACCGCCAGGCTCACTGTGCGGCTCATGGCCGAGGGAGCCGTGCGGCTGGAGGATCAGTCATTCCTCGACACCGATGACGGATGGGCGCCCGAACGCTCGGCCGCGCTCACCGAGGAGATCGCGGGCCAGTCACTGCACCTGCTTGGTTCGGAGGCCTTGGAGCAGTTGGCCCAATGGCAAGAGCGGGTGCTGCAACGGCCTGTGTCCTTCAGTGCCGAGTGGCAGCCGCCCCGCGAGCCCGAAGCAGGCGCTCGTCTTACGTACGCCCCCGCACTTGTGCTGCGCCCACGGGACCGCAATGCTCTGCTGGGCTTCTACGACCGGATCGCGGACAGCGTGTCCTCCGAGGCACACGCTCCTCTGGGCCTCGCCCAGCTGGTGCTGCCGCTGAACTCCGAAGAGCGCGCGAACTGGGACGGCAACGAGATTCCGCCCCTGTTCGGAGACGACCCGCTGTTCCCGGGAAAGACCAACGAACGTCAACGCAGTGTTCTACGGCGGCTGGAGCACGATACGGGCGTGGTGGTCCAAGGCCCGCCTGGCACCGGGAAGACCCACACGATCGCCAACCTGGTCTCTGCGCTGCTGGCACAGGGGCAGCGGGTCCTGGTGACCAGCGCCCGCGACCAGGCCCTGACGGTACTGCGGGACAAGCTTCCTCCCGCTGTACGGGACCTGTGCGTCCTCCTGCTGAGCTCGGCACGGCAGGACGGTGCGGACGAGCTGGAGCGAACGGTCAACGCTCTTACCGATCAGGTCGCCGCGAGTGACCCCGAACAACTGCAAGACGAGATCCACCGGCTCTCCGCCCGCCGGGAGGAGGTTCGGGGAAGGATCAGCACGCTCACCGAGCAGGTGATCGCCCTGCGTGAGGCCGAGGTCTACGTGCACCCGGAGATCGCCCGCGGGTACGCCGGCACTCTCGCCTCGATTGTGCAGCGTGTGCAAGAAAAAGCCGGACATCACTCCTGGATCGGTCTTGTGCCGACTGACGGCCCGACCCCGTCTGTCCCTCCGCTATCCCCCGCGCAAGCGGTGGAACTGCTGAGCCTGCTGCGCGACGGTTCGGCTGAGCCACGCGCCGGTGGCACCCTGCCAGACCCCGACAGCCTCCCCTCCCCCGAAGCCTTGGCCCAGGCACTCTCAGCCAGCCGCGTCACCGACGAGGGCCTGTCCTCCGGGGCGGTCCGCATCCGCGGCGATCTTGCCAGGCTCGACAGCTCTGTCACCGATGAGCTGACCTCTCTCGTGGATTCCTGCCGTACGGCTCTGCACCATCTGGGTCTGTCTCCGCGGGCCACAGAATGGGACGAGGGCAAGTGGGCCACCAAGGCCCTCACCGACCGACTCTCCCGTGAGAATCTCGCGCTGTGGCGCCGCGTTTCCGGACTTGCCGATCAACTCGTCGACATCTCCGAGCGGCTGAACGAACAGGGGATGACGCGCGTCACCGTGCCCGGGCAGCTCTCCACGGAACAAGGGGATGCGATGCTTACGGCGGGTTCTGCGCTGCGCGAGCACCTCGTCTCGGGTGGCAAGCTGCGAGCCCGCGGTAGCTTCCGTGCCTCGCGGGCGCAGAAGGCCGCGCAGGACCTCCTCGACTCGTGCACCGTGAACGGTCACTCACCCGAGACCCTGGAGGATCTCGACGCCGCCCTTGCTCACCTCCGCGCCCGCTCCGCCGTTGCCACGCTTGCGGAGCGGTGGGGCCAAGTGCAGGTGCCCGTATCCGAAGGGCCGCTGGAAGTTCGGCTGGCGTCGCTGACGGAGGCGTACGCACGCCTGGAACATGTCGACACGTTCGGCGTCGGCCGCGAGCGCATCGACGGGCTGCTCGTACATCACGGGATACACATCGCGCTCACTTCCAGGTCGGCATGGCAGGACTTCGCCGACGCCCTCTCTGCGGTCTCCGGCCGACGAGCGGCGGACGAGGCTACCTCCCAGTTGCTTGCTTGGGAGGAGCAACTGCGCACACCGGTGGACGGCTCCCACTCCACCACCGAAGCTGTGGCCGCCGCTCAAGCCGTTCGGGAGCAGGACGTCGACCGATACGCCAAGGAACTTGAGGCGCTGCGCGAGGCTCATCGGCGTGAACACCGCCGGCGTCGGTGCGCCGTGCTACTCGAAAGTGTCCGACGGGCCCACCCGCTGCTCGCCGACCAGCTGACGCACGACCCTGGTGACCGGGCATGGGAAGCTCGCCTGGACTGTCTTGCTGAGGCATGGGCCTGGGCGGTGGCCTCTGCCTTCGTTCACCGTCAGCGCACACCGGGACGCGAACGTCAGATCGAAGGCGAACTGGCTCAGTGTGAACGTCACCTGGAGGACATCACCGGTGAACTCGCTGCCACCTGGGGAAGGTGGCACTGCCTGCATCGCATGACGCAAGAGCAGCGGTCGGCTCTCCAGGCGTACCGCAACCACATGTCCTCGTACGGCAAGGGCAAGGGGCGCGGTGCGGGCCGGTACCGTGCTGCGGCGTACGACGCTATGAAGACGGCGCAGGAAGCAGTCCCTGCGTGGGTCATGCCCATCTCCCAAGTCGCCGAGATGGTGCAGCCCAGGCGGGACGCGTTCGACGTCGTCATCGTCGACGAGGCTAGTCAGGCAGGCATGGACGCCCTATTCCTGCTGTGGCTGGCGCCCCGCGTCATCGTCGTGGGAGACGACAAACAGTGCGCGCCCCCACTCAGTGGCATGGGCCGGCACCAGGCGATCCATGACCGGCTCGTCTCGCACCTGCCGGACATGCCGCCGAGGCTGCGCACGCTGTACGGACCTTCCACCAACCTGTACCAGCTCCTGTCCACCTTCTTCCCGAAGGTGATCCGGTTGGAGGAGCACTTCCGTTGCATGCCGGAGATCATCGGCTGGTCTTCGCAAACCTTCTACAACAACAAGCTGCAGCCTCTGCGCCAGTACGGCGGCGAGCGCCTCGACCCCCTCGTGACCCACTTCGTCGAAGGGGCCGTTACCCAGGGGCGCGACAGCAGGATCCGCAACGCGAAGGAGGCCGAGGCCATTGTCGACTGCCTGGCCGGGCTCGTAGCCGACCCTGCCTATCGCGACCGGACCATGGGCGTCATCACCCTTCAGGGGTCGATCGGTCAGGTCAAGCTCCTGGAAAAGCTCATCCAGGAACGTATCCCGGCGCCGATGCTTGAACGTCACCAGATCCGTGTGGGCAGCCCGGCGTCGTTCCAGGGAGACGAACGGCACGTCATCCTGCTGTCGATGGTGGTCACCGATCCGCCGCGCATCACGGGAGGTGCCCGCAGCGAACGACAGGCTTACAACGTCGCTGCGTCCCGGGCGCAGGACCAGATGTGGCTCTTCTATTCGGTACCGCCGGACCGATTGAAGAGGGAGGACATGCGACTCAACCTCCTGTCCTACATGGAGAACCCGCCATCCGCACTTGCCGGCTCCGAGGACATCGCAGAGGTAGCGGGCGATGTGCCGCAGAAGCCCTTCGAATCGCTCTTCGAGCAGCAGGTCTACCTGCGCCTGAAGGCCCGGGGATATCACGTCGTCCCGCAGTATCCGGCAGGGAACAAGCGCCTTGATCTCGTCGTCGTAGGGGCACGTGGGCGCCTGGCCGTGGAGTGCGACGGGGACCGGTACCACTCGACACCCGACCAGATTCGACGTGATCAACGGCGCGACCGTGAACTGCAGCGTGTCGGCTGGACGTTCTGGCGGATTCGCGAGAGCGAGTTCCGATTCGACCCCGAGGAAGCACTCTCCGGTCTGTGGGAGGAGCTCAAGCGGCTCGGCATCCATCCGGCCACGTTTAGGGAGAGCAGCGGCCAAACTCGGTCGTCCGCGGCGCACACCGGCAGACGGTGGACTCCACTCGATCTCTCCTCGGACGACGGCCTCGCCGATGACACGGTGGAGCCTCCTGAGGAGCCAGGGGCGAACAATCCGGCCGACACATCCCACGAGGCCAAAGACAACGGAACAGACGACAGCACGGAAGGCTCGGCATGACTACGCAGTCCCCACTCGGCATCTTGGACGCCAACACCCTGGAAGAGCTCGCGCGCGTCATCTGCGGCGACGACCACCTCTACTACCGCAAGGGCTTCCAGATCGAGCGTTTCCTGGAGCGCGCCGGCTGGCAGCGGGTACCGGAGTACAACGGCGAGTACAGGATGGAATGGACGCTCGCCCGCCTCATCGAACGCCGAGAAGAACCCACAGACCTGGAGCGGGTCCTGCTTCGCCTGGCAGACCCTCGCGAGTACCTCGATGAACCGGATCAGCTCCCTGCTGTCGTATCCGCGATCAACAACTTCTTGGTCTACGAGGGGGCGCGGCTGGAAAGTCCAGGTGGCCGCCCACGCATCGTCGCCTGCGATCCCTCCCTTGCCCAGCCTGGCAGCCAGGGCCCTGCCGAACTCACCGCTGCCATGGCTGATCTCATCCGCGACAGGAAAATGGCCGACCTGCTCCAACACCGCTTGGCCGAGGCGCGTACTTGCTACGCCAATGGTGCTCACGTGGCTGCCATCATCATGCTCGGAAGCCTGCTGGAGGGAGTCATGGTGCAAGTGGTCCGCGAACGTGACGCCTCGCGACTCGGCAACACTTCGCCGGACAAGGTGAACCTGGACACCTTGATCAAAACCTGCCACACGGCCGGATGGATCGGTGCAGACGTCGAGCGCTTCTGCCACGAGCTGCGCAGGTACCGGAACTTCGTCCATCCGCGCCAAGAGATCCGTGATGCTCATACGCCCGACCGCGACACGCTCAATATGTGCTGGCCGGTGGTCGAAGCGGTCCTGAACGACCTCGCCGCCTCTCAGCCGAAGGCGACCGCGACCGCGACCGCGACAAAGCCAACCGCCCAGCCAGTCCGACCGGTGCCCCGGCCGCCGTCAACAGCACGTCCAGCACGCCAATCCTGACTTCGGGCACGGTTGGTTCGGCCACTGCCCTGCTCCAAAAGCAGGACTCAGTGGCCGACCCTGAGGCGAGAGTTCTCGATTCAATGGGTGACCAGGTCCCTCCGCACAGCATCGTCCTGCTCCCGCCAAGACCAGCATTGCAAGCTGCCTCCCCTTTACTTGGATTGCTGCGTACCCCCAGCACCGAGGTCTGGCCGGTGACAGAATTCCTGTTGCAGAGAGGGAGGCTCCATGGGATTCGGTTTCCGCGTTGGTGTGCCTGGGCTGAGCGTTCGCGTCTCGACGCGGGGCGTACGGACGTCCGTCGGGCCGCGGATGGCACGCGTGAACGTGGGCGGAGGACGGACGACGCTTTCGTCGGGCATGGGGCCCTTGTACGCCTCCACCGCGCTGGGCAGTGGACGCCGCCGGACCACCACGAGCCGTCCTGCACGTTCCGGCTCGCGCCCGCGGGCCGCCGTACCCTCGGGCGCACAGCTGGAACGGGCTCGCCGACAGGCCGAGCGGGCCCAGCAGGAGGCGGAACGCGACGCAGCGATAGCGCATTTGCGGGAACTGCGGCAGCAGATGACCAGCGTGCACTTGCAGTCATTCACTCCCGTCCACCCCCCAGCGGTGCCCGGGCCCCCGCAGCTGGGTCTGCCCTGGGCGCTGGCCGAGGCCAAGGCGTTCCATCTGGCAGGGCTCGGCGTGTTCGCACGGGCAGAGCGCGTGGAGGCGAAGCGGCGGGCCGAGGCGGACGCGCCGGTGTACCTGGCCGCCGAGCAGGCACGGTTGAACGGCATCCACGGGACGCTGGCCGCCGAGGCACATCAATGGTGGCAGTCCCTCGTCGCGAATGACGAGGCGACCGTGTGCGAGACGGTGAACTACGCCTTCTCCGACAACCCCGCAGCCGGCTGTGCGGTCGGAGTGGACGGCTCCGTGATGTCTGTGGTGATGCGGCAGCACGACATCGACTCATTGCCCAACCAGACTCCTGGAGTCACCTCCAGTGGACGCCCCACGCTGAAGACGCTGACGAAGCGGGACCGGGTCCTGTGGTGGCTTACGGCCATGGGCTCCAACGTCATCGCCACCCTCAAGGAGGGATTCTCCGTCGCGCCAGGCATCACCGCGATCGACCTGGCAGTGATCACTCGTATGCCGGACACCCAGCGGCTGGGGTTCACGGCGTACGGCCGGTGGACCCGCCAGGCCATCGAGACGAGCCCCTGGCGGCAGCCCGAGGACGCGCTGCGGTTCCTCGACCTCGGACAGGACGTCGCCTGTGCCGTCTCCACTACCGCCTCCGGAAATCTGTCGAGCACCATCAAGCCGCTGGACATCAGTCGGCTGCCCGGCCTCCAAAGCCTGCTCGACCACGCCCAGGACGAAGCCGCCTCGGTTGACACCGCGCTGGCCGGCCTGGACGGAGACCTCCTTGCCAATGTCCCCGCCGCCCACGATGCGCCGGCCGCAGACCACTACCGGATCCACACGTTCGCCGAGTGGAGAGCCCAGACGCCGTCCGCGGCCCAGCCACCCGTCATCAGCGAGCCCGTTCTCGCCGCCCCGGCGGCACTCACGCCGGGGCAGAACCTCACCTTGCCCGACGAGGCGTGGGAAGGGCTGAACATCGCGTTCAGCTTCGACGGCGCGGATGCCGACCTCACCCTCTTCCTCACCGACACGCAGGGCCGAGTCGCCTCCGACGACGACTTCGTCTTCTACAACCAGCCGTCCGCCGCCGACGGGGCCGCTCGGCTCCTGGGGAAGCAGCACGATGGCGCGCATACTGTCGAACGCGCCGCCGCCCACCTCACCGCCCTGCCCGAGCACGTCCAGCGCATGACGATCGCGATCAACATGGACGTCGACACCGGGCTGACGTGCGGCTCCCTCACCTACGCGGAGCTGTCCATCGGATGCGCTTCCGCCGCATGGACCTTCCAGCCACCCGCCGACCCCGCCATCAAAGCGATGGTCATCGCGGAGCTGTACCGGCACACGTCCCCCGAGGGGAGGCCAGTGTGGAAGCTCCGAGCAATCGGACAGGGGTGGGCCGACGGGCTGAACGGTTTGGCCAGGGCGCACGGAGTCGATGTTGCGTAGCCCATCGTGCACAGACGCCCCAGTGCGCAGTAGCGGGACGTCTGTGCACGCTCTCGCTGGGGAGAATCTGGGGAGAATGAAGCCCCATTGGGGAGCGGCTGGGGAGGATCGGCCGTACAAACGGGCAGCACCGCGAAAGGGCCTGAAAGGCGGATCGTTGCAGGTCGGGGCACCTCTGAAGCCGATTTCCGCAGGTCAGTGGTGTGAGGGTGACGACGTCAAGAAGATCTCCTCGTGGGCCGCCATCCTCTTTGCACCCACACTCGTGGGAACCAAGTGGGCGGGCGGGTATCCGTTCGCGATCCTGCTGATGGCCGTGGTCTGCGTCAGCCTCTACGTCATCTTCAAGAAGCGCGACTGGCTGTAGGCGACTGGGTGCGACCGCCTTTCGTCGCAGCCCACTTGGTTCACCAGCTGCTCCCCGGGGTTGACTCCCGGACGTGAATCAGCCTGGTCTCCCGGTCAGGTACCGGCGGTATCGCCGACGCCGTCGTCCGCACGGGTTCGGCGTGCGGCGAAGAGGGTGACCGCGCCCGCAGCCAGCAGCGCGCCCGCGCCGCCGAGCAGCCACGGGGCGCGGTCGGCTCCGGTCTCCGGGAGCGCGCTCTGCGGTGTGGGCTCGGTGGGGCCCGACGCGGTCCGGTCGGCCTGCGGTGCGCCGGGAGCGGCTGCTGCACCGGCAGTGCCTGCCGCCCCGGACGCGGCCTGGCCCGTGTCCGTCCCGGTCCCGGTCCCGGCATCGGCATCGGCATCGGCATCGGCATCGGTAATGCGGAACGACGCCAAGACGTTGTTCTGCCCGGCATCCGGCGTGCACCGCGCGGCGATCTCGCCGGGGTAGGCCACGTGGCCCTTCGCGTCCTTCAGGGCGAGATGCGCGACGAGGTCGCCGACGGTGATCCACGCGCTGCCCGCTTGTCTGAATGTGAGCGACGGTGCGGAGCCGGACGCCTCGACGTGGAAGGACCCGGCCGCCGGGATGCGCGCCTTCACATCGACCGGCACCTTCACCCAGCTGTCCCCCTCCGGGGCCGCCACGCGGACCTGTGCCTCCACCGTGCCCTCGACGGTCGTCACACCGATCCCGCCCAGCGCCTTCGCAGCGTCCGCGGGCACCGGCACCGTAGCGCTGACGGGAAAGGTGCGGGTGGGCTTTCCGGCCTCGGCCGACTCAGGGACATCCGAATGGATCCGCACCATGACGGGCAGATTCCCGATCAGCCCGGTCGAGCACGTGTACCGCAGTGTGAGCGACACGGGGTCCGCGGCAGCGGGTCCGGTTCCCGAGAGTCCCAGCACTCCGCCCGCAACCGCTGCAACCGTGGCCAGTCGAAGCGGGCTGCGCGGCACCGGAGGGTTCTGGGTGTGCTTGCCAGTTCTCATGCTGACTCCCGTCAGGGTGTTTTGGTCCGGTCCGGCCCGTCCGCCGGCAGGCCGCTGTTGCGGCCCGCCAGAAAGACCCGGGTCAGGTGATCTTGGAGTTGAGCGTGCCGGAACTGATAGACCGCGCCGGCCTGGCGCAGTACGTCCCGCTCGCACGCGTCGTCGAGGAAGGCGACCAGCCGCCAGGGCAACTGCCCTGTGAGGGGCAGCCAGATGCGCGCGAGGGCCACCCACTGGCCCCAGGCGGTGAAAGCGAGTCCGTACGCGAGTCCGCCCGCGAAGGCGGCTTCGATCCCGAACGCGAGCCCCACCAGGAGTCCCCACACGGGCCCGGCCGTGAATGCGTTGGCGCATCCGGCTCCCGTCCCGAACACGAGCGCCCACACCAGCAAATGGAAGAGCACGTTCCTGCGGTCTTGGCCGAGCAGCTCCGAGGAACTGACACCGGATCTGATGTCGACGGGAACTTCCAGCCAGGCCATGAGCCCGAGCACCGACCCGACCCCCAGCCCGAGCCCGGGCACGAACACGAGGCCCCCCACGAGCCCACCGTCCAGGCCGTCCCCGAGACCCAGGGACTCGACCACGACCCTGTCCAGGAACAAGAGCACGAGCGCGGCCAGGACCCCGCACGCGAGTCCCAGCCGGAACCTGGGGAGGACCCCCGTACGGCCGTGCCCGGTCCTGCCGAAAACCTGGATGCGTACGCGCGACGGCTCTGCCGCGCCCTGGGACACGAATCCGTACACGAGCCCGAAGAACAGTCCGTTCACGAGCGCGTGCAGGGCCCCGACCACGAGCCCCCGCACGAGCGCGAACCTGAGCCCGAACGACGTCGCGACCAAGTCCACGGGAACGTTCCCGACTGCGGTGGTCACCCCGAGGGCCAGTGCGGCCAGAAATCCGATCACGAGCATGCGCGAGGAACGGCTCATCGTGGTGCCCAGCTGCCACCAGGCGAGGTCGCGTGCCGGGACGCCCGTGCCCTCCCTGCCGAGTCGGTCCAGGTGCGCGGCGAGGTGGCCGAGCCACTGCTGCGCACGGCGGGGGTTCCAGTCCTGCCGCCGCCGACGACGGCCGCTGCCGCCGTCGGTCGGCGAGGGCTCGTAGGCGGCCGGGGTGAACGCGGCCAGGAGATGCCTCTGCAGGGCCTCCGGGGAGGCGAACGCGGCGGTGTCCAGGAGCCGTAGGGGGTCGGACCGGGGGGCCTCGCTGTAGACGGCACGGGCCATGGCGACCATCAGCGGGGTGACGAGCACCCTGGCCAGGTTCTCCGCGCCCGGGCTGCGCCGTTGCCTGCGCAGCTCGTCCAGGACGGGTTCCCACACGGTACTGCGCACACCGCCGTCCGGACCCGGACGACTGGTGAGGGGCAGGTAGCGGGCGACGTCGTCCAAGGACAGGTCGTCCAGCTCGACAACGGCGGCCTTCGGGAACGGGCGGGTCTCCACGGCCTCGGCGTACTCCCCGGGGCGGCTGGTGAGGAGCAGCGGGGTGGCGGTGCGGTCGAGCTCCTTGAGCGCTGCACGCCGCAGGCCGCCGGCGATCTCGTCGAACCCGTCCATGACGGGCAGGATCCAGCCGGTGTCGACCAGCGCGCCGGCCAGACTCCCCCCGTGCGCGGCAGGAACGGCGAGGCCGTGGTCGCGTACCAGCTGGTGGCACATCCAGTCGCGCAGGGAGACGGTGGTCGGGTCCCACGATCCCAGGCTGAAGATCACCGGTACGGGCTCGTCCGGCGTACGGGTGCCCAGCCAGTCGAGGACGAAGCGCAGGGTCAGGATCGTCTTGCCCGCCCCGGCCGCACCGAGCACCACCAGCCGGCGGGACGGGACGGACCGGTACACCTCCACGATCCGGTCGATGCGGCCGGCGAGTGCGAGCGGCGCCGGATCCGCCCCGGGTGGTGCGTCGCAGATCTTGGCCCAGTGATCGAGCAGGCGGGCGTCGGCATTCCGGAAGCGCACGGGGAGCGGGAACGGGTCGTGCACATGCCGGCGCCGCTCCTCCTTCCGCCATTGTCCGGCCACCCGGGAGGCGAGCAGCCCGGCCGCCTCCCGCAGCTCCGGCGCACCGGGCAGCGGCGCCGCACGGGGAAGCTCCTCCAGCCTGCCGGGATGCGCCGGCAACCCGATCAACGAGCCCAGTTCGCCGATCTCCTGCGGACTCACCTGTCGGTACCAGCGGTCCACCGGGCTCGCCGCGAGCGTGCTGAGCCCGTCGGAGCGGTAGTGCTTGGTGATGACGCCGATCACGCACCCGCCGCTCCACACCGGGGCCCCCGACATGCCCTCCCAAGGCGAACGGCCCCGCTCGGGGTCGTGCTCCGGGGAGGACTTCAGGGTTATCTCCAGACTGCCCTCACGCTGGTTCGACAACGGGGTGGTCTCACCGCGCGCGTGGTGGGAATCCCGGTACGACACGGCCGCACCGCCGTCCGGCGACGCGGCCCCGGCACGCAGTCTGAACCTGGGGAATCCCAGCGCTTCGCACTCCACCGGCTTCGCAACACGGGCGTACCGGACCGGCGGAACCGCAGCACCGGCCGGGCTGTCCGCGCCCGAGCCTCGGACGGCTTCGTCCGCGAGGGCGATCAGCGCGACGTCCGAGGCGGAGTTCACCCAGAACGGCTTGCCCTGCACCTCCCGCGTACCGCCGTCCTCGGTGAGGAAACGCACCTGCACCGTCGCCGCGCCGCACACCACGTGCGCGGCCGTGAGCACCATGTTCCCGGCCACCTGGTAACCCGACCCGCGCCCTCCGGCGCCCGCGCCGCACGTGGTGATGACCTGGACCGCCCGCCGCCGGTCGAGCCCGTCCGGCTCCGTCGACCCGCCCACGACGGCGCTCACTGCTCGTGTGCGTCGGCGCGGCCGGAGATGAACGGCGGTGTGTCCGACCCCGCCAAGGCCGGCTGCAGCGCCAGTGAGATGCGCTGGGCCGAGACGGCGCCCACCGCCGCCTCCGCACCGGACTCCACCACCCAGAACCGCACTTTCGCCCCTGCCTGCCCGGACCGCTCCAGCGCGACCGACAGCTCCAACTCGATCGGTCCCAGCTCGAAGCGCAGCGCCTCGCCCTCCGCCGCGGCGATCGCCCGGCCCAGCTCCTCCCGTAGATCCCTGATCACGCTCGTCAACTCGATCACACCGTGCCCCTTGCGCTCCCTGGCTTCACAGCCGTTCTCCGTCGCATCTCTGCAACCATGACCGGACACGCTGCAGAGCAGATGAAATTCCGATGATGTGCGAAAGCGGGGCTTCTCCATGGACAGCGAACCTCCCGGGCAGCTCCGGATCGCGGTGCTCGGGCCGTTACGGGCGCACCGGAGCGGAGCACCGCTGGATCTGGGGCCCGTCAAACGGCAGGCCGTGCTGGCCGCGTTGCTGCTCAGCCGGGGGGCCGTGGTGAGCCATGAGCAGCTGATGCACGGAGTGTGGGGGTCGGAGCCACCCGCATCCGGCCACAAAGTGCTGGCCAGTCACGTCAACCCGCTGCGCCGGGCGCTCGACGCGGAGGGCACCCGCCCTACGGAGTCGGTGATCCGCAGCGGAAAGGGCTGGTACCGCTTCGCCGTCGACGGGGTCCGGCTCGATGTGGCGGACCTGACCGAGCGGGGCGTCGAGGCGCGGCGCACGATGGCGTCCGGCGAGCTGGCCAAGGCCGTCGACCAACTGTCCTCGGCGCTCGCACTGTTCCGGGGCGAGCCCCTGGCCGCCCTGCCGGGGTCGTTCGCGCAGGCCGAGCGGGAGCGGCTGTCGGAGCGCCGGCGGGGGCTGCGGCTGGACAGACTCGAGTGCCTGGTCCTGCTCGGCCGGTTCGGCGACGCCCTCGACGACCTCACGGTCCTCTCCCCGTCCGACCGGTACGACGAGTCGCTGCTGGCGCTGCGGATGCGGGCCCTGTACGGCAGTGAACGCCAGGCGGAAGCGCTCAACGCCTACCAGGGCATGCGCGTACGGCTGCGCGACGAGCTCGGCGTCGATCCGGGGGAAGAGCTCCACCGGCTGTACGAAGCGGTGCTGCGCCGCGACGACGAACACCTGCTCGGTCCGGCCGCTGCGCGCTCCGCCGCACCTCCCGCCCGGCCCCGGACCCGCCGCACCGTCAACGAACTGCCGGGCGACGCCGGCCGCCTCGTCGGCCGCGAGGCCGAGCTCGCGCAGCTGACCGAGGCCTATGCGCCCGGATCCGTGTCGATCGTGACGGTGGACGGTACGGCCGGTGTCGGCAAGACCGCGCTCGTCGTCCGCGCGGCCCGTGAGCTCAGCGACCGGTACCCGGACGGCAGCCTGTTCGTGGACCTGCGCGCGCACAGCACGCAGCGGCGGCAGACCCCCGAGCAGGCACTGCAGCGCCTGCTGCGCTCCCTGGGCGCGGCCAAAGGCGAGTTGCCGAGCGGCCTCGAGGAACTCACCGCCGCCTGGCGCGCGGCGACCAGCCCGCTACGGCTGCTCCTCGTGCTGGACGACGTCCTGGACGCCGACCAAGTGCGACCGCTGCTGCCCGCGGGAGCGGGAAGCAGGGTGCTGGTGGCCGGCCGCCGACGCCTGCCCGAACTGGACGCCGACCGACGGGTCACGCTGGAGCCGCTGAGGGGCGGGGGTGCGGTGCTGCTGCTCACGCACCTCATCGGGGAGGAGCGTGCGAGCCGCGAGCCGGAGGCGACGCGTCAGCTGGTCGGGCTGTGCGACGGGCTGCCGCTGGCACTGCGCATCGCCGGGTCGCGGCTGCAGAACCGCCGCACCTGGACGGTGGAGTACCTGGTGGGCCGTATGGCGGGCGACGAACGCCGACTCGGCGAACTGAGCATCGGGGACCGCAGCGTCGAGGCGGCCTTCCGGCTGTCGTACGACCAGCTCGCACCCGACCAGCAGCTCGGGTTCCGCGCCCTGGGCCAGGCACCGACGGTCGAGTTCGACGTGCTGGCGCCGGCGGCCATGCTCGGCCGGCCGCCCCACGACACCGAGCAGATCCTGGAGAGCCTGGTCGACGCGAACCTCCTGCAGCAGCCGCGTCCGGGCCGCTACCGGTTGCACGATCTGGTCCGCGTGCACGCGCGGCGCCTCGCGGAAGCCCTTCCCGACGAGGCGGTCGGCACGCGCACGGCCGCCCTGCGCCTCTACCTCGACGCCGCCCGGATCGCCAGTGACTGGGGGCTCCCCACCGGTTTCCCCACCGGACCCCAACCCTCCGGAGCACCGTTCGCGAACTGGAAGGACGCGGAGATCTGGCTGGACGCGGCCGGTGGAGAGCTCGTCGACGTCGTCGGACACGCCGTGGCCCTCGGCGAGGTCGACTACGCGTGCTGGATCGCCGAGGCGCTGGTCGACTACTTCACGCGGCAGGGCCGCTACCACGAGTCCCAGACCGCTCTCGAGATCGCACTCGCGCACGTGGGCGGGGCCACCGACCCGCGGATGGCCCTCGCCCTGCGCAACTGCCTTGCCTACACCGGCGTGTACCAGCGCCGGTACGCGCAGTCGCGGACCGTGTTCGCCGAGGCGCTCCACCTCAGCCGGCGCGACCTCGACCAGGCCGAAGAGTCCCGGGCCCTCATCGGGCTGGCGTCCGTCGAGGTGAGTGTGGGCGAGGCCGACCGGGCGATCTCCCGTGTCGCCGCGGGACTGGGCGTGTCCGGGCCGCCGCACAACGACTGGATCGCCTCGATCGCATTCGTCATCCAAGGCCTCGCCCACCAGTTGGAGCGACGGAACGAGGAGGCTCTGGCCTGCTTCGCCGAGGCCCGTACCCACGCCGACAGGAGCGGCAGACCGCGCCTGCTCGGCAGGGTCCTGAGCTTCGCCGCCGACATCCACCTCCGCCTCGGCCGGTACTCCGAGGCCAAGAGCCTGCTCCGCCAGGCGGTCCACCTCGTCGAGGAGGCCGGGGACGTCTTCCTCTGCGCGCGCGGCCTGACCCGGCTGGGTACGGCGGAGCAGGGCGAGGGAGATCCGGGCGCGGCCGTGGCCCTTCACCACCAGGCCCTGATCCAGCACCAGTTGCTGTCCCCGCTCACCGAACCCGCGTACGACTGGCTGGAGATGGACATTCGCTCGCGGCTGGGCCGTGCCTACCTGGCGACGGGCCGCATCCACGAGGCCCTCGGGCAGTTCCAGGCCGTGCTCGAGGTGCCGGGTGCCCGCGGGAAGCCCTGACCGCGCACCGGCGGCCGAGGAGCCCGAAGGGCGCGAGAGCACGCCTCAGCGTGCGGTTGGCGCAGCCGCCGCGCGGTGCTTGATGTTGACGGCCGAGGCCTTGGCCAGTGCCATGGGGTTCAGGAAGCGCAGCGGACCGATCAGGCGCTGTCCGAACAGGTGCATGTGCCGCGCCACCGACTCATCGCGCGCTGCCGCCGAGAACACCAGCCGCTCCATGGGATTGAACGGGCGGGCCTTGGCGAAGTCGACGGCCATGGACTGGTGGCCGCTCAGCCGGCTCCGGTGTCTGCGCGCGTACGCCACGAGCGACCGGTCGAGGTCGCCCCGGCCGGTTGCGGCCGTGGCGACCGCCTCCGCCAGCCATTGCGCGGACTGCAGCGCCCAGCCGCATCCCACTCCCCACAGGGGATCGCCGGTCAGGGCGGCGTCGCCGATGAGCGCGACGCCCGGTGCGGTCGGCTTGCGGGTGTGGAGCGGGTAGTCGACCGTACCGATGATCTTGGAGATGCGTTCGGCGGAGTCGATGGGCGGCGCCTCGGGGAGGGCGCGGACGAAGGAGAGGAAGCTGGCCTCCAGGTCTTCCCGGAAGGCCGGCAGCCGTTTCTTGTCCGGGAGCACCGCGAGGACCGTGACCCCGTCGTCGTTGGGAAACGCGTACGCCATGTCGGGCTCGAGGAACCAGGTCTGGCCGATCCCGCCGTGCAGCGGAAGGTTGCGGAAGTGCGCGAGGTAGCCGAACCGCGTGTTCTCGTACTGCCGGGCAGGCACCCCGGCGGACTTCGCCACGGCCGAGTCCTTGCCATCGGCGCCGACCACCAGGCGGGCCCTGATCTCACGCTCGCCCTGTGGTGTCGAGGCGTGCACCCCCACGGTTCGCCCGGCCTCCCGGACCAGCCCGGTCACATGATGACCGAGGAGCAGATCGACGCCGGGGGTCTGCGCAGCACGGGACCTGATCAACGGGTCGAGGGTGCTGCGCCGGATGTTGTACCCGTATGGCAGCTCGGGGCCCTCCGGCGCGGCCCTCGGCTCGATCCATCCCCAACGGGTGAACCAGCGGGCCTCGTTGCGGACGGCTCCCGCCTTCTCCAGAGCGGGGACGAGGCCGAGTTCGTCCAGCACCGGGTAGGCGTTGGCCGTGAGGGAGTGGGTGCACAGCACCTTGTACGCCTCGGGGTCCGAGCGGCGTTCCAGCAGCGCGACGCGGACACCGCGTCGGGCCAGCAGGATCGCCGCGGCGCTGCCGGCCAGGCCGGATCCGCTGATGACGACGTCGTAGTCGTATCCCGCGCTCTCAGACTCGGTCATGCGCTGATCGCCCCCTTCGAGGTGTGGTGCCGTTCCTGGGAGTGGTGCAGTGCCACTGCTGTCAGGCACATGACCAATTGTAGAGAGCCGTGGACCGGGTGATGCGTGATCAGGCCTCGGTGGGGCCCGTGTCAGCAGGGGCGGAGAAGTTCGCGGAGGGCGTCGGTGTCGCCCAGCAGGGCGTCCGTGTCGCCGTCCGTGAGGGAGGGGTCCGCCACCGGGCGGAGGGCGGGGTCGCGGAGGGCCGCTGCCAGGGCGGCGACCTTGTGGTTGAGGGCCTCGTTGACCCGCTCGTCGACGGTGTGGGCGGCCAGCAGCACCGTGCAGGTGGGGCGGGCGGCGGCGGGCAGGCCGAGGCGGTGCGTGCGGTCGAGGGCCTGGAGCCAGGTGCCGGCGGCGTACCCGCGGTCCAGGTGCACCTGGTCGCTGGACGCCAGGTGCAGGGAGACCCCCTCGCCCAGGGTCTGCGGGGTCGCGACCAGTGCCCAGCAGTCGTCGTCGTGACGGAAGCGGTCGAGCTCGGCCTTGCGGTCGTCGAGCGCGGTGGCTCCCGTGACGACGGCCGGACGGTGCCGGGCCAGCGCCGTGACCAGCGCCTCGATGTTGCCGAGGAAGCCCGACCAGACGACGGTCTTGCGGCCCTGGGCGCGGTGCTCCGCCACCAGTTGAGCGGCGCGGACCACCTTGGCCGGGCGGATGTGCCGGGTCGGCTCGGCCACCAGCGAGGCCAGGTCCGCGTGGCCGGGCCCGTCCAGCGGCAGCGACCACGGCTGCCCCGGGGCGAAGACCGCGGCCGGGTTGGCCGCGGCGGCGATCAGGTGCAGCAGGGCGCGCCCCGCCTGGGCCGCCACCGCCCCCGAGGCGGATCCCTCGAGTCCGGCGGCGTCCTGCGCCCACTGCCGTACGCGGCTGGTCATGGCGTCGTACAGGGCGCGGTGGGAGGCGTCGAGGGCGATGCGTTCCACCCGCAGGTGCAGGGGCGGGAGTTCGAGGTCGTCCTTGGTGGCCCGTACGTAGGCCCGGTCCCGGAGGTGGGCGAGGTCTCCGTGGACGAGCCGGTGTCCCTGCCCCGGCCACACCAGGTCGAACACGGCCTCCAGGTCGCGGGGCCGGTTGGGCATCGGGGTACCGGTGAGGACCATCACGGCGTCGGCGCGGCGGGCGAGTTCCGCCGCCTCCGCGCCGCGCCGGGAGGCGGCGCCGGCCTTGGCGCGGTGGGCCTCGTCGAACACCGTGAGGACCTTCCGCCCTCGGGACCAGCCGGCGAGCGCGGCGCGCACCGCGGGGTCGCCGAGGCGCTCGTAGTTGAGTACGACGACGGTGTCGGTGCGCGCCATGACCCGGGGCCGTACGGCGACGGCGGGCGCCCGGTCCGGTGCGAAACAGGCGCGGGCCTCCTCCACCCATGCCTCGAACGCGGAGGGCGGTGCGACGACGAGCAGGGCGTGCGCGGCTCCGCGGGCCCTCAGCGCGGTGAACACGGCGTACGCCACGGTGGTCTTCCCGGATCCCGGCACGGAGAAATTGGCCCCGCCGCCGGCCCGGAGCAGCCGGGCCGCGGCGGTGCGCTGGAAGGGGAGCAGCGTGCGGACGAACCCCAGGGCCGGGAGGTCGATGTCGGCCGGCCACGCGGACTGTTCGGCCGAGTCGGCGGCGAG
Organism: Streptomyces sp. NPDC032745; assembly: GCF_055579465.1. Lineage (NCBI taxonomy): Bacteria > Bacillati > Actinomycetota > Actinomycetes > Kitasatosporales > Streptomycetaceae > Streptomyces > Streptomyces sp. NPDC032745. Next base: position 69,766 of record NZ_JBVING010000019.1, on the reverse strand, counting down.
CAGCACGGCCAGTCCGTCCGCGGCGGCGGCTCCGCCCGCGCGCAGCCGTTCGGCGGCCGGCGTCCAGGTCCACCGGGCTGCCGCCGCGGGATGGCGGGCGAGCAGCCGGGGCAGGGCCCGCGCCCGGTCGCGGCGGACGACGACCGAGGCTGCGGTCACGGCCGTGGCGGGCGTGCCGTGCAGGGTCGGGCCGAGGAGGGCGGCCACGCCCTGCCACCAGCGGTCGGTGACGTGCTCGGGCCGCCGGACCACCGGCCGGCCGGCCTCGTCCACGGCCACCGTGCCGGCCACGACCCGGTCGCCGACGCCGACGCCGACGCCGGGCACGGCTCCGGCTCCGGCTCCGGCTCCGGCTCCGGCTCCGGCTCCGGCTCCGGCGGCAGGATCGACCGCGGGCTCACGCTTGGACTCGGCCGCAACCGTGCCGGTGACGCGACGGCCCCCGGTCCACGCCCCCGACCCGGCCCCGGCCCCGGCCCCGGCAGCGGACTCGGCCCCGGCCCCGGCAGCGGGCTCGGCAGCGGGCACGGCAGCGGGCACGGCTTCGGACTCGGCCGCGGGCACGGCAGCGGGCTCGGCAGCGGGCACGGCCGCGGGCACGGCCGCGGGCACGGCTTTGGGCACGGCTTTGGGCACGGCCGCGGGCACGGCTTTGGGCACGGCTTTGGGCACGGCTTCGACCTTGGGCTGTGTGGTCATCGCCGGGCCTGCTGCTTGAGGTAGGCCATCACGCCCTGGCGGAGGAAGCGGCGCAGGCTTTCGAGGGACTCGTCGGTGCCGTCCTCCACGTCGGGGTCGATGCCGACCTCGTCGATCATGAGGGGCAGGTTCTCGTCGTCGGGGTCGTAGTCCTCCTCGTCGACACCGGCCCTCACGGCGTCCACCCGGATGCCGGCGAGCACGCTCGCCCGGGCAGCCACGTGGTCGATCTCGTCGGCCAGGGCGACGACGGCCTTCTCCCATGCGCCGATCTCCGCGAGCGGGTCGGCGCTCCCCCGGTCCTCCTCCCCGCCCGGACCGTCCTGCCACAGCGGGACGGCGACGGCGGAGCGGAGGCCCACGCCGTCCGAGTGGCCGCTGCCCTCGGCCCGGAAGCCGGGGGCCGGGGCGGGCGCCGGGGATCCCGCGTCCGTGCCGGGCCTGCCGTCGATGCCGGGGGCCTTGGCCCAGGACCGCCGCAGCCACTCCTCCAGCATCTCCGCGCCGGTCGCCGGGTCGACCGGGACCACAGGTTCCTCGGTGATGGCCGCGCGCACGATCGCCTCGAGCTGGTCGATTCCCTCGGGTGAGCGCGCCGCGTTCATGACTACGACGTCCGCCTCGACCTTCATCACCCCGCCCCGGCCGCCGCGCCCGGTCAGGGTCATCGAAGACGGGTACCGGATCGTACGAGGCGTACCGTCGGGGTGCGTGCCACCGTCCGGGCGGCGGTAGTTGCGCAGGGCGGGGTTCGCCGCGTGCGCGACGAGCGCGAGGACGGCCAGGGCCCGCTGGTGCCGTCCGATGCGGGTCCGCTTGGCCTGCAGGGCCGCCGCCAGCTCCCGGCGGGCGCCATCGGCGATCTCCTCGATGTCCCGGTCGATCAGCTCCGTCCAATTGCCGTCGTGCTGGGCGATGTCACGCAGCTCCGACTTGCGGAAGGAGCGGGCGATCACGGCGGTGAACTGGCCCATTTCGCCATCCCCTTCCAGGCCTGCGACCAGGCCGGCCAGGGAGGCGGTGGTGGTCGCCGCCTGCAGGGGCGAGTTGGGCACCCGCAACCGCTTGAGCGTCTCCCGCACCACGGCGTACCGGGTGGGCACGGCGGGATCGTCGACCACCGTGGAGACCATGACGTGCGTGGTGGCCACGATACGGTTGCGGTAGGGCATGCCCGACGGGGCGTCCTCCCACGGCACCTCGTCGTCGCCGAAGAAGACGTCCCGCTGCTCCTCCGTGAGGTAGTTGCGACGGACGAGGTCGTTGACGACCGTGCGGGCCTTGAAGGCCTCGTCGTCCGACTTCCCCCACAGGGTCGGGTTCTGCCCCTTGACGTGGAAGCGGGCCATGTCGGCGTAGACCACGTCGTGAGCGCTGTTCCTCCGGTACGGCAGGACGGCGATGCCGATGTCCATCCGGGCCGTCATCATGCGCAGCGTGGCCTGGGCCTCGGGCCGGGCGCCGTCGAGCCAGGTCTGCACCGCGGACCTGGTCCGGCCCGTCGGCCAGACGGCGAAGGACGCCTCCTCGAAGCGCAGTGCCTGGTGGGCCGCCTCGATGCTGTCGGGGGTGTGCGGGCGGACGGTCAAGGAACCGGCCGGGTACTCCCAGTGCATGGTGGACAGGTCCGCATGCGTGCCCATCAGCTGCCCCATGAAGGACTGGGCGACGCTGACCCGCGTCCAGCCGTCGTCCGTCTCGACGAGGTACCCGCGCTCGTCCTCCGACACGTGCATGTCGTACGCGAACCCGCGGATCTCCTCGCGGATCCCTTCCAGGGCGAGCGAGTCCGCGAACTCCTTCTCGGCCTCGCCGACGTACGCGTGCGGGATGCGGACGCTCTGCTGCGCCTGGCTGATGTTGATCAGGTGCTGGGCGGAGCGGGCCCGGATGCGCAGGCCGGAACCGACCTCGTGGATCAACGACTGCCCGTACTGCTCCCGCATGATCCGCTGGGCGGAGGCCGCCATACGCGGCTGGACGGTGGCCGGGCGCACCATCGGGACGCAGACCACGAGCTGGGCCACCGACAGCTGCCCGGCGTGGTTGCGCCGCCACTGCGCGCGGCGCACGGCCTCGACGTTCTCCCGGCCGCCGGCCGACACCGCCTCGATGGCCCGGACCAACCCGGCGGGGGTCTCCTCGGGCGGGCAGTCGTGGGCCTTGGCGTACCACTCCATGACGGCCTTGCCGAGCTCGGTGGGCGCCTCCCCGTCGGAGAGTGCGGGCTCGCCGCGCAGGGGTTCGAAGACCGGTGGCAGCAGGGGGAAGACGCCGTCGAGCGGGACGGCGTCGGAGATCAGGTTCTCGTGGCGGGGCTCGAGGAACCGGAAGGTGCTCTTGCGGGCAGCCATGGGTGGCAACCTCCTCAGGGTCGACACCCGTCACGGTGTGGAGCCCCAGCACGCATGCGGTCACCTGGGCTGGCGGCGCGAAGGGCGCCGGTGCACGGCCGTGGAGGAGACGGTTGCGCGTACGGGAGGACACGGTGGAGGACGGGTGCGTCGTCGGTGCGCTGCAGGAGCGCGGAACTCAACTGCATGACGACGCAAGCGCCGCCTCCACAGACCGTCACCAGAGCCGGCCAGGCGCGTCGCCTGCTGCGGCGTGCGAGGGCGGATGGACTCCCGATGATGTGGAGCGACCACCCGTCGGAGGTGGTTGCGCAGCAGACGCTAGCGGACGACGCCCCAACTGGCGGACCGATCCCGCAAGTTAGAAGAAACGAGCGATGACTTCCGGCCACATCGGCTCAGGACGTACCGGCCGCCAGGGCGTCCAGTTTCCGTTGCAGCGCGGCGATGTCGGCCCTCAGGGCGGCGATGTCCGCCTTGTCCGCCGATTGTTCGGGTTCCGCCAGCTGGACCACCAGGGTGCCGCCCGGCTCGAGGGTGACCTCCGTGGTTTCCGTGACGTCGTCGCCGCCCTGGTGGCGGACCGCCGCGTCGAGGTCGGCGCGGCGCAGGCCGTAGTGGCGGATCACCGGGGTGAGCCAGTGGCCGTCGCGGGCCAGGGTGGTGGGGCCGCCCTCCAGCAGGCGGCCCAGCCGTTCGTAGCGGGCCGCCGCCCGCACCACCACGGTGTTCACCGCGAGCAGTACGGTGGCCCCGAAGGCCGCTCCGATGACCGAGTTGTCCGGGCCGATCACGGCGTTCTGCACGACGTTGGCCAGGAGCAGCATGACGACGAGGTCGAAGGTGCTGAGCTGCGCCAGCTGGCGCTTGCCGACGATCCGGAGCAGCACGAGGATCAGCGCGTAGACCGCGATCGTGCGGAGCGCCTTCTCCAGGTACGGCATGTCGCTCTGCAGGAAGGGCGTGAGGACACCGTGGGCGGATTGCATCGGGTCAACGCTGGCACATGCCGGGGGCGACCGCGGCGATCGACCCGCCGTCGACCGTGGTGAGGCCGGTGGCCGCCCGCCCCGCGGAGCGGGCGGCCGTCCGTGTTACGGCTTCGGCAGGGCGCAGCCCGCCCGGTTCAGGTCGATCTTGTTGCCCGCACCGATGCAGGGAACGATGAGGTACGTCTCCTGGGCGTAGTTGATGCCCTGGCGGACGGTGACGTTACCGTTCTCGTCCACCTCGCACGGGTTGTTCTCCGTGCAGCGCTGCCCGTCCTCGTTGCCCGTGTTGTTGACCGCGACGACCTTGCCCGTCGTCGTGTCGATCACCGGGGAGCCCGAGGTGCCGCCGATGGTGTTGCAGGACGAGGTGTAGCGGACGGAGTCCTTCCAGGTCCACTCGCCCTCCTTGAGGCGGTACGCGAACCCGTCCACGTTGCAGCTGTAGATCCGCTTCCAGTACCCGGACACGACCTTGATCGCCGTTCCCTGCACCGGGCGGGCGTCGTTCAGGGTGAGCGCGCCGATGCCGTACTGGCTCTGGATCTGCGCGTACGTCTTGGTCAGCTGGTAGACCGAGATGTCCGTGTCGGTCATCGTCGCGTACGCGATCTTGCTGGCCCGCAGCGTCGCCACGCGCGAGCCCGAAGCGTTGAGCAGCGAGAACGAGCGGCTGGACGGCTGGTCCCTGACGACCTCGCCCGGCCCCGGGAAGCCGGTCTCGATGCAGTGCCCGTTGGAGAGGACGAGCGCGGGGTCGGTCGGCAGGGAGCCGGGGGCGCGGACGACGGAGCCTGAGCAGTTGCTGAGCGCGACCGTCCCCGCGTAGTTCACGGTGACGGCCGCCGCGGCCTTGCCCTGGGGTTCGGAGGCGACGGCCGGAGCCGCCGCCGCTCCTATCAGGAGCAGCGAGAGCAGGGCGCCGGCGAGAGGCTTGTTCATGTGGGGGTTCCCCTCTGATGACGAAGCACGATGCAACCGAAGATCCTCCGGTTGTCATGCGCATTGTTGGGATGCCCGCCTCAACTGACAAGCCCGTAGGCCCAGTTGGCTGATGCCACGCCGGCGTCAGGTTCCGGCCATGATCAGCGCAGCAGGCGCTCCCGCAGCCGGGCCGTCGTCGCGGGCGTGATCCCGACGCGCGTGGCGAGATAGCCCGCCGCGGAGCCATAGCGCGTGGTCAGGTCGGCGAGGACGAGGGAGAGGACCGTCGCCGGGGCGCGGCCGTACGAGGGCCAGCGCATGGTGCGGCCCGGGTTGGCCGCGTGCCAGTCGGCCGTGAGGCGGGCGGTGGCCAGCTCGGTGAGCGCGAAATCGGCCAGGATCTCCTCCTCGGACACCTCGAGGAGGGTCAGGACGAATGCGGCGATCAGGCCGGTGCGGTCCTTGCCGGAGGTGCAGTGGAAGACCGTCGGGCCGGAGTCGGCGGCGATGAGCTCGATGGCCGCGCGGATCTCCTCGATGCCGTCCTCGGTCACCTCGGCGAACCGGTCGGCCAGGTACCGCCAGGGGTCGATGCCGGGGTCGATCGCGGCCTGGTCGTACGGGCGGTGCTCGATGCTCAGGTTGGCGTACGTGAACCGCCCGGCCTCCGGGATCCGGCCCTTGGCCTCGATCTCCCAGGGGTAGCGCAGGTCGATGACGGTCCGTATGCCCAGCCCGAGGAAACGCTCCCAGTCGGCGCCCGCCAGCTTGCCGAGGGAGTCGGACCGGTAGAGCGTGCCCCAGGCGACGGTACGGCCGTCGGCGGAGCGGTAGCCGCCCAGGTCGCGGAAGTTGTGCAGGCGCTCGAACTCGATGTGCCGGCGGTGCATGTCCGCGGCCGGGCCGGCGGGCAGGTCCACGAGCGCGTCGGCGGGCGGGTCGGCGGGCGCGTCGGCGTGCAGGTCGGCGGGCGCGTCGGCGTGCAGGTCGGTCAACTGGGGCTCCTCGGAGTGCGGTTGTCGCCCCAGGATGCCCCACTGCCCCCGAGGCCGCTCAGGACCCCTGGACCGTCAGCGCTTGCGCGCGAGGGTGAGGCCGTCCGCGATCGGGAGCATCACCGACTCGACCCGCTCGTCGGCTCGCACGTGCGCGTTGAACTCCCGGATGGCAAGGGCGTTCCCCTGTGCGTCCGCGTGCACCGCCTCACCCCCGTACAGGACGTTGTCGGCGAGGATCAGCCCGCCCGGGCGCAGGCGCGGCACGAGCTCGTCCCAGTAGGCGCGGTAGCCGGACTTGTCGGCGTCCAGGAAGACCAGGTCGATCACCGGGTCCTGCGGCAGCCCGCGGAGCGTCTCCAGGGCCGGGGCGATCGCGAGGTCGATCCGGTCGTCGACCCCGGCCGCCTTCCAGGCCTCCCGGGCGATCGCCGTCCACTCCTCGGAGACGTCGCAGGTCAGGACCCGTCCACCGGAAGCCAGCCCCTCGGCCAGGGCGAGCGTGGAGTAGCCGGTGAAGGTGCCGACCTCGACGATCCGGCGGGCCCCGACGATCCTGCCCAGCAGGGTGAGGAAGACGCCCTGCTCGTGCGGGACCTGCATCTGCGCCGGGCGGCCGAGCTCGCGCGTGCGCGCGATCAGCTGCTCCTGGACCGGGCTCGGGGGCTCGGCCTGCGCCACCAGGTACCCGTACACCTCGGCGGTGAGGTGCACCGTCTTCACATCGTCGGCAGTCCTGCCCATGTCGTCCGTACACCCCTCCGCGAGTCCGTCACGCCGTCGGGAGACCCCGCGCCACCGGATCACCCCGCTGACCAACGACACCACCCCCGAAACGGCAACGGCACGACCCCGCCCGCGTCGTGGCGCGGCCGGGGCCGGCCGGAACGCAGCTCCGGCCCGGCCGTACACCTCCATGTGGGGCGCCCAGCACTGGCGCAAGCCGCTGGCCACCTCACGACGTGAGATGTCCCGTCACGATGCCGCTGGTATCGACGCCGTCATCGACAACTCGGTCTTCGACCGGCCCCGACTGCTCGGCTGACCGTCAGCCCGCCGGGTGGAGCGCCGCGTACTCCAGCGGGGCCGACGGGTCGATCGTGAGGTCGTGCGGCGCCGGCTCCGCGCCCGCGCGGACCAGCAGGTCGCCGATCGCCGCGATCATCGCCCCGTTGTCCGTGCACAACGTCATCGGCGGCACCCGCAGTTCGATGCCCGCCGAGGCGCAGCGCCGTTCCGCCAGTGCCCGGACCCGCGAGTTGGCCGCCACTCCACCGACCACCACCAGCGTCCGCACGTCGTACGCCGTGCAGGCCGCGACCGCCTTGCGGGTCAGTACGTCGGCCACCGCCTCCTGGAGCGAGGCCGCGCCGTCGGCGACCGGCGGCTGCTCCCCGCGCTGCCGGTGGCCCTCGGCCCAGCGGGCGGCGGCCGTCTTCAGCCCGGAGAAGGAGAAGGAGTACGCGTACGGGTCCTCCCCGCGCGGCCCGCCGGTCAGCGGGCGGGGGAAGGCCACCGCCTTCGGGTTCCCGCCCCGCGCCGCCCGGTCGATGGCCGGCCCGCCCGGGTACGGCAGGCCGAACACCCGGGCCACCTTGTCGAAGCACTCCCCGGCCGCGTCGTCCAGGGTGTCCCCGAGGTGCAGGATCGGCTCCCGTACGAGGTCCCGTACGAGCAGCAGCGAGGTGTGCCCGCCGGAGACGACCAGCACCACGCAGGGCTCGGGCAGCGGCCCGTGCTCCAGGGTGTCGGCGGCGACGTGCCCGGCCAGGTGGTGCACCCCGTACAGCGGTACGCCCAGCGCGTACGCGAGGGTCTTGGCCCCGGCCAGTCCGACCTGGAGCGCGCCGGAGAGGCCGGGGCCGGTGGTGACGGCCACCGCGTCGAGCTGGTCCGCGCGCAGTCCGGCCTGGTCGAGGGCCTGGCGGACCACCGGGTTGAAGGCGTGCAGGTGTGCGCGGGCCGCGATCTCGGGGACGACCCCGCCGAAGCGGGCGTGCTCGTCCATGCTCGACGCGACGACGTGCGCGAGCAGTCGGCCGCCCTGCACGATGCCCGCGCCCGTCTCGTCACAGGAGGACTCGATGCCGAGCACCACCGGAGAAACAGCCATCAGACCCGCACCCGACCCTTATTGCGAACAGTTCGCAATAAGGGTACTAGCCGCGCGGGACCACCGTCGCCAGCACCGACGGCAGCGGGTACCAGTCAGCCGAGGCGATGGACGCGTGGTGCCGGGCCATCAGGCCGACCCTGTCCCGGGCCTGGGCCTCCGTCGGGTGCACCCCGTCGATGGCGGGCGCCACGTCGTGGGCGTCGGTGGCGATCAGCAGGTAGTGGTTGCGGTCGTACCAGGCCGTGTCGATGGAGCCGCCCGCGTACGCGCTCGCGTCCCCGTCGAAGACCACGAACCACGGGCGCAGCGAGGCGTCGGCGTACCGGGCCCGCGGGTCGCCGGCCTCGGCCCGGTGCACGGCGGGGAAGGCGGCGGCCTGGCCGAGCCGGCCCGCGGCGGCGAGGGAGCGCAGGTACTGGGCGTACTCCCGGTCGGTCCACAGGGTGTCGCCCGCGTTGCCCTCCTCCAGAGTGCCGGGGATCAGCTCCACCAGGAACTTCCCGGCCATCGCGGCGCGGCTCGGCCAGGCGCCGGCCCGGGCGGCGCTGTCCAGGTCGGGGTGGCCGGCGGCGAGCTGGCCGGGGCGGTAGACGGCGTCGCCGAGCTTCGAGGCCAGCAGCGCGTCGAGCTCGGCCGGGCCGCGGCCGAGGTTGGCGGCGAAGCCGTCCTTGAGCTCCAGTTTGAGGACGACCGGGCGGTGGCCGGGGTGGGCGTCGTGCCAGCTGCGGATGTCGGAGAGGCAGCCCGCGAGGTTCTGGTTGCGGGACTTGGTGCGCAGCTGGGCGGGGCTCGTGGCGTTCTCGCAGTTGTTGTCGTTGCCGAACGGGTTGTCGTGGGAGACCCGCCAGGAGCTGCCGAAGAAGTTGGTCCACACGTCGAGTTCCAGCATCGCGGCGCCCGAGTCGAGGGCGTCCGCGAAGTACGGGTACTTGGCCTTCTCGTACGCGTTGTGCACGCCGACGCCGGTCGATCCCGCGTAAGGGAGGTCGGCGTATGCGCCTGCCGCCCCGGCGGCGGCCCCTGCCGGGGCCGTGCCCAGTACGAGGGCCAGGGCCGCCAGGCCCGCCGTCACCACGCCCGCCATCCGGTTCCGCAATCCCATGCCTTCGGCTCCTGTCCGCCCTGTCGGTGCGCCATGTGTCAACCCGCCGGGAGAGTAGGCGAGTTGGGTGACGTCCGGAAGGACGGCGGATGACGGGTGCCCGGCTGTGAGAACGGACACGTTCCGGATCCGGAACTGGCGCCGTCACGCCGTCCGTCGAACAGGGGGCCGATCGGGGTGCCGATCGGGGTTTTCGGCGGGAGTACCACATGTTCACCAAGGTTCACGGGCGGGCCGTACGGGTCTCCCTGCTCGTCGGCATGTGCTGCGCGGTGCTGATCGCAGGCGGCGGGTTCCTGTGGGAGCTGCGCGGCATCGCGGCGCACCTCGCGGACGGGGATCCCGCGGAGGGGAGCTACGTACAGGACCCGGAGCAGGCCGACCGCGCGGCGGCGGCCGTGCTGGACGGCCTGGCGCGGGAGACTCCGGCGCAGGAGGTTCCGGTACGGGAAGTCCCGGCTCAGGGGGCTCCGGTACGGCAGACCCCGGCGCCCGAGGCCCCGGTACGGGAGGCTCCGGCGCCGGAATCCGCCCCGCCGGGCCCGACCGCGCAGGGCACGGGCGGCCCCCCGGCCGGCGTGCACTGGCGGTCGGGCGGCTGGCAGCCCTCCGACCCGCTGGTCGCGCGGCCCGCCGCCGCCGAGCCCGCGACCGGGGCGCTGTTCTCCCCCGGCGAGGACGGCGACCAGGACCACCACTGCTCGGCCGGCGTGGTCCACTCCCCCGACGGCGACCTCATCGCCACCGCCGCCCACTGCGTGTACCGCGGCAGCTTCGGCTTCCGCACCAACCTCGCCTTCGCCCCGGGCTACCGGGACGGCGAGGCCCCGTTCGGGATCTGGGTGCCCACCCGGATCGACGTGGACCCCCGGTGGACCGAGGACCAGGACCCCGACTACGACGTGGCCTTCCTCCGGATGCGCCGGCCCGGCCGTCCCGGCGAGCGCCTGGAGGACGCCACCGGGTCCCATACGATCCGGTTCCGGCCCGAACTGCCCGCGCCGGCCCGGGTCGTGGGCTATCCGAACGACACCGAGCACCCGGTGGAGTGTTTCAACACCGCCCGCGCCGCCGGGCCCGCGCAGCTGCGGCTGGATTGCGCGGACGTACCCGACGGCACGAGCGGTGGTCCGGTGCTGACCGACGCGCACACCCTGATCGGGGTGGTCGGCGGCCGCGACGGGGGCGGGGACGAGACGACCTCGTACAGCAGCCGGTTCGACGAGGCGGTACGCGCCCTGTACGAGCGGGCCGTGGCGGCCCGCTAGTGCTTGCAGGGTCCGGCGGGACCCCCGCCGGACCCCCGGACGCCTACGTACCCGAATCCGGCGGGCCCGGGTGGTGCGGCGGGTAGGCCGCGGATTCCGGGGTCGTGGGCAGGCGCCACTTGGCCAGGACCCGGATCACCGTGCCCGGGCTCAGCAGGGTGTTCGGCGAGGCCGACAGCGACAGCACGCCGAAGAAGGGCCGGGAGATCTCCGGGTCGGCGTTGGCGCCCACGATCACCCGTGACATGTAGGCCTGCAGGACCCTGGTCGCCCGGTCGGGCGGCGGCCCCTCGGTCTGCGGGTAGCGCATGTCCTCGCTGGTGGCGATCTGCCAGGCCACTTCGGCGGCGGCGGCCGTACGCCGCTGGATCCGCCGGGCGGCCGCGGCGATCTCCCGGGGCGCCAGCCCCCGGATGGCGCCGGCCAGCGCGTCCGCCGCGAGGGCGGCCACCGTCATCCCGTGCCCGTACACGGGGTTGAACCGGCAGGCGGCGTCGCCGAGGACGACGAATCCGGCCGGCCAGCGGTCGAGCCGCTCGTAGTGGCGCCATTCGTTCGCGGTGCTCCGGAAGCCCGTCGGCGAGGAAAGCGGTTTGGCGTCGCGGAGGGCGTCGTACAGGGCCGGGGTGCGCAGGCTCCGCGTGTACTCGAGGAACTCCTCGTCCCCGGTCGGCGGGGCGTGATCGCCGTTGCCGATCAGGGTCGCCAGCCAGCGGCCGTCGTCGAGGGGCACCAGCACGCCCCCGCGCGGACTGTCGGGGCGGCCTTGGACGTACATGCCCTGCCAGCGGCGGGCCGGATCCGGCGGCACCTCGTAGTAGCGGCTGGAGTAGCCGAGCCGGGAGTCGTAGCGGGTGGTCGCCGGGGCCGGGTGGCCGAGGGCGGCGAGCCAGGCCGGGGCCCGGGAGGTCCGCCCGGTCGCGTCGACCACGAAGCGGGCGGGCAGTGGGCCTCCCTCGCGCAGCTGCACGCCGGCCACGGAGCGGCCGTCCGGTCCGGCGACGAGCCCGGTCGCCGTCGATCCGGCGCGGACCCGGATGCGCTCGTCCCGCAGGACCTCCCTGCGGACCGTCCAGTCGATCAGCTCCCGGCTGCCCACCAGGATCCGGGAACCCGGAACCTGGTGGAACCAGTCGGCGGAGCTCAGCCACAGGAAGTCCCGCGGGGACTCCATCAGGGCCGCCCCGGCCGCGAGCAGCTCGCGGGTGACCCCGGGCAGCAGCTCCTCCATCAGCTCCAGGCCCCGCGACCACAGCACGTGCACGTGCCGGGACTGCGGCACACCGGGCCGGAAGGCCGGTCCGGTGTCGGGCAGTTCGTCCCGCTCCACCACGGTCACGCGCGCGAACCGCTGGGCGAGTGCCCGCGCCGCCAGCAGCCCCGCCAGGCCTGCGCCGAGGACCACTGCGTGGTCGTGGGCTTCTGGGTGGTTGTCCGTGTCGTCGTCCATGGCGCCGAGTCTCCCGTGGCGGGCGCACCCGGGATCAGGTCCCGCCCGGGGCGCCCCGGGGCACCCCGGGGGCGGACGGGCTCACGGCGGGGCGCCCGGGCCGGATCCCCTCAGCGTGCGAGGGAGTCGTAGGGGACGGAGGTGAGCTTCTCCGAGGCCGCCCAGAGCCGTTCGCCGGAGGTGTCGTCCAGGGTCCACTTCGCCCGCCAGGAGCGGACGGGCGCCCCGCGCCAGCCGAGCCGCGGTCCGTAGAACGCGTCCGGCCGTACCCCCGGCGCGGTGGCCGCGTACAGCGTGGGCAGGGCCCCGGAGGCCGCGGACTGTGCGAGGACGGCGGCGCCGACCCCCATCAGCCGGGACATGGGCCGGTGGCCCTCCTGGCGCGATGCCCCGACGTGCAGGTTGGTCGAGGCGTAGCCGGGGTGCGCGGCCGCCGCGACGATGCCGGAGCCGGCGGCCTCGAGGCGCCGGGCCAGTTCGTGGGTGAAGAGGAGGCCCGCGGTCTTGGAGCGGCCGTACGCGATCCAGCGCCGGTAGCGGTGCTCGCTGTTCAGGTCGTCGAGGTCGACGTCGCCGAGCGCGTGGAACCCGCTGGAGACGGTGACGATCCGGGCACCGGGGTCCGCGGCCAGCAGCTGCGGCAGGAGCAGTCCGGTCAGGGCGAAGTGGCCGAGGTGGTTGACCCCGAACTGGGTCTCGAACCCGTCGGCGGTGCGCCCGTACGGCAGGGCCATCACGCCCGCGTTGTTCACGAGGAGGTCGAGGGACCGGTGGCGCTGCCCGTACGCCTTCGCGAACTCCCGTACGGAGCCCAGGTCGGCCAGGTCCAGCGGTACGAACTCCACCTCGGCGCCCGGGACTTCGGCGCGCAGCCGGACCACCGCGGCCCGGCCGCGCGCCGCGCTGCGGCAGGCCAGTACCACGTCCGCGCCGCGCCGGGCGAGCTCCCGGGCGGCGACGTAGCCGATACCACTGTTGGCGCCCGTGACGACGGCGGTCCGGCCGCTCTGGTCGGGGATGTTCTCGGCGTTCCAGCCAGGCATGCGGTCTCCCTCGCGAGGTGGGTCGAGCGACGGGGTTGCGGTGGGTTACCGAGGGTAGACCTCGCCCTTCGCGGGGGTGGAGCCGGGGGCCGGTCACCCGGCCAGTAGGCTGCGGGTCCACCCGCTCCCTTCCCGTTCCCGAGGTACCGCGCAGTGAGCCCCGCACCCTCCCCCCTGCCCGTGTCGGTCGTCGGCCTCGGCGCCGACGGCTGGGCCGGGCTCACCGCCGCCGCGCGGTCCGCGCTGACCGGGGCCGAGGTGCTCATCGGCGGGCCGCGGCAGCTGGACCTGCTGCCGTCCGGGGAGTGCGCCGGCCAGCGGGTGGCCTGGCCGAGCCCGCTGCGGCCGGCCGTGCCGAAGCTGATGGCCGAGCACGCGGGCCGCCGGATCGCGGTGCTGGCGAGCGGCGACCCCATGTTCTACGGGATCGGCCGGGCCCTGGCCCAGGAGCTCGGGCCACAGGCCCTGCGGGTCCACCCGCACCCCTCGTCGGTGTCGTACGCCTGTGCCCGCCTGGGCTGGCCGGTGGAGGAGACCGAGGTGGTCACGGTGGTCGGCCGCCCGGTGGCCCGGCTCGCGGCCGCGCTGTACGAGGGTCGGCGGGTGCTGGTGCTCAGCGCCGGAGCGGCGACCCCGGACGAGATCGCTGCGCTGCTCCGGGAGCGGGGCTTCGGCCCGAGCCGGATGCGGGTGCTGGAGCAGCTCGGCTCCGAGCGCGAGGACACGTACGAGGGGCGGGCCGAGAGCTGGGACCACGCGCCCGGCGATCCGCTCAACGTGGTGGCCGTGGACTGCCGCCGCGATCCGGAGAGCGATGTCCCGCGGCTCGGCGCGACGCCCGGCCTGCCCGACACCGCGTACGAGCACGACGGCCAGCTCACCAAGCGCCACGTACGGGCCGCGACCCTGTGCGCCCTCGCCCCGGCCCCCGGCGAGCTGCTGTGGGACATCGGCGGCGGCTCCGGCTCCATCGGCATCGAGTGGATGCGCACGCACCCCTCCTGCCGGGCCGTGGCCGTGGAACGCGTCCCGGAGCGGGCGGCCCGCATCACCCGCAACGCGGCGGCGCTCGGCGTTCCGGGGCTGCGCGTGGTCACCGGCGCCGCTCCCGAGGCCCTCGCCGGACTCCCGGCCCCCGACGCGGTGTTCATCGGCGGCGGGCTGACCGCGCCGGGCCTGCTCGACGCGGCCTGGGCGGCCCTGGCCCCGGGTGGCCGGCTCGTGGTCAACACCGTGACCCTGGAGTCGGAGGCGGTCCTCACCGAGCGCTACCGGCGCCACGGCGGCGACCTGGTCAAACTCGCCGTCGCGCACGCGGTGCCGGTCGGCGGCTTCACGGGCTGGCGGCAGGCGATGCCGGTCACCCAGTGGTCCGTGACCAAGCCCCGGCCGCGGACGGCCCCTCCCACAGCAGCGCACGAAGAGAACGAAAAGGATCAGACTTCATGACCGTGTACTTCATCGGTGCGGGCCCCGGCGCCGCCGACCTGATCACGGTGCGCGGTGCCCGGACGCTGGCCGCCGCCCCGGTCTGCCTGTACGCGGGCAGCCTCGTCCCGCGCGAACTGCTGGCCGAGTGCCCGCCGGACGCCCGCCTGGTCGACACCTCGCAGCTGAACCTCGACGAGATCATCGCCGAGTGCGTACGGGCCCACGCGGCGGGCGAGGACGTGGCGCGGCTCCACTCGGGCGACCCGTCGATCTTCAGCGCGGTCGCGGAGCAGATGCGGCGGCTGGACGCGGCCGGCATCCCGTACGAGGTGGTGCCCGGCGTCCCGGCGTTCGCGGCGGCCGCGGCTGCGCTGAAGCGGGAGCTGACCGTCCCCACCGTCGGCCAGACCGTGATCCTGACCCGGATCGCCCAGCAGGCCACCCCGATGCCGCCCGGCGAGGACCTGGCCACCCTGGGCCGCAGCGGCGCGCTGCTGGTCCTGCACCTGGCCACGCGCTACGTGGACCGGGTCGTCGCCGAACTGCTGCCGCACTACGGGGCCGAGTGCCCGGTGGCGGTCGTGGCGATGGCCAGCCGACCCGACGAGCTGATCCTGCGCGGCACGCTGGCCGACATCGCCGATCAGGTGAAGGCGGCGGGCCTGGTCCGCACCGCGGTCATCGTGGTGGGCCGTACGCTCGGCGCCGAGCAGTTCCGCGACAGCCACCTGTACTCGCCCGAGCGCGACCGGCATGTCTGCTGATCCGGCCCGCCACGTCCTGATCCTGGGCGGTACGACGGAGGCCCGGCAGCTCGCCGGGGCGCTGGCCGCTGCGGGAACCGGTCCGGGGCCGCGGCCGGAATCGGGGCCGGAGCCGGAAGTCGGCGCGCCCGCCGCAGCGGCCCGCGCCACCGGCACGTGCCCGGCGGGGCACAGCCCCCTCCGCGTGACCACCTCGCTCGCGGGCCGGGTCGCGGCGCCGGTGCTGCCGCCCGGGGAGGTGCGGATCGGCGGCTTCGGCGGCGTCGAGGGCCTGGCTGCCTGGATCGCCGCCCACCGGGTCTCGCACCTGGTCGACGCCACCCACCCCTTCGCGGAGCGGATGAGCTTCAACGCAGCCGCCGCCGCGTCGCTTTCGGGCGTCCCGCTGCTCGCGCTGCGCCGCCCCGGATGGTCCCCCGGCCCGGGGGACGACTGGCATTTCGCCGACTCGCTCGCCGGGGCGGCCCTTCGGCTGCCCGGTCTCGGCAGCCGGGCCTTCCTGACCACCGGCCGCATGGGCCTCCACACGTTCGCGCACCTGGCCGGCACCTGGTTCCTGGTGCGCTCCGTGGACCCGCCGGATGCGCCGGTGCCCCCGCGGCTCGAAGTCCTGCTCGACCGGGGCCCGTTCACCCTGGACGGCGAGCGGGAGCTGCTCGCACGGCACCGGATCGACGTCCTGGTGACCAAGGACAGCGGCGGCTCCGCCACCGCTCCCAAACTCACCGCGGCCCGCGAGGCCGGCATCCCGGTCCTGGTCGTCCGCAGGCCCCCTGTCCCGGAGGGCGTTGCGGAGGCGGAGTCCGTGGCGGCGGCCCTGGAGTGGCTCGCGGGAGCCCCGGCAGGGAAGGTCTAGCCCGCCCCGGCCGTTGTCAGAGGGGTCTCCTACTCTCGTCGCCATGAGCACTACCACCCTGCTGATCCACGACCGTTCCGCCGCACCCGACTCCCCGGTCACCCGCATCGGCGGCCTTCCGCTGGCGCCGGCCGGCACGCAGTGGCCCACCTGTGCGGCCTGCTCCGGGCCGCTCCGGTTCATCGCACAGGTGGTCCTCGACGGCGGGCGCGGGGTCCTCGCCGTCTTCATGTGCGCGAACGACCCGGGCATGTGCCACGACTGGAGCGCGACGGCCGGCGGCAACAGGGCCTACCTCTTCCCCGCGGCCGGGCTGGTGCCGCTGCCACTGCCCGCACTCCCCACCGCCCAGGACGAGGAGGAGGACGAGGAGGAGGACGTCCGCCAGCTCGGGGCGGTCCGTACCGTCGAGCGCGTCACGGTGTCCGAGCCGGAGTACCGGCTCGCCTCGAAGGCCTGGTCCGAGCAGAGCGGGCGCCCGAGGAACCACGTCCTCGGACAGCTCGGCGGCACCCCCGACTGGCTTCAGGGCGACGAGACGCCCGACTGCCCGGGCTGTGGCGGCCCGATGGAGTTCGCCGCGCGGCTGGAGGAGGGTCCGGACCCTCTCACCGCCCCCAACTTCGGCTCCGGCAGCGCCTATGCGCATGCCTGCGAGCCCTGCGGCCGGGCGGCGTTCCTCTGGCAGTGCTGAGCGCCCCGCCGCAGGACGGCCGGCCGCCGCGCCCGCGGCGGGGCGGGCGGCCGCCCGTGCTGCGGGTCAGGCCTCCGGGTAGCGGCGCGGGGTCCACGTCACGCGGGAGCCGTCCGGCCGCTCCGTGACCTGGGTCTGCGAGGACCCGATCAGCAGGATCGTGCGCATGTCCACCTCGGACGGCTCCAGTTCACCGAGCGCGAGGATGCGGACCGACTGCTCCGGGCCGCCCACGTCGCGGGCGACCACGACCGGCGTCTGCGGCGAACGCAGCTCCAGCAGCAGCTCCTTGGCCTGGGCGACCTGCCAGGTCCGGCTGCGCGAGCCCGGGTTGTACAGGGCCAGCACCAGGTCCGCCGCGGCGGCGGCGCGCAGCCGCTCCGCGATGACCTCCCACGGCTTGAGCCGGTCCGACAGGGAGATGGTGGCGTAGTCGTGGCCGAGCGGGGCCCCGGCCGCGGCGGCTGCCGCGTTGGCGGCGGTCACCCCCGGCAGGACCCGTACGGGCACGTCCTTGTACTCCGGCTGCCCCGCGACCTCCAGGACGGCGGTGGCCATGGCGAAGACGCCCGGGTCGCCGCCGGAGACCACCACGACCCGCTTGCCGCGGCGGGCGAGGTCGAGCGCGAACTCGGCGCGCTCCGACTCGACCTTGTTGTCGGAGCCGTGCCGGATCTGCCCCGGCTTGACGGGTACGCGGTCCAGGTACGTGGTGTACCCGACGAGCACCTCGGCGTCGGCCAGCGCCCGCCGGGTCTCGGGGGTGAGCCAGAGCGGCCCGGCCGGTCCGGTGCCGACGACGGCGACCTCGCCGGGCCCGGACGGCACGCTGCCCGGGTTGCCGATGCGGCTCGGCACGACGGCGACGGCGAAGTACGGGACGCTGTCGGGGTCGGTGTCGGCGAGGACGCCGGTCCGTTCGCCCGCCATGGTGGCGCGCTCGACGTACCGCGCCTCCGCCAGCCGCCCGCTTCCCTCCATGGCCCGGCGCACGGCCGGGAAGGTACGGCCGAGCTTCATCACGACCGCGGAATCCGTGGCGGCGAGGCGGGCGGTGAGCTCCTCCTCCGGCAGGGTGCCGGGCAGGATCGTCAGCACCTCCTCGCCCTCGACGAGCGGGGTGCCGAGCCGGGCGGCGGCGGCGCTCACCGAGGTCACCCCGGGGATCACCTCGGCCTCGTACCGGTCGGCGAGCCGCTTGTGCATGTGCATGTACGAGCCGTAGAAGAGCGGATCTCCCTCGGCGAGCACGGCGACGGTCCGGCCGGCCTCCAGGTGCGCGGCCAGCCGGGCGGCGGACTCCTCGTAGAACTCCTCCATCGCCCCCTGGTAGCCGCCGGGGTGCTCGGTGGTCTCGGTGGTGACCGGGTAGACCAGCGGCTCCTCGACGTGGTCCGCGCGCAGGTGCCCGGCGGCGATCGAGCGGGCGATCGAGCGGCCGTGGCGGGCGCTGTGGTACGCGACGACATCCGCCTCGGCGATGACCTGGACGGCCCGGAGGGTCATCAGGGAGGGGTCGCCGGGGCCGAGCCCGACGCCGTACAGCTTTCCGGTGCGGGCTGCGGTGCTGGCTGCGCTGCTCATTCTTCCTCGCTCGCGATCGCGTTGACGGCGGCGGCCGCGATGGCGCTGCCGCCGCGCCGGCCGCGCACGATCAGGTGGTCGAGGCCGGAGGCGTGGGCGGCGAGCGCGTCCTTGGACTCGGCGGCGCCGATGAAGCCGACCGGGACGCCGATGACGGCGGCGGGGCGCGCGGCGCCCTCCTCGATCATCTCGAGCAGCCGGAACAGCGCGGTCGGCGCGTTGCCGACGGCGATCACGGAGCCCTCCAGCAGGCCGCGGTCGCGCCAGACTTCGAGGGCGGCGGCGCTGCGCGTGGTGCCCATCTTCGCGGCGAGGGCGGGCACGGCCGGGTCGGAGAGGGTGCAGATCACCTCGTTGTCGGCGGGCAGCCGCTTGCGGGTGACCCCGCTGGCGACCATCTGCACGTCGCAGAGGATCGGCGCGCCGGCGGTCAGGGCGGCACGCGCGCGCAGCACGACGTCGGGGGTGTAGCCGAGGTCCTGGGGCAGGTCGGTCATTCCGCAGGCGTGAATCATGCGTACCGCGACCTGGGCGACGGAGGCGGGCAGCCCGGAGAGGTCCGCCTCGGCGCGGATCGTGGCAAAGGACTGGCGGTAGATCGCCGCGCCGTCCTTCTCGTACTCGAACACTGTGTACTCGCTCATTTCTTCGCTGCGTCGTGGGAGGTGGTGCGGCGTGCGTCCGCGAGGGCCGCGGGAAGTTCGGAGGTCTTCAGGCCGCGGCGCGGGGTGCGCCCGGCCACGGAGAGGTCGTACCCGGAGGGGGTGGCGACCAGGTCCACCCACGCGGTGCCGCGGGGGTGCCCGCACCGGCGTTCGCACCCGGACCAGTGCACGGGCAGGGGGCCGGTCGCCCGGGTGACGGCGGCGCGCGCGTCGGCGCGTACGTCCGCGAGGGATTTCGCGCAACCGGGGCGCCCGGTACAGGCGGTGACGGACCGCCAGGGGTCGTCGGGGGCGGTGACCAGCCCGGCCTCGGCGAGGGCGGCCAGCTCTTGCGCTGCGGTGTGGGCGGGCAGGCCGGGGACGACGACGCCGCGCCAGGGGGTCAGCCGGATGCGGCCCGTGAGGCCGGCCAGCAGGCGCCACTGCGCGGTGGTCAGGCGTCCCAGCGGTGCGAGCACGCTGAGCGCGACGGTCCCGTCGGGTCCGGTGACGGTCCCCGGCTCGGGCGCCCGCCCGTACGGGGACGCGGTGCCGGCCGCGGCCGGTGCGGGCAGCGCCCCGGCCTCGGCGGCGATGCCGACGGCCGCCAGCCGGTCCGTCAACCCGGCTGCGGCCAAGGCGTGTTCGGCGGGCAGTTCGGCGATCCGCCAGGCCCGGGTGCCGGCTGCGCGCGCCGCGTCCAGGAAATACAGGGCGGCGGTCAGCGCGGCCCGCGGCGCGTCGGCCGAGGCGACGAGCACCGCCCGTGCGGGGCGCTGCCCAGCGGGGTCGGATCCGGCGTCCGGGGCGTCGGCGGTGCGTTCGGCCGGTGTGTCGCCCAGCAGCACCAGTGCCCGGTCGGCGCCCCGTGCCAGCACGGTCACGTCCGCGGCCAGCGAGCGAGCGTCGCCGCGGCCGTCGTCGAGGGCGAACAGGAAGCGGCCGGACAGCCCGGCAGCGGGCGCACTCGCGCACAGCAGCCGGTCCAGCTCCGCGACCCAGGGCGCCACGTCGGGCAGTCCGCGCCGGTCGAGGCCGGTGAGCGGCGAGGCGACGATGTTGCGGACCCGCTCGTGGGTGGGCGCGGGCAGCAGGCCGGCGCGGACGAGCACGGCCTGCAGTTCGCCGCCGCAGCTCGCCCCGAGTCCGCGCAGCTGCGCATTGCCGCGGGAGGTGAGGTCGATGTGCCCGTCGCCGAGCCGGTCCGCGGCATCGGCCAGCAGTGCGGCCGCGTCCGCGTCGAGCATCCCGCCGGGTACCCGGACCCGGGCCAGGAACCCGTCGTCCGCAGCATGCAGCCGCAGCGCACCGGGACATGCGTCACCGCGGTCGCGTATGACGGGTTCGTCCCGCGATGCGGCGGAAGGGGGCTGGGGCGGCATGGCGGCGAGCATACCCACGATTCCCCCGCCCCGACCTGTGGCCGTCACCACCCGCCCCCTCGGCGCAGTGATGCCGCGCGGGCGGGCTCGGCGCTCCGCGGAGCGGGGGCGCGCGGCGGGTCGCCGGCGGGGGCGGGTCCGCCGGTCGGGCGCCCGGGCGCGGGCCACCCCCACTCCCGGTCGGGGAGATCGCCACCTAAGATGACCAGCGGCGGAGCCACATGGCCCGCTGGGAGGAAGCCCGGTGCGAATCCGGCGCGGTCCCGCCACTGTGAACCCTGCAGAGCAATCCGCCGGGTGAGTCAGGAACTCCCGCTGTCCTCACTGCCCGGGGCGCGGAAACCCCGAGGAAGGCCTGCCGCCGCATGATCCTGCTGCTGTCGACGTCCGACACCGATCTGCTCAGCGCCCGCGCCGCGGACGGCCCCGTGCCGTACCGGTTCGCGAATCCCTCCCGCCTTCCCCTCGACGACCTGCCCGGGCTGCTCGACGGCGTCGACCTGGTCGTCGTACGCCTCCTCGGCGGTCTGCGCGCCTGGCAGGACGGCCTCGACCTGCTGCTGGCGCCGGACCAGACCCGCCCGGTGGTCGTCCTCACCGGCGAACAGGCCCCGGACGCCCAGCTGATGGAGGCCTCCACGGTCCCGATCGGCATCGCGGCCGAGGCACACGGCTACCTCGCCCACGGCGGCCCCGCCAACCTGGACCAGCTGGCCCGGTTCCTCTCCGACACCGTGCTGCTCACCGGCCACGGCTTCGAGCCGCCCGCCGCCGCACCGACCTGGGGCCCGCTGGAGCGCACACCGGGGACCACCGGGGGTCCGCGGATCGCCGTGCTGTACTACCGCGCCCACCAGATGAGCGGCAACACCGCCTTCGTGCACGCCCTGTGCGATGCGATCGAGGCCCAGGACGCCCAGGCGCTCCCCCTGTACGTGTCCTCCCTGCGCACCCCGGAGCCGGACCTGATCGCCGCGCTGGAGTCGGCGGACGCGGTCGTCACCACCGTCCTCGCGGCCGGCGGCACCAAGCCCGCCACCGCTTCGGCGGGCGGCGACGACGAGTCGTGGGACGCGGGCGCGCTGGCCGCGCTCGGCGTCCCGATCCTGCAGGCCCTGTGCCTGACCGGCTCGCGCAGCGCCTGGGAGGAGAACGACGAGGGCCTGTCCCCCCTCGACGCCGCGACGCAGGTCGCCGTGCCCGAGTTCGACGGCCGCCTGATCACCGTCCCGTTCTCCTTCAAGGAGCTCGACGAGGACGGCCTGCCCGCGTACGTGGCCGACCCCGAGCGCGCCGCCCGCGTCGCCGGCATCGCCGTCCGCCACGCCCGCCTGCGGCACATCGAGCGCCGCGACAAGAGGATCGCGCTCGTCCTCTCCGCGTACCCCACCAAGCACTCCCGCATCGGCAACGCGGTCGGCCTCGACACCCCGGCCAGCGCCGTGGAGCTGCTGCGCACCCTCATCGCGGGCGGCTACGACTTCGGCCCCGTCGAGGAGGTCCCGGGCCTGGTCTCCGGCGACGGCGACGAGCTGATCCGCGCCCTGATCGAGGCCGGCGGCCACGACCAGGACTGGCTGACCGAGGAGCAGCTGGCCCGCAACCCGGTCCGGATCCCGGCCGCCGACTACAAGCGGTGGTTCGCCGAGCTCCCCGCCGAGCTGCGCGAAAGCGTCGAGGAGCACTGGGGCGAGGCCCCGGGCAACATGTTCGTGGACCGCTCGGCCAACCCGGAGGGCGACATCGTCCTCGCGGCGCTGCGCCGCGGCAACCTGCTCATCCTGATCCAGCCGCCGCGCGGCTTCGGCGAGAACCCGATCGCGATCTACCACGACCCGGACCTGCCGCCCTCGCACCACTACCTGGCCGCGTACCGGTGGATCCAGGCCCGCGCCGAGGACGGCGGTTTCGGCGCCGACGCGATGATCCACCTCGGCAAGCACGGCAACCTGGAGTGGCTGCCGGGCAAGAACGCCGGCCTGTCGGCGGCCTGCGCACCCGACGCCGCGCTCGGCGACCTGCCTCTCATCTACCCCTTCCTGGTGAACGACCCGGGCGAGGGCACCCAGGCCAAGCGCCGCGTGCACGCCACCCTGGTCGACCACCTGGTGCCGCCGATGGCGCGCGCGGAGTCGTACGGCGACATCGCGCGCCTGGAGCAGCACCTGGACGAGTACGCGCAGATCTCCGCGATGGACCCGGCCAAGCTGCCGGCCATCCGCGCCCAGATCTGGACCCTGATCCAGGCCGCGAAGCTCCACCACGACCTGGGTCTGGAGGAGCGCCCGGACGACGAGGGCTTCGACGACTTCCTGCTGCACGTCGACGGCTGGCTGTGCGAGGTCAAGGACGCCCAGATCCGCGACGGCCTGCACGTCCTGGGCGGCGCCCCGACCGGCGAGGCCCGGGTCAACCTGGTCCTCGCGATCCTGCGCGCCCGTCAGATCTGGGGCGGCACCACGGCCCTGCCCGGCCTGCGCGAGGCGCTCGGCCTGGACGAGTCCGCAGCCACCCGTACGACCGCCGACGAGGCGGAGGAGGCGGCCCGCGCGCTGGTGCAGGCGATGGAGGACGCGGATTGGGCCCCGGCTGCGGTGGCTTCGGTCGCGGCCGAATACTCGGCGCACTCGCCGGACGTGGCGGCCGTACTGGACTTCGCGGCCCGGGAGGTCGTCCCGCGGCTGGCCGGCACGACCGACGAGATCGCCCACGTGGTGAGCGCCCTGGACGGCTCCTTCGTCCCGGCCGGCCCCTCCGGCTCCCCGCTGCGCGGCCTGGTCAACGTCCTGCCGACCGGCCGCAACTTCTACTCCGTGGACCCGAAGGCCGTCCCCTCCCGCCTCGCGTGGGAGACCGGCCAGGCCCTGGCCGACTCGCTGCTGACCCGCTACCGCACGGACAACGGCGAATGGCCTGCCTCCGTCGGCCTGTCCCTGTGGGGCACGAGCGCGATGCGCACCTCGGGCGACGACGTGGCCGAGGCGCTGGCCCTGCTGGGCATCCGCCCGGTCTGGGACGAGGCCTCGCGCCGGGTGACCGGCCTGGAGCCGATCCCGCTGGCCGAGCTCGGCCGTCCCCGGATCGACGTGACGCTGCGCATCTCGGGCTTCTTCCGGGACGCGTTCCCGCACGTGATCGGCCTGCTCGACGACGCGGTACGGCTGGCGGCGTCCCTGGACGAGCCGGCGTCCGACAACTACGTCCGGGCCCACGCCCAGGCGGACCTGGCCGAGCACGGTGACGAGCGGCGTGCGACGACCCGTATCTTCGGATCGCGCCCGGGCACGTACGGCGCCGGCATCCTCCAGCTGATCGACTCCCGCGACTGGCGTACGGACGCCGACCTCGCGGAGGTCTACACGGTGTGGGGCGGCTACGCGTACGGCCGCGGCCTGGAGGGCCGCCCGGCCCGCGCCGAGATGGAGACCGCGTACAAGCGGATCACGGTGGCCGCGAAGAACACGGACACCCGCGAGCACGACATCGCCGACTCGGACGACTACTTCCAGTACCACGGCGGCATGGTGGCCACGGTCCGCGCCCTGCGCGGCACGGCCCCGGAGGCGTACATCGGCGACTCCACCCGCCCGGAGACGGTCAAGACCCGCACCCTGGTCGAGGAGACGTCCCGCGTCTTCCGCGCCCGCGTGGTCAACCCCAAGTGGATCGAGGCGATGCGCCGCCACGGCTACAAGGGCGCCTTCGAGCTGGCGGCGACCGTGGACTACCTCTTCGGCTACGACGCCACGACGGGCGTGGTCGCGGACTGGATGTACGACAAGCTGACCGAGACGTACGTCCTGGACCCGACGAACCGCGCCTTCCTCGAGGAGGCCAACCCCTGGGCCCTGCACGGCATCGCGGAGCGCCTCCTGGAGGCCGAGTCCCGCGGCATGTGGGAGAAGCCGGACCCGCAGGTCCTCGAAGCGCTGCGCCAGGTGTACCTGGACACCGAGGGCAACCTGGAGGGCGAGGCGGAGTAGTCCGCGCGCACCTCGCCGGTCACGGAGAAGCCGCCCTCCTCGCCCTCCCCTGCCGGGGCGCGGAAGGCGGCTTCCGGCTCTCAGGCCTCCTCAGCCCAGCCGTACGGGCAGGCTGAGCAGGCCGCGGTGGCGGGGGTTGGACTGCCACCGCGCCTCGTGCGCCTCGTGCAGCCGCAGGCGGGGGAAGCGCTCGATGATCCGGGTGAGGGCGATCTCGCCCTGGAGGCGGGCGAGCGGCGCCCCGAGGCAGTGGTGGATGCCGTGCCCGAACGCCAGGTGCCGGCCGGCGTCGGCCCGGCCGATGTCGAACCGGTCGGGGTCGGCGAAGACGGCCGGGTCCCGGTCGGCGCCGAGCAGCGAGATCTGTACGAAGTCGCCCTCGCGGATGGTCACTCCGCCCACGGTCATGCGTTCGGTGGCGTAGCGCAGGGATGCGAGGCCGGACGGGGACTCGTAGCGCAGGACCTCCTCGACCGCGCCCTGTACCCGGGCCGGGTCGGCGCGCAGCGCGGCCAGCTGGTCGGGGTGGGTGAGCAGCGCGTGGATGCCGTTCGCGACGAGGTTGACCGTGGTCTGGTGGCCGGCGACGACGAGGAGGAAGGACATGGAGGTGATCTCGTCCTCGGTGAGGGCGTCGCCGTCCTCGTCGCGGGCGGTGAGCAGGGCGGACAGCAGCCCGTCGTCGTCCGGGTTCTCGCGTTTGAGGGCGATGAGGGCGCGGAGGTAGGCCACCATGCTCTCCGCGGTGAAGACGGAGACCTCGCCGTCGCCCTGGCCGCCGCCGAGGCTGTTGCCCCGCACCTGGAGGATCTCGTGGTCCGCGTCGGAGGCGCCGAACAGCTCGAAGGCGACGGCGACCGGCAGCGGGAGGGCGAACTCGGAGATCAGTTCCGCCTCGGCCTTGCCTTCGAGGGCGTCGAGCAGTTGCGTGACGAGCTGCTCGATCATGGGGCGCAGGCTCGCGGTGCGGCGGGCGGTGAACGCCTTCTGTACGAGCCGGCGCAGCCGGGTGTGGTCGGGCGGGTCGGCGTTGAGCATGTGCGAGAACATCGCCGCGCCAGGCCCCTCGGTGAGCCCGATGCGCCGGCCGAACCGCTGGGCGGCCCGGTTCTTCGACAGCCGGGGATCGGCCAGCAGGGCCTTGGCCTCCGCGTGTCCGGTGACGACCCAGCCCTCGACGGCGGCGGGGCCGGGGTAGCGGACGTAGCGGATGCCGCCCTCGCGCCGCCAGTTGCCGTAGATCTCGTGGGCGTGGTCCTGCCAGTCGGCGTCCAGGACTTCCACGATCTCGGGGTGTCGGGCCTTGCGGTCACGCATGCTGCACCCGGTTCCTGGGGCCGATGTGGACGGTCTTCACGCCGAGGAGGCCGACGAGCGGCACCTCGGCGGTGCGCTGGCCGGGGGCGACGACGAGTCCGGTCCGGCGGATGTGGTCGAGCAGGAGTTCCGCCAGCGGCATCACCATGTGCCGCCCCCAGCAGCGTTCGCTCGCGTGGCCGAACGGCATGTACCCGGGGGTGGCGTCCGGGTCGAGGGTGTCCCAGCGGGCGGGCCGGAACTCCAGTGGGGCGTCCCACAGGGCGGGGTCGCGGTGGGTGAGCAGCGGCAGTACGAGTACGTCGTCGCCGGGCCCGATGCGGGAGTCGAGGGCGGGGTACTCGGGGCTGCGGTTGCGCAGCAGGTTCCAGGAGGGCGGCAGCAGCCGCATCGCCTCGTGGAGGATGTTGCGGTTCGAGTCGCCGTCATCGAAGGGGGCGCCGAGCCACAGGGCGTTGGCGACGAGGGTGGAGACGGTGAAGCAGACCGGGGCGGCCGCGCGCCGGTACATGCCCATGGCGTACCGGCGGTCGTGGTAGCCCTCGGCTTCGGCGAACAGGCCGGCGATGTGCGTCAGGTGCGGGCCGGGCCGGGGCCGGCGCGGGAGCGCGGCTCCGGCGACGATGGTCGACCAGGTCAGTTTCGGGTCGATCTCCAGCGTCCGGGACATCAGGATCCGCAGCCGGCGGGGATCGTCGCGCAGAATGAGATCGCGCAGGAAATTGTGGCCGGTCAGGGGCCACGGTCCCGACAGGTCCGCATTCGCCGGTATCGGGCCTTCCAGGGCTTTGCGCACGTCTTTCCCAATGGTGCGCATCACCGAAGAGGCCTCGGTCTTGGAAATGGACCGGCCGTGCAGGGGCTTGAATGTCGGCCGCTCGGTCTCGGTGGCCTTTCGGGCGGCGAGAATCCGGTCGGAGAGTTCCGCTCCCGCAATTCCGATGGTGTCGGGCTCCAGCCGTACGAGGTCCTTGCCGAGGTGGTCGTCGATGAGCGCCTGGAGTCGCGGGGCGAATACGGTGGCACGGCGCGTACGCGAATCCGTGTGGGGCGTGGCTGGCATATGAGGGCTCCGTGGAATGCGGAAGGCCCGTACGCGGCAGGACCGGAGAGTCGGAGCCGGCTCTGCCGGGTACGGGCCCGGTGCTGGATTTTCCGGCTTAGTACCAGAAGTACCAGGCGCTCTGCTTCAGGCTCGGCTCGCTCTTCTTAACGAACGAGAGGTCCCGGCAGATCGGGGTACTGCGCAGGGCGGCAAGAATCTTGTTCATGTAATTCCCCCTCTTTTCGCGTGCTTGCGCACATCAATGGGTCGTCCGGCCACGCCGGTTGATATGCACGGGAGGCACATCCGCCGTATTGCTTGGCCGGTGCACCGAGTAGACACGCACAGGGCGGAAGGAGTCAATGGCTTCCCTTTCAGTCTGGCTGCATCCGGCCACCACTGGCCGGATACATATGCCGTTCGTTTTCGGCGCAACACCTTCGAAAAGGACCCCCTCCACACCTTCGAATGAATTCGAACGCCGTGTGACGGCTGCTATACCGGGCGCCCTTGGAATTGCCCCGTGACCCGCACCGTGCCCGGCAGTGGCGCCGCTCCCGGAGGATTCCGCGAACACGGAACGGTCATATGGCGTTCGATCGCCGGTGCGTCCACGTCCTGCGACGGCCCGCACGGCGCCCCGCTCGCACGATCCCGCACGGCTCCTCGGCTCCACGGCTCCCGTAGCCGCCACCGGGCCCCGCCGCCGCGGAACGACACCGCCGTCACCTGAAGCGGTGAACTCCCCCTTGTCTTCGGGGCAACAGGGGTAGGGGCCCTGCTGATCTCGTGCGGGGGGCCGCGTCCATGACCCCCGTACCCTCGGACGAAAGGCCCGTCGCGCCGTGACACAGCCGTTTCAACTGCCGGATTTCTACGTGCCGTATCCGGCGCGACTGAACCCCCACCTGGAGGCCGCGAGAACGCACACCCGGCAGTGGGCCCGCGACTTCGGGATGCTGGAGGGGTCCGGTGTCTGGACGCAGAAGGACCTGGACTCGCACGACTACGCGCTGCTGTGCGCGTACACGCACCCCGACTGCGACGGCGACGCGCTGGACCTGGTCACCGACTGGTACGTGTGGGTGTTCTTCTTCGACGACCACTTCCTGGAGGTCTACAAGCGCACCCAGGACCGCGAGGGTGCGAAGAAGTACCTCGACGGGCTGGCCGCCTTCATGCCGATGGACCTCGCCGACGGGTTCCCCGAGCCCGCGAACCAGGTCGAGGCGGGCCTCAAGGACCTGTGGTCGCGGACGGTCCCCGCGATGTCGATGGACTGGCGGGAACGATTCTCCGAGTCGACGAGGAACCTCCTCAACGAGTCGATGTGGGAGCTCCACAACATCAACATCGGCCGGGTGGCCAACCCGCTCGAGTACATCGAGATGCGCCGCAAGGTCGGCGGCGCCCCCTGGTCCGCGGGGCTGATCGAGTACGTGTCCGCCGAGGTGCCGGCCCGGGTCGCGCACGCGCGCCCGCTCGAGGTGCTGCGCGACGCCTTCTCCGACGCGGTGCACATCCGCAACGACATCTTCTCCTACCAGCGCGAAGTGGAGCAGGAGGGCGAACTCTCCAACGCCGTCCTGGTCCTGGAGACCTTCCTGAAGTGCACCACCCAGGAGGCCGCCGACCTGTCGAACGACCTGCTGACCTCGCGGCTCCAGCAGTTCGAGTACACGGCCCTCGCCGAGGTCCCCGCGCTCGCCGCCCGGCACGGGCTCGACCCCGTGGAGCTGGCGTCCGTACTCGCGTACGCGAAGGGCCTGCAGGACTGGCAGTCCGGCGGCCACGAATGGCACATGGTCTCCAGCCGCTACATGAACGCGGAGGCCAGGGCAGGGGCGGCGGCCCCGCTCACCCTGCCCTTCATGCCCAGCGGGCCCGGAACCGCCGCCCTCGACCTGCGCTCGGTGTTCACCCCCCGCGCCATGGACATGCGCCGGCGCAGCTTCACGCACGTTCCGTTCCAGAAGGTGGGCCCTTCACTGCTGCCCGAGTTCCACATGCCGTTCCCGCTCACCCTCAGTCCGCACCTGGACCGGGCGCGCCGGGAACTGGTGGTCTGGTGCCGGGAGATGGGCCTGCTGCATCCGCAGCCCGGCGACCCCGGCTCCGACATCTGGGACGAGGCCAAGCTGGTCGGCATGGACTTCGCGCTGTGCTCGGCGGGCATCGACCCCGACGCCACGCCCGAGGCGCTGAGCCTGAGCGCGCAGTGGCTGGCCTGGGGCACGTACGCGGACGACTACTACCCCAAGGTCTTCGGCGGCTCGAAGTCACCGGGAGCTGCCCGGGCGGCGACCGACCGGCTGATCTCCATGATCCCGGTCGATCCGGGCGAGGCCCCGGAGCCGGTCACCGCGATGGAGCGGAGCCTGAAGGAACTGTGGGCCCGCACCGTCGCCGGAATGAGCGCCGCGATGCGCGCGGAGTTCCGCGGGCACGTGATCGGGATGCTGGACAGCTGGGTCTGGGAGATCGGCAACGCGGTCGTGAACAGGATTCCCGACCCGGTCGACTACGCCGAGATGCGCCGCTTCACGTTCGGCTCGTACCTGACGATGTTCCTGGCCAAGTTCGGCCACGAGGGCGACGGCGTCCCGCCCGAGGTCTACCGGGACGGCGTGATGCGCTCGCTGGAGAGCGCGGCGGCGGACGTCGGGTGCATCGTCAACGACCTCCACTCGTACCAGAAGGAGATCGAGGTCGAGGGCGAGGTCCACAACCACGTGCTCGTCACCCAGAACTTCTTCGACATCGGCTACCCGCAGGCGTTCGCGATCGTCGCCGACCTGCTGGCGCAGCGCACCCGGGAGTTCGAGCACATCCGGGACCACCAGCTGCCGGTGCTGTACGAGGACCACGGCCTCGACCGGCAGGCGCGCGCCTCGCTCGACGCGTACGTGCGGGAGCTGGAGGACTGGATGGTCGCCGTCCTCAACTGGCACCAGAGCGTGCGCCGTTACCGCGACGAGGACCTGCACCCGAAGCCCACCGGTCTGGCTCCCGGAGCCTGGAGCTCCTCCTTCGGCATGTCGGCGGCCCGCATCTCCCTGCCCGCCTGATCCCGCCCGGCCGCCCCGGCCGCCCCGGCATCCCGCGGCCGGCCCGGGCGGTGCGCCTACCGCTGCCCGGGCGGGCGAACGCCGCTCCGGGCCCTGCTACTGCGGGCCCGTCCAGCCCGTCGGGACGTGGCCGAGGCGGACGCGCTGGGGGTGGTCGCCGACCGGGACGGAGACCCGCTTGGTCCCGGTGGCGAAGTCGATGGCGGTGACCCGGTCGGCGCCGCTCTCGGAGATCACGCAGGCCGTGCCGTCCCCGTCGACGGTGGCCCAGTACGGCTTGTCGGCCTGGACCAGCGGCCCCTCGGCGAGGGTGGCGCGGTCCACGACGGTGGCGTAGTCGTCCATGGTGCCCGCGATGCAGAGCTTGGCCCCGTCCGGGCTCATGGACATGCCGTGGTGGCGGGAGTCGTTGACCCAGGTGGTGCGGTCCGCGTTGGTGGCGGGGTTGCGGGGGAGCTCCTTGATCCGGGTGATCCGGTCGGTGGCCACGTCGTACTCGACGACCCCGTTGAAGAAGGACACCTGGAAGTAGAGCTTGGACTCGTCGGGGCTGAACGACATGGGCCGGACGGCATCGGACAGGTCCGAGCGGCCGAAGGCGTTCAGGCGCTCGCGCATGTCGATCACGCGGACCGTGCGGAAGGTCTGCGCGTCGACGACGGTGATCTTCCGGTCGCCCTTCGTCCAGTCCAGCCAGGGCGCGTCGAGGGCGGAGGTGACGTCCCCGATGGAGCTGTTCCACAGGTAGCGGCCGTCACGGGAAAAGGTGTTCTCGTGCGGCTTGTCGCCGGTCGGGAAGGAGCCGAGCTGCCGCCCGGTGGCGATGTCCAGGACGTGCACGGTGTTGGCGGTGGAGGCGGAGACGGCGACGCGGGTGCCGTCCGGCGAGACCGCCATGTGGTCGGAGCGGTAGCCGGCGACGGGGAAGCGCCAGTTGACCCGGCCCGTCCGCACGTCGATCGAGACGACGTCGGCGAAGCTGGGACGGGAGGCGACCACGGCGGCGCCGTCCGCAGTGGTGTACATGTCGTCCACGAACTGGTCGTGGCCCTCGCCCGCGGTGTTGCGGATGCCGAGGAAGAAACCGAGCTTGATCGGATTGAGGTAGATCTCCCGGAGCCGCTCCTCCTTGTCGGGGATCATATTGATCCGGCCGACCTTGGCGAGGTCCCCGGTGGAGGCGAGCACATCGGCGGTCCCCTCCCAGTTGTTGCCGACGAACAGCACCTCGCGGACGCCGGGGCCGGCGGCGGGGCCCGCGGCCGGGGCGGAGGCCGATGCGGTGCCCCCGGCGAGCGAGGCCGCGACCAGCGCACAGCCGGCGAGAAGCGTACGTACGGGGGTACGGGCCGTGCGGGCCGTGCGGGCCGTGCGGGCGGTGCGTGCGGTCCTGGACATCCGCTCAACTCCGTTGCAGGGAAGCGCTGTTACCGGCCGGTAAAATAGGGGGAACAGCAAAAGGGCGCAACCCTCGGGTCACGCCCTTTTCTTCACACCCGCTTCTTCACGCCCGTGCCTTCACGTCCTTCAAGCGACGGAGCCGATCCTGCCGATCACCGTGTTAGAGGTGTCCGGGTGGATCGGTATGTGCGCTCCGGTGAGGGCCGCGCCGGAGCCGCCGCGGCGGTTGGCGACGATCTCGGCAGCGATGGACAGCGCGGTCTCCTCCGGGGAGCGGGCGCCGAGGTCCAGGCCGATCGGGGAGCGCAGCCGGGCCAGCTCGAGCTCGGTCACGCCGACCTCGCGGAGCCGCTTGTTGCGGTCCTCGTGGGTACGGCGGGAGCCCATGGCGCCGACGTACGCGACGGGCAGCCTGAGGGCCAGTTCGAGGAGCGGGACGTCGAACTTGGCGTCGTGGGTGAGCACGCACAGGACGGTCCGGCCGTCCAGCGAGCCCGCCGAGGACTGTGCCTCGAGGTAGCGGTGCGGCCATTCGACGACGATCTCGTCCGCCTCGGGGAAACGGTTCTTCGTCGCGAACACGGGTCGCGCGTCACACAGGGTCACGTGGTAGCCGAGGAATTTGCCGATCCGCACCAGGGCGGACGCGAAGTCGATGGCGCCGAAGACGATCATCCGCGGCGGCGGGACGCTGGACTCGACGAGCACCTTGAGCGGCTCTCCGCAGAGCCGGCCGTCGGCGCCGATCTCCAGCACGCCGGTCCTGCCCGCGTCCAGCATGGCGCGGGCCTCCTCGGCGATGGTGCGGTCCAGCTCGGGGTGGCCCCCGAAACCGCCCTCGTGGCCGCCGTCGCCCCGGACGAGCACGGCCCGGCCCTTGAGCTCGGCCGGCCCCTCCGCGATCCGGGCGACCGCCGCGGCCTCACCGCGGGCGGCCGCGGCCAGCGCGGCCGCGAACACCTCGCGCGCCGGGGACCCCACGGGGACCGGGGTGACGAGGATGTCGATGATCCCGCCGCAGGTCAGACCCACGGCGAAGGCATCGTCGTCGCTGTAGCCGAAGCGCTCCAGGACGGTCTCGCCGTCCTCCAGCGCCTGCCGGCACAGCTCGTACACCGCGCCCTCCACGCATCCGCCGGAAACCGATCCGATGGCCGTGCCCTCGCTGTCGACGGCGAGTGCGGCTCCGGGCTGCCGGGGCGCGCTCCCGCCGACCGCCACCACGGTGGCGACGGCGAAGTCACGTCCCTGCTCGACCCACCGGTTCAGTTCTTCGGCGATGTCCAGCATGTGCGGCCTCCTCGGAGAGGTTCGGTTTCCAGTATCGGATGCGTGGAGGGTCAGGTCTTGATCACGGGCCCGGCCTTACTTCACACCGAGCCACGCCTCGATCGGGTGGAGGGCGAAGAAGACCAGGAAGACGCCGGTCAGGACCCACATGAAGGCGCCGATCTCGCGGGCCTTGCCCTGCGCGACCTTGATGGCCACGTAGGAGATGACACCGGCGGCGACGCCCGGGGTGATCGAGTACGTGAAGGGCATGACCACCACGGTCAGGAAGACCGGGATGGCGGTCGCGGTGTCGGCCCAGTCCACGTGGCGGGCGTTCTGCATCATCATCGCGCCGATGACGACCAGGGCCGCGGAGGCGACCTCACCCGGGACGATCTGCGTGATCGGGGTGAAGAAGAGGCAGGCGGCGAAGAAGAGGCCCGTGACGACGGAGGCGAGGCCCGTGCGGGCGCCCTCGCCGACGCCGGTGGCGGACTCGACGAACACGGTCTGGCCGGAGCCGCCGGTGAAGCCGCCGATGGCGCCGCCGGCACCGTCGATGAACAGCGCCTTGGACAGGCCCGGCATACGGCCCTTGTCGTCGGCGAGCTTGGCCTCGGTGCCGACGCCGATGATGGTGGCCATCGCGTCGAAGAAGCCGGCGAGCACCAGGGTGAAGACGATCATGCCGACCGTCATGACGCCGACGTCGCCCCAGCCGCCGAACTCGACCTGGCCGAAGAGCGAGAAGTCGGGCATCGAGACCGCGGAGCCGTCCAGGGTCGGCGGACCGTTGCGCCAGGCCTTCGCGTCGATGTCCGCGACGGCGTTGAGGATGGCGGCGAGCACGGTGCCGCCGACGATGCCGATCAGGATCGCGCCGGGGACCTTGCGGGCCTGCAGCATGAAGATGGTCAGCAGGGTGACGCAGAAGATCAGGACGGGCCAGCCGGCGAGCTCGCCGACCGAACCGAGCTGGACCGGGGGACCGAACTCGGAACCCTTGCCGACGAAGCCGGCCTTCACGAGGCCGATCAGGGCGACGAACATGCCGATGCCCATGGTGATCGCGTGCTTGAGCGCGAGCGGGATCGCGTTCATGATCATCTCTCGGAGGCCGGTGACGACCAGGAGACAGATCACGACGCCGTACATCACGCACATGCCCATGGCCTGCGGCCAGGTCATCTGCGGGGCGACCTGCGAGGAGAGCACGCCGGAGACGGAAAGGCCTGCGGCCAGGGCCAGCGGGACCTTGCCGACGAAGCCCATGAGGAGCGTGGTCAGGGCCGCCGCGAACGCGGTGGCGGTGATGAGCGCCTTCTGGCTCATGGTGTCTCCGGCGACGTCCTTGCCGGAGAGGATCAGCGGGTTGAGCAGGAGGATGTACGCCATGGCCATGAAGGTCGTGACTCCGCCACGAATCTCATTGCCGACGCTGGATCCTCTATGGGTGATGTGAAAGTACCGGTCGAGCCAAGAACGCCCGGCGGGGGTACGAGAGCCGTCGCCGGCCTCTTCCGCGGTGGTCTTGGGCTCCACAGACGACTGGGTCATGGTGCCTAACTCCCAAGGTTCAAAGGGGCACCCGCATGGAGATTGGAGACGCGGGATTTGGGAAATGCCGTTGGCTGCACGACCCGGGGTGACGGCCCGAGGCGACGCGAAATTCACTGCGTGTACTGCGGGTACTGCGGGGGTTCTGCGGTACTGGTGGCGGCTCCGGGGTGCCGGGGCCACCGGGTGTTCCGTGGGGGTACTGCCGGTGGAACGGACCGCGAGCGGTGCGGTTTCCCGTACTCCGGACTTCTTGCTCCGGGCGGTGTGGCTGGAAGTGTGACGTTCCCGGTGTCACACCGCCCGGAAATCTGTGGGGGTCCGGGGGCCTCGCGGCCCCCGGACCACGCCGTCCTAGAGGGTGCCGGTGAGGGCTTCCGGACGGATCGGCGTCTTGTTGAGCTCCAGACCGGTCGCCTGCCGGATCGCCGCGAGGACGGCCGGGGTGGACGAGAGGGTCGGGGCCTCGCCCATTCCGCGCAGGCCGTACGGCGCCTTCGGGTCGGCGAGCTCCAGGACGTCGACCGGGATGGTCGGGGTGTCGAGGATGGTCGGGATCAGGTAGTCCGTGAAGGAGGGGTTGCGCACCTTCGCGGTCTTCGGGTCCACGATGATCTCTTCCATGATCGCGACGCCCAGGCCCTGGGTGGTACCACCCTGGATCTGGCCGACCACGGAGAGCATGTTCAGCGCCTTGCCGACGTCCTGGGCGGTCGCCAGCTCGACGACCTTGACCAGGCCCAGCTCGGTGTCCACCTCGACGACCGCGCGGTGTGCGGCGAAGGTGTACTGGACGTGACCGTTGCCCTGGCCGGTGACCAGGTCGAACGGCACGGTCGGGTGGTGGCGGAACTCGAGTTCGAGGTCGATGGCCTCGTCCTCCAGGATCTCGGCGATGTCGCCGAGGACCTCTCCGCCGTCGGTGACGACCTTGCCGCCTTCGAGCAGCAGCTCGGCAGTGGCCCACGCCGGGTGGTACGAGCCCTTCTTGCGGCGGCCGATCTCCAGGAGCGCCTCGCGGACGGCCTCACAGGTGTTCTTCACCGCGCCACCGGTCATGTACGTCTGCCGCGAGGCGGACGTGGAACCGGCGGAGCCGACCTGGGTGTCGGCCGGGTGGATGGTCACCTGCGTGACGCCCAGCTCGGTACGGGCGATCTGCGTGTGGACGGTGATGCCGCCCTGGCCGACCTCCGCCATGGCCGTGTGGACCATCGCGACGGGCTCGCCGTTGATGACCTCCAGGCGCACGCGGGCGGTGGAGTAGTCGTCGAAGCCCTCGGAGAAGCCGACGTTCTTGATGCCGACCGCGTAGCCGACGCCGCGGACGACGCCCTCACCGTGGGTGGTGTTCGAGAGGCCACCGGGCAGCGCGCGGACGTCCGCGCCCTCGCCGGCGGTCTCCCACTGGCGCTCCGGCGGCAGCGGGCGGGCCTTGACCCTGCGCAGCAGCTCGGCGACGGGCGCCGGGGCGTCCACGACCTGGCCGGTGGGCATGACCGTGCCCATCTCCATGGCGTTCAGCTGGCGGAACTCGACCGGGTCCATGCCCAGCTTCGCCGCGAGCTTGTCCATCTGGGCCTCGTAGGCGAAGCAGGCCTGGACGGCGCCGAAGCCGCGCATCGCGCCGCAGGGCGGGTTGTTCGTGTAGAGCGCGATCGCCTCGATGTCCACGTCCTCCAGGACGTAGGGACCCACCGAGAGGGAGGAGGCGTTGCCCACGACCGCCGGGGAGGCGGACGCGTACGCGCCGCCGTCCAGGACGATCTTGCACTTCATGTGCGTGAGCTTGCCGTCCTTGGTGGCGCCGTGCTCGTAGTACAGCTTCGCCGGGTGACGGTGCACGTGGCCGAAGAAGGACTCGAACCGGTTGTAGACGATCTTGACCGGCTTGTTCGTGGCCAGGGCCAGGAGGCAGGCGTGGATCTGCATCGAGATGTCCTCGCGGCCACCGAAGGCACCGCCGACGCCGGAGAGCGTCATGCGGACCTTCTCCGGCGGCAGGCCCAGGACCGGGGCGATCTGCTGGAGGTCCGAGTGCAGCCACTGGGTCGCGACGTAAAGCTCGACGCCGCCGTCCTCGGACGGCACGGCCAGGCCGGACTCCGGGCCGAGGAAGGCCTGGTCCTGCATGCCGAAGGTGTACTCGCCCTCGACGATGACGTCGGCGCGCTTGCGGGCCTCTTCCACGTTGCCGCGGATGATCGGCTGGCGGTGCACGATGTTCGGGTGCGGGACGTGACCGATGTGGTGGTCGTCGCGGCCCTCGTGGATCAGCGGCGCGCCCTCGGCGAGGGCGGAGGCCTCGTCGGTGACGAGCGGCAGCTCGCGGTAGTCGATCTTGATCTTGGCGGCCGCGCGGCGGGCGGTCTCCGGGTGGTCGGCGGCCACGAGGGCGACCGGCTCACCGTGGTGACGTACCCGGCCGTTGGCGAGAACCGGGGTGTCCTGGATCTCGAGGCCGTAGTTCTTCATCTC
This sequence comes from Streptomyces sp. NPDC032745, assembly GCF_055579465.1. Lineage (NCBI taxonomy): Bacteria > Bacillati > Actinomycetota > Actinomycetes > Kitasatosporales > Streptomycetaceae > Streptomyces > Streptomyces sp. NPDC032745. The sequence continues at coordinate 33,350 of NZ_JBVING010000019.1, read as the reverse complement.
GGCCGGCAGGTCGTCGTACGTCAGGACCGAGTACACGCCGGGCATGGCGAGCGCCTCGGAGATGTCGATGGAGACGATCTCGGCGTGGGCGACGGTGCTGCGCAGGGTCTGGCCCCAGAGCATGTCCTCGTGCCACATGTCCGAGGAGTACGCGAACTCACCGGTGACCTTGAGGGTGCCGTCCGGGCGCAGGATGGACTCGCCGATGCCGCCCTTGTTGTGCTTCTGGGTGACGTTCGTCGGCGTACCGGCGGGCACGGTGCGGGTGTTCTGAGCCATGGTCAGACCGCCTCTCCCTGACGGGCGGCCGCCAGGCGGACCGCGTCGAGGATCTTCTCGTAGCCCGTGCAGCGGCAGAGGTTGCCGGACAGGGCCTCACGGATGTCCTGGTCGGACGGGTCGGAGTTCTGCTCCAGGAGCGCGTCCGCCTGGACGAGCAGACCCGGGGTGCAGAAGCCGCACTGGACGGCGCCCGCGTCGATGAACGCCTGCTGGATGCCGGAGAGCTCGACGCCCTCACCGGTCTGGGAGTCACCGGCCCGCGGGCGGAGCCCGCTGTCGGACCCGTGCGCGGACCAGCGCTTGGCCTCGTCGGTGGTGACGCCCTTGCTGCCGCAGCCGCCGCCGGTGCCGCAGGCACCGCCGTGGCCGTGCTCCTCGCGCTGCTTGGCGAAGTCCGCAAGGCCCTCGACGGTCACGACGTCGCGGTCCTGGACCTGACCGGCCGCGACCAGGCAGGAACAGACCGGCACGCCGTCGAGGCGGACGGTGCAGGAACCGCACTCGCCCTGCTCACAGGCGTTCTTCGAACCGGGCAGGCCCAGGCGCTCGCGCAGGACGTAGAGGAGGGACTCGCCCTCCCAGACGTCGTCGGCTTCCTGCGGACGGCCGTTGACAGTGAAATTGACGCGCATGGTTACGCAGCCCCTTCGAGCGAGCGGCCGTTCGTGCCGCGGTACTGCTCCCACGTCCAGACGAGCTGACGGCGAGCCATGATGCCTACCGCGTGGCGGCGGTACTTCGCCGTGCCGCGGACGTCGTCGATCGGGTTGGCCGCGCCGGTGGCGAGCTCACCGAACTGCTTGGCGATCGACGGGGTGATGACCTTGCGGGACTCCCAGAAACCGCCCTCTTCGAGTGCGGCGTTCAGGAACTCCTCGGCAGCCTTCGCCCGGATCGGGGTCGGGGCGGCCGAGCCGATGCCCGTACGCACGGTGCGGGTCTCGGGGTGCAGTGCGAGGCCGAAGGCGCACACGGCGATGACCATCGCGTTGCGGGAGCCGACCTTGGAGTACTGCTGCGGGCCCGTGGCGTTCTTGATGTGGACCGTCTTGATGAGCTCGTCGGCGGCGAGCGCGTTGCGCTTGACGCCCGTGTAGAACTCGTCGATCGGGATCAGGCGGGAGCCGCGTACGGACTCGACCTCGACCTCGGCGCCGGCGGCGAGGAGGGCGGGGTGGGAGTCACCGGCGGGCGAGGCGCAACCGAGGTTGCCGCCGACACCGCCGCGGTTGCGGATCTGCGGGGACGCGACCGTGTGCGAGGCGAGCGCGAGTCCCGGCAGCGTGCCGCGCAGGTTCTCCATGATCTGGGTGTACGGGACGGAGGCGCCGAGCTTGGTGACCTCCTCGCCTACCTCCCACTCCCGCAGCAGCTCGATGCGGTTGAGGTCAAGGAGGTACTCCGGACGGCGGTGGTCGAAGTTGATCTCGACCATGATGTCGGTGCCACCCGCAATCGGCACAGCTGTGGGGTACTCGGCCTTAGCGGCGAGTGCCTCCTCCCAGCTGGCGGGGCGAAGGAAGTCCATGTGCGGCTCTCTTCTTCTTCATCGTGTCGTTCACTTCAAGCCAGGAGGCCCGAGGGGCCCTCGACTGGTCGTTCACGTGCTGTTAACGCGGTGTGGAGTCAGTACACAAGCCGCGCGTCCCCCCGGTGCAGTCACCGAAACCATGAAGGAGTTGGCTGGCGGCCTCCCTCGTCTTGTAGATTCGTATGAAAGGCAGGATGCAACGACCTGCCCGATTTCCAACGGCAACATTCGAGACAGATCGGCGGCGACACCATGCGGCTGCGCGCACTGCTGGAAACCGAGGCGCTGGGGCTGCGGCTGCTGGGCGGCGAGGACGAACTCGACCGGACGGTCCGCGGCGTCATGACGACCGACCTGAGGGATCCCAGCCGATACCTCACAGGGGGCGAACTCGTCCTCACTGGCCTGGCCTGGCGAAGAAATTCAGCCGACTCCGAGCCGTTCGTACGAATCCTGGCGAGCGCGGGCGTCGCGGGCCTCGCCGCGGGCGAGGCAGAGCTGGGGGACATCCCGGACGATCTCGTTTCAGCCTGTCGGCGCAACCGGCTGCCGTTGTTCGCTGTGAACGAAGACGTTGCATTCGCCACGATCACCGAGTACGTGGTGCGGCAGGTCTCGGGGGAGCGCGCGGGCGATCTCGCGGCCGTCGTGGACCGGCACCGCCGCCTGATGACCTCGGGCCCCGCGGGCGGTGGACCGGACGTGGTGCTCGATCTGCTCACCACCGACCTCGATCTGCGCGCCTGGGTGCTGTCCCCCACGGGCCGGCAGATCGCCGGAGCGGGAGAACCCCTGGCAGCAGGCGTCTGCGCGACGCTGGCCGGCGAGCACCTGGCGGCGGTCCGCACCGGGCGCAGGGGCCCGCACCGGATCTCCATCCAGGGTATTACCTACTCCCTGTTCCCGATCAGGGGAGCGGGGCGGGGCCCGGGCGGCCCCGGGGCCCGTGACGTGCGCGAGAGCGTGCTCTCGGACTGGCTGCTGGCCGTCGAGGCGGACGCGGGCGACTGGCCCGCCGAGCGGCTCGACCTGCTCCAGGGCGTGACCCAGCTGATCGCCGTCGAGCGGGACCGGCGCGACGCGGCCCGTACGGTGCGCCGCCGCCTGGCCCAGGAGGTGCTGGAGCTGGTCCAGACGGGCGCCGCGCCCGCCGAGATCGCCGCCCGCCTGCGGGTCGCGGCCCCGGTGCTGCTGCCCGGGCTGGGCACCGCCCCGCACTGGCAGGTCGTCGTGGCCCGGGTCGACTGGGAGGGCGGGGACATCCCCGGCGGCCCGGTGGCCCAGTCGCTGCTGGAGGAGATCCTGGTCGACCCGTCCGTCTCGGGCCCCGAGCCCTCGGACCGGATCGCGGTGGCCCATGCGGGTGACGAGGCCATCGCGCTCGTACCGCTGCCCGCGCTGCCCGCGGAACCCGGCGAGGAGAAGGGCGGCCCGGACAGCGCCCTGCACGCCGACGAGCTCCTCTCCGCCGTACGGGAGCCCCTGCAGGCGGGCCTCGCCGACGACGGCCGGCTCACCCTCGGCGTCAGCGCGGCCGTGCACTCCGCGGAGGGGCTGCGCGGGGCGCTGGAGGAGGCCCGGCACGCCCGCCGGGTCGCCGCGGCGCGCCCGGGCCGGGTCTGCGCGGCGGGCCACCACGAGCTGGCCTCGCACGTACTGCTGCTGCCGTTCGTCCCGGACGACGTGCGCCGCGCCTTCACGGCGCGCCTGCTGGACCCGCTGCGGGACTACGACCGCCGCCACCGCGCCGAGCTCATTCCGACGCTGGAGGCGTTCCTCGACTGCGACGGCTCGTGGACGCGGTGTGCGACGCGGCTGCACCTGCACGTCAACACGCTGCGCTACCGGGTCGGGCGAATCGAGCAGTTGACGGGGCGTGACCTGTCGCGGCTGGAGGACAAGCTCGACTTCTTCCTCGCACTGCGGATGAGCTGAGCAGATCCGGCCAGGGGCGGTACCGGGTGCCTGACGCGGCGTCCGGACTTTGTGAAAGAGTTCACCCGACCCCTTGGCCGAAGCCGTCGATCCGTGCTCTCATTTCGGCCCAGGGCTCGACGACGTGCTGCTTGGTTGCTTTGGGGAGGGCAATGTGGCGGATACCGCCATGTCCGGTGCCGGAACTACCGGGGGAGACGACCCCCTCCAGCGGGCGATATGGCGGCTGCGCTCGCGCGGCTGTTGGACCGACGCGGCGGCCCTGCTGACGCCGCACCTGCCCGACGCCGGCGCGGCCGTGCAGCGGACCGCGCTGCTGGTCGAGCGGTGCCTGTTCACCGGGCAGGGCTGGGCCGAGGCGGAGGACGCGCTGCGGATCGCGGAGGCGGTGGCCCGGGACGACGACGAGCGGGGCTCGGCGGCGTGCGAGCGCGGGCAACTGGCGTACGCGGCCACCGTGCTCGGGGTCCGCGACCGCTCGGACGAGGCCCGGTCGGCGCTGGGCCGGGCGGCGGCGCTGCTGTCCCCGGGGTCCCGGACGCGGCCCTTGCTGGACTTCCGGCGCGGCTTGGTCGCGGAACACCTGGCGGACGCCCCCCAGTCGGCCCGGCCCGCATACCGCCGCGCCCATGCCGGGGCCCTGGCCCACGGGGACACCCTGCTCCTGTCCTTCACCTGGCGGCACCTGGCGGCGCTGGCCCTGCGGGACGGGGAGGTGGCGGAGGCCCGCAAGGGCTTCGCGGAGTCCTTGCGCATCCGGGAGGAGCTGGGCTTCCTGATCGGCACGGCCCCGGCGCTGGCGGCCCTGGCCGAAGCCGAGCCGGAGCCGGAGGCCGCCCGCCTCCGCGCGGAGGCCCGCCGCCTGTTCCACCTCCTGGGCGGCATCCCCACCTGGCTGGCAGACCAGCTCCACCCGGCCCCGGCCACCTGACCCGGGCGGTCACGCCCGGCGGGGCCGGGACGGGTGCGGGGAGCCGGGTCAGGTGCCGGTGAAGTGGTTGCGGATCAGGGGTTCGATCAGGGGGAGGTCGCCTGCGATCAGGGCCTCCAGCAGGGCCGAGTGCTCCGCCGCGTCCGCGACGAGGTCCGCCCTGCGGACCCGCGGAGCGCCCGGCAGCGGCCACTGGGACCGGCGGTGGAGTTCCTCCGCGACCTGGACCAGCTGGTCGTTCCCGCCCAGGGAGAGGACCTCCCGGTGGAAGGCCCGGTCCGCATCCGCGTACCCCGGGAGGTCACCGGCCGCGGCGGCCTCGGCCGTGGCGGCCGCCGCCGGCCGCAGCGCCGACCAGGCCTCCGCCGGGACCGTACGGGCCAGCCGCAGCATCACCGGAACCTCCAGCAGCGCGCGGACCTCCGCCAGCTCCGCCAGGGCCCGCGGCGTACGCGACAGCACCCGGAAGCCCCGGTTCGGGAGGCATTCCACCGCCCCCTCCAGCGCCAGCTGCTGCATCGCCTCGCGCACCGGCGTCGCGGAGACTCCGAAGCGCTCCCCCAGGGCCGGCCCGGAGTAGATCTCCCCCGGCACCAGCTCCCCGTCGACGAGTGCGGCGCGCAGCGCGTCCAGCACCTGCCCGCGCACCGAATGGCGCAGCACCTTCTGTGTCGGGATCAGCGCCGTCACCCCGACGCGGGCCGCTTCGTGCACTCGGTCCTCCTCTGGGTTTCGACCTGGGCCCTCCGAGAATAGGTGAATCGGTTCGCCAAGTGCTGGTACGGGCCACCGAGATCAGCTAAGGTAAGGCTTACCTTTGTCTCTCGCGCTCGTGTGAATCGGTGGTTCCGCCATGCCCGACAGCTCCGTCTACGCCCCGCCCCTGCCCGGCTCTCCGGTGGCGGACGCGTACGCACGCCTGTCGCAGGTGTACGACAGGCTGCAGGTCGTCGAGCGCGCAGCGCACGAAGCTGCCCCTCGCGGTGTGGGGTGGGTCGGTGCGGACGCGCTCGCCGCGGGCGGAGCCGAGCTGGACGGGTACCTCGCCTGGGACGACGCCCAGGTGCTGCGGGACTACGGCCGCCAGGCCCGACCCGACGTCGTGGCCACCTTCGGCCTGCACCGGTACGCATGGCCCGCGTGCCTGCTGATCACGGCCCCCTGGTTCCTCCACCGGCGGGTGCCCCGGCTGTCGCCGCAGCACGTGGCCTTCCACCGGACCCAAGGGCGCATGAGCGTGCGCATCGAGTCCTTCGCCTGCCTGCCGGACGATCCGGCGGCCGCTCTCCCCGGGGCCCGTGTCGTGGCCGACGAGGAGGCGCTGCGCGGTGAGGTGCGGGCTGCGGTGGCCCAGCACCTCGAGCCCCTCCTGGACGGCTTCGGCCCGCGCACGCGGCGCGGCCGCCGCGCCCTGTGGGGCATGGTGACCGACGAGATCGTCTCGGGCGTCTGGCACCTGGGCAAGCTCGTGGGCGAGGAGCGCCGGGCCAGGGCCGAGCTGGAGGCGCTGCTGCCCGGCAGGACGGCCCCGTACACCGCCGGCGCGGCATTCCGCATGCTCTCCGGCCCGGACGGCGAACGGCTACCCACCCGCGACCGGGCCAGCTGCTGCCTCTTCTACACGATCCGGCCCGAGGACACCTGCACCACGTGCCCCCGCACCTGCGACGCGGATCGCATCGTCCGCCTCACGGCTGCCGCCTGACATCTGAACCCACTCGTCCGGCTGACCGTAATCGAACACAACCATGGCCGCGCGAGCGGCAGTTCGACCCACAACACCCTATCCGGCGGGCCCCACCCCCCGATGGCGTCCACTTGCCCCGAAACCCGCGTGCCGGGCCGATCTCCTGCGTCACCATGGCTCCCGGAAGGCCGCACACGCGAGGCAGAGGCAAGGGACATCCGCATGAGACTGACCGACATATCGCTGGACTGGCTGCTGCCCGGCAGCCTGCTGATCCTGGGCGTACTTGCGGCAGTTGCGGTACTGGCCCGGGGCAAGCGGGAGGGCGACAAGGCCGCGGCGGACGACACGTGGGAGCGCAGCGAAGAGCGGCGGCGGCGCAAGGAAGCCGTCTACGGAACCGCCTCCTACGTCCTGCTGTTCTGCTGCGCGGCGGTGGCCGCCGCGCTCTCCTTCCACGGACTGGTCGGATTCGGCCGGCAGAACCTGAACCTCTCCGGGGGCTGGGAGTACCTGGTCCCCTTCGGCCTCGACGGCGCCGCCATGTTCTGCTCGGTGCTCGCCGTCCGCGAGGCCAGCCACGGTGACGCGGCCCTCGGCTCCCGCATGCTGGTCTGGCTGTTCGCGGGCGCGGCCGCCTGGTTCAACTGGGTGCACGCGCCGCGCGGCATGGGCCACGACGGCGCCCCGCAGTTCTTCGCCGGGATGTCGCTCTCGGCGGCCGTCCTCTTCGACCGCGCCCTCAAGCAGACCCGCCGGGCAGCGCTGCGCGAACAGGGCCTGATTCCCCGGCCGTTGCCGCAGATCCGGATGGTCCGCTGGCTGCGGGCCCCCCGGGAGACCTTCGGCGCCTGGTCGCTCATGCTGCTGGAGGGGGTGCGCACCCTCGACGAGGCCGTCGACGAGGTGCGCGAGGACAAGCGCGAGCGGGAGCAGGACCGCCACCGCAGGCGCGACCAGAACCGGCTGGACCGGGCCCGCATCAAGGCCCTGGGCCGGCAGAACCGGGCGTTCGGGCGATCCCGCGCCCGCCAGGTCGACGTGCCGGGGCTGGCCCCCGGGTCGGGCTCCGCGCCGGTCGGCGCGGAGCCGGCCATAGCGGAAACCGGACAGCTGCCCGCCCCACGCCGCCGGCCCTCCCTGCAGGCCGTGCACCGGACCGAGGTCGCTGAGGTGACCGGCGCCCGGACGGTGGACCTCACCGCCGAGGACGACACCCAGACCATTCCCCGCCTCGACTCGCTCGAGCGCAAGCTCAAGGACCTGGAGCAGCAGTTCGGCTGACGGCTGCACCGCGCCCCGGACCTCGGAGGGCCCGCCGGTCAGGCGGGCCCTCCGCCGTACGTCCCGCCGTACGTCCCGCCGTACGCCGCGCCGTATCGTCCCTACGCCCCGCCGTACATCCCGAGGGCGCCGTCCAGCTCGAACCACACCACCTTGCCGCCGGCCTGCACCGGCGTGTCCACGCCCCAGGCGTCGGCGAGGGCCTGCACCAGCACCAGTCCCCGGCCGTGCGTACCGTCGTCGGCGGTCGGTACGTACGGCCGGGGCCGGCGCGAGGCGTAGTCCCGGACCTCCACCCTCAGCCGGTCCGCGGCGAGCCGCGCGGACACCTCTGCGCCCTGGTCGGTGTGGACGAGGGCATTGGTGACGAGCTCGGTGATCAGCAGCTCCGCCACCTCCGCGGTGTCGGCCGGGCACCGGTGGCGCATCAGCTCCCGTAACGCCCGGCGCACTTCGCCCACGGCCTTGAGATCCGCCCGGCGTACGCTTCGGCTGATCTCCAGCGCGTCCACCGCTCCCCCGTCCTCGACGGACGGTTCGCGCGGTACGGGCCGCCCTCTTCTCCACTGCTTCCCGGTCTTCGCCCCCACCCGCACGGCGATGTACCTCCCCCGTGTCCCATGGATCTCGAACTGGTCTACGGGATGCATGCCCGCCGGGGCAATCCGCACTCCTGCGGGCTTAGGGGCGAGGCACGTTGCGCAGGTTGGATCGAGCCATCTGGATCATCCTTCCCACGCCACCGTCCAACACGATCTTGCTGGCGGAAAGTGCGAAACCGGTCACCATCTCGGCGCTGATCCTGGGTGGAATGGACAAGGCGTTGGGATCGGTCACCACGTCCACCAAGGCGGGTCCCTTGTGCCGGAACGCGTCCTTCAGAGCCCCGGTGAGCTGCTTGGGCTTCTCCACCCGGACCCCGAAGGCGCCCGCCGCGCGCGCGATCGCCGCGAAATCCGGGTTGTGATTGGTCGTTCCGTACGAGGGCAGGCCGGAAACCAGCATCTCCAACTCGACCATGCCGAGCGATGAGTTGTTGAAGAGGACCACTTTGACGGGCAGGTCGTACTGCACCAGGGTGAGGAAATCTCCCATCAGCATCGAGAAACCGCCGTCGCCCGACATCGACACCACTTGACGGCCGCGGTCCGTGAACTGTGCGCCGATGGCCTGCGGGAGGGCATTGGCCATGGAGCCGTGGCTGAAGGAACCGATGATGCGCCGCTTGCCGTTCGGGGAAAGATAGCGTGCCGCCCACACGTTGCACATGCCCGTGTCGACGGTGAACACCGCGTCGTCGTCGGCGAGTTCGTCGAGCACCGCGGCCACGTACTCGGGGTGGATCGGGGTGTGCTTCTCCACCTTGCGCGTGTACGCCCTGACCACGCCCTCCAGGGCGTCCGCATGCTTCTTCAGCATCCGGTCCAGGAAGCGGCGGTCCGTCTTGGCCTTCACCCGGGCGTTCAGGGCGCGCAGGGTCTCCCGTACGTCTCCCCAGACGCCGAGGTCCAACTGCGAGCGCCGGCCGAGGTGTTCGGGGCGGATGTCCACCTGGACGATCTTCACGTCGTCGGGCAGGAAGGCGTTGTACGGAAAGTCCGTGCCGAGCAGGATCAGCAGGTCGCACTCGTGCGTGGCCTCGTAGGCGGCGCCGTAGCCGAGCAGCCCGCTCATGCCGACGTCGTACGGGTTGTCGTACTGGATCCACTCCTTGCCGCGCAGGGCGTGCCCGACGGGCGCCTTGACCCGGCCCGCGAACTCCATGACCTCGGGGTGCGCCCCGGCGGTGCCGCTGCCGCAGAACAGCGTGATCTTCTCGGCCTCGTCGATCAGCCGGACCAGCTTCTCGATCTCCCCGTCGCCGGGACGTACGGTCGGCCGCGCGGTCACGAGCGCGTGCTCGATGCTCTTGTCCGGGGCCGGGAGGGAGGCGATGTCGCCGGGCAGCGAGATCACGCCGACGCCGCTGCGGCCGATGGCGTGCTGGATGGCGGTCTGGAGCACCCGGGGCATCTGCTGCGGGTTGGAGATCAGCTCGCTGTAGTGGCTGCACTCGGTGAACAGCCGGTCGGGGTGGGTCTCCTGGAAATAACCGAGGCCGATCTCGCCGGAGGGGATGTGGGAGGCGAGCGCGAGCACCGGAGCCATCGAGCGGTGGGCGTCGTAGAGGCCGTTGATCAGGTGCAGGTTGCCGGGGCCGCAGGAGCCGGCGCAGGCGGCGAGCCGGCCGGTGATCTGTGCCTCGGCCCCGGCGGCGAAGGCGGCCGTCTCCTCGTGGCGGACCTGGATCCACTCGATGCCGCCCGTACGCCGGATGGCGTCGACGACGGGGTTCAGGCTGTCGCCGACGACTCCGTACATCCGGCGCACGCCGGCGCGTACGAGGATGTCGATGAACTGCTCGGCCACGTTCTGCTTGCCCATGGAGGGGCGCCCCTTCCGTTGCCTGCCAGGTGCGCCTTCCATCCATGCACGTTCCGCCGGGTTACGCCTCCCAGACCGCGGCGGCCGTCCGGTCGTCGGCGTAGCCCTTGAGGCGGAGCTGGGTGTCCGCGAGGAAGACCGCGAGGCCGGGGGGTTCCGGGTCGGCCCAGCGGGCCGCGAGTTCGGCCGAAAGGAGGCCATCCTCGCGCATGGGGTCCGCGAGCCCGCCGGAGCAGAGCAGCAGGGTGTCGCCGGGCCGGGCCACGGCGGCCCGGAACCGGAACCCGTCCCCGGCGGTCTCGGTCGGGTCCGGCTCCGGCTTCGGTTCCGGCTCCAGGTCCTCCCATGCCCCGGCCCGGAGCCGGAACAGGCCGCCGGCGCCCGCGCCGAAGCAGACCCGGGTCTTGCACTCGGGGTCGATGGGGAGCAGCAGCACGCGCAGGCCGGCGGTGTACGCGTCCTCCGGGAGCCCGAGCTCGGCGGCGTGCGCCCGGAGGCGGCCGTAGCCCCGGTCGGTGAGCCGCTGGAGCCCCGAGCGCAGGGCGTCGCGCCGGCCGGCGCGGATGTCGTCGGCCAGCCGCTCCCGGCTCCGGCCGACGGCCGATGCCATCCAGCGGCACAGCTCGACGGCGGCCTCGGCGGCCCCGGGGGCGGCCCGGTCGCCGCCTGCGAGGGCCACGAGGACGAGGGCGTCGTCGCCGGTGCCGAAGCGGGCGGTCAGCAGGAAGTCCCGCCGGGCCTCGCCGCGGAACCGGGCGGAGTCCCCGCGTACGGAGGTGGCACGCAGGGTGTACGTCCCGTGCCGGGCCCCCTCGAGGACGGTGTCGGGCACGAGCCCGTCGAGCGCCCCCGGATCGGTGAGGGGCAGCGCCCCGGGCTCGGCGGCATAGGTGGGCGCCCGGTCCCCCAGATACCCCACGACAGGCCGCTCCCCGTCCCGGCCCTCGGCTCCCGGCCGGGCCTCGGGCCGGGGCGCAGGCATGGGCCCGGCACCGGAACCGGCCCGGGGCCCGTCGTCGGGCACGGCACCGGCGTTGGCACCGGCATCGGCATCGGCATCGGACCAGGACTCGCCGACGGGCCCGGCGCCGGCGGCGCCCACCCCCGCGGCCTCCCCGGCCCCGGGCCATGCCCGTCCCGTGGATCCGTCCTCGGGCCCGGCACCGGAACCGGAACCGGAACCGGCCGGAGGCTCCGAACCGGACCGCGGGTCGGCCCACGGTCGGGCTCCGGGACCGGTCGACGGGGCGGTACCGGTACCGGCATCGGACCAGGAACCCGGTCCGGCTCCAGGGCCGGCCGGAGCCTGCGAACCGGACCACGGTCCGGTGTCGGCACGGGGACCGGCCCACGGTTGGGCCCCGGGACCGGCCGACGGGGCGGTACCGGTACCGGTACCGGCATCGGACCAGGAACCCGGTCCAGCTCCAGGGCCGGCCGGAGCCTGCGAACCGGACCACGGTCCGGTGTCGGCACGGGGACCGGCCCACGGTTGGGCCCCGGGACCGGCCGGCGGCTCGGCGGCGGGCCGGGTTCCCGGCCCGGACCCGGTGTCAGGTGCGGACCCGCGTTGCGCGGCGGCGGCATCAGGCCCCGCACCGGCCTCCAGGTCCGGCCAGGAGCCCGGCTCGGCACCGGACCGAGCCCGGGGCAGCAGGCCGGGGCCGGGCTCGCCCCGGCCGGGGTCGGCCCGGCCGAGGTCGCCCCGGCCGAGGTCGGCCGAGCCGGGGGCGGCCCAGGCCTCGGGCGGGCGCCCTGTGCCGTCCCCGGCCAGCGGCCAGGTACCGGTGGCCGCACCCGTCCCGGGCTCGGCCCCCGTTCCGGAGCCGGTGTCGGGCCACGTGCCGGCCCCGGGCGAGGAAGCCCCTTCCGTGTCGGCCCACGGCCCCGCCCCGGATCCAGTTCCGGCTCCGGCTCCGGCTCCGGCTCCGGCTCCGGCTCCGGCTCCGGCTCCGGGCCAGGTTCCCGTACCGGCGTCGGGTCCCGGGCCGGACTCCGGTCCGGGGGCGGGCCAGGAGCCCGCGTCCTGCGCGGGGGCGCGCTCGGGCCGCCCGGGGGCGGTCTCGGGGCCCGGGGCCTGTCCGTGTGGAGGCCAGGTGCCGGAGGTCCGCTCGGGGGTGGGGGACGGGGGCTCGGGCGGGGTGTCACGCGGGACGCCCCAGCGCCAGACCGGCAGTTCGGGCGGCTCCTCCGGGAGCGCCGGCGGCACGGTCACACTGCCGAGGCCGTATCCGGTCGTGCCGGGCTCCCGGGGGTCCCGGGGCGGCGGCTCGGGGGCAGCCTCCCGCCGCGGCCCCGGCAGCACGGACCCCGCCGACGGCCCGGTCGGCGCAGCCTCGGGCGGCACGGCGCGCGGGGGTGTTACGGGCGATGCAGTCCGCGACGGCACAGCGCTCGGCGGCGAACCGGGAGCCGCATTCTCCGGCGGCAGCCCCGACGGCGCCAGGTGCGGAGGCGCCCCGGGCGGCACGGACCCCGCCGACACCCCGGAAGGCACGGCCCCCGCCGACGCCCCCGGCAGCACGGACTCCGCCGGGGGTGGCGGCCCCGACGGCGCCAGGTGCGGAGGCGCCCCCGGCGGCACGGACCCCGCCGACGCCCCGGGCGGCACGTACCCCGACGGCGCCAGGTGCGGAGGCGCCCCCGGCGGCACGGACCCCGCCGACGCCCCGGGCGGCACGTACCCCGACGGCGCCAGGTGCGGAGGCGACCCGGGAGGCACGGCCCCCGGCGGCACGTACCCCGTCGGCGCCCCGGGCGGCACAGCCCCCGGCGGCGCAGCACCCCGCGGCGGACCCGGCGGCTCGGGCGACGGGGGCGGCCCCGGGGGCGCGGGGCGTGGGGCCGGTAGCGCCGGGTCCGGTGGGGACGTCACTGCCGACGCCGAGTGGAAACGGCTCTCCAGTGTGTCCCCCGGGTCCGGGACCGGTCCCGTGTCCGGGTCCTCGTACAGCTTCTGCCACCAGTCGTCCGCGCCCTGCTGACTCATGGGCTCATTCTCGGCCCCCCAGAGCGGCAGAAAACGCCGAATACGCGAAAAGGGGTCCACCGGGCCGCCGCCCGGTGGACCCCTTTTCGTATCTCTCGTACGACCTACCGGATGTCGTACGCCCGCGCGACCGTCTGGGTGACGGCGGCGCCGTTCGTGTCGGTGAGCTCCACCTTCAGCGTCACCTGACGGCCGGCCCCGGCCCCGGCGTGGTTCACGACCGCCGACCACCGGCCGCCCCGCTCGGCCACCTGTGCCCGTGTCCAGTGCTCACCGTCGTACGAGTACGACAGCTTCACCGACTTCAGCGCGCCCGGCACATAGCCCGCGTGCCCTGTCACAGCCAGCCCGATCGTCTGCCCGTCGGCCGCCGGCAGCGTCTTCATGCCGTCCGCCGGGATCGAGACCGACGGGAACAGGATCGGGATGGCCTGCGAGTACTGGGCCGGGTCCTGCTTCGAGACGAAGGTCCACGTCGTCGCCACCGCCTGCGAGCGCTGCCACGTGCGGGCCGGCTGGCCGAACTTCTCGATCTGCTGCGTCAGTTCGTACGTGGCCTCCTCCGCCGGGACCTCGAAGACCCCCGACGGGTACCAGCTGTCGCCAATCTGCTCGCCGTTCCGCTTGAGGACGAGCCCGCCGACGTCTCCGAAGGAGCCCTGCTGTGCGAAGTGCCCGGTGTCCCCCCACATCGCGGAGGCGAAGCCGATCAGGTTCCCCTGCCGTTCGGCGGCCAGCTGCGGCCGGCCCGCGAGGTCGCGGCCGGCGACCGGGCCGACGACCCCGTCGTACCAGCTCTCGCTGCGCTTGCCGCCCTTGGCGTACGTGCGCTGCCGGTCGGTCATGAACTCGCCCCACGGGAAGCTGCTGGAGACCAAGTGGTCCCAGGCGGTGTCCCCGGCGGAGTAGAACTCGGTGCGCTTGCCCGGGACGGCCACGGTGTCCAGGCCGCCGAAGTACACGGCGTTGCCGAGCGGCCGGTAGGCGCCGGTCAGGTCGACGAAGTCGGCGGCCACGCCCATCGAGTGGTACGTCGACTCGGCGGCGCCGAGGTCGCGGTCGCGCACCCGGTAGGTGCGCTCGCCCTGTACCGGGCCCTTTTCGATCTGGGCCAGGTTGTAGACGTACGGGCTCTTCGCGCTGCCCTTCCAGTTCAGCGTGACCTTGCCGGCCGCGAGCTTGGCGAGCAGCGCCTTCGCCTCCGGCTGCTCGATGGTCAGGGCCGGCAGGGAGCCGCCGGCGTAGCCGGTGAAGCCGACCCAGCGGCCGGGGGCGTCGCGGTGGGCGACGACGGCCTTGGCCCCGGCCGCCTTCGCGTTGTTCGCGACCTCGTACAGCGAGCCGTCCGCTGCCTTGACCAGCACGATCGCGCCGTTGGCGCCGGCGGCGGCGAGCTCCTGCGGGGTACCGGAGCCCGCGTCGACGAGCGGCGCGCTGCCGGTTCCGTCGAGGTTGTCGCTGCCGGTGGAGGCGGTGATCGGGTGCAGCGCCGGGCCGCCTGCGGCCTTCAGTTCGGAGATCAGCGGGGCGGCCGCGCGCCAGTAGCTGCCGAACTCGAACTCGCCCTCGTGCGCCCGGCCTTCGACCGAGGCGTAGTAGCCGCGGATGGTGCGCCCGCCCATCGCCGTGCCGGCGTGCAGCCAGGACTCGTCCCAGTACCGGGAGAAGGCGAGGGTGGTGCTGCGGGCCTCGGCCGGCCGGTCGGTGGCGATCGAGAGCCGGGCCGCCTTCCGGGCGTCCAGCGCGATCACGGTGTCCTTCCTGACCTCCACCTGGGGGCGGCCCAGGTAGGTGAGGGAGTCGTACAGCGTGGCTCCGTCACCGGCGTCGAGGGTGCCGACGAAGGCGGAGAGGAAGTACGAGCCCGGGCGCACCCGGTAGACCTGGTCCACGGCGCCGTCGTTGAAGCGGCGCTCCCCGCTGGCGTCGTCGGTGCCGATGACGTCCAGGGAGGAGGGTCCGGCGGCGGGCTTGCCCGCGCGGTCGATCAGCTTGACGCGCAGGGTGACGGTCTCCGGCTCCACGTACAGCGAGAAGGGGGTGGAGACGTGCACGCCGTCCGCGGTGGCGACTACGCGGCCGGTGACGTCCCCGTACTGGGAGCGCTCCAGCCGGGCCGAGGGGTCGAGGACGAGCGGCACCTTGACGGTGGCGCCGGCCGGGACGGTCACGGTGCGCCGGTCGAGGCGGGCGACGGCGCTCTTGACGGCCGAGCCGTCGTTGCCGGTGACCTTCTCGACGGCGAGGCCGAGAGTGACGGGCCGGGCGCCCGTGTTGGTGTACGGGATCTCGACGGTCGTCCGGTCGCTGCGGTCCTGCGGCCAGTTGTACGTGCCGCCCTGGACGGCCGGGGCACCGGTCACGGTGCTGTCGACGGCGGCCTTGACGTCGAGGCGGCCGCCGCCGGTCTGGCGTACGTCCCCGAGGACGCCGGAGTTCGCGGAGCCGACGAGGGCGGCTTTGACCTGCTGGGCGGTCCAGTCGGGGTGGCGCTGCTTGACGATGGCCGCGGCGCCTGCGACGTGCGGGGTGGCCATGGAGGTACCGGACATGGACTGGTACGCGTACACCCCGCGCCCGCCCATGGCAGCGGCGGAGATCCCGACGCCCGGCGCGGCGATCTCGGGCTTGAGGGTGTGCTGGAGTCCGGCGGGGCCGCGGCTGGAGAAGGGGGCCGTGGTGTCGTCGCGGTCGACGGCGCCGACGGTCAGCACGCTGGGCGCGCAACCGGGCGAGGAGACGGTGTTGTTGCCGGGGCCGGAGTTGCCCGCGGCGATCACGAAGAGGGTGCCGCTGCTCTGCGCGAGGCGCTCGGCGGCGGCCGACATGGGGTCGTCGCAGGCGGTCTGGGAAGGGTCGCCGAGGCTCATCGAGACCACGTCGGCCTTGCTTTCGACGGCCCACTCCATGCCCGCGATGATCCACGAGTCGAGCCCGTAGCCCTCGTCGTTGAGGACCTTGCCGCTGAGCAGTTCGGTGCCCGGCGCGACGCCCTTCCTGGCGCCGCCGCTCTCGGCTCCGGAGCCGCCGACGGTGGAGATGGTGTGGGTGCCGTGGCCCTGGCGGTCCGCGTCGGTGTCGGAGTCGGTGAAGTTCTTCGACGCGGCGACGCGGCCCTTGAGGTCGGGGTGCCCGAGGTCGGTGCCGGTGTCGAGGACGGCGACCTTGGTGCCCTTGCCGTCGTAGCCGGCGGCCCAGGCGGCGGGGGCGCCCACCTGTTTGGTGGACCGCTCCAGGTTCGCGTGGACCTTGCCGTCGAGCCACAGCTTCTTCAGCCCGCCTGCGGCGGCCGAGCGGGAGGACCGGCCCGGCGCGATGTCGGCCCAGAAGGCGGCGGCCTGCTGCTTGTCGGCGGCGAGGGCGACGGCGCCGATGGAGCCGAGGACGAGGGAGCGTTCGGCGCCGCGCGGGGTGGGCGGTGCGCTGCGCGCCAGGTTGACGGAGCCGTCGTAGACCGCGATGAGCGGGAGCTTCTTGGCGTGCGCGTCGTCGTAGCCCTGCCGGATCAGGCCGGTGACGTTGAACAGCTCCTGGTCGACCGTGCCGGCGGCGAGGGCCCTGACCGCGATCTCGGGGTAGACGTACAGGTCCTTGCCGCTCTGGCGGGTCTGTACGAGCGGCTGCGAGCCGTCCTCGCGCGGCATCGCGGTGGCGGCGGTGCGGCCGGCCGGGTCGGTGGACACCAGGATCCGGTCGCCGGTGACCAGGGTCACGGTGACGGGGGCCGTGGGCTGCTTTCCGGCCGCCTCGCTCCCGGCGACCGGTCTCTTCCCCGCTCCTCCAGGCGCTCCGTCGATCGGCTGTGCCGCCGACGGGCCGACGGCGGTGACGGCCAGGACGGCCGCACCGGCCGCCGCTCCCAGTGCCGTGCGCGATATCGGGCGCATCGCTCTCCCCAGGTGAATTCCGGCCAACTGCTGCATCGCATGACAAAACTGCCCGCAAGTGGCTTCTGACCGGCGGATGTTGGTGCTGCGGTGGCGTCACCTTGGCAGAGAGCCGGGAGGTGCGGCGATGATGTCCGCGGCGGGTTTGCGCCGTGGCCGCTTCCCGCCAGGAACGGCGTCGAGAGGGTGGGTGGACCGGTTGCTGAGTGCGATAGGCCTGGACGAGGGCCAGGAGTCGGCGTACCGCGCGCTGGTGGCGCTGGGGGCTGCGGAGATACCGGACCTGGCGCACCGGCTGGCACTGCCGGTGCCGCAGACCGAGCGGGCGCTGCGGCACCTGGAGCGGCACGGGCTGGCGGCGCAGTCCTCGGCCCGGCCGGGGCGCTGGGTGGCGGCCCCGCCGGGGGTGGCGCTGGGGGCGCTGCTGACGCAGCAGCGGCACGAGCTGGAGCAGGCGGAGCTGGCGGCGGCGCTGCTGGCGCAGGAGTACCGGGCGGAGGCGTCCGAGCCGTCGGTGCACGACCTGGTGGAGGTGGTGACGGGGGCCAGCGCGGTGGCGCACCGCTTCCACCAGCTCCAGGTGGGCGCGGTGGAGGAGGTGTGCGCCCTGGTCAGCAGCCGGCCCCAGGTGGTGACGGGGATGGACAACGAGGCGGAGGAGCAGGCCGCCGCACGGGGCGTCGAGTACCGGGTGGTCATCGAGCGGGACGTGCTGACCCTGCCGACCGGCATCCGGGAGGCGTCGACGGCGCTCGCGCGGGGCGAGGGGGTCCGGGTGACAGGGCAGGTCCCGACCAGGCTGGTGATCGCGGACAGGTCGCTCGCGCTCGTGCCGCTGACGGGGCCCGGGGCGGAGCCGGCGGCGCTGGTGGTGCACGCGTCGGGGCTGCTGGAGTCCCTGACGGGGCTGTTCGAGGCGGTGTGGCGGGAGGCGCTGCCGCTGCGGCTGGGGGCTGACGGGGCGGAGGTGTCCGAGGGCATCCCCGACACCACGGACCTGGAGATCCTGACGCTGCTGCTGGCCGGCATGACGGACGCGAGCGTGGCGAAGCACCTGGAGCTGGGGCTGCGGACGGTGCAGCGGCGGGTCAAGGGCCTGATGGAGCTGTCCGGGGTCACGACCCGGCTCCAGCTGGGCTGGCATGCGTACGAACGGGGCTGGGTGGCCCGATAGCTGAGTGGCCCGCTAGCTGGGTGGCCCGATAGCCCCTGGTCGGTCAGGCTGAGCGCATGGATCTGCCTCAGCTGCTCCTGGTGGGGCTGGTGCTGCTGCTCGGGGTGCTCGGGGTGCTGGTCCCGGGTGTTCCGGGGGCCTGGCTGGTCTGGGCGGGCGTGCTGTGGTGGGCGCTGCACGAGCGCTCGGCACTGGCGTGGTCCCTGCTGGTCTCGACGACGGCGCTGCTGCTGGTGGTCCAGGTGATCGAGTGGCAGCTGCCGCCGCGGCGGCTGCGCGGGGTGGGGGTCAGCCGCCGGATGGCGGTGTACGCGGGCGCGGGTGCGCTGCTCGGCTTCGTGGTGGTGCCGGTGCTGGGGGCGGTTCCGGGGTTCGTGGGGGGCATCTACCTGTGCGAGCGGCTGCGGCTGGGCACGCACGGCGAGGCCTGGGCCTCGGTGCGGGCGGTGATGCGGGCGGTGGGGACGAGCGTGCTGGTGGAGCTGCTCGCGTGCCTGATGGTGGTGGGCGCGTGGGTCGGGGCGGTACTGGTCGGCTGACGGACCGCCATGGCGTAACCCGACAATTCCCGGACGGCGAGTCCGTTGATCATCTTGCCTGTGTCGCCGGTCCCTGCTTGTCACAGTGGAAGGGACAGCAGTCCGACCAACTGTGAGAAGACCACAAGGGGATGAGTCATGAGCGCTGACCACTCAGGCGTGTCCGTCACCGGGCTCGGGGCCACCACCCCGCTCGGCGGGGACGTGGAGACGACGTGGCGGGCGATGCTGCGCGGCGAGAACGGCATCGGGCCCATCGAGGAGGAGTGGGCCGCCGCGCTGCCCGTACGGATCGCGGGGCGGGTGCGGCAGGAGCCGGGTGAGGTACTGGACCGGGTGCAGGCGCGGCGGATGGACCGGTGCGAGCAGCTGGCGCTGGTCGCCGCGCGGGAGGCGTGGGCCGGAGCCGGGCGGCCGGAGGTGGAGCCGGAGCGGCTCGCCGTGGTCATCGGGACCGGGACGGGCGGGGCGCTGACCCTGCTCGGGCAGGACGACGTACTGGAGTCCGCGGGCGTGCGGAAGGTCTCGCCGCACACCGTGCCGATGCTGATGGCGAACGGTCCGGCGGCATGGGTGAGCATCGACCTCGGAGCGCGCGGCGGCGCGCACACCCCGGTCAGCGCCTGCGCCTCGGGCGCGGAGGCGATCGCGCTGGGCCTGGACCTGATCCGCCTCGGCCGGGCGGACGTCGTGGTCGCCGGCGGTACGGAGGCCTGCATCCATCCGCTGCCGCTGGCCGGATTCGCCCAGGCCAAGGCGCACTCCACGCGCAACGACGACCCGGCGGCCGCCTCCCGGCCGTTCGACACCGGCCGGGACGGGTTCGTCATCGGGGAGGGCGCGGGCGTGGTCGTCCTGGAGCGGGCCGCCTTCGCGGCGGCGCGCGGGGCCCGGGTCCACGCGACGCTGGCCGGGGCCGGGGTGACCTCCGACGCGCACCACATCACGGCAGCGCACGCGGAGGGCCAGGTACGGGCGATGCGGCTGGCGCTGGCCGCGGCCGGGCTCGCCCCCTCGGACATCGCGCACGTCCACGCACATGCCACGTCCACGCCGTCGGGGGACCTGGTGGAGGCGCGGTCGATCGCCGGGGCGGTGGGCGGGCACCCGGCGGTGACGGCGACCAAGTCGATGACGGGGCACCTGTTCGGTGCTGCCGGAGCGGTCGGCGCGATCGCGGCGGTCCTCGCGGTACGGGACGGGGTGATCCCGGCGACCCGCAACCTCGACACCCTCGACCCGGGCATCGGCCTGGACGTGGTCCGGGGCTCCGCGCGGCACGGGCGGGTGCCGGCCGCGCTGGCCAACGCGTTCGGCTTCGGCGGGCACAACGCCTCGCTGGTGTTCACGGCTTAAGGCCATGGGCCCAGGCACAGCTCGGCCGCAGGCCGGATGCGGTGGGACTTCGGCGCTGCGAGGCTGGTGCGCATGACGGAGTTCAAGGGTTTCAGCGAGGCGGAGCTGGCGTACCTCGGGTCGCAGCGTCTGGGGCGGCTGGCGACGGTGGACGCGGCCGGGCAGCCGCAGGCGAACCCGGTGGGGTTCTTCCCGCAGGAGGACGGGACGATCCTGGTCGGCGGCCTGGCGATGGGATCGACGAAGAAGTGGCGGAACCTCCAGGGCAACCCGCGGCTCGCGCTGGTGGTGGACGATCTGGTGAGCACCCGGCCGTGGCGGGTCCGCGGGATCGAGGTCCGCGGCCACGCCACGCTGGAGGTGGGCCCGCACACGCTGGGCCCGCACTTCAGCCCGGAGGTGATCCGGATCCACCCGGATCGGGTGCTCGCGTGGGGCCTGGAGGCCTGAGGCCCGATCCGGCGCCCGGCCCCTGCCGGAGCAGGGGCCGGGCCTGCGGCTGTCCGGGTCAGAAGCCGCCGTTGTGCTTGGCCGCGTAATTGGCTCGGCCGATCGCCGACTTGATCCGCCAGTCCCGGCGGATCTCGGAGCGGAGCCTGGCGTCCGTCTTGGCGACGATCCGCTGGTTCTCGCGGAGCAGCTTGCGGTAGCTCTCCAGGCGCCGCTCCGGCAGTGCGCCGGTCTCGACCGCCTCGAGCACCGCGCACCCCGGCTCGGCCTGGTGCGCGCAGTCGTGGAAGCGGCAGTCGGCCGCGTACTCCTCGATCTCGGAGAAGACCTGGCCGACCCCGGCCTCGGCGTCCCACAGGCCGACGCCCCGCAGTCCCGGCGTGTCGATGAGGACTCCCCCGCCGGGCAGGGCCAGCAGGTTGCGGGTGGTCGTCGTGTGCCGGCCCTTGCCGTCCACGTCGCGCGTGGCCTGCACGTCCATGACGTCGGAGCCGAGCAGCGCGTTCGCCAGCGTGGACTTGCCCGCACCGGAGATGCCGAGCAGCACGCTCGTACCGCCCGCGACGACGGCCGCCAGTACGTCCGTGCCCTCCCCGGTGTGGGAGGAGACGGTGAGGACGTCGACGCCCGGCGCCGTGGTCTCCACGTCCTGGACCAGGTGCGAGAGCGTCACCGGGTCCGGTACGAGGTCGGCCTTGGTCAGGACGACCAGCGGCTGTGCGCCGGACTCCCAGGCGAGGGCCAGGAAGCGCTCGATGCGTCCCAGGTCGAGCTCGACGGCCAGCGAGACCGCGATGATCGCGTGGTCGACGTTGGCGGCGAGGATCTGCCCCTCGGAGCGCTGTGAGGAGGTGGAGCGTACGAAGGCGGTCCGGCGCGGCAGGTACGTCTTCACGTACCGGGGGTTGCCGGCCGCCTCGACGACGGCCCAGTCACCGGTGCAGATGACGCGGAGCGGGTCGTGCGGGGTGACGAAGGCGGTGTCGGCGCGGACGATGCCGTCCGCGGTCATGACGTCGCACTGGCCGCGGTCCACCCGCACCACGCGGCCGGGCACCAGGCCCTGGTCGGTGTACGGGGCGAACTCGGCCTCCCACGCCTGGTCCCAGCCGAGGGAGGTGAGGGCCTGCGCGTACGAGGAAGACGGAAGCGAAGGAGAAGGAGAGGAAGAAGAGGAAGACAAGGGGGAACCCTTCACAGGGTGGCCCCGGCAGCGCGCGCTCGGCGGCGCGCGAAGAGGTGTGAGGTCAGCCGGAGACCACGGAAGTGACATTGATGGTCTTCTGGGTGCGATCCGCGCCCTGCGTGACGACAGTCCTCAATGAACTCACCTCCGGGTCATGCACGTGCTGGCAGTTCCGCGCCGATCGGCGGGAACACGCTCAACGTAGCAAGTGCGCTCGGCAGCCCGCCAATTCTTTTTCCGGTTCCTCCTCCGGTTCTTCTTCCGGTTCATTTCCGACAGCTTGTCCGACCCGTCGGTGGTCAGTGTTTGCGCAGGCGGGAGGAGTAGTCCTCCGGCGGCAGGAAGTTCGACCAGCGCTCCGGGAACTCGGACGGCATCCCGGCGTCGCCCTCATCGTCGTCCTCCGACTCGCCCTCGGCCAGCGCCCGCCAGGCGGCGGCCCGCGCGACCAGCTGCGCGGCCTCCGCCTCCCGGGCCCGCTCGTTCGCCTCGCGGGCCGCGGCGGTGGCCACGGACGGCCAGACGCGGTCGATGGCGGCGTTCACCGCCGCGCCGACCAGGACGGCGAAGGCCGACACGCCGATCCACAGCAGGACGGCGACCGGTGCGGCCAGCGATCCGTAGATGGTCGGGCCCTCGACGGTGTTGGTCAGGTAGATCCGCAGCAGGAACGAGCCCAGCACCCACATGGCGAGCGCCACCAGTGCGCCCGGCACGTCCTCGATCCACGGGGAGCGCACGGGTACGGACACGTGGTACAGCGTGGTCAGGAAGGCGATGGACAGCAGGGTGACCGTCGGCCAGTACAGCACCGCGATCACTTCCGTGCTCCAGGGCACCCAGCGGACGACGGCGTCCGGCCCGGCCACCATCAGCGGCAGCACGATCGCGCCGATCACCAGGGCGATCACGTAGAGCAGGAAGGCCAGCAGCCGGGTCTTGACGATGCCGCGCTGGCCGTCGAGCCCGTACATCACGGTGATGGTGTCGATGAAGACGTTGACGGCCCGCGAGCCCGACCAGAGCGCGAAGGCGAAGCCGAGGGAGATCAGGTCCGGGCGGCCCGCCTTGGTGACGTCGTCGAGCATCGGTTTCGCGATGTCGCTGACGCCCCGGTCGGAGAGCACGGTGCCGACCGCGTTCAGGATGTTCTCCTCGATGGAGGCCACGAAGGTGCCGCCCGTCCAGCCGTCCACGTACCCGAGCAGGCCCAGCAGGCCCAGGAACAGCGGCGGCAGCGAGAGCAGCGTGAAGAACGCCGCTTCGGCCGCCAGGCCGAGGATCCGGTACTCGATGCACGAATTGACGGTGTCTTTCAGGAGCAGCCACGCCATCTTGCGCTTGGAGACGTTGCGGTAGAGGGCGCGGGCCCGATGGAGCCGCCCGGGGACCCGCTCGGGTGTTTCTTTTGCTGGCTGCACGTCCTTACGGTATCCGCATGGCAGCCACCACCCACACCGTCACCAACCAGCCCCCTCCCCTGGTGGGCTACGACGTCTACGGCACCGACCGGGCCCTTCGCGAGGGCGTGGAGCGGCACCTGTCGGCCTCGGCGCCCGAACTCCTCGGCGAGGTGCGGGAGGAGCTCTCGGAACTCGGGCGGGCCGCGGGCTCGGCGCAGGCCCAGCGGTGGGGTGCGCTGGCGAACGAGAACCCCCCGAAACTGCGTACGCACGACCGGTACGGCCACCGGATCGACGAGGTGGAGTTCCACCCGGCCTGGCACCGGCTGCTCGGGCACGCGGTGGGCGCCGGGCTGACCGATGCGTGGGGGCGGCCGGCCGGGCACCTGCGCCGCGCGGCCGGGTTCTTCGTGTGGTCGCAGGCCGAGGCGGGCCACGGCTGTCCGGTCTCGATGACCCATGCGGCCGTACCGGCGCTGCGGACGGACCCGGAGCTGGCCGCCGAGTGGGAGCCGCGGCTGACCTCGCACGTGTACGAGGAAGGGCTGCGGCCGGCCGCGCAGAAGGGCGGCGTGCTGTTCGGCATGGGCATGACGGAGAAGCAGGGCGGCAGCGACGTACGGGCGAACACGACGGCGGCGAAGCCGCTGGACGCGGCGGGCGAGTACCTGCTGACGGGGCACAAGTGGTTCTGCTCGGCGCCGATGTCGGACGGTTTCCTGGTGCTGGCGCAGGCGCCCGGGGGGCTGACCTGCTTCCTGGTGCCGCGGGTGCTGCCGGACGGCACGCGCAACGCCTTCGCGGTCCAGCGGCTGAAGGACAAGCTCGGCAACAGGTCGAACGCGTCGGGCGAGGTGGAGTTCGACGGGACGTGGGCGCGGCGGGTCGGCGAGGAGGGGCGGGGGGTGCGGACCATCATCGGGATGGTCGCGGCGACCCGGCTGGACTGCGTGCTGGGCTCGGCCGCGCAGATGCGGCAGGCGCTGACGCAGGCCGTGCACCATACGGAGCACCGCTCTGCTTTCGGAGCACGGCTCATCGAGCAGCCTCTGATGCGCAACGTGCTGGCCGACCTCGCTCTGGAATCAGAGGCGGCCACCACCCTCGGGCTGCGCCTCGCGGCCGCCTACGACACCGGGACGGAGCAGGAGCGGGCCTTCCTGCGCATCGCGGTGCCCGCCGCGAAGTACTGGGTGACCAAGCGCTGCACGCCGATGGTGGCGGAGGCACTGGAGTGTCTGGGCGGCAACGGCTACGTCGAGGAGTCCGGGCTGCCGCGGCTGCTGCGCGAGTCCCCGCTGAACTCGATCTGGGAGGGCTCGGGCAACGTACAGGCCCTGGACGTGCTGCGGGCCCTACAGCGGGAGCCCCAGGCGCTGAACGCGTACCTCCAGGAGGTGGGGCGGGCGCGCGGGGCCGACCACCGGCTGGATTCGGCCATCAAGGGGCTGCTGACGGAGCTCGCGGACCTGGAGGGCATCGAGGCGCGGGCGCGCCGGGTGGTGGAGCGCATCGCCCTGGTGCTCCAGGGATCGCTGCTGGTGCGCTGGGCGCCGCCGGAGGTGGCGGACGCGTTCTGCGCCTCGCGCCTGGGCGGCGACGGGGGTGCGGCCTTCGGCACGCTGCCGCACAGCCTGGGGCTGGGTGCGCTGGTCGAACGGGCGCGGATCGCGGGCTAGGTTCCGGGCCCTGTCCCCAAACAGGTCCGAGCCGGGATCCGGACCCGTTGACCGGGAGCAGGGGTGGCGCCGCGCCGACTCGGCACCACCCCTGATCCGAAAGCCCCGAGGAGGAGCTGTCACGCCGCGAGGCGACGTCCGGACAGTTTCGGTCGGGTGACCGGGAGTTGGCGAGAGTTGCATACCGTTGCAACCCTCTGAGTCGGAACCGTCCGCCGTGCGTGCCCGGGGAAGCGGCACGCGCGGACCGCCCGGGCGGATTCCCTCGTACGTCCTGTTCCACACGGGGAGGTTCCGGTGGCCCACACCGCAGGCAGCACGGTCGATGCGGCACGCATCTCGGCCATGGACGCGCGGGAGGCCGCGCGTCTGCTCAAGGGGGTACGGGCGGCCGCGCTGGCCGGGGACCGGCCGCCGGCCGAGCCCCGCCCCGAGATCGCCGAGTCCTGGCGCCGGATGCTGGCCTGCGGGGTGCACCCGGACCGGGACGCGCGCTCGCGGATGCTGTCGACGGCCGAGACCGAGGAGCGGCGGCAGGTCTCGCCGCTGCGGGAGATCCTGCCGGTGCTGCGCGAGGGGCTGCTGCCGACGCTGGACACGGCGCTGCACATCATGGTCGTCGCCGACGCGGAGGGCCGGCTGCTGTGGCGGGAGGGGGCCACGTCGATCCTGCGCAAGGCGGACCGCCTCGGGTTCTCGGTGGGCGCCGACTGGGACGAGGCGGTGGTGGGCACCAACGGGGTGGGCACCGCCCTGGTGGCCCGCCAGCCCGTCCAGGTGTTCTCGGCGGAGCACTTCGTCTCCAGCCACCACGACTGGACCTGTGCGGGGGCCCCGGTGCGGGACCCGCGGGACGGGCAGCTGCTGGGCGTGGTCGACGTCAGCGGGCCGCTGGCCACGATGCACCCGGCCACGCTGGCGTGGGTGAGCGCGGTGGCCCGGCTCGCGGAGCGGGAGCTGCGGATCCGCCACCTGGAGTCGCTGGAGCGGCTGCGGGCGGTCGCGGCGCCGCTGCTGGCCCGGCTGCCCGGGCAGGCCGTCGTGGTGGACCCGCAGGGCTGGACGGCGGCGGTGACGGGCCTGGCCCCGGCGGACCGGATCCCGCTGCCGAAGGGGTTCGGGCCGGGCCGGGTGTGGGTGCCGCAGCTCGGGGACTGCGTCGTGGAGCCGCTGCCGGGCGGCTGGCTGCTGCGCATCGCCGAGGAGCGGGGCACGGCGACGGCCGCGAGCCGGGTCGTCCTGGACCTGAGCCGTCCGCGCACGTGGTCGGCGACGGTGTACGGGGCCGCCGGGAGCTGGTCCCAGGAGCTGAGCCCGCGCCATGCGGAGCTGCTGTTCCTGCTGGCGGAGAGCCCGCGGGGGCGGTCGGCGGCGGAGCTGTCGGCGGAGCTGTTCGGGGACCCGACGCGGACGGTGACGGTCCGGGCGGAGCTGTCCCGGGTACGGCGGCACCTGGGCGGGGTCCTGACCCACCGCCCGTACCGCTTCGCGGACGACGTGGAGGTGGAGCTGATCCGCCCGCAGGACCCGGCGGCGCTGCTGCCGCACTCCACGGCACCGGCGGTGATCAAGGCCCGCCTGGGCCGTACGGGGCAGGCCGTGATTCCCTGACCTGCATGAGCACCATCACACTCACCACCTGGTCCCTGGAAATGGCCTCCCCGCAGGACCTGGTCCGGGCGGCCGTCCCAGGGCCTGAGATCCAGGTCCGGCGGGCGGAGGTCCCCTCGCCCGAGTTCAGCCGCTTCCTCTACGCCTCGGTGGGCGGTGACATCCACTGGACGGACCGGCTCGCGCTGACCCGCGCCCAGTGGGTGGAGCAGCTGGGCCGTCCCGGCGTGGAGACCTGGGTGGCGTACGACCGCGGGACGCCGGCCGGGTACGTGGAGCTCGACCCGCAGGACGACGGCGTGGTGGAGATCATGTACTTCGGGCTGCTCCCGGACTTCCGCGGGCGCCGGATCGGGGGGCACCTGCTGACGCTGGGCGTCGAAGCGGCATGGTCACTGGCGGACCGCTGGCCGGAGCGCGAGGCGACGACGCGGGTGTGGCTCCACACGTGCAGCCAGGACGGCCCGACGGCGATGGACAACTACCTCCGCCGCGGCTTCAAGGTCTTCCGTACGGAGACGGAGGAGAAGGAGTCCGCCCCCACCCCGGGCCCCTGGCCGGGCGCCTGACCCCTCCCCGGCCACCCGCATCCTTCCGGGCCCGGCCCCCGCCGACGGGGGCCGGGCCCGGCGGCGTCGCAGGCCGGATCCCGGGTGACGGGCGTCACTCCGTCTCGCAATGCGGGACCACATCGTCCGGATAATGGACAGTAGTGGACTCCTCCAATCGGCACATGACACGCTTCCGCCATGAATGGAGCTGGAATTGCCTTGGTGAGTCGGCGGCACGTCGACCTCGGCCGCATGTCCAGCGCCATCTGTCCGGCGAGCTGACGGAACCAGCCACCGCCGCACATCGACGTCGTCCCCGCCGCTGCGGACGCGTCGATCCCCGAAGCACCTGCACGTCCCCTGAAGCCAGAAGACCGCCCTGACCTCCGGAAACACCGGCAACGGGTGGCGATCGGCCGCACCTGCTCAGCGGCAGGGCCGATGACAGGGGCTCGCCGCCGCTCCCCCTGACCCTGCATTGACGCCGCCGAAGAAGGATGTACCGCCATGGCCGCCACCCCCGAAACGCCCGCCGCCGCGCGCCGAAAGACCGGCCGTCACCGCGGTGAGGGTCAGTGGGCCGTTGGACACCACACCCCCCTCAACGGCAACGAGCAGTTCAAGAAGGACGACGACGGTCTCAACGTGCGGACACGCATTGAGACGATCTACTCCAAGACGGGCTTCGACTCGATCGACCCCAACGACCTGCGCGGCCGCATGCGCTGGTGGGGGCTGTACACCCAGCGCAAGCCCGGGATCGACGGCGGCAAGACCGCGATCCTGGAGCCGGAGGAGCTGGACGACAAGTACTTCATGCTGCGCGTCCGCATCGACGGCGGCCGGCTGACCACCGAGCAGCTCCGCGTCATCGGCGAGATCTCGCAGGAGTTCGCGCGCGGCACCGCCGACCTCACCGACCGCCAGAACGTGCAGTACCACTGGATCCGGATCGAGGACGTCCCGGAGATCTGGCGCCGCCTGGAGGCCGTCGGCCTCTCCACCACCGAGGCCTGCGGCGACACGCCCCGCGTCATCCTCGGCTCGCCCGTCGCCGGCATCGCCCAGGACGAGATCATCGACGGCACGCCCGCCATCGACGAGATCTACCGCCGCATCGTGGGCAACCCGGACTTCTCCAACCTGCCCCGCAAGTTCAAGTCCGCGGTCTCCGGCTCGCCGCTGCTCGACGTGGCGCACGAGATCAACGACATCGCCTTCGTCGGCGTGAACCACCCCGAGCACGGCCCCGGCTTCGACGTCTGGGTCGGCGGCGGCCTCTCGACCAACCCCAAGCTCGGCGTGCGCCTGGGCACCTGGGTCTCGCTCGACGAAGTCCCGGACGTCTACGAGGGCGTCATCTCGATCTTCCGCGACTACGGCTACCGCCGCCTGCGCACCCGCGCCCGGCTGAAGTTCCTCGTCGCCGACTGGGGCCCGGCCAAGTTCCGCCAGGTCCTGGAGGACGAGTACCTGAAGCGCAAGCTGACGGACGGCCCCGCGCCCGAGCAGCCGAGCGGCCAGTGGCGCGACCACGTCGGCGTCCACCGGCAGCAGGACGGCAAGTTCTACGTCGGCTTCGCGCCCCGCGTCGGCCGTGTGGACGGCGCCACCCTGACCAAGATCGCGGACGTCGCCGAGCAGCACGGCTCCGGCCGGCTGCGCACCACCGCCGAGCAGAAGATGATCGTCCTCGACGTCGAGGCGGACAAGGTCGACTCCGTCGTGGAGGCCCTGGAGGCACTGGACCTGCGGGTCAAGCCGTCCCCGTTCCGCCGCGGCACGATGGCCTGCACCGGCATCGAGTTCTGCAAGCTGGCCATCGTCGAGACGAAGGCGCGCGGCGCCTCGCTGATCGACGAGCTGGAGCGCCGCCTGCCGGAGTTCGCCGAGCCGCTCACCATCAACATCAACGGCTGCCCGAACGCCTGCGCCCGTATCCAGGTGGCGGACATCGGTCTCAAGGGCCAGCTGGTCCTGGACGACGACGGCAACCAGGTGGAGGGCTACCAGGTCCACCTGGGCGGCGCCCTCGGCCTGGAGGCCGGCTTCGGCCGCAAGGTCCGCGGTCTCAAGGTCACCTCGGCCGGTCTGCCCGACTACGTCGAGCGGGTCGTCACGCGCTTCCAGGAGCAGCGCGCGGACGGCGAGCGCTTCGCCGCCTGGGTGACCCGTGCGAAGGACGAGGACCTCTCGTGAGCGAGCGCGCGGCCCCGTTCTACTGCCCGTACTGCGGCGACGAGGACCTGTTTCCGAACGAGACGGGTCACGGCGCCTGGGAATGCAGGGCCTGCAACCGGGCCTTCCAGCTGAAGTACCTCGGGCTGCTGGCCCGGGGCGTTCAGTCCGACACCGCTGGAGGGGACGAGATATGACGACGAGTCAGGCAGTGGACCGGACGGCCGGGGCGCGCGATCTCAAGGCGCTGGCCGAGCAGGCGGGCCGCGACCTCGAGGACGCCTCCCCGCTGGAGGTCCTCGCGTGGGCGGCCGAGACCTTCGGCAAGAAGTTCGCCGTGACCTCCTCCATGGAGGACGCGGTCGTCGCCCACCTGGCCTCCCGTGCCTTCCCCGGCGTGGACGTGGTCTTCCTGGACACGGGCTACCACTTCGAGGAGACCATCGGCACCCGTGACGCGGTCGAGGCCGTGATGGACGTCAACGTCATCACCCTCACCCCGCGGCAGACGGTGGCCGAGCAGGACGCGCAGTACGGCCCGAAGCTGCACGACCGCGACCCCGACCTGTGCTGCGCACTGCGCAAGGTCAAGCCGCTGGAAGAGGGCTTGACCGCGTACGAGGCGTGGGCGACGGGCCTGCGTCGCGACGAGTCCCCGACCCGGGCGAACACCCCGGTGGTCGGCTGGGACGAGAAGCGGCAGAAGGTCAAGGTCTCCCCGATCGCCCGCTGGACCCAGGACGACGTGGACGCCTACGTCGCGGAGCACGGGGTCCTGACCAACCCGCTGCTGATGGACGGCTACGCCTCGGTCGGCTGCGCCCCCTGCACCCGCCGCGTGGCGGAGGGCGAGGACGCCCGGGCCGGCCGCTGGGCCGGGCGGGCCAAGACCGAGTGCGGACTGCACGGCTGATGAACGACCCCAGAGCAATCGAAGAGTTCGAAGAGTTCGAAGAACCGACGGAGACAGAGCAGATGAGCGTGAGCGACCAGGGCGCCACCGTGTGGCTGACCGGGCTGCCGAGCGCGGGCAAGACCACCATCGCCTACGCGCTGGCCGAGCGGCTGCGCGCCGAGGGCCACCGCGTGGAGGTCCTCGACGGCGACGAGATCCGCGAGTTCCTCTCCGCCGGCCTCGGCTTCACCCGGGAGGACCGCCACACGAACGTGCAGCGGATCGGCTTCGTCGCCGAGCTCCTCGCGAGCAACGGCGTCAAGGCACTCGTGCCGGTGATCGCGCCGTTCGCGGACAGCCGCGAGGCCGTCCGCAAGCGGCACGCCGCCGAGGGCACCTCGTACCTGGAGGTCCACGTGGCCACCCCGGTCGAGGTCTGCTCCGAGCGTGACGTGAAGGGCCTGTACGCCAAGCAGGCGGCGGGCGAGATCTCCGGTCTGACCGGCGTCGACGACCCGTACGAGGCGCCGGAGTCCCCGGACCTCCGCATCGAGTCGCACACGCAGACCGTGCAGGAGTCGGCTTCGGCCCTGCACGCGCTGCTCACCGAGAGGGGTCTGGCATGACCGCCACCGTCGCACACGTCCACGAAGGGACGGACGCGCCCTACGCGCTGTCGCACCTCGACGCCCTCGAGTCCGAGGCCGTGCACATCTTCCGCGAGGTGGCGGGTGAGTTCGAGAAGCCGGTGATCCTCTTCTCCGGTGGCAAGGACTCCATCGTGATGCTGCACTTGGCGCTGAAGGCGTTCGCGCCGGCGCCGGTGCCGTTCACGCTGCTGCACGTGGACACCGGGCACAACTTCCCCGAGGTCCTGGCCTACCGCGACCGGGCAGTGGCGCAGCACAACCTGCGCCTGCACGTGGCCTCGGTCCAGGAGTACATCGACGCGGGCAAGCTGCGTGAGCGCCCCGACGGGGTCCGCAACCCGCTGCAGACCGTTCCCCTCACGGAGGCGATCCAGCAGCTGAAGTTCGATGCGGTGTTCGGCGGCGGCCGTCGTGACGAGGAGAAGGCCCGCGCCAAGGAGCGGGTGTTCAGCCTCCGCGACGAGTTCTCGCAGTGGGACCCGCGGCGTCAGCGCCCCGAGCTGTGGCAGCTCTACAACGGCCGCCACGCCCCGGGCGAGCACGTGCGCGTCTTCCCGCTGTCCAACTGGACCGAGCTGGACGTGTGGCAGTACATCGCCCGCGAGGGCATCGAGCTGCCGGAGATCTACTTCGCGCACGAGCGCGAGGTCTTCCAGCGCAACGGCATGTGGCTGACGGCCGGCGAGTGGGGCGGCCCCAAGGAGGGCGAGACGCCCGAGACGCGGCTCATCCGCTACCGCACCGTCGGTGACATGTCCTGCACCGGTGCCGTCGACTCCGACGCCACCACGCTGGACGCCGTGATCACCGAGATCGCCGCCTCCCGGCTCACCGAGCGGGGTGCGACCCGCGCCGACGACAAGATGTCCGAGGCCGCGATGGAAGACCGCAAGCGCGAAGGGTACTTCTAGAAATGACCTCCACCACCGAGCAGTTCGCCGACCTGTCGGCGACCACGCTGCTGCGCTTCGCGACCGCCGGTTCCGTCGACGACGGCAAGTCCACGCTGGTCGGGCGGCTGCTGCACGACTCCAAGTCGGTCCTGACGGACCAGCTGGAGGCCGTCGAGGCCGTGTCCGCCCAGCGCGGCCAGGACGCCCCCGACCTGGCGCTGCTGACCGACGGCCTGCGGGCCGAGCGGGAGCAGGGCATCACCATCGACGTCGCGTACCGCTACTTCGCAACCGCGCGCCGCCGGTTCATCCTCGCCGACACTCCCGGGCACGTGCAGTACACCCGGAACATGGTCACCGGCGCCTCGACCGCCGACCTGGCCGTGGTCCTCGTCGATGCCCGCAACGGCGTGATCGAGCAGACCCGCCGGCACGCGGCCGTCGCCGCCCTGCTGCGGGTCCCGCACGTCGTGCTGGCCGTCAACAAGATGGACCTGGTGGGCTACGAGGAGGCGGTCTTCGCATCGATCGCCGAGGAGTTCACCGCGTACGCCTCGGACCTGGGCGTCCCGGAGATCACCGCGATCCCGATCTCGGCGCTCGCCGGGGACAACGTGGTCGAGCCCTCCGCCCACATGGACTGGTACGGCGGCCCGACCGTGCTGGAGCACCTGGAGACCGTCCCGGTCAGCCACGACCTCACGGCCTGCCCGGCGCGTTTCCCGGTGCAGTACGTGATCCGCCCGCAGACCGCGGAGCACCCGGACTACCGGGGCTACGCGGGCCAGATCGCCTCCGGTGTGCTGCGCGTCGGCGAGCCGGTCACGGTCTTGCCTTCGGGCCGTACCTCGGTCATCGCCGGGATCGACGCGCTCGGCGAGAGCGTGGACATCGCCTGGGCGCCGCAGTCGGTGACGGTGCGTCTGGCGGACGACATCGACATCTCGCGCGGCGATCTGATCGCGCCGTCCGCGAGCGCCCCCGCCACCACGCAGAACGTGGTCGCGACGGTCTGCCACGTCGCGGACCAGCCCCTGGCCGTCGGCGCGCGGGTGCTGCTCAAGCACACCACGCGCACGGTGAAGGCGATCGTCAAGGAGATCCCCTCGCGGCTGACCCTGGACGACCTGTCCCAGCACCCCGACCCCGGGCAGCTGGTGGCCAACGACATCGGCCGCGTCGTCGTCCGCACCGCCGAGCCGCTCGCGCTCGACGCGTACGCCGACTCGCGCCGTACCGGGTCCTTCCTGCTGATCGACCCGGCCGACGGGACCACCCTCGCGGCGGGCATGGCCGGCGAGTCCTTCGCCTCCCAGGCCCGCACCACCGTCCAGGCGGATGAAGAAGGGTGGGACTTCTAACCCATGCTCTCCGACATCTACTCGAGCTTCGCCAAGGAGGGCGGCCGCGTAGGCAGCGGCCGCCTCGGCAGCGGCCAGGGAGGAGTGGCGCGATGTGTGCGATGACCGAATTGCCGTCGGCATCCCGCAATTGCGCCCTCACCCCCCACGAGCCGTACCCGCCCCCGCTCCGCAAACGAAGACGCGCGTCATGAGACGACGTCACGAGAGGAAGCCCTCCCGTGCCTGCCACCGGTATCACCACCCGTAAGGCCGCTCGCCGCGGTATCGCCGCCGCTGCCGCCCTCCCGTTCCTGATCGGCGCGCTCGCCTCGTGCGGCTACGGCTCCGAGGCCGGGAAGGACGACGCGAAGACGTCCGCCGCCCCCGCCGCTGACGCCAAGAAGCTGTCCGCCTCCGAGGTCCGCATCGGGTACTTCCCGAACCTGACGCACGCCACCGCCCTGGTCGGTCTCCAGGAGGGCCTGATCCAGA
>NZ_JBVING010000018.1:69748-219075 GCF_055579465.1 Streptomyces sp. NPDC032745 | reverse complement strand
AGGAACGCGACGTCCTGCGTGTTCCCCTTCTGCGGGGTGGCGATCTTCTTGCCCTTGAGGTCGTCCAGGGTCTTGATCTTGTCCGGGTTCACGACCAGCTTCACGCCGCCGGAGGCGGAACCGGAGACGATCCGCAGGTTGGAGCCCTTGGACTTCACGTAGCCGTTGATCGACGGCGAGGGGCCGATGAACCCGATGTCGAGAGAGCCGCCGTTGAGGGCCTCGATCTCGGACGGGCCGGCGTTGAAGGACTGCGGCCTGATCGCGGTGCCGCCGAGCTCCTTCTGGATCAGGCCCTCCTGGAGACCGACCAGGGCGGTGGCGTGCGTCAGGTTCGGGAAGTACCCGATGCGGACCTCGGAGGCGGACAGCTTCTTGTCGCCGGTGGCCGCGGCGTTGGCCTTGTCGTCGTCCTTCTTCGCCTCGGAACCGTAGCCGCAGGCGGTGAGCAGCAGGGGAAGCGCCGCTGTGACGGCGATGGCGCGCAGGGTGGTGAGCGGTCTTGCGGCAGACACGGAGGTGTCCTTTCACGGGATGGTGTTCAGAGAGGTACGGAGAAGGGCGGCGTGAAGCCATCGGCACGCACGGCACCCGCTCCCGGCCGTCGCCGGCGGGATCGCGGTCGCAGGCTGAGGAACGGAGAGGTGTCGGACGCCCGCGCTCGAAGGCACGCGGTCGGTGAGGTCGGCCGAGGGGGGCCTGCCCGGCCCGACGGAGAGAGCGGAGCGAGGCAGCGCTCAGTGATGCGGTACGCGCGGAGCCGGCCCGGCGAGGGGTGTCAGCAGGGCTGACAGATGGCGCTGGAGGTACGGACCAGGTCGATGTGTCGACGGGAGGTCAGAGGCAGCATCCGGCTTGCGTGGTGCAGTGTTCGCACGGCCACCTCCCCGATTCCTAGTTTTCCCACCTGGTTGGTAGGCATCTTGGCAGAGGCGGACACGCACCCCAAGAGGTTGACCGCATGGTGGACGCCGAGATCTCGCGATGTGAGAAAGCGCAGGTGGGGCGGAGGGTCAGGGATTGGTCCAGGCCCCGGGGGCATCGGTCAGCGCCGATACGTCGGAGGGCAGGTCGGAGGACGCGACGTCGGCGAGTGTCACGCCGTCGAGGATCTCGCGCACGTTGGCCCGCAGCGCGATCCACAGGGGGAGTAGCGACTCGGCGGGGCCGGTGTAGGACAGGTCCGGTGGGCGGACCCCGCGCACCGAGACGAGCGGTCCGTCCACGACGCGGATCACATCCGCGATGGTGATGGACGCGGCGGGCTTGGCCAGGCGGTAGCCGCCGTTGCCGCCGCGCTGGCTGAGCACGAGACCGCCGCGGCGCATGTCGTTCAGGATGCCCTCGAGGAACTTGTGCGGGATGTCCTGAGCGTCGGCGATGGCTTCGGCTTTCACCGGCCCGTCATCCTGTGACGCGGCAAGCTGCAGCGCGGCACGTACCGCATAGTCCGCCCTGGCTGAGATCCGCATAGGGACATTATCCGGCATGGATTCGGCCGGCGGCGGTCGCGGGTGGCCGCAGGCTGCCGGGCGGGCAGCCGCGCCCGGCAGCCGAGGGGATCAGGTCGCGGATCCGCGGCCTGAACGGTGCCCTGGGGGTCAGTGGAAGGCCGCCGCCACCGCGCGGTGGGAGCCGTTGAGGTAGTGCTCGCCGATGGAGCGCAGGCGGTGCGCGACCGGGCGGTGGGCCGTCAGGACGCGGGCGTTGCGCCAGAACCGGTCCAGGCCGGGGGCATCGGCGAGTTCCAGCACCCGGGCGGTGATGTGCAGGGTGGCCTTCGACATCACGGCCTCGGCCGTGGCGACCAGGGCGGCGACGCCCGCGGGTACCTCGGCGTCGAGCTGCGCACCCGTGGCGAGGGCCTGCGCCATCACCTCCGTCGCCCGCTCGGCCACGGCGGTGGCCGTCTGAGCGGCAGAGGCGAGTTCCCCGTACGTCAGGAAGAGGTCCGGGTCCTCGCCGGGCAGCCGGTGTGCGCGGCCGCCCCTGCTGAGGTCGCGTGCTTCGGTGAGGGCGCCCTCGGCGATGCCGAGGCCGACGTGGCACAGGGCGAGCCGGAGTGCCGGCTCCGCGAGCGCGGTGAAGGGCGTTGTCGACTCCTCGTCCTGCGGCCGGCGGCCCAGCACCTGCCCCGGCGTGATGGTGACCCCGTCCAGGACGACCTCGCCCGCGCCGGCGACGCGCTGCCCGAGGCGATCGTGGGTGGGTTCGACGGTCACGCCCCGTGCGCCGGGTGGGATCCGTACGACCAGGACGTCACCGGTCGCGGTGCAGACGGCGTCCACCACGATCTGGTCGGCTGCGGCCACCGCCGTGTCCACGGACCGGCGTCCGTTCAGCAGGTAGCCGCTGGCGCGCGGCCTCAGTGTGAGGTCCGGTCCCTCGGTGTCGCCGTTGGGCGCGGGAGCGCGGACCGCCCCGGTCCACAGCCACCGCTCGCGCACCGACTCCTCTTCGAGGGCGGTCGCGTGCTCGTGACTCGCGTAGAAGCGTCCGCTCCAGGCGTGTACGTAGTGGCGGGCGAGTACGGCGCCGACAGAGCTGTCCGCTGCGGCGATCTCCCGTATGACGGCGCATCCGGTACGCCAGTCCGCCCCGCGGCCGGGCCCGGGCGGGGTGAGGGCCGCCGGCAGGCCGGCCTCGCGGAGCCGGGCAGCCTCGTCGGTCGGCGGTTTGCCGGCCTGATCGCGGGCGATGGCGTCCGCGGCGAGGTCGTCCGCCACATCGCGGGCGGTACGCAGGAGCGCGCGGCGCCGCTCGTCGGTGGACCGGTGGCCGGCGGGGCTGGATGTCGTTCGCATGGGCGTCACCGGCAGGCACCGGTGCCGCTGTGTGGCGCGGGGGCTGGGCGGACAGCGGTGCCATGGGGGCTGGCGGTGGTCATGTCGGCTACTCCGGAACGTTGTTGGGCGGCGTCGGCCGGTTGCCGATTCCCCACCTTTCCCATCGGATTGATAGGGATACTCGTCCGAAGCGGCGTTCCGGGCAAGAGTGTGACCGAATCGTGGACAACTGGATCTCGGGATGAAAGACCTTTCCTATGCAATCAGTAGGGAACTATTGACGCGTGCCCGCCGCGCACTTCACGATGTGGCCATGTCCCCGTCGCAGCCGTTGCTCGTACGCCGCAGGCACGTTGACTTCCGTCTCGTCGCCAGCGCCATCTGCCGACCCGTTTAGGGCTTTTCGACAGGGCATCTCCCCGACGCGCGCCGGTGTTCCGGCTGCCGCCTGTCGCTGTGCTGCGCGCTGTTCGTGACCCCGGCCCTTCGAGCCGTACGGGTCCGCCGGGCGTGCGACGCGCCGACCCTCCCGGTCGACTCCGTCACTGAGACGCCATGCCCTGACGTGCCCGAACACCCGGCATCCGTACCTCGATCCGCGCAGCCGAAGGGGCTCACCGTGACCACCGCAATTCCCGCACCCGCCACCCGCCGTTCCCCCGCCCCGCGCCTCCAGCTGGTCGGCGGCCGTCCGCCCGGCGTCTTCGCCGACGGGACCTACGGCGGCCGCGTCGGATACCTCGTGTTCCTGCCGGCGGACGTCGACCCGGTGGCGCTGATGAGAGCGCACGGCATACGCCCGGAGATCCGTTCCCTCGAGCCCGGGACGCTTCCGGCTCCCGACCCGGAACCGGCCCCGCACCCCGACCCCGTCCAGCTCGACGATGCCATCCGGGTCGACCGCGCACGTCGGCTGGTCGAGGTCGACGGGCGCGAACTGGAACTCACCTACCTGGAGTTCGACCTCCTGGCCCACCTCGTGTCCCATCCGTACACGGTCCACACGCGTGATGCCCTCATCTCGGGCATCTGGGGGTATGGGCACATCGGCGACGGCCGTACGGTCGACGTCCACGTGGCCCGGCTGCGCCGCAAGCTCGGACCCGCCTACCGGGACCGCATCTCCACCGTGCGCCGCGTCGGCTACAGGTACGTTCCCGGCCACCAGTAGCCACCCGGGCCGGCCGGCGGCGGAACTTCTGCCGCCACCGCCGGTGGTTTCTCAGGCGTTCGCGATGACCAGCAGGGTGCGGGCGGCGGCCGGGCCCGTCAGGCGGCAGCGGTGCGGGACTTCGCCCCGGTGGTGGGCGCTCTGGCCGGCGCGCAGGGTCAGGGGTTCCTCGCCCTCGACCTCGAGGACGATCTCGCCCTCCAGTACGTAGAGGAAGTCCTCGCCGGGGTGCTCGAACCAGCCGCGCTCGCCCTGGCCGGGCTCGAAGTGGTGTTCGTAGGCCTCCATCAGCGCGCTGCGCCCGCCGGGGATGAGGACCTGGGCGATCTGCCCGGCGGCCTCGCTGACGCGGATCACCTGCGGGTCGCTCTCGTGGCTGACCGCACCCGGCCGGGCGGGCGGTCGCAGGAAGGTTCCCGGGGTGACGTCCAGCGCCTCCGCGATCCGGTAGATCGAGCTGAGGCTGGGAGTGGCCAGGCCGCGTTCGAGCTGGCTGAGGAACGGCTGGGAGAGGCCGGAGAGCGTGGCGAGGACGGCCATGGAGACGCCGCGCTGTTTGCGGCAGCTCCGGATCACCCGTCCGACCTCGATCGCCTCGGGCGTGGGTTCAGGTCGAGACACGCAGGTGAACGTACCGCATCAGCGATCAAGCGCCGGGGGCTCCGGCGAGGTTTCGTGCTGCCGCAACACTCCCGTCATAAGCGTGGTCAATTATTGACCTCACTTATCGACGAGGAACCGAACGAGGAGCCGCCCCGTGCACGCCACCCCCTCACCACCCGGCCGGAGCCTCAGCCGGCTCGGCCCGGCCCTGGGCGCGGCAGGCGCCGTGCTCGCGCTGTGGTGCCTGCTCGCCCGGTCCGGTGCGGTGGCCCCGGGGCTGCTGCCCACGCCCGGTGAGACCGCGGCCGCGCTCGCGGACAGCGCCCGCAGCGGCATCCTGGCCGCTGATCTCGGCGCCAGCCTGGCCCGTGCCGGGCAGGGTTTCGTGCTCGGCGCCCTCGTGGGCAGCGCGCTGGGCTTCGCCACCGGCTATCTGCCGAAGCTGTCCGCCGCCGTCACCCCGGTGATCTCCTTCCTGCGCCCGATCCCGGCCATCGCGCTGGTGCCGCTCGCGACCGCCTGGTTCGGCATCGGGGAGACCGCCAAGCGCCTGCTCATCGCGTACGCCGTGCTGCTCGCCGTCTGGCTGTACGTACACGACGGGGTGTCCCGGGTCCCGGCGTCCCATCTGCGGGCGGCCCGGTCGCTGGGGGCGCCGCTGCACCGGCGGTTCACCGAGGTGCTGCTGCCCGCCGCCGCGCCCGCACTGCTCGCCGCGATGCGGTACGGGGCCTCGGTGGCGCTGCTCGCCCTGGTGGCGGCGGAACTGGGCGGCGCGGACAGCGGGTTGGCATACCGGCTCCAGGTGGACGGCCAGTTCCTGCGCGTGGACCGGATGTTCGCGGGGCTGCTCGTACTCGGGCTGCTCGGCGTGGCCGTCGACCTCGTACTGGCCGCGGTCGGCCGCCGGTTCGTGCACTGGAGCGCCTCGTGAGCCTGGGAGTACGACTGGAGGGCCTGTCGGTACGCTACGGGGCTGCGCCGGTGCTGGAGCGCACGGATCTGGAGCTCCCGGCAGGCTCGTTCACGGCGCTGCTGGGGCCCAGCGGGTGCGGCAAGTCCACGGTTCTCAACCTGGTGGCCGGGTTCGTACGGCCCACCGAAGGGCGGGTGACGGCGGGTTCCGCTCCGGTGCGAGGGCCGGGCCCGGAGCGGGGCGTGGTCTTCCAGCACTATGCGCTGTTCCCCTGGCGCACCGCCCGCGGCAACGTCGAATTCGCGCTCAAGCGGCTCGGCCTGCCGCGTCCGGAGCGCCGCCGGCGCGCCCTCGCGGCACTGGCCGAGGTAGGGCTGGCGGACGGCGCCGAGAAGTACCCGGCGCAGCTGTCCGGCGGTATGCAGCAGCGCGTGGCACTGGCCCGCGCCCTGGCCGCCGAGCCCGAAGTGCTGCTGATGGACGAGCCGTTCGGAGCCCTGGACGCGCTGACCCGGACCCGGATGCAGACCCTGCTGCGGGAGCTGTGGCAGCGCCGTGGAACCACCGTCCTGTTCGTCACGCACGACATCGACGAGGCACTGGCCCTCGCCGAACGGGTCGTCGTCCTCGGCGGGACCCCCGGGCGGGTGCTGGCCGACCACACCGTGGCCGCCGGTCCGCCCGACCCGGACTTGCGCTCACTGATCTCACGTCACCTCGGCTCCGACTGAAGCCTCCTCGATTCCCTCGCCACCCCCACCCCCACTGCCTTTTCCGGAAGGACTCCCAGCCATGCCCAGACCCCGTGCAGTGGCCGCCCTGTTGACGGCGGCCCTGCTCTGCTCGCTCACCTCTGCCTGCGCCGGCGCCTCCGTCCCTGCGGGCGGCGGCCGCCCCGCCGTTTCCCTCGCCGGGAGCGACCACCTCGGCGGCGCGCCCGTCTACGTGGCCCAGGAGCGCGGGCTGTGGTCCGCCGAGGGCATCGACGCCACCGTGACCACCCAGCCCACGGGGCGGGACGCGCTGAACGCCGTGCTCGGCGGTCAGGCCCAGCTCGGCGTCGTGGGCGACCTGCCTGCGGTGACGGCCGCGCTGGGCGGGCGCGAGCTGCGGATCGTCGCCGACCTGTCCCGGTTCGACGACTGGCGCCTGCTGACCCGGACCGACCGGCAGATCACCGGCTTCGCCGCACTGAAGGGCCGCAAGGTCGGCGTCCCGCAGGGCACGAACGTCGAGTACGCGCTGTCGCGGATGCTGGCCTCCGCACAGCTGACGGCCGCGGACGTGACCGTGGTCAACCTCGCCCCGAACCAGGTCACTTCGGCGCTGGCCCGCGGCGACGTCGACGCCGGGGTCACCTTCCCCAGCTTCTACGACGCCGCCCGCACCACCCTCGGCGACCGCTACGCCGAGCTCCCCTTCACCGGCTACACGGCACGGACCCTGCTCGTCGCGGGTCCGGCGGCGACCGAGGAGACCACCACGGCCGTGCTCCGGGCGCTGCTGAAGGCCCAGCGCGAGATCGCCGCGGACCCGGCCGCCGCGCGAAAGGCCGTGATCGCCCAGTCCAAGGGCACGCTCCAGGCCGACTACGTGGACGCCTTCCAGCCCCGCTACGGCTACGGCGCGACCCTCTCGCCCGAGCTGCTGGCCCAGTTGGAGCAGGAGGCCGGCTGGGCGAAGGCAGCCCAGGGCCTGCCGGGCTCCGCCGACCGCGCCGGCCTGCTGCGGCGTCTGCACCCGGCACCCCTGACGGCCGTCGACCCGGCTGCCGTCACCGTCCGCTGACACACCCCGACAGGAGATCCTCATGACCGTCGACCAGAACACCCTGCGCCGCCGCGGCGTCGGCCTGATCGCCCATGACCCCGCCCGCAGTTACGGCGGCTACACCCTCTACACGCCCATCACCAGCGCCGGCGAGATCCACCTCGTCGACATCGAGGGCCGGCCCGTCCACACCTGGAACTCCCCGCACCCGCCCGGCCGCCAGGCACAGCTCCTCCCGGGCGGCAACCTCTTCTACGCGGCCAAGGACACCAGCAGCCCCACCCTCTTCCCCATCTGGGACGTCTACCACGGCGGCATCTTCCAGGAACTGGCCCCCGACTCCACGGTCCTGCGCGAGGTCCGGCACCCCTTCCACCACCATGACGCCTCGATCCTGCGCAACGGCAACCTCATCGTCACCGTCGTCGAACCCCTGGACCCGGCCGATGCCGCCCGCATCCGGGGCGGTATCCCCGGCTCCGAAGCCCCGGGCGGCGTGATCTACGGGGACGTGGTGTACGAGCTGACCTGGGACGGGGAGGAGGTGTGGCGCTGGGCTGCCATCGAGCACCTCGACCCCGAGGAGTTCCCGCTCAACCCCCACTTCGCCCGTGAGCACTGGCCCATGGCCAACACCGTCAACGAACGCGCCGACGGTTCGATCGTCCTGGGCTTCCGCAGCGCGTCCTCCACCGTGGCCGTCGACCGCGCCGACGGGTCCGTGCTGTGGCACATCGGCCCCGACGTCCTGGCGCAGCAGCACCATCCGCACGAGCTGGCCGGCGGGAACATCCTGGTCTTCGACAACGGCACCTATCGCGACACCACTTCCGTGCCGTACTCGCGGGTGCTGGAGCTGGACCCGCGCACGGGCGAGGAGGTGTGGTCGTACGAGGACAACCCGCCGCAGAACTTCTACAGCCCGTACATGTCCAGCGCGCAGCGGCTTCCCAACGGCAACACCTTCATCGCCGAGGGCTCCTTCGGACGGCTCTTCGAGGTGACCCCCGGCGGGGACGTGGTCTGGGAGTTCGTGGTCCCGCAGTTCCGGTCCTTCGGCGAGGGGGTGGGCCTGGAGTCCTCGGCCGGCGCCCAGAACTCCGTCTTCCGCGCCTACCGGTACTCCGCCGACCAGCTCCCCTGGCTGTGAACGACAGCCCGGTTCATTTCGCCGGAAGGCGTTGTGTGTACGGCGGATGAAATTGCCGCACGCTTTCGCGGATTTCGATATCAGGGCCGTTGACAGCCCTTCTCCAAACTGCCTAGCTTACGCCGCAGATAACGACATCAGCGGCCTCTTCTGTCCGGCATGACGGCTGCTTTTCGATTCCCTGATTCATCGAATGCTGCTGGAGTGTCCTTGACCGAAACACTCGTCCTCACCGCGCCCCCGGGACCGCCGGCGCCGGCGGAGAGGGTCCTCCCGCTCCGCCGGCCCGGGCGGTGGATCGCCACCGCCGTCGTGCTGGTCCTGGTCTCCCAGGCCGCCCACGGGCTGCTGACCAATCCCTTCTACCAATGGGACCGGTTCGCCTACTGGTTCGTCCGGCCGGTCATCCTGGAGGGCCTGTTCATCACCCTCCAGGTGGCCGCGTACAGCGCCGTCCTGGGTCTCGCGGGCGGCATCCTGCTCGCCCTCGGCAGGATCTCCGCGAACCCCGTACTGAGGTCGGTGAGCTGGACGTACATCTGGCTGCTGCGCTCCGTGCCGCTGATCGTGGTCCTGCTCTTCCTCTACAACCTCAGCGCCCTCTACCCCACCCTGAGCATCGGGGTGCCCTTCGGGCCCGCCTTCTTCACCTTCGACGAGTCGCGGCTGGCCACCGACATCGTCGTGGCGGTCGTGGGACTCAGCCTGAGCGAAGCGGCGTACGCGGCCGAAGTGGTACGGGCCGGTGTGCTCTCCGTCGACCAGGGCCAGCACGAGGCAGCGGCTGCGCTGGGACTCCCCAAGCGGTACCAGTTCGCCCGGATCGTCTTCCCCCAGGCGCTGCGCTCCATCGTCCCCGCCTACGTCAACCAGCTGGTCGGGCTGGTCAAAGCCACCTCGCTGGTCTTCTACGTATCGCTGCTCGACCTGTTCGGCACGGTGCAGAGCCTCGGCAGCACCTACTCCGGCGACATCGTGCCGCTGCTGCTGGTGGCCACCTTCTGGTACGTGGTCCTCACCAGCGTCCTGTCGGTCATCCAGTTCTACGTCGAGCGGTACTACGCGCGCGGCGCGCTGCGCACCGTACCGCCCACCCCCCTGCAGCGGGCCCGGACGGGCCTGCGCGATCTGCGGGACCGCTTCCGGAAGGAGACGGCGCGATGACCACCGCCCTGCGGGCCGCCGCGATCGAGGTCCACGGCGTGCACAAGTGGTACGGCCGACAGCAGGTACTGGACGGGGTGAGCCTGACGCTGCGGCCGGGCACGGTCACCGCGGTCCTGGGCCGCTCAGGCTCCGGCAAGTCCACCCTGCTGCGGGTCATCAACCACCTGGAGAAGCCCGATGCCGGATACGTCAGCGTGGGCGGCGAGCTGATCGGCGTACAGCGGCACGGCGGGCGGCTGAAGGAGCTGAGCGAGCGGGCGATCCTCGCCCAGCGAGGACGGATCGGCTTCGTCTTCCAGAACTTCAACCTCTTCCCGCACCTGACCGTGCTGGACAACGTCGCAGCGGCCCCCGTGGCCACCGGCAGGCTGCCGCGGCCGCAGGCCCGGGCCCTGGCGCGCGAACTCCTGGAGCGCGTCGGGCTCGGCGACCGGACCGGCGCCTATCCACGACAGCTGTCCGGCGGCCAGCAGCAGCGCGTGGCCATCGCCCGCGCCCTCGCGCTGCGGCCCGGAGTCATCCTCTTCGACGAACCCACCTCAGCGCTCGACCCCGAACTCGTCGGCGAGGTGCTGTCCGTGATCAAGGACCTGGCCACCGGCGGCACCACGCTGGTCATCGTCACGCACGAGATCGGCTTCGCCCGCGAGGTGGCCGACGAGGTCGTCTTCCTCGACGGCGGCCGCATCGTCGAACAGGGCCCGCCCGGGCAAGTGCTGGACCGGCCCGCCCATCCCCGTACGCGGGAGTTCCTGAGCAAGGTGCTCTGACCCCGCCGCGCCCCACCCCGCCCCACCAGCCCCTCCCTACCGAAAAGGAACACCATGCAACGCCGACGCTCCCTGCGCACCAGATTCGTCCGAGGCCTCGGCGCCGCCACCGCCACCGTGGCGCTCGCCTCC
The DNA here is from genome assembly GCF_055579465.1 of Streptomyces sp. NPDC032745. NCBI lineage: Bacteria > Bacillati > Actinomycetota > Actinomycetes > Kitasatosporales > Streptomycetaceae > Streptomyces > Streptomyces sp. NPDC032745. The sequence continues at coordinate 208,610 of NZ_JBVING010000018.1, read as the reverse complement.
GGCCTCACCGCGTGCGGCGGTGACGCCGAGGCCACCGGACCGGGCTCCGACAAGGTCACCGTCGGCGCGGTGTCCAACGGCGCCGCCCAGCAGGCCGAGCTGTCCGTCCCGGTGGTCGATTCCCTGCGCGCCCAGCTGCCCACTGAAGTCCGCGAGCGCGGCGAACTCCTCATCGGGGTCGGCGCGCTGCCCGCAGGCTTCCCGCCGCTGGCGTACGTCGGCACCGACCAGAAGACCCTGACCGGCGCGGAACCGGACCTCGGCCGCCTGGTGGCCGCGACGCTCGGGCTCAAGCCGGTGGTGAAGAACTCCACCTGGGAGAACCTCTTCGTCGGCATCGACAGCGGCAAGGTGGACGTGGCCTTCACGAACGTCACGGTCACGGAGGAGCGCAAGAAGAAGTACGAGTTCGCCTCCTACCGGCAGGACAACCTGGCCTTCGAGACGCTGAAGGACAACCCCTGGAACTTCGGCGGCGACTACCGCAATCTCGCGGGACGGACGGTCGCGGTCAGCTCGGGCACCAACCAGGAGAAGATCCTGCTGGAGTGGCAGAAGAAGCTCCAGGCCGAGGGCAAGGACATCACCGTCAAGTACTTCCCCGACGCCAACAGCACCTACCTGGCCCTGAGCGGCAAGAAGATCGACCTCAGCTTCGGCCCGAACCCGTCCATCGCCTACCACATCACGCAGACGGCGAGCGGCAACGCCCCCACCCGCAACGCGGGCTCCTTCTCCGGCGCCGGCGAATCCCTCCAGGGCCTGATCGCCGCGACCGCGAAGAAGGACAGCGGGCTCGCCGAGCCGGTGGCAGAGGCGATCAACCACCTGATCAAGAACGGCCGGTACGCGCAGCTGCTCGCCGCCTGGAACCTGTCCAACGAGGCCGTCACCACCTCTGAGGTCAACCCGCCGGGCCTGCCGGTGACCAACTCCTGAACCCCCGGCCCCCGGGCCGCGCCACGGACGGAGACAGCCCGCCCCATGAACACGAACGCCGCTCCCAGCACGAGTACGAGCACGAGTATGAGCACGAGCACGAGCACGAGTACGAGCCGGGGCGCCGTGGTGTCCCCGCACGTCCTCGACAACCCCGCCTGGGCCTCGTTGTCCGGCGCGCACGCCGCCTTCGCCGAGCGGGTGGCCCGGCCCGGGGCCGACCTCTCCTCCTCCCGCGCCGCCCGCTATCCGTCGGATGTCTCGCCGTTCGCCGCCCTCGCGGACCCGGCCGACCCGGACTCGTGGGCCGACCTGCGCAGGCTGGTCGGCGACGGCGGGATCGCCGCGCTCGCCGGCGTACTGACCCCGCCCGACGGCTGGGAAACCGTAGGCTCGGTCCCCGGCGTCCAGCTGGTCGACACCTCGCTGCGCGCCGAACCCACCCCCGAGGCGGTCAGGCTCGGCCCCCGTGACGCGTCCGAGATCCTCGCTCTGATCGAGCTCACGAAGCCCGGTCCGTTCCTGCCCCGCACCGTCGAGCTGGGTACGTACCTCGGCATCCGGCACCGGGGCCGGCTGATCGCGATGGCCGGAGAGCGGCTGCGGCCGCCCGGCTGGACCGAGATCAGCGCGGTGTGCACACATCCCGACCACCGGGGCGGGGGGCTGGCGACGCGGCTGGTCCGTGCCGTTGCCGCGGGCATCCGGGAGCGCGGCGACGTCCCGTTCCTCCACACCGCCGCGAGCAACACGAAGGCGATCCGACTGTACGAGTCGATCGGCTTCACCCTGCGCCGCCGCCCGTCCTTCATGGCGGTCCGTGCGCCCGGCAACACCGCTGCCAACTTCTCTTAATATTCAGGTCATTGTATGCCACCGCTATCGGGCGTAGCGTCTCGAAGAGATATCGGTGACGGGCTTGCTCATCGCCCTCTCATACGTCCTCATATTCGGCGAAGCGTATCGGCCTCCTTTTCGCACGGCCGATCAGGAAGGCGTAATTCGACGTGTCCTCATCCCCGCCCGCATCCGTATTCGCATCAGCATCTTCCGAATCGCTGCACCTCGCAGTCGCGCTCGACGGCGCGGGTTGGCACCCTGCCGCCTGGCGCGAGCCGGGTGCCCGGCCCGGTGAACTCTTCACGGCCCGCTACTGGGCCGATGCCGTGGCCGAGGCCGAAGCCGGACTGCTCGACTTCGTCACCTTCGAAGACTCCCTCGCCCTACAGTCGTCCTCGGCCGACGGGCCAGACGGGCGCACGGACCAGGTCCGCGGGCGGCTGGACGCGGTACTCACCGCCGCCCGCGTCGCACCGCTGACCCGGCACATCGGACTGGTCCCGACCGTGACCGCCACCCACACCGAGCCCTTCCACATATCCAAGGCGATCGCCACCCTGGACCACGTCAGCCGCGGGCGGGCGGGCCTGCGCATCCAGGTGTCACAACCTGCCCACGAAGCCCGGCACTTCGGACGCCGGGCGGTCCCGCTCCCCGATGCGCAGTCCTACCAGGAGGCCGCCGACCACATCGAGGTGATCCGGCGGCTGTGGGACAGCTGGGACGACGACGCCGAGATCCGGGACGTGGCCACCGGCCGGTTCATCGACCGCGACAAGCTGCACTACATCGACTTCGAGGGCCGTCACTTCAGCGTCCGGGGGCCCTCGATCACCCCCCGCCCGCCGCAGGGGCAACCCGTCATCACCGCGGCCACCGCGGCCACCGCGGCCGGCTCCGCCGGCGCGCCCGGCGAAGGCAGCGCGGCGCACGGTCTCATCGCCCGGTCCGCGGATGTCGGGTACCTCACCGTGCGCGACGCCGACGGGGCCCGCGCCGCGGTCACCGAGATCCGGCAGGCCCGGGAATCCGCCGGGCTCTCGGCGCAGCCGCTGCACCTCTTCGCAGACCTCACCGTGTTCCTGGACGAGGACGCCCCGGCGGCCGAGGCGCGCCGCAGCCGCCTGGACACGCTCGCGAACGCCCCGTACGGCAGTGACACGGCGGTCTTTACCGGGACCACGGCGCAGCTGGCGGACCTGCTCCAGGACTGGCGTCCGGCCGGTCTGTCGGGCTTCCGGCTGCGGCCGGGCACACTCGCCCACGACCTGCCGGCGATCACCCGGGGGCTGGTACCGGAGCTCCAGCGACGCGGACTCTTCCGCCGCGCGTACGAGGCGGACACCCTGCGCGGGCTGCTGGGCCTGGAGCGCCCGGCCGGCCGCTATGCCGCCCACCCCGCCGCCTGATTCCGGACCCGTAAGTACCCGTAAGGACCCGTCATGAGTAGCAAACCGCTCAAGCAGATCCATCTCGCGGCCCACTTCCCGGGCGTCAACAACACCACCGTGTGGAGCGACGCGGCCGCCGGCAGCCACATCGACTTCGACTCGTTCGTCCACTTCGCGCAGACCGCCGAACGCGCCAAGTTCGACTTCCTCTTCCTCGCCGAGGGGCTGCGGCTGCGTGAACAGGGCGGTAAAATATACGACTTGGATGTCGTCGGTCGTCCCGACACCTTCACGGTGCTCGCCGCCCTCGCTGCTGTCACCGAGCGTCTCGGGCTGACCGGGACGATCAACTCCACCTTCAACGAGCCCTACGAGGTGGCCCGCCAGTTCGCCTCGCTGGACCACCTCTCCGAGGGCCGGGCCGCGTGGAACGTGGTCACCTCCTGGGACGCCTTCACCGGCGAGAACTTCCGGCGCGGCGGCTTCCTGCCGCGAGAGGAGCGCTACTCGCGGGCGAAGGAGTTCCTGGCCACCGCGACCGAGCTGTTCGACTCCTGGGACGGCACCGAGATCCTCGCCGACCCCGATTCGGGCGCCTTCCTGCGGGACGCGCGGGCCGGGGCCTTCGCCCACCAGGGGCAGCATTTCGACATCGAGGGCCACTTCAACGTGCCGCGCAGCCCGCAAGGCCGGCCGGTGATCTTCCAGGCGGGCGACTCCGACGAGGGCCGCGAGTTCGCCGCCTCCTCCGCCGACGCGATCTTCGGCCGGTACGGGACGCTCGACGAGGGCCGGGCGTTCTACGCCGACGTCAAGGGCCGGCTGGCCGCGTACGGGCGCAGCCACGAGGAGTTGAAGATCCTGCCTGCCGCCACCTTCGTCCTCGGCGACACCGACGCCGAGGCACACGAGCTCGCCCACGAGGTGCGCCGCCTCCAGGTCAGCGGGCAGACCGCGATCAAGTACCTGGAGCACGTCTGGAACCGGGACCTGTCCGGTTACGACCCGGACGGCCCGCTGCCCGACATCGATCCCGAGACCGGCGAGAACACCGTCGCCCTCGGGCGGGCCAGCGTCCGCCAGTTCCGCGATCCGCTCGAAACCGCCCGGCAGTGGCGCGCGCTCGCCGAGGCCAAGAACCTCTCGATCCGGGAGCTGGTCATCGCCACCACCTCCGGCCAGACCTTCGTGGGCTCCGCGGCCACCGTCGCCGAGCAGATCGACACGCTGGTGCAGGCGGACGCGGCCGACGGCTTCATCCTGGTCCCCCACATCACCCCGGGCGGCCTGGACGTCTTCGCCGACACCGTCGTCCCGCTGCTGCAGGAGCGGGGGGTCTTCCGCACCGAGTACGCCGGCACCACCCTGCGCGACCACCTCGGGCTCGCGGTGCCGGAAGCGGCTTCCGGCAGGCAGGCCGCGGGCTCATGAAGTTCCTGGCCATCACCCTGATCACGGACTCCGCGGACCCGGTGACGGGCGCCCCCACGCCCACCCGCGAGCGGTTCCGCGAGGTGGTCGATGCCGCGCTGCTCGCGGAGGAGCTCGGCTTCGACGGCTTCGGGGTCGGCGAGCGCCACGAGCGGCCGTTCCTGTCGTCCTCGCCGCCCGTGGTGCTCAGCCACATCGCCGCGCTGACCCGCCGGATCCGGCTGTTCACCGCCGTGACCACCCTGAGCCTGCTGGACCCGGTACGGGCGTACGAGGACTACGCGACGCTCGACCACCTCTCCGACGGCCGCCTGGAGCTGATGATCGGCAAGGGCAACGGCACGGCCCAGCGCGAGCTGTTCCACGTGACCCCCGAGGACCAGTGGGAGCGCAACGCCGAGGGCTACGAGCTGTTCCGGCGCATCTGGCGCGAGGACAAGGTGAGCGCCGAGCCGCGCTTCCGCCCCTCGCTGGTCGGCGCCGAGGTGCTGCCGAGGCCCTTCCAGCCGGCCCTGCGGGTCTGGCACGGCAGCGCGACCAGCAGGGAGTCCGTCGATCTCGCGGCGCGCTACGGAGACCCGCTCTTCTCGGCGAACGTCACCCACCCGATCGGCCCGTACGCCGAGCTGATCCGCCACTACCGGGAGCGCTGGGAGCACTACGGGCACGATCCGGCGCACGCCGTCGTCGGCGCGGGCACGGCCGGCTACCACGCGGCCCCCACCTCGCAGCAGGCGGTGGCGGCGTACCGGCCCGCGTTCGCCCGGTACCTCGCCTTCCACAAGCAGCAGGGTGTGGATCCCGTCTTCCCGACGCTGGAGGACTTCGTCGAGCGGAGCTCGGCGCTGATCGGCAGCCCCCAGCAGGTGATCGAGAAGGTCCACCGCTACCACGAGGCGTTCGGCCACACGGCCCTGCACCTCCAGGCGGAGCCGGGCGGGCTCGCCCCCGCGGAGCACCGTGCCTCCCTCGAACTCTTCCAGTCCCGGATCGCCCCGGTGTTGCGCCGCGAGATCCCCGACCCTTCCTTCCCCGACCCTTCCTTCCCCGACCTTTAAGGAGCCCGGCCATGTCCGGCATCCCCCTCGGGGTCCTCGACCTCGTCCCGGTCCCGTCCGGTTCCACGGCCGCCGAGGCCCTGCACCACAGCATCGATCTCGCCCGGCAGACGGAGGCGTTCGGCTACGCCCGCTACTGGTTCGCCGAGCACCACCTCAATCCGGGGGTCGCCGGGACCTCCCCGGCGGTCGTGCTCGCGCTGACCGCCTCCGCGACCTCGACCATCCGGCTGGGCTCCGGGGCCGTCCAGCTCGGGCACCGCACCGCGCTGTCCACGGTCGAGGAGTTCGGCCTGATCGACGCGCTGCACCCCGGCCGTCTGGACCTGGGCCTGGGCCGCTCGGCCGGCCGTCCGCCGCAACGGACGTCACAAGAAGCCCCGTTCGAGGGTTACACCCCGAACGGGCTCCGCATCCCGGCCCGGTTCTCCTTCGCCCACCTGCTGGGTCATCCGCGGGTCGCGCTGCAGCAGAGGCTGCTGAACCTGCCCGGTGCCCAGCAGCAGGACTACGCCGAGCAGGTGGACGACCTGCTCGCGCTGCTGCGGGGCGACTACCGCTCCCCGGAGGGCGTGGAAGCACATGCCGTCCCGGGGGAGGGGGCCGACGTGCAGGTGTGGATCCTGGGCAGCAGCGGCGGAGTCAGTGCGGAGACCGCGGGCCGCAACGGGCTCAGGTTCGCGGCCAATTACCACGTCAGTCCCGCTTCTGTGCTGGAGGCGGCCGAGGGCTACCGGGCCGCCTTCAAGCCCTCGGCCGACCTGGACCGGCCGTACCTGACGGTGTCCGCCGACGTGGTCGTCGCCGAGGACGACGCGACCGCCCGGGAACTGGCCACCGGGTACGCACCCTGGGTGCGCAGCATCCGTACCGCCGAGGGCGCCATCCCCTTCCCCACGCCTGCCGAGGCGCGCGCCCTGCCCTGGACCGAGGCGGATCGCACACTCGTCGCCGACCGGGTGGAGACCCAGTTCGTCGGCTCGGCACGGACCGTCGCCGACCACCTGGAGCGGCTCCAAGAGGCGACCGGGGCCGATGAGTTGCTGATCACCACCATCACGCACGACCACGCGGACCGGGTGCGCTCCTACCGTCTGCTGGCCGAGGAGTGGCAGCGCCGCTCCAGCGCCGGCCGAGCCGTCACACGTTCTTAATGCCGTGTGCATGGCCATCGGGCGGGTGCCCTCCGCATGATCGAATCCCGTCCCGCGAGAGCCAAGGAGCCCCCGATGCCCACCCGCCGCCACTTCCTCGCCGGGTCCGCAGCCACCCTGGGCCTCGCCGCGCTCCCCGCCGCGCCGGAGGCCCGGGCGGCGGCTCAGGCGGCCCGGGCCGCCACGACCGCCGGTACGGCGACTCCGAACCTCGTGGTGATCCTTGCCGACGATCTCGGCTACGGCGACCTCGGCGCGTACGGCCAGAAGCTGATCACCACACCGCGGATCGACCGGCTCGCCGCCGAGGGCCTGAGGTTCACCGACGCCTACTCGACCGCCGCGGTCTGCGCGCCCTCCCGGTGCTCGCTGCTGACCGGCCTGCACACCGGGCACTCCGCCGTCCGGGCCAATCCCGACGGCGCCCCCGGAGCGCTGAAGGCCGGTGACACCACCTTCGCCGAGGTGCTGCGCGCCCGCGGCTACCGGACCGCGGTGATCGGGAAGTGGGGCTTCGGGCCGGAGGAGGGCGACCAGCCCAGCCACCCCAACTCCCGTGGATTCGAGGAGTTCTACGGATACATCGACCACGGGCACGCGCACGAGTACTACCCGCAGTACCTGTGGCACAACGGCGCGAAGGAGACGATCGCCGCCAACGCGGGCGGCGCGAAGGGCGCCTACGCGCCCCAGCTCATCGAGCAGCGCGCGCTGGACTTCATCGGCGACCACGCCGCCGAGCCCTTCCTGCTCTTCCTCACGCCGACCGTGCCGCACGCACCGAGCGACATCCCCGACGTCGGCGCCTACGCCTCCCGTACCTGGACCCAGCAGAACAAGGGCCACGCCGCCCAGATCACCTACTTCGACACGCTCGTCGGCAAGGTCACCGACCGGCTGCGCGCGCTGGGCATCGCCGAGAACACCGTCGTCCTCGTCACCAGCGACAACGGCCCGCACGAGGAAGGCGGGGTCAACCCCGACCTGTTCGACGCGAACGGCCCGCTGCGCGGCTACAAGCGCAACCTCTACGAGGGCGGCATCCGCGTCCCGCTGATCGCCTGGTCCCCGGGCCGGATCGGGGCGGGGACCAGCGACCGTCCCACCCCGCTCACCGATGTGCTGCCCACCCTGGCGGAACTCGGCGGCGCACCCGCACCCGCCGACATCGACGGACTGTCGGCCGCCCCGCTGCTCGCCGGAAGCCCGGACGCGGCACGCCACGACCACCTGTACTGGTACCGGGACGAACGCGGCGTCACCAGCCGCGCCAACAGCGAGGACGGCGGCCGCGCCACCTGGCTCGCCGAGGCCGTACGCAAGGACGACTGGAAGGCCGTCCGGTTCGCGCCCGTCAGGGACCACGCGCTGCCCGACGCACAGTGGCAGGTCGAGCTGTACGACCTCGCCTCCGACGCCGGTGAGCAGCGCAACGTCGCCGCCGCCAACCCGTCCGTGGTGACCGGCCTCGTCGCCGTCATGCGTTCCTCATGGGTGGACACGTACGTCCGCCAGCCCTTCGGAGTCCGGACGCAGATTCAGGGGCCGGCCGTGCCCGGTCAGGCCTTCACGGCCACCGCGACCCTGGGCAACGGGTCGGGCAAGCCCTGGACCCGCGCACTCCTCGCGCTGCGCGCCCCGGCAGGCTGGCAGGTCCAGGCAACCACCGCGACCGGCCATGACCTGCTGGCCGCCGGAGCCACGCTGACCACGTCCTGGCAGGTCACCCCGCCCACGACGGCCACCCCGGGCACGCAGTGGCCGCTGACCGTCGACGGCACCGCGGAGTCACCGACCGGGCCGCTGCGCTACACCGCCACGGAACGGGTTTCAACGGTGCCGCCGGCGCCGGTCGCCGACGCATACCTGAGCGATCTCGCGTGGGTTTCGGCCACCAACGGCTGGGGTCCGGTGGAACGCGACCGGTCCAACGGGCGTCAGGCGGCGGGGGACGGCACGCCGATCTCGTTCGGCGGAGTGACCTACGCCAAGGGCCTCGGCGTCCATGCACCCTCCGAGATCGTCTACCACCTCGGCGGAACCGCGGACCGCTTCACCGCGCTCGTCGGCATCGACGACTTCTCGACGAACCAGGCCGCCACCGGCGCGACGAAGGCCTCGGTACGGGGCGACGGGAAGACGCTGTTCACCAGCGGCAAGCTGACCGGCGCGGCTGGTCCCGTGCAGGTGGATCTCGACGTACGCGGGGTGAAGCTGCTGCACCTGGTCGTCGAGGACGCGAACGCCAACACGGCGTTCGACCACACCTCCTGGGCCCTCGCCCGGGTGACCGTGCCCCGGTTCAGCTGAGAGCGCGGTCGAGGTTGAACGCGGCGCTGATCAACGACAGATGGGTGAAGGCCTGCGGGAAGTTGCCGAGCTGTTCGCCGGTCAGCCCGATCTCCTCGGCGTAGAGGCCGACGTGGTTCGCATAGGTGAGCATCTTCTCGAAGGCGAGCCGCGCCTCCTCCAGCCGTCCGGCGCGGGTGAGTGCCTCGACGTACCAGAAGGAGCAGATCGAGAAGGTGCCCTCGGATCCCCTCAGGCCGTCCGGGCTGGCTTGGGGGTCGTAGCGGTAGACCAGCGAGTCGGACACCAGGTCTGCGGTGAGCGCATCCAGGGTGGCGAGCCATTTGGGGTCGGTGGGTGAGATGAATTTGGCCATCGGCATCATCAGCACCGAGGCGTCGAGCACGAGGCCGTCGAGGTGCTGGACGAACGCCCCTCGCTCGGGGGACCAGCCCCGGTGCATGATCTGCCGGTAGATCGCGTCACGGCTCTGCTGCCAGCGGGGGAGGTCGGTGGGCAGGCCCCGCCGGTTCGCCATCCGGATGGCCCGCTCGATCGCCACCCAGCACATGAGCCGGGAGTACACGAAGTTCTTTCGGCCCCCGCGTGTTTCCCACACGCCGTCGTCGGGCTGGTCCCAGTGGTCGCAGAGCCAGTCCACCAGTACACCGAGCTCCTCCCACCGGTCGCTGCTGATGGGCTGTCCCCACTTGTCGTACAGATATACGGAGTCGATGAGTGCTCCGTAGATGTCCAGCTGGAGCTGCCCGGTGGCGGCGTTTCCCACCCGCACCGGGGCTGACCCCTGGTAGCCCTCGAGGTGGGGGAGTATGCGTTCGGGCAGTTCGTTGCGCCCGTCGATCCCGTACATGATCTGCAGCGGGCCCGCGGAGTCGCCGCCCCGCATGATGCCCCGCTCGGACAGGAAGCGCATGAAGGCCTCCGCCTCGCCGGTGAAGCCCAGTCTGAGCATGGCGTACACACAGAAGGCGGCGTCACGGACCCATACGAAGCGGTAGTCCCAATTGCGTTCGCCGCCGATCTGCTCGGGCAGGCTGGTGGTCGGGGCGGCCACGATCGCACCGGTCGGGGCGTACGTGAGCAGCTTCAGCACGAGGGCCGAGCGGTGCACCATCTCCCGCCACCGGCCGTGGTAGCGCGAGCCGGCCAGCCAGTTGCGCCAGAACCTGACCGTCGTCTCGAACTGCTGCTCGGCTTCGGCCTGGGGGCAGGCCTGCGGGATCACGTCGTCCACCACCGGGTCGAGGGCGAACACCGCCGACTCGCCCTCGAGGAGCTTGAAGCGGGACCGCGCGTCGCGGCCGTCGCACTCCAGCTGTGCGGTGGTGGTCAGCGCCAACGACAGGCTCCCCGAGCGGAAAACCACGGTGTGGTCGCCCCGCGCCCGTGCGGAGTGCGGTTCGGCCCCGTACCCGAAGCGGGGCGCCACGTGCGCCGTGAAGGGAAGCGACCCCCGCACGCAGATCACCCGCCGAATCAGCCGGTGCCGGGCCGGCGCGTCCGAGTCGTCGGTGATCGGCATGAAGTCCTGGACCTCGGCCACCCCGTCGGAGGCGAAGAACCGCGTGATGAGAACGTTCGTGTCGGGAAAGTAGAACTGCCGGGTGCGCGTCGGCACGTCGGCGGCCAGTTCGAACGACCCGCCCCGTTCCGCGTCCAGAATGGAGGCGAACACGCTCGGTGAGTCGAAGCGCGGGCAGCAGTACCAGTCGATGGTGCCGTTCGTGCCCACGAGCGCCGCACTGTGAAGATCACCGATGAGGCCGTGCTCTGCGATCGGCAGGTAGGGCGAGAGGCCCGTTCGCCCGAATCCGGCGTTCACGATACCGGCCTCCCTACGACGGCAGGGCGCGTAGTCCGTACAGGTGATGGTAGATCTGCACGGCCGCGGCTGCCATCGCGCCCGGCGGTGCTGCGCCCTGGGCGGCGCGCAGCGGAGGCGGAGAAGCGCCGCGTGCTAAGGTTTTTGTGATCTAAGATGGTTGGTCATATTGCGGCGAAGGGGTGCTCCCGGTGGGTAGAAGGAGCATGCGCGAGGAGATCGTCGAGGCGGCGGTCGAACAGTTCCATGCCCGCGGATTCAACGGGGCGGGCGTCAAGGACATCACTGACGGCGCCGGGGTCCCGAAGGGGTCGTTCTACAACCACTTCGAGAGCAAGGAAGCGCTGGCCGTGGTGGCCCTGGAGCGGTACGGCGAGAGCCGTCGGCTCCACGAGCTCACCGATGCATCGGTCGATCCGCTGGTGCGGCTGCGGCAGCACTTCGAGTTCCTGCGCGACGAGAACACCAGCCGGGACTTCACCCGCGGCTGCCTCATAGGCGGCCTCGGCACGGAGATGGCCGATCACAGCGACCTCATCCGCGAGGCAGTACGAACCGGCCTGGACAGGTGGGAGCAGGCGCTCGCGGCCCCGATCGCAGAGGCCCAGGAGTCGGGCCGGGTGACGGCGGCCACGGACGCGCGGACGCTCGCCCGGTTCATTCTGAACGCCTGGGAGGGGACGCTCATCTCCGCCCGGTCCGACCGTTCGGAAGACTCCTACGACGGGTTCTTCGACGTGGTGTTCGGCGTGCTGCTCGCCTGACGCCACGGCACCTCACTCGAACGTGACGCCGTGGAAAGGCTGCTGTTCTCCCTTCACGGTCGGACCGCCACATCCAGCACGACACGGAAACGGGCTTCGCCGGACATCATGCGCTCGTAGGCCTCGGGAGCCTGGGCCAGCGGCATCACTTCGGTCATGGGACGGACGTCCCGGTCCGCGGCGAACCGGAGGTTGTCCTCGTTCTCGATGGAGCTGCCGGTCAGGCTTCCGCTGATCGTCCGGGTGCCGAAGATCAGGTCGGTGGTCTGCACTTGGATCGGATCGAGGGCGGCCCCGAGGACCACCATGCGGCCGCGCGGCGCCAGTCCGGAGACCAGCGGCGACATCGAGGCACCGCTCGCGGCGGTCGCGACGATCGCGGCCGCCCCGCCGAGCCGCCGCAGCGCCTCGCCGGCATCCTCGGCAGAACTGTCGATGTAGTGGTCGGCGCCGAGCCGCTCGGCCAGCTCCGCCTTGTCGGTGCCCCGGGCGATCGCGGCGACGCGGAACCCGAGCCTGTTCGCGTACTGCACGCCCAGGTGCCCGAGGCCGCCGATCCCCTGCACGGCCACCAGTGCGCCGGGGGCGCTGGCAGCCTGCCGAAGCGCGCTGAAGACCGTCAGTCCCGCGCACAGGAGCGGCGCCGCGTCGACCGAGCCCAGCCCCTCCGGGATCCGTACGAGGCCGCTGGCCCTGGCGACCAGCATTTCCGCGTAGCCCCCGTCGACGTCGCTGCCCGTCTGAGGCTGATCCTCGCAGTTGACGAAGTCGCCGCGCCGGCAGAAGTCGCACACTCCGCAGTGGCCGTTCAGGTAGCCCACGCCCACACGCTCGCCGACCCGCCATGTCGTCACGCCTGGGCCGACCGCGTCGATCACGCCGACGACCTCGTGCCCGGGAACCACCGGCTTGGACGGGTCGGGCCGCATCCCCTCGACGGCCAGGACATCGGAGTGGCAGACCCCGCACGTCTCGACCCGCAGGCGCACGTGCCCCAGCGGTGGCTCCGGCGTCTCGCGCTCCACCCACTCGAACTTCCGTGACCCGGTGACCTCGAACGCTCGGTATGCGGCCATGGCATTCCCTCGTGTGTGTTTGACCAGGCGGCCAAAATGACCGGTCGTCTCATCTCTATAGTGCTCGGTCGCCTCGAACTCCGTCAAGCAGGCGGGGCCCTGGTCGCCCAGGCCCGTGCGAGCGGCGAGACAGGCTGTGAAGCACCCCGCCACCTGCGGAAACAGGGCATCGGCGGCTCTCCGGCTCGAGTCCCCAGCCGGGTGGAAGGGTGGCGTCGCCATGGCCGGCTCGCCCGGCCGTGTCAGAGTTCGTCGCGCGACGGGTTGGGGTGGTTCCATCCCGCGTTGAAGGTGTGGAGGACGCGTACGTACCGGCGTACCTGGCTCACGTTCTCGATGGGGCCGATGCCGTTGACGTACGGAACGGTCGGCCAGGAGGTGTTGCCCATCCCCTGGAGGTTCCAGTAGAAGTTGGACAGGGTGCCCCAGCTGTTCTCGAGGTTCTGCTGCCAGCCGGGCAGGCCCGTCCGGCCCGTGCCCCAATCGCCGACCGCGGCGCGGAAGACCCCTTCGAGGTCGTTGAAGCGTGCGGCCTCCGAGGTCATCTGGATGAGCAGCATCAGGGAGCGGGCCGTGTTCTGCCGGTTCGCGTTGGAGGAAGTCTGGTTGGCGAGCTGGACGATGGACGCCCGGATGTCGTTGAACCAGATCGGAATGCTGGAGCGGTCACGACTGGCTGCCTGGGTGAGGGAGTTGTAGTTGCCGCCGAACGGCAGGTCGGCGGTGGGGACGCCGAGAGTGCCGCGGTAGAAGGAGGCGTCGCTGAAGGTGTATGAGACGTTGCTGCCGTGCGGGGAGTATCCGACGACGTACAGGTTGTCGGGCTGGATCCACAGGTCCACGCCGCGGCGGTTGTTCTGGTCGTCGAGGGCCGTCAGGGACACCCGGACGATTCCCTCGTGCTGCGACGGGCCCTGCGTGTACTGGGCGCCGTCCGGCCGGGTGTGGGACACCGCCTCCCGCAGGCTGGCGAGGAAGATGGAGTAGTCGCGCGTCATGTTGGACTTGGGCGTGTCGGTCAGGTTGAGCCAGACGTGGTTGACGGACCCGTCTCCGGTGGCTGCCGTGGCGGGCCCGGCGGACGAGAGCAGTCCCGTTGCGACGGCCAGGGACAGCATGAGAGCGAGTAAGGCCTGGCGGAGCCTGCTGTGCCCGGTCGGGGCGGGTCGGTGGTGCTGGAGCATGGTGTCGGGTTCCTTCGGGTTGGCGCCGGTAGGGGCGCGGCGATCGTGGTCCTCGGTGATGCGGGACGGTCGGAGAGCAGTTCCGTTCCGACGCGGCCCGCGACCGACATCGACTGGATGCAGGGTGGGCGCCGGAGTTCGCTGCACGGGGATGTGATGTGGGTCACGAGGCGGCGCCCGCCCGTACCTGCGCGACAAGATCTCGCCCTACCGGCCCTGCTGACCGAGGGTCATCCGAACGCCGAACGCCGAACGCCGAACGCCGAACGCCGAACCCCGAAGGTCGCGGGGCGGGACATGAGCACCACGCCGCCTGTGACGGACGCCACGCTCCGGGGTTCGAACTTCGGTGCGCACCGATGCATCCCGTCCGTGTCGGCTCACGGGCCGGGGGCCATCCCCGGCCAGGAGCGTGGCTCGCATCATCAGCGGCTCAACGAGGAGAGCGACATGATCGACGAGACGGCCCTGCCTCCGTACCCACGAGGCCGCTTCGCCCCCGCACCCGAGGAGCGGTGTGCGGCGGACCTCGCAGTGCGGGGGTCACTGCCGCCCGATCTGGACGGCCGCTATGTGCGCAACGGCCCCAACCCGCTGCCCGCCCAGAGCAAGGGGCACTGGTTCACCGGCGCCGGCATGCTCCACGGCATCCGGCTGCGGGGAGGCCGAGCCGAGTGGTACCGCAACCGCTGGATCCGCACACGGCAGCTCGCGGGACATCCGCTCATCCGCGCGGATACCACCGTCGACCTCGCCGCGACGCCCGCCAACACCCACGTGATCCGCCACGCCGGCAAGCTGCTGGCCCTGTGCGAGGCGGGTCTTCCCCATTGGGTCACCCCGTCCCTGGGGACCGTCGGGCCGTACGACTTCGAGGGGCGCCTGACCACCGCGATGACCGCGCACCCCAAGCTGGATCCGTCCTCGGGTGAACTGCACCTGTTCGGTACCGGGTTCGCCCGGCCCTACCTCACCTACCACCGGGTGACCGCCGAAGGCCTGCTGCTCGACAGCCGGCCGATCGAGGTGCCGGGCCCGACGATGATGCACGACTTCGCGATCACCGAGCGCCATGTCGTCTGGATGGATCTGCCCGTCGTCCTCGACCCCACCGGACGCGGCGGCATGCCCTACCGGTGGGACGAGGAGTACGGCGCTCGGATCGGAGTCATGTCGCGTACGCCCGGCAGTACCGCCGTGACCTGGTACGACATCGATCCCTGCTACGTCTTCCACGTCGGCAACGCCTACGAGGACGGGCAAGGGCGCGTCGTGGTCGACGCGGTGCGCTACGACCGCGACGGTTTCCGGCGGACCTGGTCGGAGATCGGTGGCCGGTCAGGGCCGGGCTGCCCGGCCGCGGGGAGAGGGGCGGCGCGCGCCCAGCCGTCCGCAGTTCTGCACCGCTGGACGGTGGATCCGGCTGCCGGGCGGGTCGCCGAGGCGCGACTGGACGACCGCGAGGCCGAGTTCCCCACCCACAACGGAATGCTCACCGGGCGCGAGAACCGCTACCTGTACACGGTCTCGGGTGACGGCATCGCGAAGCACGACCTGACGCACGGCACCAGCCGCGTGTACGCGACGCCCGGTAGCCGCTTTGCCGGGGAGGCGGTCTTCGTGCCGACCCGGGACGCCTGTGGCGAGGACGAGGGCTGGCTGCTGTCGCTCGTCTCCGACGACGCCGGTGCTTCGGGGGAGCTGCTCGTCCTCGACGCGGCGGACCTCTCCCTCCAGGCGGTGGTGGAACTGCCCGCTCCCGTCCCGGCCGGCTTCCACGGGAGCTGGCTGCCGGAGGAGCCGGTCAACCACTCCTGATCCATCCGCAGGAGATGCCTCTACCGGATGCACGAGGACTACCCTGCTCACGTCGCCGAATGGAACGGTTGCCGTCCATCTCCCCCATGAGTCAAGGTCTGTGACGGATCGACACGGAGGCTTACGAAGACATGACACCCCTCGACCCGCCTGCGGGGCCCACGGACGAGGAGCTCACCCGCAGGGCTCAGGCCGGCGAGACCGGGGCCCTCGGGCTGTTGTTGACCCGCCATCAGGCATCGATGCGTGCAGTGGCGCTGAGCCTGCTCGGATACGGCCCCGACGCGGAAGACGTCGTCCAGGAGGCCGCGTTGACCGCGCTGCGACGCATCGGTGACGTACGGGACCCCGCGGCTGTGGGTGCGTGGCTGCGCGCGATCGTACGCAATGCCTGCCGCATGCGCCTGCGCCGCAGCATGCGGGAGGTGCCAGGTCTGGACGGCCTCGGCCAACTGCATCTGAGCGACGGTGAGGCTTCGCACCCCGAGCGGCGCATCGAGCGGCACGCGATGCGCGACTGGATCTGGGATGCGGTGGAGGAACTGCCGCAGCAGCTCCGGCTGGTGCTGATGCTGCGCCACTTCAGCGGCATCACCTCCTACCAGGAGATCGCCGACGCCTGCGAGGTGCCGGTCGGCACGGTGCGCAGCAGGCTCAGTCAGGCCCGCGCGAAGATGGCCCAGGTGCTCATGTCGACCGCTGAGCAGGCGCACGACGACGCTTCAACCGTGACCGACGGGAGCAGGCAGGAGGCGTTGGCGACCCTGCAGGCGTGGGAGACCGGTGGTCTGCCCCCGGAGATCTCCGAGCTGTGGCCGGCGGAGACCGAAATGGTCGGCCGGCTCGGCAGGCCGGGCGAGCGAGTCCATCCCGTCCCGGTCATGCGCAGCTACCTGGAAGGCGGGGTGCGCCAGCACCTGCGCCACGTCGTGGCCGGCCGGGACATCGCCATCTGGGAGATGGACGTCACCCACCACGGCGCCGACCACGTCTGCCCGCCGTCCCTCGCCTGGCTGATGTTCCGCCGCGACGGACGGGTCGAGAAGCTCCGGGTCGTCTTTCCCCGGCCGACGACGTAGCTGATCGTTTCGGCCGTCCGCCGTGGAAGCCGCTCACGACCGGGCGAGGATCCTGGACAGGCCGAACTCGAAGCGTTCACCGAAGAACTCTGCGCCGAGGCGGCCGAGCACCCGCTGCAGAGCGGGGTGGGCCGCTGCCGGACGCCCACCCCCTCATCGGAACCCGCGCCCCGGACCTCGCCTTCGCCGACTCCCGGAACGGCCTGTTCGCCTCGCTGCGCACCGACGCCCACCCGCCGCTTCACCCGGCCTGCGCGTAGTCGGTGAAGAGGCCGACGAGGCCGTGCGGGGCGTTGTCGGCGAAGCACAGCTCGTGGTTGCGGGATGCCTCGGTGGCCGCGGCGGCGCTGCGCGGGAAGAGGGCTTCCTCGTAGGCGGTGAGCGCGGCCTCGGTGTCGTCGGGGTGCGCGGCGAGGGCCTTGCCGAGTTCGGCGCCGTCGTACATGGCGAGGTTGGCGCCCTCGCCGGCGAACGGTGACATCAGGTGGGCGGCGTCGCCCAGCAGCGTCACACCGGGAACGCGGTCCCAGCGGTGCTCGACCGGCAGGGCGTTGATGGTGCGCGGGACCGGGGCGGTGTCGCCGTCGGTGATCAGCGCGGTGAGTTCCGGTGCCCAGCCGTGGAACTCCTCGGCGACGCGGGCGGTGGCGGTGTCGGGGTCGGTGAAGTCGATGGCGGCGATCCACCCCTGCGGCTTGTTGAGCGCCACGTAGGTGTGCAGGGTGCCGTCGGTCTCCCGGTGGGCGAGGATCCCCTTGCCGGGTGCGAGAGCGAAGAGCGCGCCGCCGCCGACAGCCCGTGCACTGGACGGGTGGCGGGTGTCGCCGTCGAACAGGTAGGTCTCGATGAAGGACGTGCCGACGTACTCGGGTTTCGCGTCGGACAGCAGCGGACGGACCCGCGACCACGCCCCGTCCGCGCCGACCAGGAGACCGGTCTCCGCGGTCGCCCCGTTCGCGAACGTCACTTCGTGCCGGCCGCCCTCGAGCGCGCGGACCGCGGTGACCTTGTGCCCCCACCTGATCGTGTCGGCCGGCAGCGAGTCGAGCAGGATCTGCCGCAGGGCGCCGCGGTGTACCTCCGGACGCCCGCCGGTGCCGTCGTCGGGTTCGTCGAGGAGTACGGTTCCGTCCTTTTCGAGAACCCGCGACGCCTCGCCACCCTTGTGGATCAGGCCGAGGAACTCCTCGAAGAGGCCGGCCGCGTCGAGGGCGAGCTGCCCGTTGTGGTCGTGGATGTCGAGCATGCCGCCCTGCGTGCGGGCGGTCGGTGAGGTCTCGGCCTCGTAGACCGTCGCCGGGATGCCGTGGACGTGGAGGACACGGGCGAGGGTCAGCCCTCCGAGCCCAGCGCCGATGATCGTGACGTCAGTGGTCATGGTGGTTCCTTACGTGTCGCAGCCTGCCGGGCGGGTCATCTCTGGAACGTTGTTCCATTCCAGACTGGAACGACGTTCCAGGGATGTCAAGCTGGAACGGCGTTCCAGGCCTGTGCCAGGATGTATGCATGGCAACCAGGACGCGTCGTGCAGTGCGGCGAGAGGAGCCGCTCTCCCGGGAGCGCATCGTCGAGGCTGCGATCGGGCTTCTCGACACGGCGGGTGAGGGTGGACTCACGTTCCGTGCGCTGGCCGAGCGCCTCGCCACTGGGCCCGGCGCGATTTACTGGCATGTCACGGGCAAGGATGAGCTTCTCAGTGCCGCCACCGACTCCGTCGTCGCCGCCACCGTGACCGCCGGCGTCGCCGATGCAACGCCGCAGGAAGCGATCCGCGCCCTCGCGCTCGGCCTGTTCGACGCGATCGACGCCCACCCGTGGGCCGGCACGCAACTCGCCCGCGCCCCGGGGGAGTCACCAATGCTGCGGGTCTTCGAACACGTCGGACGCCAGGTCCAAGCGCTCGGAGTGCCCCACAACGCCCAGTTCACCGCCGCGTCCGCGCTCCTGAACTACATCCTCGGAGTGGGCGGCCAGAACGCGGCCAACGCCCGCGGACACGAGTCGGAGACGGACCGGACCGAGTTCCTGAACGCCGTTTCGGCCGCGTGGGCGAGCCTCGATCCCGACGAGTACGCGTTCACCAGAGGGGTCGCAGGCCAACTACGCGATCACGACGACCGAGCAGAGTTCCTCGCCGGCATCGACCTCATCCTCTCCGGAATCACCGCCCGTCAAGAGCCGGCTGAACCGGAGCCGTCGTAGCCGGCCTCGCACAGCCTCGAGAGGCTCTCGGCGCGTCATGTCATCCGCTTGCGGCCCAGACCTGCTGCCCTGCGGCGTTGCAGACGCGGAGGGATCCGAAGCGAACCGCACGCAACTGCACCGGGCCTCCTGCCTCGAAGCCGGCGAGGACGGTGGTGGATTCACGGGGTCTCGAGTGCTGCGACAGACGGAGCCGCCAGGGGGCCGCCGTGGCCGACGTACACCGTGGTCGGTGCGTGGCCGGCGATGGTCCGCATGCTGTGTGCGGCGGCGCTCAGGTCGGTGGCGAACATCGGCTTGCGGGCCGTCCGGGCTCGCATCAGGCCGCCCGAGAGGGCGTCGCCCGCCAGGATGCTGTGGTCGGGGAGCAGGACGCACACGGATCCGGGGGTGTGGCCGGGGGTTACGAACGACCGGCCGATTCCGCCGAGTCGGGTCAGGTCCTCTTCGTCGTCGAGGACGATGTCGGGCTCGATGGCCGGTATTTCGGCCTTGGCCAGCATGACCTTCATGAGCCGGGGCATCAGGCTGGTGGGCTGCAGGTCGACGCGGCCGCCGCGCCGGAGCTGGTCGGCGTCGTCGCGGTGGATGGCGATGGGGGCTCCGGTGGCCTCGCGCAGGGCGAGAGCGGAACCGCTGTGGTCGGCGTGGTGGTGGGTGAGCAGGATGAGGGTGACGTCTGCGGGGCGCAGGCCGGCGTCGGCGATCTGCTGGAGCATCGCCGGGGCGCGCCCGGCGACGCCGGTGTCCACGATCATGGCCCCCTTCTCGTCGGTGACGAGGAAGGCGGACGAGGCGAGGTTCTTGACGGTGTAGACGGTCATGGCTTCTCCCGGAGAGGTGACGCTGTCGGAGTGCGAGGGCGGGTAGGTCGGTCCGAGCGTGGTTCGGGGTGGTGCGTGGAGGGGGCGACCGGCAGTGGCCGGCCGTTGTGCGTCGGGTCATCCACTGGTGGCTGCGGTCTGTCCGGACGGTTCGCGGTGTCCGGTCACGGGTGACGTCGTGAGGTGCAGCGCCGGCAGGCCGCGGCGGCGGATCATGAACTCGGCGATGACGAGGTTGGGCAGCCAGCACAGGAAGGGCAGCGGGGCGTAGGCCTGCGTCAGGATGGCGGGGAACGGGTCTGTGCCGTGTGCGAAGGGCACCTGGACGAGGACCAGTACTCCGAACCACAGTCGCAGGGTGACCGCCGCGTAGGTGAGCGCGAAGTTCCGGATCATCCAGGCCTGATGGCTGCGGATGTCATGCCCGCGGACGGCCTTGTAGCCGCGCCATGCCGTCCATCCCCACAGCACCGCCAGTGAACCGAAGCCGAAGAGGCCCAGCAGGCCCACGGAGCTGAACATCGACATCACGAACGCGGAGACCGCGCCGATCGCGACACTGACCACGTACGCGCGGCCGATGCCGCGGTGGAGTCGTATGCGGCGGCTGCGCAGCCGCTTGGAGAACTGCCACGGCCCCAGTGCGAGCGACAGCCCGGCGGACACGACGTGGACGTAGAAGGCCACGCGAATCGGCAGCGCCCGGGAGGCGTAGTCGTCCGCGAGCCCGACGTGCTGGTGAGCCAAGTCGTCGAGCGTGCCCTGGGCGTACTGGCCGACGAAGTAGCCGGTGATCGCCAGCGAGGACAGGGCCACCCAGGCCCAACTCCACTGCGAAAGCCGTTGGCTGGAACGCCCGTTGGTGGGTGCGGGAGGTGCGATGGAAGTCATCCGAACTCCTCGTGTCCTCATGTCGCCTCGATGT
This sequence comes from Streptomyces sp. NPDC032745, assembly GCF_055579465.1. Lineage (NCBI taxonomy): Bacteria > Bacillati > Actinomycetota > Actinomycetes > Kitasatosporales > Streptomycetaceae > Streptomyces > Streptomyces sp. NPDC032745. Next base: position 187,793 of record NZ_JBVING010000018.1, on the reverse strand, counting down.
GAACGGCTCTAACATAGCAGCGGATGTTAGAATCGATAACATGAAAGCGGCAGCAGTTCCCGCACCGCTTCCGGAGTGCTGGTGACCGGCGGGTCCGGCCAGGAGGGACAGCAGGTGACACGGACGACGTACCACCACGGCGCATTGCGGCAGGCGCTCATCGACGGGGCCCGGGAGATCCTCGCCGAACGAGGACACGAGCAGTTCAGCCTCAACGAGGTCGCCCGCCGGGCCGGCGTGAGCACCGCCGCGCCCTACCGCCACTTCAGCGGCAAGGACGAACTACTGGAGGCGGTGGCCGCGCAGGGCTACGCCACGCTGTACGAGAGCCTCAAGAACACCGCGGCGGACTCGACTGACGCGCGCGAGCGGCTCCTGCGGCTGGGCGGATCGTACGTACGCTTCGCGCACGACCACCCCGACCTCTTCGTGACCATGTTCCGCAGCCGGCCGGGCGCCGAACCGGTCGGCCACGACTCCTTCGAGGTGCTCCTGCAGGCCGTCGTCGACGCGCAGGCGGCCGCCCTCGTTCCCGCGAAGCCGTCGCCGGAGCTGATGGCCAGGTCCATCTGGGCCACCCTGCACGGCCTCGCGGTGCTCAGCCTGCGCCAGCCCCACCAGAGGTTCGGCATGGACGAACCTCCCGAAGACCTTGCCGCCGGCACCCTGTCGGCGATGTTCGGGCTGTAGTCAGACCGCCCGTCACTCATGCCTCCTTGCGCCTGCCGAGTGGATCGGAGCCTTTGCCGAGGACGTTGTCCACGTGGGCCGCGAGCGAGGACCGCAGGTCTTCGGGCGTCATCTTCTGGTCGTCGACGAGGTACGCGACGAGGTCGGCGCGGATGGCGGCCAACAAGGCGTGGGCGGTGAAATCCGGGGCTTGGACTGCCGGTACCTGGTCCAGTGCCGCACGAAGGATTCCGTGCCACCAGCCGTAGTGCTCGGCCTGGTAGGGGCTGCTGAGCCCGGCGTCCTCCGCGGCCGACATCAGGTTCCGGTTCTCGATCTTGAAGCGCAGTGAGGCATCGAGGAGGTCCAGCACCCGCTGCCGCGGTGAGGATGCGGAAGCGTCCTGTGCTTCCCCCACGGCTTGCTGGAGGGGTTCGAGGCGGGAGGCGATCACGGCGCCGATCAGGCCGGCGCGGTCGCCGAAGCGGCGGAACAGGGTGCCCTTGCCCACTCCTGCGGCTGCGGCGATGTCGTCCATCGACACGTTCTGGGGGCTGCTGCTGGCAGCGAAGAGGGCGTCGGCGGCAGCCAGCACGGCCTCTCGGTTGCGCAGGGCGTCCGCGCGTTCTGTGCGCTGGGCCACGGTGGTCCTCCTCGGTCTTCGGCCTGTCCCGGCCCCCGGGAATGATATTCGGTGGGTTCGCCTCAGCCGTGCGGTACGCGTGGCGTGCACGGGGTCAGATCGTGTCGTCGAGCCAGTCGAAGATGCGCGCCACCGCCAGGCGGAGGGCGCCCGGGTGGCAGTGGGCGTCGGCGCCCTCCTCCGCGGTGAAGCTGAGGAGTGTCCTGGGCGCGGTGAGCCACCGGTACAGCGTGCGCGGTTCGGATTCCTCCTCCTCGGCTGCGGGGTAGAACAGGTCGTCGGTCGCCTCGCACACCAGCACGGGGCAGGTGATCTTCCCGGCGCTGCCGTCCTGGAAGCCGTAGCGGGCGTACTCGGCCAGGAACTCCCGGTCGGTCGGGGTTCCGGTCACGTAGCGGCCGTGGTCGAAGGCCCAGCGCAGGATCGGGTTCCGTGCGCGGGCGTCGGCGAGCATGCGGTCCAGGTCCTCGTCGTGCTCGGCCGCCGCGCGCCGGACGGCGTCCCCGTGCGGCAGCGGGAGGTGCGCGGTCAGGGCGGAGACGGCGTCGAAGACGCCGTCGACGGCGACGACGGCTGCCAGGCGGGGCTCGTAGGCCGCCGCGCGGGGCGCGAGGTAGCCGCCGAGACTGACACCGAGCAGCGCGATGCGGGCCGGATCGACGCCGGGCTCCCGGGTGAGGAAGTCCAGTACGGGACCGACCACGTTCTCCCAGTCGGGCCGGAGGGTCAGACCGTCCCGGTGGATGGCGGCGGGCTGCCCGGGGCCGTCGAACGTCAGGACGTGGTAGCCGCGTTCCTGTCCGCCGAGTGCGCCGAAGAAATGCAGTTCCTCGGCGGCCCCGTCGAATCCGTTGTGCATCACCAGTGCCGGCTTCGGGCCCTCGCCCGCAGCCCGGTAGAAGTAGCCGCGCAGCACGGTGCCTTCGTACGGGATCTCCACGGGCGTGATGCCGGGGAGGTGGGCGATGGAGTCGCGGAAGCAGGCGACGCCGCGCTCGTAGGCGTGGTCGATGCGCGGGTCGTCAGGGTTGCCGTGCAGGAAGAATTCGGCCGCCCGGTAGTAGCTGGACGCACGCAGCAGTCCGTCGCGTGCGCTGACGGGGTGGCCGGCGCGCGCCTCGGTCTCCAGGCGCACTGCGGTGGACAGCCAGGCGTCGTGCCAGCCGTCGTAGTCGCCGGAAGTGACGCGGGAGGCGGTGGAGATGACTTCGCCGACGTCCGAACCGCCGTACGTGGCGAGGCCGAGGTTGCGCAAGGTCTCGAACCAGAACGGTGGATCGTCGTGGAACATCAACTGTTCCATCGGACCTCCCGTGCGACGAAGGCGCGGAAGGTGCCCGGGGGACGGCCGGTGAGGCGCTCGACGGTGTCGGAGGTGCGGTCCTCGGCCCCTTCGGCGATGGCGCGGTCCATGCCGGCGAGCATGGTGGCGAACTCCAGCGGTATCTCGGCCGCCCAGCGGTCGCGCAGCTGCTCGAAGGACAGCTGCCGGTGCACCACGGGCCGGCCCGTGACTTCGGCGATGATCGCGGCGACGTCGGCGTAACTCAGTGTCTGCGGCCCGGTCAGGATCAGATCCGTGTTCGGGGCCTGGTCGTCGGTCAGGGCGCGTACGGCGACGGCGGCGATGTCCTCCGCGTCGATGAACCCGACGCGGCCCTCTCCCGAGGCCGACATGATGGCGCCCTCGTCACGGATGCTGCGCGCGTGGGGGGTGGAGGCGGCGAAGTTCTGCATGAACCAGGAGGGCCGCAACACCGCCCACTGATCGAACAGGCCGGGCAGGGCCTCGTGGACTTGGCCCACCGCGGGACCGCCTGCGGGGATCGCCGAGGAGCTGAGCAGCACCGCACGATGCACGCCCGCCGCGCGGGCCTGGCGGAGGAAGGGCAGCATGACCGCGGCCGGGTCCGAAGAGCCGATGGGCGGGATGAGGTAGACGCGGTCGACGCCGTCGAGGGCCTCGCTCCAGGTCGCCGGCTCGTTCCAGTCGAAGCGGACAGCCTGTGCGCCCTCCACCAGGGTGGCGCTCCGGCCGGCGGCCATGACGCGGTGGCCCTCGGCGATGAGGCCGGCGGTGACGCGGCGGCCGGTGGTGCCGGTGGCACCGATGACCAGGGTGGCGTTGAGGTCGTGCATCAGTTCGCTCCTGCGAAGTCGGCGCCGGGCTGCGATACGGCGAGGGGGTTCCAGTAGTCGCGGTAGGCGGTGATGAGGCCGTCCTTGACCGTGACCACGGCGATGTAGGTCATGTCGTAGGGGGTATCGGTTTCCACCAGGCGGCCGACTCCGCGCATCTCGACCACGATCGTCTCGGCGGCGGTGGTCTGGTGGATCTTCACGTCGGGGAAGTCGTGGACGTCGACGTGGTCGGGGTAGTGGCGCATGTAGTCGCCGACCGCGGTCTTGCCCTCCAGCCGTGCGGGCCAGCCCTCGGGCGCGAAGGGGAATTCCAGAACACCGTCCTCGTCCCACAGGTCCACCCAGCCGGGGACATCCCCCGCCACCAGCAGCTGTAGACCGTGGCGGTAGAGCTCTGCGGGTGTCATGGGCGTTGTCATGATCAAGGTTTCCGTTCTGCTCGGGGACGCGGCGATCCGCCGCCGTCGGGTGCGGCCATTCGTCAGGGGGTTCCTCATGACGGGCGGCCGAAGAGAAGCGGACTGGCGGTCCGCATGGATGAAAGGATACGGACTGATAGTCCGCTTCGCAAGGACGGGCGAGGCCGGTGTGGTGATCAGCGGCTCCGGGGGCGCGGGGCGGCGCCGCCGGGGCGCAGCTGGCGTAGTCGGCGGGCATGTGTGCACTCTCCTGGTGGCCCGTCCACGCGCGAGGCAACGCCTGCGGGCCTCACCGGGGAGCGGCTCACCGCAGGGCTCGGAGCGGCGAGGCCGGCTGGCCGAAGCGGCATCATTCGGCAGGGCCCGGCCGAGGTGCTGCGCGTCGCGCCCGGGGCCGTCGTGACGCGCCGTCGACGCCAGGCTCGCTCGCCCAGGCCGGGAACTGCCCTGGTGCAGCGGCCTGGTGCAGCGGCCTGGTGTAGCGACCCGCAATCCTCCGACCGGTCTCGACGCGTCAGGGGCGGTCATGCATCGAGGACCAAGTACCGCGTTCCGTCTGCTCGTCGGAGAGCAGTAGGCCGTCGGCCCTGCGCTCGATCAGGACGGGCGGGTGCGAGCGCACGCGTGCGTACCTGAGCTCTTCGTTTCGCGGCGTCGCCGGCCGTCGCAGGTGGGCGGCTTTCGTGACGACATGGCCTACATGCCTGCGCCGCCGTCGATGCGTTGGAGCAGGTCGAGCAGAGTGGCGCGGTCGGCCGGGGACAGGTGCGAGTAGCACGCGGCGAGGACCTCGTCGGCGATCCGGTGTCCCGCGTTCAGGACCTCTTCGCCGGAGGGGGTGAGGTAGTGCTCGATACGTCGGCCCACGCCCGGCCTGCGGTCGATCAGGCCCAGGGCTGTCAGCCGGCCGGCGAGCGTGCCGAAGGCCTGCTCGCTCTGGAAGGTCGCCGCAGCCAGGGCGCGGGCCGGCGCCCCGGGTGTTCGGCTGATCGCGCGGAGGGCGTCCCACTGCGCCAGTGTCGTGCCGGCGGCGGCGAGGCGGCTGTCCAGCGCACGGTGCTGCCTGTACTGGGCCTGCTTCACCGCTCTTCCGAGGACCTGCAGTTCATCTGGCATGGTTCCAGTCTACGGGACAACTAAGCTTGTTTATATAAACAGTCTTAGTTATGGTCCTGACATGCCCTCACACAAGAGCGTCGCCCTGTACCCGGACCTGTCCCTCACTCTGACCGAAGCCGGAACCGGCAGGCCCTGCCTGATCCTGCACGGCGGCGGGGGGCCGGCCACGGTCGCCGGGCTCTCATCCCACCTCGCCCGGACCGTGCACGCCATCACCCCGGTACACCCGGGATGGGACGGCACCCACCGCCCGGGGTGGCTGACCGGCATCGACGATCTCGCCCTCGCCTACCTGCACTACCTCCAAGACCGCGGGCTGCGCGACGTCCTGGTCGTCGGCTCCTCGATCGGCGGCTGGACCGCCGCGGAGATGGCCGTACGGGACACCGGTGGAATCGTCACCGGGCTCGTCCTGGTCGACCCCGTCGGAGTCCACGTCGAGGCCGAGCCGATCAGGGACTTCTTCGCGCTCGACGCCCTCGGCGTGGCCGAGTACGCCTGGCACGACTCGGCCCGCTTCTACCGTGACCCCGAGACGCTTCCCGCAGGGCAAGTCGCCCTTCAGCAGGGCAACATGGCGACTCTCCGCGTCCTCGCGGGTGACCCATACATGCACGACCCGAAGCTGCTCCGCCGTCTGCGGCGTGTCGACGTGCCCGCACTCCTGCTCTGGGGTGAGAGCGACCGCATCGTCACCCCCGCCTATGGCGCCGCGTACGCCGAAGCCCTCGGCAGCGGCCGGCTCCACGTCATCCCCGAGGCCGGCCACCTGCCGCAGCTGGAGCAGCCGGAAGCGACCTTCGCCGCGATCGACGCCTACCTGCGCGAGGAGGCGGGGTCGACTCCGTGACCCGGCGCAAGGTGTCTTCGCCGACGGCCGGGACCTCGGCGTCCGGCAGACGGGCTGCGAACCGGGACGTCAGAGCCCCGGGCCGCTGCCGAGGTCGAGGGCCGGTGGCGCGGTCCGGCCGACCCGAAGCCCCTTCGTGGTACCGACGTACCAACAACATGGTACGGTCGTATCACGAAGAACGGATCTTCCCGGAGGTGCCCCGTGCCCGAGAACACGACCCGAGTGCGACGCGACATCGGCCACTACGTGAACGACGAGCTGCGCGACCGGTACTTCGCCACCTGTGACGTGCTCTATGCGATGGGTGCGCCCGCCCGCTCCGAGACGGACGTCGAGACGAGCTTCGGGACCACGCACGTCTACCGCTACGGCCCCACGGACCCGGCGGCCGAGTCCCGCACGCCCGTCGTCCTGATCCACGGTTCGGGTGGCTGCTCCGCCCAGTGGTACCCCAACACCCGTGCACTCAGTGCCGAACGCCCCGTCTACGCCCTCGACACCCCCGGCGACCCGGGCCGTAGCGTTCAGCGCGAGCCCATGTGGCAGCCCGAGCGCGCAGCCCAGTGGATGGACGAGGCCCTCGACGCGCTCGGTCTCGACCGGGTCCACCTCGTCGGCTCTTCCTACGGCGGCTGGTTGGTCATCAACCAGGTGCACCTCCGGCCCGGCCGGCTCGCCTCCGTCACCGCCCTCGATCCGGGCGGTCTGGAGAAGGTGGGCCTGCGCTTCTTCGTCTGGATCTTCGCCAGCCTCTTCGCCACCTTCGCCCCCAAGGCGCTGCGCCCCCGCCTCGCTGCCTGGCTCGAACAGCCGGTGATCGTCGTTCCCGAGCTCCGCACATGGATCCATGCGGGCGTCCGCGCCTTCCGGATCCGCCGTCCCGCGCCGCTGCCGCTGACCGATGACGAACTGGGCTCCATCCGGACGCCGTTCTACCTGGTCATGGGCAAGCGCAGCCTGCTCGTACACCCGAAGCGGCAGTTGGAGCGGGTGCCGCGCCTGATCCCCGGGGCCCGGGCCGAGATCGTCGCCGCGACCGGCCACGGCCCGCAGATCGACCACCCCGACCTGGTCAACGCCCGGATGCTGAGCTTCATGGAGGACATCGACTCCCTCGACCCTGCGGCGAACCGGGGCGCCACGAACGCGTAGTGACTCGTGCCCCGTTCGCGCGATGAGGAGGCGGCCGGTGCGAGGCCGCCGAGAGCGGAGCCGAGGGTCAGAGGCCGGGGGTCATGTCGTACGTGACCCACATGGTGCGAGTGGCCACCTGGTCGTACTTCGACCGCGCACGGTGGTTGTCGTCCGCGGTGATCCAGCGGACCACGCTCCAGCCGTGCGCGGCCGCGAGCTCGCGCAGGGCGCCGAGCAGCTGGTCGCTGGCGCCGGAGCCGCGGTGTTCGGGCGCCACGAACAGGTCGTCGAGGAAGCAGCCGACCGTCGCGGAGAGCGGCCGGGAGAACGGGCGGTAGTGGGCCAGGCCGACGAGCCGGCCGGCAGCGTTCTCGGCGACCAGGGCGCTGACCTCGTGGCCGGGGTCGGTGACCCAGGACCACACGGTGGCGGCCGCTTCCTCGGTCTGCTCCACGTTGTAGAAATCGGCGTAGCCGCGGTAGAGGGCGCGCCACTGGGCGAAGTCCTCAGCCTGCACGGCACGCACGATGATGTCGGACATGTGACGGGGCTCCCGTGATCGAAGGAATGGGACGGGGAGGAGCCTGATCGCTCCTCCCTCTGTCCAGGGAATCGATCATGCTGGAGTGGGGCGCGGGCGGCAGGTGCCGGGGCGGAGCAAAACGGACCGCCGGAGCGCCATGGTGGACGGGTGCCCAGGTGGGCCCGGGCTGCTAGTAGGGCCGGAGTCATGCTTGCGCAAGGCGGGCGGGTGTGGATGCGGGAGCCGGCATCGGCGGCGGAGCCGGTGCCCGTCCCGGCCACGCTTCTCGACTGCGTCCCTCCTGATGCTCGATCAGGCGCTCGCCGCGGTCCGCGCCTCGGCGATGACCACGTCGAGCAGGGTCAGCAGGGCGTCGCGGGCGTCCGTACGGGAGCGGGCGTCGAGCAGGAGGACGGGCGTGGCCGGGTCGCGCAGGTGCAGTGCGGCGGCGATCTCCTCGGCGGTGTACGGCTGCTCGCCGTGGAAGCAGTTCGCGCCGACCACGAACGGCAGTCCCCGGCTCTCGAAGAAGTCGATGGCCGGGAAGCCGCGGTCCAGGCGCCGCGTGTCGACGAGTACGAGTGCCCCCAAGGCCCCGTTCAGCAGGTCGTCCCACATGAACCAGAACCGCTCCTGGCCGGGTGTGCCGAACAGGTAGAGGACGACTCCGGCGTCGGCGAGGGTGATCCGGCCGAAGTCCATCGCGACGGTGGTCAGTGTCTTGGACTCGATGCCGTCGAGGTCGTCGACACCGACTCCCGCGCTCGTGAGGCGCTCCTCCGTACGCAGCGGCTCGATCTCCGAGACCGCCTCGACCAGAGTCGTCTTGCCGACTCCGAACCCACCGGCAATGAGGATCTTGACAGGGGACGCTTCCTGGACGGGAGTATCGGAGGTGTCATATCCGGGCAAGGTTGTCCCTGATTTTCATGAGCAGGTGGACATTGGTGGTCTCGGCCCCCTCCAGCGGCGGCCGATGGCGGATGAGCCCGCGGTCCGCGAGTTCGCCGAGGAGAAGCGTCATCGGAGTGAGGCGCATGTGCATCCGCGCGGCGATCTCGGCGACCGCCAGTCCGCCCGACGGCGCGCACATGGCCAGGATGGCCCGCCATTCGGTGGGCAGGCCGCTGAGGGCTTCGTCCTCGGTGACCGCCGCCACGATCGTGGTGTCCATGGTGAGGACGGTCTGCGGAGCGGCGGCTGTACGTCCGTCGGTCAGGGCGTACAGCCGGGTCCGGCGGAGGCTTCGGCGCTGCGGCTCGTCCGGCATTACGACGTCGACGCCGGTGTTGACGTCGGCGCCGGCGTGCGCTCGGGGGTGCCCAGCCACTCGCCGAGCGCCTGGGCGGTTCGTACCGCCTCGCCTCCCAGCTCCCCGAGCCGTGCCTTGCGGGAGGTCACCACGATGAGCGTGCTGCCTTCCCCGCACCCGACGATGCAGAGGTACCGGTCGTTCATCTCCACCAGTTGGCGGATGACCCCGCCCCCGCCGACCTCCCTCGATATCGCCTTCATCGTGGCGGCGATACCGGAGGACGCGGCCGCGATGCGCTCCGCCTGGTCCCGCTCGAGCAGGTAGGCGCTGAGCTTGATCCCGTCGTTGGACAGGAGCACGGCTCCCTGGATGCCGGCGATCCTGCTCAGGTTGTTGTCCAGGACGCTGTAGATCATGTCGTTGGTTGTCGTGGTCATGGCTGATCCTGTCTGAGCTCTGCTTCCACTTTCCGGGTTCCCTCTTCATAGTCCGCCCAGGCGTCGGCCACCTCTTCGGGGCTCGCCGCGTCCTGGCCTGCGTCCGGCTCCGGGGCACGGGGGCCGCGGAGTTGCCGGGTGAGGTGGGTCTGGGGGACGCGCTCGGGCAGGGCCGGCCGCGCGCCGTCGCCGGATCCGGAGCGAGCGGGCAGCGCCGGCTCGCTCCGCAGCCGTACGGGCATGGGGGCGGGGACCGGCCGGACCTCGGGGGCGGGAGCCCGTACGGGGGTGAGCACGGGGGCCGGCTCCGGATCCCGGTCGGTTGCCGGCCCGGGCTGCGCCGCAGGAGCCGGCACCCGCTCGCCCTTCCGTTCGGCCGGCGCGAGCAGCTCGCTCGGCAGGATCACCACGGCCGCCGTCCCCCCGTACACCGAGCGCCGCAGCGTGACCCGGGCCTGGAGCTGGTCGGCAAGGTGGCCCACCACGAAGAGGCCCAGCCGGTGCGCGTTCTCGGCGAGGACGGAGTACGGGGGCGCCGAGTGCAGACGCCGGTTCATCTCCTCGTACCCGGCGGCCGCCACGCGCGGTCCGCGGTCCTCGATCTCGATCGACAGCCCGTCCGCCGCCAGTTCGGCGCGTACGACCACCTTCGACCGCGGCGGCGAGAACCGGGTCGCATTGTCCAGCAGCTCTGCCAGCAGGTGGCTGATCTGACTGATCACGTGTGGCTGCACGCTCGCCTCGTCCAGCGCCTGGCGTTCGATCCGCCGGAAGTCCTCGACCTCCGCGGCGGCTTCCCGCAGCAGGTCGGCGAGGCGCATGGGTTCGGTGTGCGGGTCCGGGATCTCGCCACCGGCGAGGATGAGCAGGTTCTCTATCTGGCGCCGCATTCCCACCGTCAACTGGTCGGACCGCATCAACTGGGCCAGGAGCGCTTCGTCGTGGCCGAAGGCGTCCTGGATGTCCTCGGTCAGTCCCAGCTGGCGGCTGACGAGGTTTCCGGTGCGTGAGGCGATGCCCGAGGCGAACAGGCCGAAACCATGCCGCTCGGCCGCGAGCTGCCGGTGTCCGTCGACGGACACGGCGACGACCCGGGCGAACGCATCGCTGATCCGCCCAACCTCGTCCTGGTGCCCGCGCACGGCCGGCAACGCCTCGGCATCGACGGCCTGCCCGCGCTGGAGCCGGGCCACAACCTCGGGCAGTGTCTGCTCGGCGATGGCGACCGTACGGGTGTGCAGGCGGCTCAGCCTGCGCAGCACCGACCGCGTGGTGAGGACGACGACCCCGGTGACCAGCAGCAGGGCGCCGCCGCTGCCCCCGACCAGCCAGTACACCTCGGTCTCCAGGTCGGAGGCCTTCGCGTCGGCGTGCGCGAGCACGCTCCGCGACCGGTCCGCGTTGAGTGCGGCCAACTGCGGCGCGAACGCGTCGTGCGCGGCACGCCAGCCGGCGACATCGGCCGGCAGCTTCACCCCGGAGGCAGTGTCCTGGTGGTTGCTGACCACTGCATTCTCGATGCGGACCTTATCGCGCCAGGCGTCCGAGGCGGTGAGCTTGTCGTACGAAGCCTGTTCCGCGGGCGACAGGTACGGCACGATCCAGGTGTCGTACAGGTACCGGTGGGTGCCGACGGCATCGAGCAACTCCGAGAAACCGGTGGCCGCCAGCTCCTTGGACGGCCCGGCCAGCGCGAGGATCGCGTCCTCGCGCGCGACCATCTCGGACGCGGAGAACAGGGCGACGGCGGGCCTGCTCTCCTGGGCGAGTTCGGCGTCCTCCGCGTGGCTGAATTCATCCTGGTACGCGCGGATGATGTCTCCGACCGTGCCGGTGTAGTAGCCGACCACCTGTTCGGCACTGCCGCTGTGGGCATCCGCGCGCTTGCGGTACGCGGCCAGCTGGTCGAGACGGACGCCCACCTCGTCGAGGTGGCCGCCCGTCTGCCCTGAAGGCTGCGCGCCGCCGCTGTCGCCGATGCCCGAGACCCGCCGGAACTCCGCCGCCGCACGGTCCGTTGCCGCCCGCTTCTCGCCGAGGCCGGCGGCGACGGAACCGCCCGCCCACTGCGCTGCCGTCATTGCACGCTCGGCCTGCAGCCGGGTCATGAGCTCGACCAGGGGTACGCCGATGCGCTCGCCGGCCTCCACGTCGGTACGCAGGTGCTCGGACTGGGCCAGCAACCGCTGGGCGGTCACGGTCACCTGGGCGGCCATCGCCACGGTCGGGACGACGGCCAGGCAGACCAGCATCGTACGGAGGCGCACGGTGCGGCGGCGCCGAACGGCCGGCGGCGGGCTTGGTGGGCGTTCGGGTTCCATCGGAGGCATCGGTCCTCGGGAGCGGCAGAACGGGGATGGACCACGGACGGTTGAGCACAGTCCTCGGGAGAGGGCATGGGGGAACTGCCGACGCGGCCCCGTGGGGTGAGGATGCCGATCATATCCAGCCAGTCCGAATAAACGGAGAGCTTACTTCCCTGCTTATGCGTGGTAAGGGTGCCGAGCCCCGGCCTGGTGGCGGCGTCCCGGATGTCGGGACCCAAGCCGTGGTCGAGGCGGCCGGCGCCGGGGTGCCGACCGGCGCCTCCGCAGCGAGAAGGAGTCTTCGAAGGTGCACCCCGGGACCGGGCTCCTTCTTGATCACGACCTGCGCAACGATCATGGTTGTTCCGGGTCACCGGGTATCAGGCGTGTACGGCTGCTTCCCGGCCGGGTACTTGGAGGGCGAGCTCCCGGAACTGCTCGACGCACTGGTGGACTTCCTCGCGGGCGGCCACGACGGCTTCGCGGCGGGTGCGGACGTTCCACAACACACCCTTCAGGGCCCGTCAGGAGGCCGGGTCGGCCCCGGCGAGGTCGCGTACGGTGGCCATGTCGCTGAAGGGGAGGAGTTCCTCGCCCACGATCTGGTGCGGTTCGCTGCCCTTTCCGGCGATCAGGACGATGTCCTCGGGTCGCGCGGCGGCGAGCGCCAAGCCGATGGCCCTGCGCCGGTCGGCGGAGCGCTCGTAGGGGGTGCCGGTGGCCGCGATGCCGGGGGCGATCTGGTCCAGGATCGCCTCGGGGTCCTCGGTACGCGGGTTGTCCGAGGTCAGGACGCACAGGTCGGAGTGGGTCCCGGCGATCCGGCCCATCTCGGCCCGCTTGGTGGTGTCCCGGTCGCCGCCGCAGCCGAAGACGGTGATGACCCGGCCGCGGGCGAAGCCCCGGATGGCCGTGAGGACCTTGTCGAGGGAGTCGGGAGAGTGCGCGTAGTCCACGATCACCGACGTGCCGGCGGGGGTCACGAAGCGCTCGAACCGGCCCGGTACGGGCGGCATCTGCGCGAGCGCGGCGACCAGTCCGGCCAGGTCGTGCCCCAGGACCCGGCAGGCCGCCACGGCCGCCAGCGCGTTGGACACGGAGAACCGCCCCGGGACCGGGACGGCCGCGGGGTACGCCCGGCCCGCGTGGTGCAGGGTGAACCGGGTGCCGGATGCGTCCGCGACCAGGTCCGCGGCGCGGAAGTCGGCCTCCGCGTCGAGTCCGTACGTGGTCACCGCGCCCGGCATCATCGCCCGGATCCTGGTTCCCACGGCGTCGTCCACGTTGACCACCGCGTGCCGGCAGAGCCCCTGGAACAGCCGGAGTTTGGCGTCCGTGTAGCGGCCCATCGTGCCGTGGTCGTCGAGGTGGTCCTGGGTCAGGTTGGTGAAGACGCCGACGTCGACGAACGTGCGGTCCATCCGGTACGTCTGCAGCGCCATCGAGGTGGCCTCCAGCACCACGCTGCCCGTGGCCCGGTCGCGCATGCGGCCCAGGAGGTACTGGAGGTCGGGCGATTCCGGAGTGGTCAGCACCGAGGGCGGCATCGGGATCACCTCGTCGCCGATCCTGCTGCCCGCCGTCCCGATGACGCCCACCGAGGCACCCTCGGAGATCCTCAGCAGCGACTCGACCATGTACGAGATGGAGGTCTTCCCGTTGGTCCCGGTGACCGCCACCACGTCCATGTGCCGCCCCGGCTCGCCGAAGTAGCGGGAGGAGGCGACGGCGGCGGCCTTGCGGGTGTCGGCCACCCGTACGACGCACACCGCGGGCGGCAGCTCCCGTTGCGGGGGCGCGGCGGCGGCTCCCGCCGCGTCGACGAGCACGGCCACCGCCCCGCGCGCGAGCGCCGCGCCGATGGCGGCGGGGCCGCCTCCGCGATGGCCGGGTACGGCGATGAAGAGCGAGCCCGGCACGACCCGGTCGATGTCGAAGGTGGTGCCCGCGGTGATCCGCGTCGATGCGGCGTCACCCTGGATGACGTGGTGCTCGTGGCCGGTCAGCAACCCGCTCAACTTCACGGTGGTCCCTTCGGGAGCGGCGGGGGCCCGGCGTGCGGCCCGCGCCTGGCGACAGCGCCGACGGATCGCCGGTACTGCGGTGATGTGGTGGGGGGGCGAGGGGCGCCCCCGGGCGACGGGACCGGGAAGGGTCGGGGCGCGGTGGCCCGGCCGGGAGGCCGGAGGTGGGCGGGGCCGTCCCGGGAAGGGGTACGGGAGGGGCCCGGATGAGGTGGGGCGGCGGGGGGACGGCGGCGGAAGCGCTAGCCGTGCCCGTGCGGGGCACCGCGGCCGACCGCGGGGGCCTGGCCGTCGACGGCGGTCCGGGAGCTGACGCCCGTCCGGTCCGCGCGGGCCGCACGCGCGGCGGGAGCGGCCTGCGGCAGGCACTCCTCCGTGACGCGTGTGCGGTTCATGGGCCGAGTGTACGGGCGCCGGCGCGCCCCGGGCGCCACGCCGGGGCGGGGCACATCCGTTTCCCGCCGCCTTGGCCCGGGGCGGCGGGCTTCCCGTCGACCGAGCGCCCCCGCTGCCCGATGGGGTGACGCAGGGACGGGTACGGCCGTGACCGGGCCGGAGCGGCTGCAGCTCGTCCCGGTCCTGATCCGATCGGCGACCTCCCTCACCGGCAGCCCGTCCCGGGCCTCGCGGGCCAGCCGGTCCTCACCGGGCTCCGCCTCGAACTCGTAGGTGTACACGGCCACGTACGCCGCGGCGGCGTCGAAGGCGGCGCGTGACCCGTTCACGTCCTGCTCGGTGAGAGGGGCCGCCGCCTGCGAGGGCTTCGCGCTCCTCCGCGGTGTTCAGCGCCTGTTCGGCCCGGCCGGGCTCCGGGCGGCGGCAGGTGGCGCCGTGCGGCATTCGGGAACGTGCGGCATTCGGGAACGTGCGCGTGGCCTGCTTGACCGGCCGGTCCGCCGCCCGCAAAGTCGGAATGCGGTGTCGTGACAGCGCCGCCCGACCCCGTTCTCCGGTCCACCCGTCCGAAGGCGGCAGACGGCCTTGGCCTCCGGGAGTGACTGCGCTGATGGTCCTCGACCTGGTCGTGATCGGCACGGCCATCACCCTGGGGCCTCTGCACAACAGCGCCTTCATCCTGCTGCTCGCCTCGCGGCGTGGCGTCCGCAAGGGCCTGGCGTTCCTGTTGTCGTGGCTCGCCAACCTGGTTGTGGTGATCGCGTGTGTGGTGCTGCTGACTGGTGGCGAGCCCCCGGCCCGCCACAGCACGCCGTCGACCGCCGTGGCGTTTGTGAAACTCGCCATCGGCCTGGGGCTGGTGCTGTACGGCGCACACCGGCGCCGTCGGCCGCCCCGCCCGCACGGCCCGCCGCACTGGACCGCCCGGGTGGACAGCGCCTCGCTGGTCACGGCCGCCGGGCTGGCATGGCTGCTGCAGCCTTGGGCGCTGGTCGGTGCCGGCGCCGCGACGGTCGTCGCCGCGGACCTCTCCTCCGTCACCAGCTGGCTCGCACTGACCGGCTACTGCCTGCTGGCCACGCTCGGCCTCATCGTCATGGAGATGTACACGGTCTGGGCACCGGCGGCCGCGGGTGCCAGGTTGAACGCCCTGCGGATCTGGCTTGAGCAGCATCAGGAGCAGCTGATCGTCACGATCGCCCTGCTCGTCGGCCTGTGGCTGACGGCCCGGGGCATCTATGAGCTGGTCGCCTGACCGCACGTGCGACTTGGGCAGATGCTCCACTCCGCGCTCGCGCCCGTGACGTGGGCGTCCTCCCGGGCCGGGCCGTAGCGCTCAGGGAAGGGGACGGTGCCGTCCCGGGGGGCGAAGAGGGCCGGGCCGGGGACCGAGACACCTCAGCCTCCCGGTCCGGTCGACCCCTCGGTGACGGACGCGGAGTCCTCGGCGTAGTAGCGCCGAAGGAGCTCCTGCTCGGCCTCCCGGCGCGGGAACTTGAAGAAGACCAGGAGCGCACCGAGTGCGATCGCGGTCAGGCCCGCGGTGTATGCCCAGTCGTCGCCGTCGAGGAACGACTGGCGGGCTGCCGCGACGATCTGGTCGGCGTACTGGGGGTGCTGCTGGGCGACCTGCTCTGCGGAGGCGAACGACTTCGTCAGCTCGCTCTGGACCTGGTCCGACACGTCCTTGCTCTTGGAAGACGTGGCGATCGCCGAGCTGAAGGCCGAGGCGTATCCGGCGGTGAGCAGCACGCCCATGACGGACTGCATGATGGCCCCACCGAGGTCCCGTTGCAGGTCCGCGGTGCCCGAGGCCATACCTGCCCGTCGCACGGGGACCGACCCGGTCAGCGAGTGCGATGCGGGCGTCCCGGCGAAGCCGACCCCGATGCCGGTGAGCACGTAGGCAAGGCCGATCTGCCAGTAGCTGCTGTCCTCGGCCCAGAACAGCAGCATCCAGCCGAAGGCGAGGAAGAGGAACACGTAGCCGATCAGCAGCGTCGTGCGGGCGCCTCGCGTCTCGACCAGCTTCGCGGATCGCGGTGCCACGATGACCATCATCACGACGACGGGCAGGATGGCGGCCCCTGCTGCGATGGAGTCGTACTCGAGCACGTTCTGCAGGTACTGCTGGCTGACGAACGCCGACCCCATCAGGGAGCCGAACACGATGATGCCCGCGCATGCGGCGACCCAGAACGTTCGCCGGCCGGCGACGTGGAGGTCGTACAACGGGTTGGGAGCCCGCCGCTGACGCCAGAAGAACGCTGCTCCGGCAGCGAGGGCGATCACGACGAGGCCGACGACCAGCGCCCCCTGGTTGCGGACGGCGGCGAGATTGATCGCCAGAACGAGTCCCGCGATCAAGAGGACGGACAGGATGCCGCCGAGGTTGTCCACCGGTTCGGTCGACTCGTTGGCGTGCGCGGGGACGAACAACAGAGCCATGATCAGCGCGACCACGGCGAGGGGCAGGGTGACCAGGAACACCGACCCCCAGTAGAACTGTTCGAGCAGCGCGCCCGCGACCACTGGCCCGAGCATGGAGATGCCTCCGCCCAGGGCCGACCACAACGCGATCGCGTTCGTCCGCCCCGGCCCTGCCCACAGGGCGGTGATCAGCGCCAGGGTGGTCGGGTAGGCCATGCCGGCCGAGAGTCCTCCGAGGATCCGGGCCGCCACGAGGACGGTGTCATTCGGCGCGCAGGCGGCGAGCAGACAGGCGGGGATGGAGAGGACGATGCCGAGGAGCAGCAGCAACTTGCGCCCGTGACGGTCGCCGATCGCCCCTAGATAGAGGACCGATGCGGCCAGGCCGAGGGAGTACCCCACGGCGATCATGTTCAGCGCGGTCTGCGACGAGTCGAAGGCCTTCCCGATCGCGGGCAGGGCCACGTTGGCCACCGACAGGTTCAAGTTGGCCACCGCGGCAACGATGATCAGGGACGCGAGCACGAGCGGCGCCCGCGCCGGGGCCTCGCGCGGAACGCCGCCTTGAGGCGCGGCACTTTTCGACACGGAGACCTCCGGGCAAAGTTGGGCTTCGCGGGAGTCCTGCCTGATCCGCCTTGCCGTACATCGCCCCCATTGGACCTCGCCCACCGTCACCGCCGCGGTCCGCCGCGCCGCCCAGAAGCACCGCCAGGGCGAAAAGCTGCCCGGGCGCCGCTTCGAGGTGGCGGTCGAAGTGGCGATGACCTCGTCGAGCCGGGCCAGGCCGTCGGTATCGCCGCAGGGGACGTGGAAGACATCGGGCAGCAGCGGCCTGAACGGGTCCTGGTAGAGGGCGCGGGCGGTCAGCGACAGGGCACCCACGCCTTGCGGGCAGCGGCCGCACCGACCGCCGAAGCCGTGGTCCGCCGCCCGGTCGCCGTCCGCTTCGAGGGCCTGCGCCCGGGGCCCTGACCCTGCCGAGCTCGCCGCTTCGTCTGATCGGCCAGGGGCTGCCGGGCAGCGGATTCCGGCCGCCGGATATGGTCTTGGCATGGTCACGGCCCGGGCAGCATGGATCACGAGGCGGAGTCGCCGCCCGGCGGGTCCGTTGCGGCTGTTGTGGCTGGCCGCTCTGCTGTTCGCCCTCCTCTACACCCACGCCGCAGGAGCCGACAGTGCCTCCGCGCACGTCACCGGCGGGGCCGTCGCCACGCCCCACGCAGCGTCCGTCGAGATCGCCGGCACCCACCACTCCGACGGTGAGGGGCCCAGCGGGAGAAACGACGACACCGGGCATTCGCACCCCGCCGAGACATGCACCTCCGGCCATCCGGAGCAGGGCTGCGATCTGCCCTGCCCGCACCTCGTTCCTCTGGAGGAGCTGACTCCCGCCTTCGCCGCGATGCGGCCGCAGCTCTGGGCCCCGACGATCCCGTCCGGTCTTCCGCCCTGGCGAAGTTCCCTCAGTTCAGTGGTGCAGCAGGTATAGGTCCGGGCGTTCCGTCCCGACCCTGCCCTGACTCTCATCGCCGACCCCGGCCCACCCATTGCCGGTGCGTGCCGGGGTGATGAGCCACACCTGTAGCACCCAAGGAACTCGCACATGACCTCCATACGGCTTCTCGATGCCCGGCATGCGGACCCCGCGCCGGTCGCTCCCGCGACACGGCGGGCCGCCCGGCGCAAGAGGCACTCGTCCCGCAAGCGTTCGCTGGCCGCCCGCTATCTCGGCTACGTCGGGTACTTCGTCGGCGCAGGCCTCATCAGCGGCGCAGTTGTCCACCACCCGCTGGACCCCGAGCGCTACACGCGGATCGCCCTCTACGGTGCGCTCGTCTTCCTCACCGCCACCGTCCTCAACGAGTTCTTCCTCATCCGGGAGCGGCCCGGGCTTCCGCGCATGCTGGTGGTGATGGGCTCTTCGCTGTTGTTGTCCTTCGGCATCGGCATGCTCAGCGGCGGGCTCCAGCACTTCGACGACTTCCCCGCCCGCGGCGCGGTCCTCGTCCCCGCCGGTCTCGTCGTCTCCTTCATCGCCTACGTGATCAAGGATGCCGACACGCCCTGGCACCGCATCTTCAGCCTCGTCGGCCTGACCGTTCTCGCCGTAGCGGCTGTCGCCCACCTCGGCCTGCGTGAAGTCGCAACCTCCATGGAGACCGCGCCGGGCGGCCCGGGCCACAGCCACGGCACCGCCGAAGAAGCCACCACGGAAAGGCCTGCGGCAGACGATCACGCATCCACCACCGGCCCTTCGGCCCCAGCTGCCGGTAGGACCGCCCCCACGGCCAAGCCCAGCCCGAAGACACCCGAGCACAACGACGGCCACAGCCACTGAGCGTCTCGGGTGGTTGGTCCGGTGAGACCGGACCAACCACCCGGGCAGGGCACTGTGAAGGCCGGCGTCCAGTGGTCCGGCCCGAGATCCACCCAGGCGGCCGTCACCGGTTTCCGGCCCCGAATGTGACCGGTGCGATCACCAGGACGAAAAGGGCGATCAGTGCCGGCTGTTCAGGAAGCCGATCGCGACCGCACCCCACCAGGCAGCTTGTGAAACAGACGCGGTCACGGCACCGCGGATCAACAGCGAGCGGCCGACGGGGCCGCCATCGACAGCTGCCAGGCGGCGGTGCAGGGCTGACGCCTGGACGCCGTTGAGGGAGAGCACCAAGACGAGGCCGAGCTTCACGCACGTCAGGGGTGAGCCGAGATCGGGGTGGAGGAAGGCGCCGCTGAAGAGAAGACCGCCGAGGCCGGCCCACACGGGTATGTGCAGCGGGGCGGTGAAGTCGAGCACTTCACGGAGGGTCTTGCGGCCCATGAGCCACAGCGCGCCGTAGTAGTCGATGGCGAGCACCGCACCGAAGCCCAGGACCAGGGAGGCGAGGTGTACGAACAGCGCCGCGGTGTGCAGGGTGGTGTCGGCGCGCGTGTGCAGGGCGATCCACGTGGTCGCTGCCCAGCCGACGCATACCGCCAGCGATGCTGCGGCGGTCCCACACCATGAGGGGAGCTGGAGGAGTTCTGCTTCCCGTCCAGGTCTTCGTGGGGTCGCGGTGGCGTTGGCGGCGGACATTGCTGCTCCAGGGATCTTCTGCAGTGTGCTCACACCGGCAAGGAGCAAGCAAAGGTAAGGCTGGCCTAAGCATCGATGGTCGTCAAGGTGACCGTCCGCACAGTGGACGGCGCGCTGCGCGGTCATGGCTCGCACACGCGTGCGGTGGTGGTTGCCGGACGGATTCGGCCCGTGACCTGGCATGGCGCGCATGTCGCGACGCCTGCCTCTGTTGCTCCGGGCCTGGTTCGCGGTGCTGCTGGCGTGCGCTGCGCTGTTGTCGCCTGTCTGACAGGACTGGCCCGTACGGCGATGTCGATGGCCGTGGCTGCCGCAGTGAGTACGCGACGCGCACAGGCCGACGCCGGCCGTCAGTCCTCGTCCGGGATGGCCCGGGCACCGTCCCGCCCGGGCATCCGGACGAAAGCCGGGTTGGTCGCGATCGCCGAAGACTCCATGCCGTCGGCCTCATCGGACGCGCCGTCGGCGCGCAGTACCCGGATCAGGTCATGGAGGACCACCGCCCGGTTCCAGTCGTACGCCCCGCCCTGGTAGATGGCCAGTGCCGCCTCCAGGTCGCTGCGTGCTTGGGCCAGCTGCCCCAGTTCGCGGTGGGCGACACCTCGCAGGTGCCTGGCCATGGCCTCCGCGTACGCGTCACCGGCCTGCCGGGTCACCTCGATCGCCTCGGTGAGGGGTGCCAGTGCCTCGCCCGGCCGGCCCTGCCTCAGGTGCAGCAGGCCGACGTCCCGCTGGGTGTGGGCGTACCACATGTCGTCCCCGAGCTGCCGGAACAGGCCGAGGGCCGCCTGTGCCGAGGCCCAGGCGTCGTCGAACCGTTCCATGCCGGCGTACACACGGATCCGCGCGTTGTCGATGCGGCCGATCCACTGCCGCTCGCCCATCGGGCCCAGGATGTCCTCGGCCTGTTCGTAGGCCTCCAGCGCGTCCTGGCGGCGGGCGAGCAGCCGGTAGATCTTGCCCAGCGCGTACTGGCTCCGGGCTTCCCAGACCCTGTCGTTCAGGACGCCGAAGTCGCGGATCGCCTGTTCCAGGAGCGGGGCGGCCTCCTCGGGCCTGCGCAGGTATCCGAGCGTCTCGGCCAGGGTGCGCCGAAGGCGCGCCTGCGCCCTCCTGTCCCCGAACCCCTCGGCCAGCCGCAGTGCCTCCCGCTGGCTTTCCTCCGCCTTCTCGGGCTGCCCGCGCCACCGCTGGAACTCGCCCAGCTTCTCGAGAGAGGCCTGGACGTGCCACAGGTCGTTCTCCGCGCGCAGTTCCCCCACGGCCGTGGTCATGTGGTCCAGGGCTGCCGGATAGTCGCTCTTGGCCGCGTAGGCACGCGCGACGATCATCCGGTCTCGTGCCGTCAGGGTGACGACGGGATCCGGGGACTCGCCCGGCAGGAGCAACTCCAGGGCCGCGTCGGGCAGCTCGTTCCCCAGGGCGACCACGGCGCGGCCGCGACGCAGGCTCCGGACCACCCTGGTCCGCTGCTCGGCACCCTGGTCGAAGATCCACCGGGCGGAGTCCGGGGACAGGTTCACATCATCGAGGAAGTACGTCAGGCCCTCGGCGATCTCCGCTCCCTCGGGCTCCATGTCCAGGCGACGGGCGCGGGTGATCGCCCACTTGATGCGTTCGCTCTCCTCCGCCACCCAGGCGCCGGCCGTCTCGCGCTCCAGGTCTCCCGGCCGCTCGCCGGGTGCTCCGGTGCCGAGTTCCGGGGCCCGGCCCGCCGCCAGGCGGACGACCGCGTCCCGGTAGGCGCCGACCAGTCGCTGCTCCGCGCTGCGGCGCTCCTCAGGGGGCAGGCCTTTGTACTGCTCACGGGCGAAGACGCGCACCAGGTCATGGAGGCCGTAGGAGGGCTCGGCGTCGTCGGCGCTCCTGCGGGCCTCCATCAGGCCTACGCCGACGAGTTCGTCGCAAACCCCTCCCGCCGTCGCCGGAGTCGGCAGGCTCCGCCCGACATGCCAGTCGGTCAGCCTGCCCGCGGGCAGGGAGGACATCAGCGCGAACGCCTGCCGTGTGCTCCCCGGCAGGTCCCGGTAGATGAGGGAGAGGCAAGCCTGGAGGCTGTGGCTCTCGAAGACCAGCTCGTGCAGCCGCGCTTGTTCGTCCGCGAGCCTCGCTCGCATCTGTCGGAGCGTCAGGTCGTCCCGTGAGCCGATCTTCCCGCCGACGATGCGCAGCGCCAGCGGAAGCCGGTCGCAGAACTGCACGATGTCCAGGGCCGCGGCGGGTTCCGCGGCGACGCGTTCCCGGCCCGCGTGGGCGCTGAGGATCTCCAACGCCTGGTCCTCTGCGGGGAGTTCCACCTTCAGCGGGTGGCGCCTGGTGATGTTTCCCGCCGACAGGTTCCTCCTGCTCGTCACGAGTACCGAGCAGCCTGCCCCCACGGGCAGAAGCGGCTGGATCTGTTCCGTGCTGTGCGCGTTGTCGAGCAGGATCAGCAGGCGCATGGCGTTCGTGAGGCTGCGAAAGCGGGTGGCGCGGTCGTCGACGCTGCGGGGGATGTCCTCCTGCGCCGTCCCCAGGTTCCGGAGGAACACCTCCAGGACCTCCCCGCCGTCGCGCGGCGTGGCGGTGCCGCCTTTCAGGTCGACGTACAGCTGACCGTCGGGGTAATGCTCCTTGACGCGGTGCGCCGCGTGCAGGGCGAGGGCCGTCTTCCCGGTGCCGGCCGCGCCGTGGACGACGGTCACGGCACACTGCCCCGCGGACGGGTTCGCGGGCAGTGTGCCGCTCGTCGGGGTCGGTACGTCCCTGAGCCGCTCGATGAGACTGCTGCTGAGCGCCTCCCGCCCCACCAGTAAGTGTTCCGCGGGGAGTTGGTGGGGCTCTTCCAGCCCGGCCCGCACCGACACGGCCAGGTCGTCCGCCGAGTGGCGGTACAGGAACACGGTCAGGCCGGCCACGACCGCGGCGGCGCCCCCGAAGGCGCCGAGCGCCCACTCGTCCTTCAGCTCAGTGAAGATCAGGTCTCCGGTCATACCGCCGACGGCCGCGAGCGCCGTGGCACTCCCGAGCAGGAGCCGCTTGCGACGGGTCTGCGCCTGAACCGACACCCTGTCCCCCCGTAGTCGATGTGGGGCGGATGATGGCACGAATCAGCCGCCCCTGACGTGCGGAGGCACTGAATCGAGACAGTCGGCCAACGCGCCCCCACCTGCGCCCCGCTGGTCGGCGAGAGGCGGCGGCCATCACACGGCGAAGGCGTCGACGGGGCCTGAGGAACACGTGTGTCAGTGACGGTCTCCGGCCGCTATGTGAGGTGTCCCTGTTGTCTGCGGCCAGGGGGGAGAGGGCACCACCCACCGGACAACTCGCCCTCAAGGCAGCCTGCCTGACGGACGAGTTCCCTTCTCCGACGGCACCTCCGTCGTCACCAGCCTGCTGGTCGGTGCGGACGGCGCGCGGTCACGGTTCCGGCCGCTGCTCTCCCAGCCGCCGCGAAAGCGGTCGGCGGCGCGCAGTCGGGGACCTCCGTGACTTGACGTAGCCGCTCGCATACCTTACGTCGCATGAAGACGGCACTTGCAGCCTGCGCGGCGGCCGCGGCACTGGTCCTGGCCGCACCGAGTTCCGCGTACGCGGCCCACGGCGTCCTGATCATCGACGGCGCGGCCCACCACTCGCCCAGCGGCTGCTTTCCGCTGGGCGACTTCGTTCCACCCGTGGTCTCCAACTTCACCGACTCGGTCATCGAAGTCCGGTCCGGCTACGACTGCACAGGTCAGGTCGAGTGGCTGATCCACCCGGGCGAGACCTACCACCCGAACGGCAACCGCAGCGTCTTCGTCCCCTGACACCGGCCGGTGCCGCATCAGGGGGTGTCGCCGAGGTGAGCCGTCGCGCCTTTCGAGGTTGCGAGCGGCGGGCGGCGGGCGGCGAAATCCTCGACCCTGGGCGCCTTGGCCTGTGGGGGCGTCGTGGCACGGCATGCGGACGCCGGAGAGCTGGTGGGCCTCTCCGGCGTCCGCTGTGTTGGGCGGCTCCCCCGGGGAGTGTTCCCCGGGGCTATGGGGTTGTGGGGTCTCACTTGCCGAGCTTGGCCTTGAGTTCGTCCTTGACCTGGTTCTTGATGGTCTGCTTGTTGACCTGGCCGCCGGTGCCGGTGCCGTCGCCGCCCACGGCGGTGGCGTCGCCGGTGTTGACGGCGTCGGCACTGGCGTTGCCGCCGGTGGCGTTACCCGTGTTGATCACACACTTGCCCTTGCAGTTGCCGACGCCGCTGTTCGCGTTGCCGCCGGTGGCCTCGCCGCCGACCGTGGTGTTCTCGGCGTTGGCGTCGCCGCCGGTGCCGATGCCGTCGGCGCTGTCCTGGGGAAGGGTGACGGCCTGCTGCGGGGCGGCGGTGGGCGCGGCCATGGCGGTCGCGGGGAGGGCTATGCCACCACCGACCAGTGCCAGGGAAGCTCCGGCCAGAACGATACGGCGGGTCGGGAAACGCTCGAACATGGGAATTCTCCATTCGGAATTGATAAGGGTTTGTGAGGCGCCCCGCAGAATAGGCCTGGGAAATTCGTGGGCCTGCTGTTCTTCGGCGGGTTTCCCCGGTGGGGGCGTACTTCAAATAAACCCTGTGGGGGAGTGTGCGTCACGCCACTCGAATACGTGGCTTGACGCCAAGCGGCGGCCATGCATATCGGCTCGAACCCCGGAGCCGGAGCCCACGACGCCGCGCCGCAGGGCGTGACGTCGTCGTTCGCGGAGTGGATGACTGAGCCGTCGAAACCGTCAGCGGTCGCCGAGCGGGACGGGCACCCTGCCACTGCATGCGGCGCGGCCACCCGTTGACGGGACGCCCACCTCAAAGCCATCCCACCCATGCCGCAGCCTCGCTACACCCCCCACTACCAGGTCGCTGACCAGGCCAAATGGAGAAGTCTCGGTGGAGTACTAGGGCCTGAGGACGATCTTGCCGTGGGTGTGGCGGCGTTCGAGCTCGGTGTAGGCCTCGCGGACCTGCGCCAGCGGGTAGACGTTCGCGATGGGCACCTCGAGGTGTCCGTCGGCGAGCAGGCCGGCAAGCTCGGCCAGCACCTTGGCGCCCGGCCCGGCGGCGATCCCCCCGTCCGTCTTCACCCCGTGCTTCTCGGCGGCCGCGAAATCGGCGATGGTGTCGATCCGGTCGGTCGCGACGCCGAGGGCGAGGGCCAGCTCGACGTACCCGTCGCCGAAGGTGTCGATGAAGGCGTCCACGCCGCTGGGCGCGGCGGCCCTGATGCGGTCCGCGACGCCGTCGCCGTACGCGACCGGGATCGCGTCGTGGCTCTTCAGCCACTCGTGGTTGCTCTCGCTCGCCAGGCCGATGACCGTGGCCCCGGTGCGGCGCGCGAGCTGGACGGCGAGCGAGCCGACTCCTCCGGCGGCCCCGGAGATGACGACGGTCTCGCCTTCCTTGGGCTGGACGGCGTGTACCGCCCCCCATGCGGTTACGCCGACGACGTACAGGCTGCCGGCCACCTCCCATGGGACCTTCTCCGGCTTGCGCGTGAGGTCACCGGCCTCGACCAGGACCAGCTCGGCCTGGGAGGCCCGCTTCTGGTTGAATCCGATCACCTCGTCGCCGGGCGAGAATCCGGCAACCCCGGCGCCGACCTCCTCGATGACCCCGGCGAGGTCGCTGCCCTGCCCGGACGGGAACGTCGACGGGAACAGGTCCGCCAACGCCCCCGTGCGGATGACCGCCTCACTGGGGTTGATGCCGGCCGCCTTCACGCGTACGAGGACCTGCCCGCCCCCGGGCGCCGGGCGTTCCACCTCGTCGACCCGCAACACGTCGATCCCGCCGAACTCGTCGTACCTGACTGCCCTGGGCATGATCTCTCTCCTTCGACTCGTTGAAGCTGACGCGGGGTATGGGCTACGCCCGCCGGAGTTCGAGCACGGGAATGATGCGGATTCCGGCAGTCTGGCGTGCGTACTCGGCAAAGCCGGGGTATCGCCGCGCTTGTTCGGCGTAGATGCGGTCGCGTTCGGCGCCGATCAGCTCGCGGACGGTCACCGGGTAGGTCGCAGTACCGCGTTCGATGGTGCCCCCGCCGGCGGCGGTCAGGTTTCGGTACCAGTCCGGGTCGGTGGGTGCTCCGCCTTTGGATGCGAAGACGTAGATGATGTCCGGCGCGGTGTCGTGCGAGAGGTACATCACCGGGCTGACGTACTCCTGCCCGCTCTTGCGGCCGCGGTGATGGACGAGGAGCAGCGGAGCGCCCTCGAAGACCCCGCCGACCCTGCCCTCGTTCGCCCGGAACTCTGCGATGGTCTTCGCGTTCCAGTCGCGTGCTTCGCTCATGTCGAACTCCTGTCGTTCACGATCCGGGTTGTGCGCCGGGAGGATGAGCCGTAGGGACGGGGCAGATGCTGCCTTGCGCCAGTGCTGGGCGGTGACACGAGCGCCGCTGCTCCGGCCTTCGGCCGGGGACCTCCTGCCGGCGACCTCCTGCCGGGAGGCGGGCCACTGCGATCCCTTCCACCAGGCAGATGAGATGGCATCACCGGATCTGGGTGATTCGCACGGCCGGGGCACGTGCAGGACCGGCCCTCTGCGGACAGGCGCGCCTTCCCGGTGCCACGGGACGTTTCGGCTCCGGAGGAACATGGCGGGACTTCCTGTACGCCGCGCATGACCGAACAGAGCCCGGCGGGCGGCTCAGGCCGCGGCGGCCGAGGCCATGCGCAGCGGTGCGAGCGCGGCGCTCCAGGCGATGACCTGGTCGAGCATGGTGTCCAGGGCGGTCAGGTTGTGCTCGCCGGGCCTGAAGACGGTGAAGTTCTCGAATTCGGTGATCATCGAGAGTGCGACCTGCTGGCGTACGTCGGCCATCTGGAGCTCGGCGACGACGAGACGCAGGTGCTCGACGGCCCGCACTCCGCCGACCCCGCCGTAGGACACGAAACCGACCGCCTTGTTGTTCCACTCGGCGTAGAGGTAGTCGATGGCGTTCTTGAGAACGCCGGGGATGCCGTGGTTGTACTCGGGTGTCACGATCACGAACCCGTCGAACGAGGCGATCTTGGCGGCCCATTGCCTGGTGTGTTCGTGCCGGTACTGGCCGAGCGACGGCGGAAGCGGCTCGTCGAGGTGCGGCAGGGGGTGGTCGCGGAGGTCGATGAGCTCGAATGTGGCGTCGTTGCGGCGCGAGGCGATGTCGAGCACCCACTTCGCGACCTGTTCGCCGTTGCGGTTGGGGCGGGTGCTGCCGAGGATGATGCCGATCTTGATCATGACGTTTGCCTTCTCATCTGCGGCGCTTCGTCGTCGAAGTATGTTGTCTGACAGATCGCATGCGGTACAGATGATCTGTCCAACAATGAGTGGGCGGGTATCATTCCTGTTATGAGCGCCGAGACACCGACCACGCCGGTCGACGGTGTCGACTTCGCGGGAGACCTCGGTCTTTCCCTCCTCGTCCTGATGCGCGCGTACCGGACCGTCGTCGCGTCGGTCCTCGATGACGTCCCGCAGGGTGCCCGCGGTTACCAGACGCTCGCCGTCGTCGTCCGAGGCGACCAGAGAAATCAGCTCGCCCTGGCCACGTATCTGGGGATCGACCGCACGGTGATGACCTACCTGATCGACGACCTCGTCAGCGCCGGCTTGGTCGAGCGCCGGCTCACCCCTGCCGATCGGCGCCAGCGCAAGATCGTCGCCACAGCGCGTGGCGTCAGCACCCTCCAGGACCTGCAGCGGCAGGTACGGGAAGCCGAAGACCGGCTCCTTGAGGCGCTCGATGAGAACGAGCGCCCGGCGTTCCGGACCCTGCTCAGCCGGATCGCCTGCGACGTCCGGGACAGGGACTTGGCCGCTGCCCCCTGCGAGGTCACCCCCACCTCGTGCGACATCGCCGAACCCGGGTCCTAGCAAGCTGCTCAATTGGCCGGGCCGGCAGCAGTCCGACGTCGCCGGTTGATCGGAGGGCTCCTCGCGGACAGACTGCTCTCCATGGGATCAGCGGGTATGGCCACCAAGACGCGGATCGGGAAGCGGCGATGAGTGCCAGCCTGCCCTTCTTCCGCTATCACCCAGACCCCCTCGCAAGCGGGTCCGTCCGTGCGGCCGACCAGACGTGCGCCTGCTGCGAGCGCAGCAGAGGCTGGATCTACACGGCGTCCTTCTACACCGCCCACGACGTTGGGGGACGTTTCTGCCCATGGTGCATCGCGGACGGGAGCGCGGCTGAACGTTTCGCGGGTGAATTCACGGACTCCTACGGGCTCGACGGTGTCAGCGAGGCCGTCTTGCATGAGGTCACCCGCCGCACCCCTGGCTTCCACGCCTGGCAGGATCCGCACTGGCTCGTCCACTGCCAAGACGCGGCCGCCTTCGTGGGCGAAGTCGGATACACCGAGCTGGCGGCGCATCCCGAAGCCCTGGAGCAGCTGCGGGCCGATATGCGTATCGACGGCTGGAACGACGAAAACCGACTTGAGCACTTCCTGACCAACCTGGGCGAGGGGGCAACCGCCATGCTGTTCCGGTGTACCGTCTGCGGCGCGCACCTCGCCTACTCTGACGCAGCCTGAAGATCGTTTGTCCTGATGAGCCTGCGGTAGCAGATGAGGGTGCAAACGATGCTGGTGACAGCCAGGAAGTGGCTGGGCTTGGGTTCGCAACGCGGGTGCAGGCGCCGACATCCGGCGAGCCAGACCATGGTGCGTTCGGGTTGTCCAGCGGTGCCGGCCCAGCCGCTGGCTGGAGTCTGTGCACCGCGAAACCATCGCCGCAGGTGGTTGTAGTCGGTGCTTTTGCCAGCGTGGAGCTTGAGGGGCAGACCGGCGCCCACTCGGTGAAGCGCCGGTGAGTCGTGGGTGCAACCGGATCGGGAGCGGCTTGGGTGAGTCAGCGAGGTGGGGTAGCTTCATCGGCACCGAAGGACAGGGGAGATGACATGCAGATTGCTGCTGCCGAGGTCTTCTCTTGCGCCGTGTGCCGTGCCCGGTTGTCCGCGCCGGTGCGTGAGGTGGACCCGCCGGCGGAGGACGAGGCCTGGACGCCGCTCGACTCTCCTGTGGACCCCTGCCCGCCCAGGATGGCGGCAGGAACGTACGCCCGCGACCCGCAGCCGGGACGCATCACCTGGGGCTCGCCGCCCAAGGGCTTCAGAATGTCCCGGGCGGGGCACGGGCCAGGGGTGGACCTGCTGTTGAGCCCCGGCGATCTGGTCGGTACCGCGAAGATCCTGAGCCGCTGGGGCGGCTGCTGCGGGCCAGGCGGGCACGAGGGGCCGAACCTGGCCTGCGCGGGGTGTGGGGCGGAGGTCGGGCTGTGGATCGGTGACTGCTACACCTGGCTGGAGGTCGTCCTCGACGGGCGCCTGGTCAGCCGTTCCGCGTTGGCTTAAGTGCCGGCGAAGCAGGTCGGTGGTGAGCACGGCGGTATTGGTCTGCTGCGGTGACGGACAGCGAGCCGATCGTTGACCTGCGCGGTCGGTTGATCGAGACGCTCATGCGTCGGGCGAACTGCCAACCCGCAGATCGGGGAGAGAGAAGGGTCGACGGTGTCCGGCGAGCACGATGAGACAGGCTTTCGCTTCGGCTGGCGCGGCAGCCATTATCCTGGCATGCCCGTTGATGACCTGTGGTTGGCGGTCGGCAAGGATCCGGTCGGTACCTGGTGTTTCGACGCGTACTTCATCGGACGCACGACACTGAGCGGTGGTGCACCACGGGCAGCCGCGTTCGCCCAGTGGCTGCTGGCCTCGCCACCCGAAGGCCGGTACGAGAAGGAGTTCGTGCTGGTTGACGGCGAACCACAGAGCGGATCGCGGCGGCTCGCGGACGGTACTCGGCTCACCGTGGAGATCCTGTTGGGCCGTGAGGAAGCGGGTGGCCCCGAGTACCTCCAGGTGCTCCTGTTCGGCGAGATTCGAGACCTGGCCTTTGAGGTGTGCGCACCGCTGGAATGCCAGCGGGTGCTTCGCGCTGAACTCGAAGCTACCGCGGCCCGGCTCCTCACCTCACGCGCCTAGGTTCGCCGGCCAAGAAGCCGCAACGACTGCGTTCGCTGTCAAGACGCCTTGGTCGTGAAGCGGAGGCAACTTATGGACGATCAGTGGAAGTTCATCGAGCCGTACCTGCCGATCGGTAGGTACGGCCGCCATCTCGAGCGGCTGCGGGACAGTCCTGGCCCGGACCAACCCCGACGCCCCGGCGATGACGACGACGATCGGCCGGCACTCAAGTCTTGCTCAGCGGGGCCGAGTTGAACGTCTCGCGGTACGCGCGGGGCGGTACTCCGACGTGGGCTTTGAACAGGGTCCGGAAGTTGGCCGGCGTGCCCAGGCCGCAGCGCCGTGCGACCGCTTCCACCGTCAGGTCGCTCGATTCCAGGAGTTCCCGTGCGAGGCCGAGCCTTGCGTCGAGTAGCCAACGCATGGGCGGTCGCCCGGTGTCGGTGTGAAAGCGGCGGATGAGGGTGCGCCGCGACATCCCGGCCTGGCGCGCCAACTGGTCGACGGTGAGCGGCTGGTGCAGGTTGCGCAAGGCCCACTCGTACACCGGCGCGGGTCCGTCTTCCGGATCGGGGGGCACCGGCAGGTCCGTGAACTGGGCCTGACCGCCCGTGCGGTGCGGCGCGGCGACCAGCAGGCGTGCTCGCTGGTTCGCCAGTCGGGTGCCGTGATCGCGGCGGATGAGGTGCAGACACAGGTCGAGGCCGGCGGTGACGCCGCCGGAGGTCAGCACTTGGCCTTCGTCGATGTACAGAGCCTCCGGCTGCACCGTCACCCGCGGGTACTGCTTCGCCAGTGTTGCCGCGTACTGCCAGTGCGTGGTGGCCCGTCGGCCGTCGAGCAGGCCGGCGGCGGCGAGGGCGAACGCACCCAGGCAGATGGACACCATGCGGCTGCCCCGGGCTGCCGCCTCCGCGAGCGCGGCGCTGACCGCGGCGGAGGGTGTGTCGGGCTCCAGGTATCCCGGGACCATCACGGTGTCTGCCGTATCGAGGGCGTCCAACCCGTCGGCGACCGACAACGCGGGGCCGCCGTGCATCGCGACGAGCCCGGGCTGTTCCGCACACACCGTCAGCGCGTAGGGGCCATCAGGCCAGCTCCCGAAGACCTGCAACGGAATCCCGATGTCGAGTGCGAGGACGTTCTCGAGAGCCACCACGACCACGCGGTGCTTTCCGTCTGACATCTCACCTCCCACGCCATTGGCACGATCCTATCGCTACATGGCATGCGTGCCAATGACTCCTTCGCCCGGATCGCGCCTACGGTCGCCTCATGACGGACAAAGACGTCGCCTGCCGCTGATCCCGCCGGGCGCAACACGACCTCGCACCGCTACCGACAGGGGCATACGCCATGGACATCACTCTGGACACGGCCCAAGCCGTGATCGAGAAGGCCCGCGCCCACGCGGTGGCGATGGGCGTCACGATGAACATCGCGGTCGTCGACGGCGGCGGACACCTGGTCGCGTTCGCCCGCATGGACGGGTCGGTCCTCGGGTCGATCGAGATCGCGCTGGCCAAGGCGAAGACCTCGGTTCTGTTCAACGGCCCGAGCGAGGACCTGTGGGAGTTCTGCAAGCCCGGCGGCCCGGCTCCCGCGACCGAGTACACCAACGGCGGCCTGATCCCCTACGCGGGCGGCCTCCCCATGCACGACGACAGCGGCACTCTGGTCGGGGCCGTCGGCGTCTCGGGTGGCATGCCCGTCCAGGACGGCGAGGTCGCCCGCATCGCGCTCGGAAAGGAAGCACGATGAAGAAGATCCTGATCACCGGTGCCGGCACCGGCCTGGGGCGTGGCGCCGCCATCGGCCTGGCCCGGGCCGGGCACCAGGTCATCGCCACCACGGAGATCTGGCCGCAGGTGACCGAACTGCGCAAGCACATCGAGGAACTCGGCCTGCAGGACCGCGTCACGGTCGACAAGCTGGACGTCCTGGACGCCCGCGACATCGCGGCCGTCCCCGGCTGGGACTTCGACACCTTCGTCAGCAACGCCGCTATCGGTGACTGCGGGCCGCTGGCGGAGATTCCCGTCGAGCTGGTCCGGCGCACGTTCGAGACGAACGTCTTCGCGAACCTGGAAATCACCCAGCGGGTGATCCGCACCTGGGTGGACGCCGGCACGGCGGGCCGCGTCGTCATCGTCAGCTCGATGGGAGGCATGCTGACCGCGTTCGGCCTGGGGGCCTACTGCGCGGCCAAGCACGCGCTCGAGGCGATTGCGGCGACCCTGCGCGACGAGCTCGCGCCGACCGGCATCACCGTACAGACCATCAACCCCGGGGCGTACCTGACCGGGTTCAACGACCGGATCGCGGACACGGCCTTCCGCTGGCTGGACGACGCGGTCAACTTCAACCGGACCGAGGACGTGAGGGCCCGCTTCGCGGAAATCCTGGCCGACCAGTTCGAGCCGCAAGACATGATCGACAAGATGGTCGAGATCATCGGCGCCGAGCAGGGAAAGTACCGGAACGTCTGGCCCCCGGCGACCGAAGAGCTCATCAAGGAGGTCCAGGAAGCAGCCTGGACCCGCACGGTGTGATCCGGCGCCACCACCGCGAACAAGTGGCCGCGCAGATCGGCCCATTCGCCGGATTCGCCACCCGACTGCACGCACTCCGCCTCAGTCGCCCAGTCCGAACGAAAGAGCCACACCATGACCACCGACGCACCCCTGCCCGCCTTCGAACAGCTCCGCCTCCCCGACACGCGCCTCGCCCGGGACGCCTACACCTACGTGGCCAGGGCCACGCCGGATTTCGTTTTCCACCACAGCGTCCGCAGCTACGTCTTCGCCCGAGCCCACGCCCAGAACCAGGGCTTGAACCCCGGCACCGACTACGACGACGAACTGCTGTTCCTCAGCTGCGTCCTGCACGACATCGGGGTGAGCGAGGAGGGCAACGGCGACCAGCGGTTCGAAGTCGACGGCGCCGACACCGCAGCGGCCTTCCTCCGCGAACGCGGCGTCGAGGAACGGCGCATCGCCATCGCCTGGGACGCCATCGCCCTGCACACCTCGGACGGCATCGCCGGGCGGAAGGGCACAGAGGTGGCGCTGGCGCAGGCCGGCATCGGCACCGACATCCTCGGAATCCGGCGTGAGGACCTTCCGCCCGGCCTCGCCGACGAGGTGCACGCCCTGCTTCCCCGCATGGACCTGGCCTACGCGCTCAGCGACGCGATCGTCACCCAGGCCAAGGCCAAGCCCCACAAGGCGTCCCCGCTGACCTTCCCGGGCGCCCTGCTCCGCCACCATCTGCCCTATGGCGCCCACCCCGACTGGTACGACCTGCTCGCCGCGGCGGGCTGGGGCGACAAGCCCGTCGGCGCCGCGGCCCGGCGCCGCGCCGAGACGCCCGAGCAGGTGGGGGCCATGTTCACGGAGTACCTGGAGGCGGGTGACGTCGAGGGCCTGGTGTCGCTGTACGAGCCGAACGCCCACTTCGTCCCCACCCCTGGAACCCACCTGGTGGGCACCGCGTCCATCCGGAATGGCCTGCAACAGCTGATCGACACGGGCGCCCGCCTCAAGCTCGAACTGCGCGACATCCGACAGGTGGACGACGTCGCCCTGGTATCGAACACCGCCACCCTCACCGGTGCCGGCCCCGAGCCGGTCATCTCCACCACCACGGAGATCCTCCGACGCCAGCCGGACGGCGGCTGGGCCCATGTGGTGGACGACCCCTTCTTCGGGCAGCCGTCCCGGCGGTGATGCTGCGTCAGCCCAGCGCGCGGTCGAGGTTGAAGGCGGCGCTGATCAGCGAGAGGTGGGTGAAGGCCTGCGGGAAGTTGCCCAGTTGTTCGCCGGTCGGGCCGATCTCCTCCGCGAACAGACCGAGGTGGTTGGCGTAGGTGAGCATCTTCTCGAAGGCGAGTCTGGCCTCCTCCAGTCGGCCGGCGCGGGCCAGCGCCTCCACGTACCAGAAGGAGCAGATCGAGAAGGTGCCCTCGGGGCCGTGCAGGCCGTCCGGGCTGGCGGTCGGGTCGTAGCGGTATACCAGCGAGTCGGAAACCAGGTCCGTGGTGAGCGCGTCCAGGGTGGAGAGCCACTTGGGGTCGGTGGGGGAGATGAACTTGGCCATCGGCATCATCAGCAGCGAGGCGTCCAGCACGTGGTCGTCCAGCCCCTGGACGAACGCGCCTCGCTCGGCCGACCAGCCGCGCCGCATGATCTGCCGGTAGATCGCGTCCCGGGACTCCCGCCAGCGGGTCAGGTCCGCCGGCAGACCGCGGCGGTTCGCCATGCGCATCGCGCGCTCCAGCGCCACCCAGCACATCAGCCGCGAGTACACGAAGTTCCGCCGGCCCGAGCGGGTCTCCCAGATTCCCTCGTCGGGCTGGTCCCAGTGCTCGCACAGCCAGTCCACCACGGCACCGACCTCGTCCCAGCGGTCACTGCTGATCGGCTGCCCCCACTTGTCGTAGAGGTAGATCGAGTCGATCAGCGCGCCGTAGATGTCCAGCTGGAGCTGGCCGGTGGCGGCGTTGCCCACCCGGACCGGTGCGGAGCCGAGGTATCCCTCCAGGTGCGGAAGCTCGTACTCGGGCAGCTCGGTGCGCCCGTCGATGCCGTACATGATCTGCAACGGACCGCTCTCTCCCGTGCCCCGCAGGATGCCCCGCTCGGAGATGAACCCCATGAACGCCTCGGCCTCCGAAGTGAACCCCAGGCGCAGCATGGCGTAGACGCAGAAGGCGGCGTCGCGGACCCAGACGTAGCGGTAGTCCCAGTTGCGCTCGCCGCCGATCTGCTCGGGCAGGCTGGTGGTCGGTGCGGCGACGATCGCCCCGGTCGGCGCGTAGGTGAGCAGCTTCAGCAGCAGCGCGGAGCGGTTCACCATCTCCCGCCACCGCCCGTGGTAGCGCGACCCGGCCAGCCAGTGGCGCCAGAACCGGACGGTGGCCTCGGCCTGCTCCTGCGCCTCGGCGCGCGGGCACGACCGGGGCGGGACGTCTTCGCCGATCTGGTCGAGGGCGAACACGTTGGACTCGCCCTCAAGGAGCTTGAAGTGCGACCACACGTCCAGGCCGTCGGTTTCCAGGGGTGCGGTGGAGGTCAGCGCGAGCGTCAGTGACGGGGAGCGGAACACCGCCGTGTGGCCTTCGAGGTGTGTGGTGTGCGCTTCGGCGCCGTAGCCGAAGCGGGGGGCGATCCGCGCCGTGAACGGGAGGGTTCCGCGGACGCAGATCACCCGCCGGATCAGCCGGTGCCGGGCCGCCTCGCGCGACTCGTCGACGACGGGCATGAAGTCCTGGATCTCCGCCACCCCGTCCCCGGCGAAGAAGCGTGTGATCAGCACGTTCGTGTCGGGGAAGTAGAACTGCCTGGTGCGGGTCGGGACATCGGCGGCCAACTCGAACGACCCGCCCCGGTCGGCGTCGAGGATGGCCCCGAAGACGCTGGGCGCATCGAAGCGCGGGCAGCAGTACCAGTCGATGGTGCCGTTCGTGCCGACCAGGGCGGTCGTACGAAGATCGCCGATCAGGCCGTGCTCGGAGATCGGGATGTAGCGGCCGCCGTCCGCCTGCTCGAAACCAGTCGTGTCGAACGCCATACCGGCCTCCCTGCCGCTGCGGCCCGGGCCTGGAGATGAAAGCCTTGCTTTTCATGCTAGACCGCTACGCGGGGCGGGGGTCTGACGGAGCCGCGCGGACAGGACTCGGCGGCCGGCTCGCTTCAGGCCACCCCCAAGGCCCCAAGGGCGGCCATGGGGCGATGGGGGGTAGGCCGGACGCAGGCGGGGTGGGCGGCCGCCACGTACTTCATCGCGGGTGACGGACGAGAGGCCGAAGACCCGCATCAGGCGGACCGGGCCTGGGTGCTCGCGGGTCAGTACGCGCCGATTGACCAGAAGACGCCGACCTCGTCGTCGGTGACCGCGATCAGTCCCAGGTCCTCGAGCAAGTCGAGGCCCTTGACGTACTCCGAGGTGACGAAGATGTGGGATCGGGTGCCCGCGAGGCCCGCTGCGAGGAAGTCCACGGCCGGGTCCGAAGCGGCGGCCGTCGCGTTGGTCCAGTAGCCGGCCGTGGGGCCGTACCTGGAGAGCAGGGTCCGGGCGTCCGCCAGCACGGAGTCACGGTCCGGGCGGGTGCGGACGGGGGCGGGCTCGGACTGCCACTCCTCGGCCATGACGGCGAGTGCGCCGACGGCCGCCTCCGCTTCGAGGGGGTACAAGCGGTCGGGGAAATCCGCTGCGGCCGGTGGGTCGAAGGGGTACGCAGACCCGATGGGGCGGGCGTCGTTGCGGCGGTCCCAGTCCAGGCGGACCCAGCCACGGGGGTCGTTGACCGACCGGTGCAGCACGGCGAGGACATCGTGCGCCCAGTCCTCGTGCCGGCGGGGACCGGCGGCTGCGAAGGTGTAGACGTCGTCGAGCAGGCGCAAGGCCGCCGCGTTCCAGGGACACCGGCGGGTGCGGAACTCCCTCAGCAGGCCGCCGACGTGGAGGCCGAACGCCTCCCCCGGCTCGCGGGGGATATGCCGGAGCCGGTCGAGGGCCCAGCGGACGAGCTCTTCCGATGCGTCGCCGGCGGGTTTGGCCAGACCCCGTGGGAGCGGGAGGTCCACGCCGTCCCCGAGGGCCTCCAGGTGGGCATCGAGCAGGTCCAGGAGGTCGCGGTCGGCGTGTACGGGCATTTCGTCACCCTATGCCGTCTGCTTCGGGGCCCGGTGGAAGGGCCGCCCGAGCGCGACCGGCTCCAGCGCAAGCAGCGGACGAAGGATCGTCCCGCAGACGGTCAAGCCCCGAGATGCAGGGTCATGCCCCGCTGGGCAGGGCGGGGCCTACTGGAACCAGGCGCCGCGGGGCGCCGGCAAACGATCGCAGGAGCCCGAGACGGACGGGCATGCACATCAGGAGTCAGCCGTGGCGATGGTAGGACTGTTCTGGATCACCGAGGACTCCGTGTACGTGGGTTCCCCGCCGGACGGGGAGGGGCACTGCGTCCGCATCACCTCCGAAGGGGTGCAGGCACGGGGCCCGGACCGGATCCGGGCGTGGCCGTGGTCGGTCCTGCGCTCCGCGGGCGTGGAGGCCGTGCCCGTCGAGGGCGCCGCGAGGGGCGGAGGCCGCTTCCTGGCAGCGGTGCTGGAAGCGGTGGTCACGCTGGGGTCCGGCTACGGCGGCGAGGAACCGCCACAGATGTTCCTGGTCCTGGAGACGCAGGACGGTACGGAGGAGGTGCAGGTGCCGGCGGCTACCGACGGCTACACCCCCCGGGAGATCACCCTGTCCCAGCACCTCCTGGCCCGCTTCCGGGAGGGCACGGCAGACCCTCGGACCCTCACGGCCTGGAGCCGGGACCACGGCGGTGGCACACCGAAACCGCCCGAGCGTGAAGCCCTCCTGCGGGCGTGGACACACGCGTGAGCCCGGCGGGCGTCCGGTCGCTCCCGAAGCCGGGGTGGAGGTGAGTGGACCGGGTGGTTCCGGACAGGTTTTCGAGTGCCTGGACGTCGCTGAACGGGGTGCAGGCCCAGGTTCTGACCGCTGTCGCGGTGAGCGGTGGGTGGCCGGTATTCGGCCGGATCTTCCGCATTTGCGGATCTCTGACGGCCCGGCATGAGATCCGTACGCTACGGTAACTTCGCTGTCCGTAATTCCCCGGGCGCCCCATGAATCCAGCTGTCAACCACCGCCTCGGCACTCCCATGCCCGCAGGCGGATCGCTACGGAGCGCGACACACATGAGCACCACCGCATACAGCCGAATAGAAGCCTTAGGCGTCTGCCTGCCGGCAGCAGTCCAGACCACACCTCAGCTCGCCGCCCGGGTCCCGGGGCTGGGGGACGTGGACATCGAGAAGATCACCGGGATCGCCGAGCGGCGCGTGTCCGACCCCGAACCGGCGGCCGGTGAGGACTCGTTCGGGCTGGCCCTGGCCGCCGCCCGGGACGCGCTGGAGTCCTCCCGCTACCGGGCCGCCGACCTCGACATCGTCATCTCCGCCTCGATCACCCGTTTCAAGGACGGCGGTCGCTTCACCTTCGAGCCTTCCTTCGCCGCGATGCTGGCAAGCGAACTGGGCGCCCGCGCCGCCGTCCACTTCGACGTCTCCAACGCGTGCGCCGGCATGATGACCGGCGTCTGGCTGCTCGACCGGATGATCCGCTCCGGTGCCGTGCGGCGCGGCCTGGTCGTCAGCGGCGAGCAGGCCACCCGCGTCGCGCAGACCGCCGCACAGGAGATGACCGACTCCTACGACCCGCAGTTCGCCTCGCTCTCCGTCGGGGACTCGGCCGCCGCGGTCGTCCTGGACGTCTCTGCCGACGAGGCCGACCGCATTCACTACGTCGAGCTGATGACCTGCTCCGAGTACTCCCACCTGTGCATGGGCATGCCGAGCGACCGCACCCCGGGCATCGCCCTCTACACGGACAACAAGAAGATGCACAACCGCGACCGGCTCAGGCTGTGGCCGCGGTTCCACGGGGATCTCCTGGCCAAGAGCGGGCGGACGTTCGCCTGCGAGGACTTCGACTACGTCATCCAGCACCAGGTCGGCACCCGTTTCATCGACTACGTCAACCAGACGGCCGAGGCCGAATTCGGCACCGCCATGCCCGCCTCCCTCTCCGTGGTGGAACGGTACGGAAACACCGCCACGACGTCGCACTTCCTGACGCTGTGCGAGCACCTCAGGGCGGGCAGCGCCCGCCGCGGGGCCAGGTTCCTGCTGGTGCCGGCCGCCTCGGGCGTGGTCACCGGTGCCCTGTCCGCGACCCTCACGAACGTGGGGGTGTGAGCCATGGGCATCGTCATCACCGCCGCCGCAACCGCTGTGCCCGACGCGTCCGCCCCGACCGGCGCCCCGGGGGCCCAGGCCCCGGCTTCGGCCGTGGACCTTGCCGCCCGGGCCGCCCGTGGCTGCCTGGACCGGGCGCGGGTGCCGGCCTCGTCGATCGGCGTACTCATCAACGCCGGCGTCTACCGGGAGCACAACACCTTCGAACCGGCCATGTCGGCCCTGGTCCAGAAGGAGGTCGGCATCAACCTCGACTACATCGCCGACCCCGAGCCGGCCGCGGGTTTCTCCTTCGACCTGATGAACGGAGCCTGTGGTGTGCTCAACGCCGTTCAAGTGGGGCAGGCACTGCTGGAGACGGGAAGCACCGAGCGGCTGCTGATCACGGCGGCCGACGTCCACCCCGGCGGCGACGCGGCGCGCGACCCCGGCTACCCGTACGCGGATCTGGCCGGTGCCTTCCTGCTGGAGCGCAGTGCCGATCCCGGCGCCGGGTTCGGGCCGGTGCGCCACTACACCGCCGACCGGCCCACCGATGTCGAGGGCTACCTCGACACCGACACCATGGGCAGCCAGGGACGGACCACGATCACCGTCCGGCGCGAGCCGGGCCACGAGGCGCGGCTGAGCGAGCTCGCGGCGCGTGCCACCGCCGACTACGCGCAGGAGACCGGCATCGACCTCGACCGGACGCTGGTGATCGGCCTGTCCGAGACCGCTGCCGGGGCCGCTGCCGGGGCCGGGGGAGAGCCGCACACCGCGGCGCCGGTCCTCGGCTACCTCCGGGCCAGGGACGGCGGACGCCGGGACGACTACGACCAGTTGCTGTTCGTGACCGTCGGCGCCGGACCCAGCGCGGCCTGCGCCGTCTACCGGCCCGAGGGGTGGTGAGCCCCGTGCCGCAGACGAGGTTCACCGGTGACCCCGCCGTGCAGCGACCGGCCACCGACCCGGACGGCGTGGCCGGGTGGCTCGAGCGGAACGCCCGCGCCTTTCCCGACAAGCCGGCCGTCATCCACCCCGACGGCCGCGGCTCCGGCGGCTACGCCACCATCACCTACGCCGAGTTGCAGCAGACGGTCGAGGAACTGGCCCGCGGATTCCGGCGCGCCGGGATCACCCGGGGCACCAGGACGGTGCTGATGGCCCCGCCCGGGCCCGAGCTGTTCGCCCTCTGCTTCGCGCTGTTCCGGGTCGGGGCCGTGCCCGTCGTCGTGGATCCCGGCATGGGCGTACGGCGCATGCTGCACTGCTACCGGGCCGTGGGCGCCGAGGCGTTCATCGGGCCGCCCCTCGCGCAGCTCGTGCGCGTCCTGGGCCGCCGTACCTTCGCCGGGGTACGCGTGCCCGTCACCCTGGGGCGGCGCCGGCTCGGCCGCGGTCACACGCTGGCCGCGCTGCGCGCCACCCCCGCGACCGGGAAGTACGCGGACGCGGCCGCGCCGACCGGCGGGGACGAGCTGCTGATGATCGGCTTCACCACCGGAAGCACGGGCCCCGCCAAGGGAGTCGAGTACACCCACCGCATGGCGCTGTCCATCGCCCGCCAGATAGAAGCCGTCCACGGCCGCACCCGCGACGACGTCTCCCTGGTCACCCTGCCCTTCTACGGGGTGCTCGACCTGGTCTACGGATCCACCCTGGTCCTGGCGCCGCTCGCGCCCGCCCGGGTCGCCCAGGCCGACCCGGCGCTGCTCGTGGACGCGCTGGAACGATTCCGCGTCACCACGATGTTCGCCTCGCCCGCCCTGCTGCGGAACCTGGCCGGGCACCTCACCGGCGCCGCCCGCGGCCGCCACCCGCTGCCCGACCTGCGCTGCGTCGTCTCCGGCGGGGCCCCGGTGCCCGACGCGGTCGTGGCCGCGCTGCGCTCCGTCCTCGACGAGAAGGCGCGGATCCATGTGACCTACGGAGCCACAGAGGTACTGCCGATCACCTCGATCGAGGCGGCCGAGGTCCTCGGCGACGACGAGGCCGACACCGGTCGCGAAGGCGGCGGTACCGCGGCCCTTGCCGCCGCGGGCGAAGGGACCTGCGTCGGCCGGCCCGTCCCCGGCACCCGAGTGGCCATCGCCCCCGTCACCGACGGCCCGCTCGCCCGCTTCGACTCCGCAACCGGCCTGCCGGCGGGCCGCGTCGGCGAGATCCTGGTCCACGGCGACTCCGTCAGCCTGCGCTACCACCGAGCCCCCCGGTCCGACGCCGCACACAAGGTGACCGAGGAACGCCCCGACGGCGAAGCGCCCCGCATCTGGCACCGCACCGGCGACCTGGGCCGCCTCGACGACGAGGGACGGCTGTGGTTCTGCGGACGCGCCGCGCAGCGGGTGCGCACCGCCCACCGGGACCTGCACACCGTGCGCTGCGAGGGAGTCTTCAACGCCCATCCCCTGGTGCGGCGTACCGCCCTGGTCGGCATCGGGCAGGCCGGCGCGCAGCGGCCCGTCGTCTGCGTGGAGACCGAGACCGGGGCGGACGGGGCAGCGCTCGACGATGGCGAATGGACGAAGCTGGTCGCCGAACTGCGCACGATGGCCGCGGCGCACGCCCCGACCACCGGCCTCCAGGAGTTCCTGCGTCACCCCGGCTTCCCCGTGGACATCCGGCACAACGCCAAGATCGGCAGAGAGGAGCTGGCCCGCTGGGCCGAGCGGCAGCAAGCCCGGCCCGCATCGCCCTCGGGCCGGCGGGCGGTCCGGATCGTGCCGCTCGCCGGGTGGGCGTACCTCGTCGGCGGAGCGCTGTGGGCAGCGACGGCGGGAGTACCGGACCTCCCGGTGCTGCGGTGGCTGTGGTGGGCCGACGCCGTCCTGAGCATCGGCGTGCACGCCGCGCAGATCCCGCTCGCGCTGCCGCGCGGCCGGGAGGCAGGACAGGGGACCGCCCAGGTGGTCGGACGCACCATGCTCTACGGCGCGACCTGGTGGCGAGCGCTGTGAAGATCCTGGTCACCGGAGCATCCGGGTTCCTGGGCGGGCACCTGGTCGACGGCGCCCTGCGCCGGGGCCATCCGGTCCGTGCCCTCGTACGGCCCGGCAGCGATTCCGTACGGCTGCGCTCCCTGCCCGGCGTCGAGGTCGTCACCGGCGATCTCACCGACGGCCCTTCACTGGGGCGGGTGGCGGAGGGCTGCGGGGCGGTGTTGCACAGTGCGGCACGGGTCGTCGACCACGGCAGCCGTGCGCAGTTCGAGGCCGCCAACGTCACCGGCACGCTGCGGCTGCTGGAGGCGGCGCGGTCGGCGGGGGCACGGCGGTTCGTCTTCGTCTCCAGCCCGAGCGCGCTGATGCGGGTACGGGAGGGCGACCGTTTCGACATCGACGAGAGCACCCCGTACCCGGAGCGGTGGTTCAACCACTACTGCGAGACGAAGGCGATCGCCGAACAGTACGTACGGGCCGCCGACGGACCGGAGTTCACCACCTGCGCCGTACGCCCGCGCGGCATCTGGGGGCCGCGTGACCACGCCGGATTCCTGCCGCGCATGGTCGAGGCCATGCGTGCGGGCCGGCTGCCCGACCTGTCGGGCGGCAAGCGGGTCCTGGTGTCGCTGTGCCACGTCGACAACGCGGTGGACGCCTGCCTGCGTGCCGCGCTCGCCCCCGCCGGGCGGGTCGGCGGCAAGGCCTACTTCGTTGCGGACCGCGAGGAGACGGACCTGTGGCCGTTCCTGGCCCAGGTCGGCGCCCTCTTCGGCTGCCCTCCGCCCGCCCCGCGCATCCCGCTCCGCCTCGGCCGCGGGATCGCCGCGGCCGTCGAGACGGGTTGGCACCTGCGCCACCGGTCCGCGGGCAGAGGCAGAGGCAGAGGTACGGATGCGGGTCCGCCGCTGAGCCGCTACATGCTGGCGCTGCTGACCCGCTCGGCGACGTACGACACCGCTGCCGCCCGTCACGACCTGGGCTACGCGGCTCCGCGCACCCAGGCCGAGGGACTGCGAGCGCTGCAGAAGTGGGTGACGGCGGTGGGCGGCGTTTCCGCCTGGACCGCCGGCCCGGCTGTCTCCACCAGCTCCAGCTCCAGCTCCAGGTCCGTCTCGCCGGGCCGCCCCGCGCTGCGCACCGCACCCGACCGCACCGCACCCGACCGCACCGAACAAGGGAACAGCCGATCATGACATTCCGTCAGGTCGCCGATGCCGCCGATGCCGCCGCCCGTTACCGGCGCCCGGTGTCGCCCACGGAGCGCCTCTACATCGCCGCCGGGGATGCCCGGGGGGCCATGGCCCTGCGC
The DNA here is from genome assembly GCF_055579465.1 of Streptomyces sp. NPDC032745. NCBI lineage: Bacteria > Bacillati > Actinomycetota > Actinomycetes > Kitasatosporales > Streptomycetaceae > Streptomyces > Streptomyces sp. NPDC032745. The sequence continues at coordinate 145,431 of NZ_JBVING010000018.1, read as the reverse complement.
ATCGTCGTCGAGGGGGACGGCGTACCCGACCGCAGGCACTTCCAGACAGCCCTGGCACAGGCCGCCGAGGCGTGCCCGGGGTCCTCGCTCGTGCGCGTCGGGGCGATGTGGAGAGCCGGGGGGCCGGCGCCGCGGGTGCGGTACGCCGCACCGCGCGCCGGTGCGTACGCCGACTCGGCGCAGGGGACGGTCGTGTTGCCCGCCGAGCCGTCGCGACGAGCAGAGCCGCCGGGCTGCGAGGTACTGATCGTGCCCGGCGCCGGCGGGGACCAGGCGGTGACCACCCTCGTCTTCAGCGCCTCGCACGCCGTGATGGACGGTCACGGCGCCCTGACCTGGGTACGGGAAGTCTTCCGCGCTCTGCGGGGCGAGCCCGCCTGGCCCGCGCTCGACGTGGACACCGAAGCCACGCTGCTGCGCCGGCTCAGGACCGCCGGGCCGCGGCCCACGCCCAGCCCCGCCCGCCGCTCCCCGCTCGGCACGGCCAACGCCGGCGGCAGCCCGCTCCGTACGCTGTGGCTGCGCCGGACCCTGCCCGGCCGCCACCCCGCGCTCACCGCCCGCCTCGCTCAGGCCCTGACCGACGCCGCACGGCTCGACACCCGTGTCATGGTGCCCGTAGACCTACGCCGCCACCGCCCCGGGATCGCGGCGACGGGCAACCTGAGCCTGCCGCTGTTCCTGGACCTGTGCCCCGGGGCGGACTGGACGGCCGCGCACACCCGACTGCTGACCGCCCTCGCCGAGGGCCGCGAACTCGCCACCGGATTCGAGACGGCCCTCGCGCCGCTGCCGTCGGCCGTGACCGCCGGTCTGCTGCGCGCCGCCCAGGCCGTGGCGCTGCGCACCGACCGACACCTCGCGTCGGCGGTCGTCTCCCACCTCGGCCGCCTGGACCCGGCCGAACTCTCCGGCGGTGGATTCACGGCGTCCACGGCCTACGCGCTGCCGGTGCACGCCCCGTTGGTCCCGCTCTCGCTGGTCGCGGCAGAGACCGGCACGGCGACCGAGATCACGCTCGGCGTCCGTGGCGGGGGCCCGGGTCTCGCGGCGCGTGCGGCGGAGTTGCTGGACGCGACCCTGGCCGGCTTCCGCGACACGGCGGTGGAGGTCAGCCGGTCCGGCCCGGACGTCGCGGCCGGTTACCCCGCACCGTCACCGTCGGCGTCGGCGTCGGCGTCGGCAGAACCGGAGCCGGCCGCCGTCCCCGAGCTCACCGTCGTGGACGTCTTCCGCGCCCAGGCCGCCCGTACCCCTGGCGCGCCCGCGCTCGACGGGCCCGAGGGGGTGGTCACGTACGCCGAGCTCGACCGGCGCTCCGACGCGATCGCGACCGGGCTGGGGCGGTGCGGCGTCGGACGCGGGGACCTGGTGGGACTGGTCGTCGACCGCACTCCGGCCGGAGTGTGCGCCCTGTGGGGCATCCTCAAGGCGGGCGCCGCCTACGTGCCGCTGGACCCCGGCCACCCCGGCGCGCGGATCGGGGAGACCCTCCGGGGGTGCGCCGCCGGGGTGTGCCTGACCCGGCGACACCTGGCGGCGGAACTGGCCCCCTTCGTGCCCGGGACCCTGCTCGCAGTCGAGGACCTCCTCGACGGTCCCGGCCCGGACGAGGACGCGGGGGCGCTGGGCGTCGGCGCGGTCCGTGACGCCGGAACCAGCGCCGCCGCGGATGTGCGGCCCGCCGCCGGGGACCTCGCGTACGTCATCCACACGTCCGGTTCCACCGGCCGCCCCAAGGGCGTGCAGATCGAGCACGGCAGTCTCATGGGATTCGTCCGCTGGATGACCGGCGTCTGCCGGGTCACCGGTCGCACCCGCTTCGGCTTCGCCTCCTCCTACGCCTTCGACATCTCCTGCTTCCCCCTCTTCCTGCCGCTGCTGGCCGGCGGTACGGCCGTCCTCGCGCCCGGCGCTGCCTCGCCCGGCGCCCTGCGTGCGCTCGTCGCCGAGCACCGCGCGGACACCCTGGCGCTCACGCCCTCCCACCTCGCCCTCCTCGACGCCGCGGGCAGCGGCCCCGCGCACGATCTGCGCACCCTGCTGCTGGGCGGTGAGCCCCTCACCCCCGCCGCAGTACGGTCCGCGCGCGCCGCCTTCGGGGCCGGCTGCCGTGTGATCAACGCGTACGGGCCCACCGAGGCGACCGTCGCCGTGCTCGCCCACACCGTGGACGGCAGCGAGACCGGCGCCACCGTCCCCATCGGCCTGCCCGGCCCGTACGCCCGGGTCGACCTCGTCGGCGAGGACGGTGAGGCCATCGGCAGCGGACCGGGCGGCATCGGCCGCACCGGCGAGATCGTCGTACGCGGGGTCCAAGTGGCCCGCGGTTACCTCGCCCCGGCTGAACGTACGGCCGACGGCTCTCGCGTCGGCCGGCGCTCTCCCTTCACCACCGGCCCCGACGGAGTCCGCGTCTATCGCACCGGTGACCTCGGACGCCGACTGGCCGACGGCGCGGTCGAGTTCGCCGGGCGCATCGACGAGCAGGTAAAGATCGCCGGGCATCGCGTCGAGCCCGCCGAAGTCGTCGCCGTCCTCGAAACCCACACCGCCGTCCGCCGGGCCGTCGTAGTGCCCCGCCGGCGCCCGCACTCCGCGGCGGCCGTGCTGTGCGCGTACGTACTGCCGCACTCCGACGACCCCGAGGTACGCGCGGACCTGGACCGCGTCCTGCGGGCCGAGCTCACCCGGACCCTGCCCGCGCACCTCGTCCCCGCCCATGTCGTCGTGGTCGACGCGCTGCCCGGCACGGTCAGCGGCAAGACCGATCTCGACGCCCTACCCGACCCCTTCGCCCGCACCACGCCGGTCGCACCCCCACCGGTCGCGTCCGCGGCGGTCACTCTGGAGGCGCGTGTCCGGCACCACTGGGCGGCGATCCTCGGCGTCGACGGAGCGCGGCTGTCGGCGGACTCCGACTTCCACGCCCTCGGCGGTGATTCCCTGGCCCTCGTCGAGATGCTCGCCGCCGTCTCCTCGGACCTGCTGACTCCCGGCCAGGCCCAGCGGTTCACCGGCAGTCTGGAGTGCCTGGTACGGGACCTGACGCTCGAGCAGGTCTGCGCCCAGCTGACCGCCGCCCGCGAGGAGGCATCCGCGTGATCTTCGTCGGAGACGGATCCCTGTTGCGCCGCGCCGTCGCCCATGCCGCCACCCGCGGCCACCCGGTCGACCTGGTCTGCTCCGCCGACCCGCTGGACGCCGCAGTTGCCGACGCGCCCCACCTGGCGGTCGCGGACATCAACGCCCACGCCGGGACGCTGGCCCGAGCCTGCACCGACGGCATCGTCTGGTCCCTCAACAACCGGCACATCTTCCGGGAGCCGCTGCTCCGGGTCGAGGGACTGCGCATCCTCAACATCCACAACGGGCTGCTGCCCCGGCACCGCGGACTGCCCTCCGTCGCCGTCCTGTTCGCGCTGCTGCACGGTGACACGGAGTACGGCGCCACCGTCCACGAGGTCGACGTCGGTATCGACACCGGTCGCGTCCTGGCCGAACACCGCTTCCCCGTCGGGCCCGAGGACCGCTACCACCAGGTCATGCTCCGTGGCGTCCGCGCCTGCCACGCGCTGTTCGAGCAGATCCTGCCGGCCGTCGTCGCCGGAACCGCACATCCGGCACCCGGAGCGGCGGCGGAACCGTCCGCGTACTACGGTCTGCGCGCCCTGGACCGGCTCGACGCCTTCTCCGACCACCCCGCCTACGCCCGCGCCACCGACCTCGGCCCCTTCGCCGCCCACGCCCCCGAGGTCACCCGGGCGCTGCTGCGGCTGTCCGGGGCGTCCTCCCCGGCTTAGGCCCCGGGTGGGGAGCCGCCGGTGGACTTCTCCCGCCAGCTGCCGAACACGGCACGCAGCCTGCGTCGGTGGACAACGCCTCCTTTGCCCACCGATCGGCTCCCGCGTCTCGAGCACGCAGCCTGTCACCACTGAGCACGTTCGCCTCGAGTACGCCGAGAGCACCACCTGGGTGTGCCCCGTCGATCCGGGACGGATCAGCCGCCGCCTCTGTGCAGGAAGAGGAGAAGGCTGTTCGCTTGGGCGGGGGTCAGTTCAACCGGAACGCTCCGGGGAGCCGGTCTCCCTTCGGCAATGGCGAGGAGGCAGTCCTCGGCTTGCTCGGGTGGGACGCTGTCGAGGATTTCATTGATCACTTTCATCATCTCTTCGTCAGAGAGTGTTTCCGGATCGTCCTGGTTCTTCGGCTTCTTCTTGTCCATTTCCGGCCTTTCCACGTAGTCATGTGATCCAACTTCTGTGCCCTTGCTGCAGGTGTTCTCCTGAGGTCACCGTCGCTCCCGCGAGTCCACCCGCGCTGCAGCGAACAGCCGTCCAGAGCTGCACACCATGACGAGCGTGTCCGGCGCGACGGCAGGGGCGGCCTGGGCGGTGATGCTGAGTCTGCCCATGCGGGTTCACTCATCGGCGTGTCTTTTGCCGGGTTGGGCCGTGTCCGCGTCCCACCATGACGAATCGTTCCGCTGGAGTCGCTGCGACCCGCTGGCATGCCATGCGAACGAGCGAGCTTCGATGCAGCAGGCTTGCGCCGTCCACTTCGACGGCTCGGGCCGGGCAAGCCGGCGCAGCGAGGAGCCGGCGTTCGCTGAGGCATGCGACGCGGCGGCCGCCGCGACCAGGAAGCGTGCGGCGCGTCCCCCCTCCCGCTTCACCCCGGAGCGCCGCCGGCTGCCTTCAGGCTCGCGTTCCGTTCGTCGAAACGATCGCCGTTCCTGCGTGGCCGAGCACCGCTACGGGGTGACCGGGGGTGCTACGTCCTCAGCCGCAGCCATGACGAGACCCGAACTGACGGGGTGCTTGTCGTTGACGAGAATGAGCCGGTTCCCGGCCCAGCGGTCGAGCTGGGTGCAGGCCCACGCGGGGTCGTACGCTGCCGTGGGCAGCTGGGGTATGCGCTTTCGGCCGGTGTCGTCGAGCCGGTAGGGGACGTCGAAGGCCGTGTTCCAGCCGTCCAGGTTCTCGGCAAAGCGCTCTTCCGCTTCTGCTGGACCGATTCCGAGATACTGGGCGATCTCCGTCCAGGAGCTGCCCCGCTCGCGTTCGTAGACCACGGCCGAGACCAGAGCTCGCTCCGCGAGTTCGATGAGCTGGAACGCCTGGCTGACCCGGCCCCCGGGACCGGCGTCAGGGTCGTTCTCGGTGGCGACCAGGCCCGTGGCGCCATCGGCGACGTCCACGGCGTGATCGCAGAGGACCAGGCGTGCCAGCGCCTGGCGGGTGAATCGGGCACGGTCGGCGTCGTAAGGGGTCGTCTCAGTCACCCGCACAGCCTCACAGGCCGTGTCCGCATCGAGTACCCGGTTTTCGCCGTGGCCGACTCTGATCGCGGACGTCCTCGAACTGCCGCGGCGCGCTCCGGCAGCTGCCGGCCCGCGCCGGTCGGACGCCTCGCCGGATACGGCTACGTCGCGACCGGAAGGGAGTCCGAACGGGGTTGCGCCGGGGCCCGGACCGTCCGGGCCGCCTCCACCGCCGCGGCCGAGGTGTAGAGAGTGAGGGCCCGCCCGCCGTGGACCAGCTTGGCCGCCGCCCAGTGGAAGGGGTTCGCCCGCCCTTCCACGGCCGCGGCGTGGTCGCTCACCAGCCGCCCCACCCGGGCCAGGAGCGCGGGGTCGAGCCTCCTGCGCAGCCGGCTGTGCGTGTCCTGCTGCTGCGGGGCGTACAGGTTGAACGGCAGGTACAGCGTGGCGTCGTCCGGCCGTGCCCCGTCGCGCGAGGTCATGCTCCAGCACAGGGTCGGGCGTACCCCCGGCGTGTCCAGCGCCGTCGAGCCCTGCGGGGCGGTGTCCGCGACCAGGCCGACCGCGGCGGCCGCCGCACCGCGGCCCAAAGGGGCCAGGCGTGCTTCGAGTTCGGCGGTCGAGCGTTCCGCGACCGTGGTGTAGAACTTGATCCGGGCGTGCGGGGACTCGTCCACATCGAGCGCGAAGAAGGCCGGCATCAGGTGCGCCATGCCCTGCGGGTCGTGGCGCTTCAGCCAGCTCCACGCCCCGCCCTGGCCGAGCCGGCCGAGCGCCGTCCCGACCGTCTCCCGGCTGTGTTCGGCGCCCGCCGCCAGCGTGTCGAAGTACACCTTGGGGCGGGCGATGCCCGAGGCGCGGACCGAGGCCGCCAGGCACATCCCGAACGCCGCCCGCTCGCTGCGCGGCCGGAACAGGTCGGCGACCTCCCGGGCCCGCTCCAGGCGTGCGACGCCCAGGCGTTCCAGCTCGGCCAGTGTCCGCCGGCCGCGTTCCCAGCTCCCGGACACCGTGGCGGGGCCCCGTTCGGGGAGCGGCCGGAAGAAGAGCCGGACGTCGACGCGGTCCTCCCGCAGGACGAGCGAGTACTCGAACGGGGCGGTCGACACGGCGTCCTGCCTGGTCCCGCCGCCGTCGAAGTCCCGCGAGACCCGGTGGCCCCAGCCGTCGAAGAGGGTCCGGACGGATTCCTCGGCCGCCGCGTCGAAGCCGTCTCCCAGTTCCAGTACGTCTCCGAGGTAGCGCAGCCCGTCGACGGCCAGTCCCGCGTACCCGGACCGCTCCGTCGTCACGGGGCGACCGGCGACGGGACCGGGGCCGGGGCCTGAGCCGGGGCCTGAGCCGGGACCTGAGCCGGGGTCGGCGGCAGGTAGGGCTTGGAGTCGATCCCGGGGTACATCCGCTCCAGGTGCCCGATCGTCTCGTCGGTCCAGTAGTCGTCCCCGGGGGGCGGGAAGCCCAGGAGGTGGCGCTGGCGCGGGTCCAGTTCGACCATGAGCTCGTGCAGGGTGTCCCAGTTGGGGTGGGCCGGCCGCATCGACCACAGGTGCTTGTCCGTCCAACGGGCCTGCGCGCCGTGCATGTTGAAGAAGAGCGCGAGTCGCCGCCCGAGCCGTTCGTTGTAGGCCGACCCCCGGTGGACGATGTCGCCGACGAACAGCAGGAGCGAGCCGGCCTCTGCCTCCACGGGCCGCTCCTGCTCGTACAGTCCGGGATACTCCGCCTTGTCGTACGAGCCCTTGCCCGCGTCGGTCAGCAGGGGAAGCCCGAGGTGTGCGGCGCGGTCGACGACATACGTGGGCGCGGTGTCCACGGTCACGTCGGTCAGGTAGAGGATGCCGTACACGCGCTGGTAGACGCCGTCCGCACGTGGGTGCACCAGGCTGCTGGCCGCCCAGGCGTCGTTGTGCAGGGTCTGGTCCCGGCTCTCCCCGTACGCCGTGCCGTACTTGGCCTGGATGAAGGAGCTCGTCAGCCGCAGGTCCGTGGTGCCGAGCAGGTCCTCGACGACGTCGATGACCCGGGTGTCCAGCGCGTGCCGGTTCAGGTCGTTGCTGGTGAAGGGGAACGGAACCGCGTGCTTGAGGGCGTTGACCTCCTCGGGGGTGCTCCCGCTTCCCTCCGGGTCGGGGAAGTAGGTGCCGATCGCGGCCTGCGCCCGGGCGAGGGCCTCGCCCGTCACGAAGCCGGGTACCAGGGCGTGTCCCCGGCTCGCCAGTTGCTCCACTATGCGCTTGGTGTCCATGGTGTCCGTCCCTCTCAACTCTCGGAGGTGTGGTCGTGTCGCCCGCCGCTCCGCTCCGTGCGGGGGGCGCGGGATACGACGATGTTCTTGTGGAAGGCGTCCAGCCGCATGGACTCGCCGACCGCCCGCCCCTCCACCTCGATCCAGGCGTGCGCGGCGAACGGCATCAGGCTGACGCCGGAGACCCAGTCGGGCCAGCTGCCGCGCAGTCGGGCCAGCAGGGCCGCGGCGATCGAGCGTTCCAGGCAGTACGGTCCGGCGGCGCGACGGCTGACGGAGACGACGTCGCTGCGCGCGGCCAGTGCCTCGGCGTGGGTGGCGGGGCGGGCGCCGCCGCTGGCCCGGCGCAGCACCCGCTCCAACGCGTGCGGGCTCAGCCAGGTCAGCAGGCGGCTCGCCGCGACGGCCAGCATCGGCAGGGGCCGTCGGCGCAGGGGCAGCCGGGCGCGCGGCTCCAGGGTCATGGGCAGTGTCACGTCACACCAGCACCTTTGCGCGCCGCATGGTGTCGATCAGCTTCGCGACGTCGCCGGGTATCCGGTCGGCGGCCGCCGGATGGCGTGTGGACAGCTCGCTCACGACCTCGTCCTGGGTGCGTCCGGCGGCGAGCATCTCGAACACCGCAGTCCCCATGGGGTTGATACGGAAGTACGTGCCGGACTTCTTGTCCAGGAGTACGGCCGCGTCCTCGGTCCTGGTGAGCACGACGTGAGGGGAGATCTTCAGCATGGTGAGGCCAGTCGTCGGTTTTTCAGGGGGCGTTCGGGGGCCGGGGCCGGGGCCGTCGCGACGGCCTGCATCCAGGCCTCGGCGGCAACGGTCAGCTCCAGCGCGTTGGTCTCGTACTCGGGGCGCATCGTGTCCCGCAGAGTGGCGCGCAGCCGGTCGATGTCCACCAGGCCGTGCTCGGCGAGCAGGGAGTCCTCGAACAGGCCCAGGAGCGAGCGGCGGTTGCGGGCCAGGCCGCGGTGCACCGACATGCTGAACTCGCCCTTGGTGGAGCGGGAGAGTGCGCCCGCCCGGGAGTCCGGCGTCGCGTCCACCCGCATGGCGGCCTTCAGGACCGGCTTGAATCCGGTACCCGGCAGGGCCTCGGCTCGCGAGACCGACAGGGCGGCCTCCAGTACCGCGTCGTCCATGTACGGCAGCGACAGGGTGATCCCCTGGTGCTCCATCAGTGCGCGCAGCGGGCCCAGCCGTTGTCCGCCGATGCGGTGTCCCGCGATGCTGGTGTGCACCGAGCGGGTGTCCGCCTGCGGGGTCCGGCCGGCATCACCGGCGGCGGCGACCGCGCGGACGGCCTCGACGTTGGCGGGTGTCGACCACGGGGTCACGCGGACCTGCGGGCCCCAGCTCAGGCCGGGGCCGAGGACGTCCGGCCGGGGCAGGTGCAGACTGCTCAGCTGTTCCTCGAACCAGCCCTGGTACGTCTGTTGCCGGGCGAGCGCGCGCAGGACGGCGGGCAGGCTCCAGCGCCTCAGGCGGGCGAGGTCGCGGATGCCGCGGACCGCCCGCAGGGGTGCGCGTGCGTAGAGGTCGCCGAAGTACGACGGTGCGATGGTGAACAGCTCGTCCCCGCCGAATCCGCCGATGTGCACGTCGGAGCCGGTGGCGGCGAAGATCCTGGACATCGCGGTCTTCCGCGCCCGGTTCCGGATGAGGGTGTACGGCTCGCCCAGTCCGTAGGGGACGTCCTGGACGAGTCCCCGGCCCGGTTCCCAGATGCCGTCGTACGGACCCGGGACGTCCTCGGGGCCGAGGACCGTCAGGGGCCGGTCGATCTCCCGGGCGGCGATCGCCGCCCAGTGGGCGTCGTCGTGGTTGGGGTCGACGGTCTGCTCGACGAAGGACTGGAACCGGGCGCCCTGGCCGGCCAGCAGGAAGCAGAGGGACGTGGAGTCCATGCCGCCCGACAGGTCCGCCGAGAGGCCGCCGGCCGTGGCGAGCCGGACGGCCACCGCCTCCTCCAGCGCGGCCCGTACCCTCGGCGCGCCGTCGGCGACCGACAGTTCCGGCGCCGGGGGACGCCACCAGGTGGTGGTCTCGGCCCGGTCGGCGGTCATGCGCAGCCGCTGGTCGGCGGGGAGCCGGTGGACCCCGTGCCAGTAGGTGCCGTGGGTCAGCCCGTAGTCGAATCCGGGGTGCAGCATCCCCCAGGCGACCATCTCGATGCGCGGGGTGGCACCGCTCAGCCGGGCCAGTGGTTCGGCCGAGTCGGATGCGGCGTACGAGCCGTCCTGCCGCCGGGTGTAGAACACCTGGCGCAGGCCCGAGGCGCTGCCCTGGATGTGGGTGGAGCGGCCGTCGGTGTGGAGGATGTGGAAGCTGCCTGCGATCTCGTGCGCGGCGGCCATCAGGTCGGCGGCTCGCTCGTGCTGCGCCAGCAGGTGGGCCAGACGCCCCGCGTCGATGCTCGTCTCGCCGAACAGCGCGAGGCGTCTGGCGCCGGCTTCCGCGGCAATCAGGCGGGAATGGGAGCGGTCCGCGACCACCCATGTCCGGCCCGAGGCGTACGTCAGCACTTCGGTGTTCTCAGAGGGCCCGGTGGATACCGGAAATGCGTCATCGACGTTCTCCGGGAAAGCGATGAACCATGACGCACTCAAGGAATCCCCCTAGCCAACTGAATTTGCGCGCGGCGATTAGATGATCGCCGTGCCCTCACCGTCGTTGCTGGCCCAGCCGTACCACATCGTGAGCTCGGAGAACTCGCCGATGGGCAGCATTTCGGGCGCCTCGTACTCGACAACCTCGTGGTCGTTCATTTGTGTCACCCCCTTCCGCTCGATTGATATTCAACCTAACAAGGGGGGATGGGGATTTGCGAGAACGTTTTTTCGATGCCGTCGTCCATGGTGGCCGGAAGGCGTGGCGTGGACGAAAGTGGAATGTCGAATTCCAATTGTCGAGTACATGTAAGATGCACTGGTCTTCCGGTGGATCAGGCGTGCGTCGCGGCACCCTGCGCACGCGGCAGCGGTGCACCGCTCACCGGACCCGAATGACCGAAAGAGGCCCTCTTGACCGTGAAGTGCACCTGAAGTACTCCCGTCCACACCAGAGCCGAGCCCAGCAGGTGGAGCATCACGACGAGCGAGGGCAGGGCCGTCAGCGACTGCACGAGCCCCACGACGCCCTGACCCAGGAGCACGGCGAGGAAAACGGCGGCCTTGCGGCGCGCGGCGCCGAAGCCGTCCCGGGGCAGCGCGGACAGCAGCACTCCGGCCAGGACCAGGACCGCCCCGGCCAGCACGCCGTGGGCTACGGTCACGGCCGTCCAGTTGAAGGGCATGCGCGCCACGTCGGAGGAGTCGCCCGCGTGCGGTCCGGAACCGGTGGCGAGCGTACCCACGACGACCAGCAGGGCCGTCACCGCGACCAGGGCCGCCGACAGCGACCGGATCCGCGCGGCGGGCCGCGGCGCGAGCGGGGCCGATGCGCCGGGCCGGGCACCCTCGCCGCCCTCGTCGCTTTCGCCACCCGCGCCACCCGCGCCACCCGCGCCACGCGCGGCGCCGTCGGCACCGTCATCGGCGTACGCCGCGTGCCAGGTGTACACCGCGGCGGTGAGTAGCAGCGTGGCGGCGAGGAAGTGTGCGGCGACGATGTACGGGCTCAGCCGCATCCATACGGTCACTCCGCCGACGACCGCGTTCAGTACGACGATCCAGAACTGCGCCCAGCCTCCGCGCAACACCGCGGGCATCGGCTTTTCCTGGAGGCGTGCGGTAATGATGACCCAGCCCACCACCGCGCACAGCACCCCGGTCAGGAGCCGGTTCCCGAATTCAATGGCGCCGTGCACTCCCATTTCCGCAGTGGGGGCCAGCGTCTCTCCCGTACACATGGGCCAATCGGTGCAGCCGAGACCGGATCCGGTGACGCGGACGATTCCACCGGTCACGATGATCGCGATACTTGCCACGACCGAACCCAGTGCGGCCAGTCTGACGCTTTTCGCTCCGAGTAAGTACCTGCCGGCAAGCCATGAGAGGGGAGTTCGCACGATCAGCCTTCCTTTATTTCGCTTTTACGTGCCGTGGCACGGAACCCCAGCCTACGCCGCGCGTTGACCCCGGCCTGACGGGGCGTCGCACACGTAACGGAGCAGGAAGAAGAGGCGGAACCGGCGCGGGCGGGCGGGCGCGGCGGCGGCTCCCCGGCGGGGCTCCGACCGACCGCAGGGTCTCGGCATGTCGCGTACGCGGAAGGCCGCGGCCATCGTGGTGGCCGTCGCAGCAGCGGACTCCACACCGTTGATCTGGGTACTGGACGTTCCGATGCGGGCCAGCTCACCGGCGACTCCATCCAGGCCTCCGTCGGCACCGCCGCCCTGACCCGGGCGCTGCACCAGCGCTCCGCCCACCGCACGGCCCGCACGGACGACACGGCCGTCCGAACTGGAACGGCCGACGCGCACGAGCGCCGTCTCGGGCGTCAAACGCTGGCTGGGCCAGGGCAGCGGTTCCGCAAAAGCCGAGGACACGGGCAACGCCACCGCCACCGGGGGAAACAGCCGCGCCGCCGACGAGGAGAAGGCGGTCGCCGGCACGCGACGGCTGGGAGATCAGTCCAGCGGCGGCCAGGGACCGGCGAGCAGCCGTTCGGCCTCTGCGACGATCGCTCCGGTCAGCTGCTCGCGTGTGCCGTTCCGGATTGCGTCCCAGTCGTTGTACGCGTCGACCTTGTCGACGAGCGGCTGAAGCGACTGGGGTCGGGCCAGCGCGCCCCAGCCCTCGTAGGTGATCACGTCACCGCCGGCACCGGGGGCCAGGCTTCCGTTCACGATCAACCGGAGCCACCAGCGCACGAGTTCCCAGCGGGCCGCCTCCCAAGGGGTGCCGGTGTCGTCCGTGAGAAGGACGCCGGACAGCCCCAGCTCGGTCAGTACCTGGTCGAAGAGCGCATCGGCGCTCTCATGCTCCGCGCGCGACAGGCCGGCGAGCAGCGGAAGCGATTGCGCCTCGACATCGAGGACCAGTGCCGCAAGCCCTGCCTCGATCAGTTGGTGCGGGTAGTGCTGCCGGCCGATCAGGCTCTCCAATGCCAGCATCCGCAGGCATTCGACAGCCTCCTGCGCGCTGACGGCGTACGGGGAGTACGGCGTGGGTGCGGTGGCGTCGGTGCTCGGACCGCGCTCGACGAAGTATGACCAGAAGTCGACGGTCGCGCGGACCGGAAGACTGCTCGCCCGGCCGGTGAACTCGTTTCGAATGTAGTCGGCGAGGTCGTTCCCGTAGAAGATGATGTCGGTCTGGTGGACGGACAGCACCGGGTGGCCCCACTCGCCGGCGGTGCCAGGCAGGTAGCGGTGGCTGTAGATGGGGACCAGCTGCGGTACGGCCGCCAACTCGGACCGGGCGAGCTGCAGCGCGTCGGACGTCTCTGCAGGCCTTGGGCTCCAGGCGGGATGCCAGAAGCGCTTGTACTCCACGTCGAAGAGCACTCCTTCGACCGGTTGGCAAAGCCGCGAAGTCAAGTCTTCGGGGTCGCCATGCCGCCAGTCGGGCCAGCTTTGCGAACCGTGCGGGAGCCCGGCGGCAAGGAAGACCCTGTGGTCCGCCGAGAAGCTGAAGCCGAACCGTGCCTCGATTGCGTCGAGTTCCCGCTCGCTGAGGCCCGGCCCGATGTCGGCTTGAAGTGTTTTCTGAAGGTCTCTGGCGGCTTCCAGGGTCAGCGGTGGGGGCGATTGCGCGGTCATCCCGGCAGCATAGCGACCGGTACGCAGGCGTGATCAGGCCGCTCGAGCCCAGGCCAAACACCCTATGAGTGGGGAGATCCGGTGAGCGGGCCTGGGGTCACCGCCGAGTACCGGGTGGCCGATTTTCAGGAAGCACTTCACAGTTCGAGCGTTGCGCCATCTTCGCGACGGCTGCGTGTTCAGTGCGTGGCGGTGTTGCGGAGTGCGAGGGTGACTTGTGCAGCGTCGGTGAGGGTGGTCGGGTGCACGATCCGGACCGCGCCAAAGGTGGTGGCGTCGCTCCAGGCGCACATTGCCTGGTCGCCGTCAGGGCCCTTGGCGAGGCCGCAGCTGAGGCCTCCGCCGTACGGGCCCGGCTCGAAGCGGGTCACGTCGTGGGCTTTCGCGCCGGCGAAGTAGTTGCGGAACTCCTGCGTGATCGACTTGGTGGCCTTCTCCTCGAGGATCTTGGGGTCCCACTCCGCGCTGCGGACGAAGACCAGTAGGTCGAGGTTCTCGTCCCCGTCCTTGTCGTAGTAGCCGGCCTTCAATCCCTCGGGCAGCTTGCGGCCCGCGAGCACTGCGGCCTCGGTCCGCTCGGTGGCCTCACCGGTCATCAGCCGGAAGTCCGCGAAGCTGGCCGGCAGGACGACGGAACGCGGCGTGCCCGCCGGCGCACCCCGGCCCTGGGGAACGGGCCCGGTTGCCATCGCCTCGGAGGCCCGGGGCTCGGGGTTGTACGAGGCCGCGGCCTTCACCCCCGCGCCCCCCGCGATCAGCACGGTCACACCGATGACGAGTAGGCGCCGCTTCCTCGTCTCGTGCAGGGTCGAGGCCACATCGCCGCCCGCCGGGGTTGACGGCGCGCGCCAGGAGCGGGTGAGGCGCCAGAGCAGCACGATGGCGACAACGGCGACGGAAAGGACTCCGACCACCTGGCCCATGGCGTAACTCTGTGAGGTGGTGTCCACGGATGCGGCGATCATGTCGGCATCGTATGTGTGATCGAAGTCGAGCTGCCACCACAGGTCGTCATGGTGGGGCGGGAGTCGTAGAGGGGCCGCATTACCCACACCCTGCCCTGCTCCTTGGTGTCGGTCAGGTTCGCCTTGCGCGCTGGCCTGGCTGGGGAACGCCGCCCCGCACCGGATCCACTGCCCCGCAGGACACATCAGCCGCGAGTGACCGTCCACTCTGCGACGCAGCGGGCGGGTCTGCCGCCTCCGCCCCCGCCTTGGGCCCGCACCGGCCAGGCCGGCTCGCCCGCGAGCGCCGCACCGGGACTGACTGCCTGCCGGGCCGTGTGGAGCGCCGATGCCTGTCCGTGTCAGGCGAGTTCCAGGAGGCCGCCGAGAGTGAAGACCAGTCCGCCGAGGGCTATTGCTGTCGCCAGGTACCGGTAGACCTGGGCGGACATGACCTGCTGGGGCGGGCCGAGGTTTCCCGGTGCGTGCATGGCCCGCTCGAGGTTGCCCGCGGCCCTGCGTTCCAGTGCATGGGCGCTTCCCCGGACGTTCAGTGCGATCACGCTTCCCCCGACGAGGCACATGGGGCCAGCGGTCAGAAGAACGAATGCCAAGCTCATGAAGTGCCCCCAGGCGCTGTGCTGATCGTCTGGAGGGTAGCAGCATGGCTGCCCTGTCCTAGAGGTTCGTCGCCACGGTGCTGGTCCTGGCGGCGAGAGCGGGCATCGAGGTGAGCCCGCAGCCGGCATGCCTCGTCGAAGGTGGCGGCCCTGAAGGACGTGCACGTCCCGTCGCCCCCGGATTCCTCTGACGCAGCGCAGAAGGCCTTAATGATGCGTCAGTTCGGTGAGGGGGCAGGGTATGCAGGGATCTAAAGATCATCGACGAAAGGAGAAGGGGTTCAAATGGGGAGAGAAGCGACGAGGATCGGTGCCGTCGGAGTGCTGGCACTGCTGCTGGCGACAGGAGTGGGCAGCGCGTTAGCGGCGCCGGCCGAGGACCCGCCCCGGCCGCTGCCCAGCAGTGCCGAGCTGTCCGTCCGACCGGGGGAGCGGGTCATCGTGACGACCGAGGCCATGAGGTCCGGGGACGCGTTCAGTGACGTCCGGGTGGCCTCGCCGGCTTTCGCCGCCGACGGCACCTTCCGGATGGACGACCTCCTCCTCAAGGCGGTGGCGACGGTCTCCTGCACCATCGAGCCGGGTTCCTACGAGGTGCGGTTCGGATCGCCCCTCGGCGACGAGAACGCCTCCAAGATCGACCGGTTGTGGGGCAGGATCCGGGTGGCGCCGGCCGACGCGGCGGAGCGGGCGGAGTGCGCGCGGCAGGTGGCCGCGCGGCCGCCGGAGTCCAGGGAGGAGCGCTACCCCGAGGGTACGCAGTGGCCTGCGTCGCCCTGGGACGTACGCTCCGTGCCGGCCGGCGGGGAACTCCATGCCGAGGACGGGCTGGAGATGGGCAACGACGGCATGGTGGAACTGTCGTCCCCGGGGTTCACGCGGCCGGTGGTGATGCGCGGAGACAGGCACGTGAGTGCCACGGTCCGGATCCGGTGCGACGCCCAACCCGGCGTCTACGTCGTGCACTGGAACGAGAAGGGCAAACCCGCCAAGGAGTGGGCCCGCTACCGGGTAACCGCACCCCCCGCCGACTGCCACGATCCCGCGCGCAGCCTCCTGGCCGCCGAAGTGGCATCTCCGGCCCGTTGGTTCCTCGGGGCAGCTGCCGCCTTGGCTGCGGCTGGCGTCGGAACCTGGGCATGGCTGCGCCTGCGCCGCAAGGCATCCCGCTGAGTCGGCCGGCGGCGCAGTGCCGACGAGGCTCCGGCCCTTCTCGGACGGGTGCTCCTCGTCCTGAGTGGTGCTGCGGACGCTGTCGATGGCGTAGCCGGTCTTGACCCCGGTGCGCGTGAGCGCGAGCAGTGCCACCGGAACGGAGAAGCCCAGTGATTCCATGCCACCTGCCGCTAGGCGGGTCCGGGTGTGGCCGGCGCCACCAGACCTGAAGAACACGGCCGGACGCCGTCCCGGCCCCGTAGGACCGAGAGCTGGCCGGCAAGGTGATCCGAGGGAAACGGCTCAATGGTGGAGTCAGATGTTGGAACTGTCCGAATGCCTCGGCTTCAAGCATCGGCGGTGCAGTCCCAGGAGGGTTAGTCGTCGGCTGCGACGAGCAGGGTGAGTGCGGCTGCTGGGCGGTCGATGAGGACCAGTTCGTGGTAGTCGATGTGGATGGGGCCGTAGTCGTGGAACGCGTCCTCGGGGAGCTGTCCCAGCACGTATCGGGTGGTTGCCGTGTGGATCGGCGTGTAGATCTCCTGCCGCAGGCGTGCCTCGAGATTCCCCGGGATGTTGCCGTGCTGGCTGGCCCACGAGTGGATGACGTCGGCTGCGGCTGCGTCGTCGACTGCCTTGTAGGTGTCGGGGGTGATGCGGTCAAGCCACCATTGGCCGTGCCGAGGCCAGTCCTGAACGCCCGCTCCGTCGTACGTGTCCCGGAACTGGGGGTGCGCGATCAAGGCCGCCAACACGTCGCGGTCGTCGGGCACATCGGCTGGCAGCCGGAAGTACTTGGTGGCGACCCAGCGATAGCCATGGCAGCCCCCGGCGAAGTCGTAGTCACGGAAGTCGATGAAGGGGCTGTCCGAGTACACGAGGGTGGGCACCGGCTCCATGCCGATCACCTTAGTGTGCGCTGCGCCCCCGACCCCTGCTCCGGTTGGCCAACGCGACGTTCCGGCATGGTGCGGCGACGGGTCAGCACCGTGTCGGTGGGATATCGGCCGTCTCGCGGGGCTGTCGGTGATCGATAGGCGATGTGTCGGTGGCCACTGGAACCGTGGGTGCCGAGTTGCCGGCGGAGCAGTTGCAGCCGCCTTCACCAGCAAGGGAGCCCGTCGCCATGTCGTCCGCATCCTCCACCCCGCCTTGGAAGGTCCAACGGCTGCCGCGTGCCGATGGCCGCGTTTTCCTGGTCACCGGTGCCAACGCCGGCATCGGGTACTTCGTCGCGGAGCAGTTGTCGGCAACCGGAGCGACCGTCGTGCTCGGCAGCCGGAATCCTGCGAAGGCCGAGGTCGCCATGGCCTCGATCCGTGCACGTGTTGCCGGTGCGCGGGTGCGGGTCCTCCGGCTGGACCTCGCCGACCTCTCGTCGCTGCAATCAGTGGGGAAGTCACTGGGAGTGGAATGCCTTGACGCGGTGGTCCACAACGCCGGCGCTGCGCTTGACGCCCCGCCGCGCAGGGAGACCGTGGACGGTCACGAGCTCATGTTCGGCACGAACCACCTCGGGCACTTCGCGTTGACCCGGTGGCTGATGCCGCTGCTGTCGGCCGCGCCGGAGGCCCGCGTCGTGACCACGGGCAGCTTCGCGGCAAAGTCCGAGCGGCTCGACCTGGACGACCTGCAGTCCCGGAAGGACTACCGGCCCAAGCGCACCTACGGACGCTCCAAGTTGGCGCAGATGTACTTCGGCGTCGAACTCGACCGCCGTCTGCGCGCTGCCGGCAGCACGGTGACGAGCGTGGTGGTCCATCCCGGCGGTGCGCTGGACTCCCTCACCCCGTCACGGCCGCCGGTACATGTGCGAACCACCAGCGCCCGGCTGAGCGCGGCGCCTGCGGCCCTCCTCGTCCAGGGCAAGCACGCCGGCGCATGGCCCGCGGTCCGGGCGGTGCTCGACCCGGCCGTGCGTGGAGGCCAGCTGTGGGGACCGCGCGTCTTCGGCCTGCGGGGCGAGCCCCGACGTGGACCGGTGTGGAACCACCTCGCCGACGCCTCCGTCGCGGCGCGGTTGTGGGACGCAAGCTGTGACCTGACCGGCGTCGACCCCGGATAGCCCAGGCATGCGCGCGCTGCAAAACATGACCCACGCCGTGGACCTCACGCCGAAGGCCTGAGCCGCCGGACAGGCCCCCTGCAGGGGACGAAGGCACCCCGACGAGCCGCCGACATGCTCAGCCGTTGGGCTGCAGGTGCCTCAAGATGTAGTCCCTTCTGGTGCGCAGGTCCGCCAATGCGTCTCGAGAGGGAGCCTCTGTGCTGGGCAACGCGGGTGCCTCGTAGGCGGCGATGGCTTCGTCAGTCGTGTCCAGCGCCTCGCTCCAGCGATTCAGGACGGTCAGCACCAGACTGAGGTTCGCCAGTGCCTGGGGGAAGCCAGGATAGGGCGCCGGAGACTTCACCCGCACCAGCTCACGATGTCGTGCAACCGCCTCTTGGGCGTAGGACAGCGCCTCGGACCACCGGTCCAGCGCGGAAGTGATGGCCGTAAGGATGGAGAGTGCGCCTGTGACCGCCAGTCGGAAGAAGGGATCGGAACCACAGAGGCGACGCTGGATCTCGAGAGCCCGCTGGGTTGTTGTCAGCGCCTCGTCCAGTCGTCCATGGTGCATCAACCTGACGCCGATGGTCGTGAGAACAATGCTCAATTGACCTTCGAACGGCCCTTCTCTGCCGAGGGCGAGCCGACGGACGATCTCGTACGCCCGGTAGGTCACATCGGGTCGCTCAGCGTACTGATCGAGCACCTCCGATATCACCGACAACTGACTCTCGATCACATCGTCGGTCATCGCGGCGTCGGCTGTTGGCTGCTGGAGGTCTACGGCCTCGTCGAGCATCGTCAGCGTCGCTTCCCACTGCTCTGCCAATTGATGGAAACGGCTCGTGTTCGTGAGGGCGCGGGCAAGTCGCGGCTTGAGTGCTTGGGGATCTTCCTCGATGTGCTGCCGCACCAGGGCGATCTCTTCCTCGGCCAAGGACTGTGCTTCGTTGAGGCGACTGCTCGTGGCGAGGGCGATGGCAAGGTTTCCGAGAGAGTCGGCCAAGTCGGCCCAGTGAGTCGCTGCATCGCCGGCCGCGAGGCCCCGCCTCAGGGAAAGGGCCTCTTCGAGGACCTCGATGGCCTCATCGTGTCGGTCCAGTGCCGACAGGCACACCCCGAGGTTGTCCAGGCAGCGTCCGAGACGAGACAGGTGCATGGCCGGGTCTGCCCGCACGAGCCGCCGCTGCAGTGCGACTGCCTCCTGTGCCGGCTCGAGTGCCTCAGCGGGCCGCCCGGTCCGCGCCAGCACGGCAGCCACGTTGTCCAGTGCCTCCGCCCGTTCGGGCTCATAAGCCGTGGGACGGTCCTGAGTTCGGTGCCGCAGTTTGGCCTCGGCTTCCTTCAGCACGCCGAGGGCTTCCTCGCGCGATCCGGACAGCCACAGCTGTACCCCGAGGACCGAAAGGGCGTAGGCCGTGTGGATGTCGTAGCTCGACCGGGTTCGACGTAGCAGCCGCACCGCTGCCCGAGTGCGGGCGAGCGCCTTGGCCGACCCGTCGTCCCGGCTCAGTTCGACCCAGACGAGAGCCACGACGAGGATTGCGATGTCATCGAGACTGTCCAGGCCGGAGGCCGTCTCATGGGCGTCCGGTCGTGCGAGCGTCTCACGCAAGGCCGTGGCGAGGGCCGTCCATTGCTCGTCCCGGTCCAACTGGTCGAGGAAGAGCGCCACGCCCCGAGCGGTCTCTTCGTCGCCACGCGCTGCCGCTACAACGTCTCTCACCACCGGGGCCCACCGCTGCAGTTCGGGCTCGGCGGGCCGGTGCACGGCGCCGATCACGGCCGCGAACTGCTTCTCCCGTTCCTGTGGATCGGGGAGCACCTTGGCGAAGAGCACGCCGAAGCCCACGCCGTCGAACCGACCCAGTTCGGTCACCAGCGCATCGAGGTCGCCGGCGTGCGGCTCGCCGCTGCGGCGGAGCTGTGCCGCCAGCCGTGTCATGGTGTCGTCGAGGGTGCCGATGCGTCCGGTCGCCCTGCGCAGCAGGGCTGCTGCGGTGGCGTGCGCCACCGCTTCCGCGTCGCGGTGCTCGTGCCGTAGATATCCCGCGAGGTTGTGGTGGCCGGCGGCGATGGGCTCGACATCGGCTTGCCGGTAGGTGTAGCGCAGTGCCGTGTACTGGAGCGTGATCGCTTCGTCGAGTCGGCCGCGCGCGACCTGCAACAGCGCACGGGCGATGAAGACACCACCCAGCAAGGCGAATTCGTCCTCGTCCTCGAATACCTGCTGGCACTGGCGTAGGACGACCTCCGCTTCGTCGTAGCGACCGAGGTGGAGCAGCGGGCCGTGGCTGTTGAGCCATGTCCGTGCCTGCCAGATGGCAGGTGCCCCCCGCTCCCGCTCGCTGAGCTGGATGCGCCGGTTGAACTCCAACGCGTCGACCCAGTCATTTCGTTGGGCGGCCGCTCGCACGGCGAGGGCCAGGACGCGTTCCCGGAGATCCCAGGAGGTGATACCGCCGTGCGCCTCGGGTTCCGGCAGCGTGCCGAGGCGTTCCAGCAGAGCCGACGCGCCCTCCGTCACCTCGTCCACGCGTCCGATGTGAAGGAGCACGAGCAGCCGTTCCGCCTGTGCTCGGGCCTCCTCCCAGGCATTCCCGCTCAAGGCGACCAGGCCGTCGGCGGCCTCCAGTGCCGCGCCGAGATCACCCCTTGAGCGGAGCATCTGCACGGATGCGAACTTTCGTACCCGGGCGTCCTCCGAGCTGTCGCTGTCGGCCGCGTCACCGCCTTCCGACAGCATGGCCTCGGCCTCGGCCTGATCGAAACGCAGAAGCAATTCCAGCAGGAAGCGCCGGTACCATGCCTGCTGGTCAGGGTCCGTTTCGCCGTCGATCGCACGGCGGACGTAGACCGCCATCCGTCCGGCCGTACTCGTCGACCCGCTACGCCGGTCCGCCTGTTGCAGCATGAACACCGTGTCGCCCCAACGGCCTTCCCTCAGCAGATAGGGCGCCGCCGACAGTGCCGCGCGAACGATGAACTCGCTGGTGCGGCCTCCGGTGGACTCCTGGTCCAGACCGACGTACACGGCCGCACCCCAGAACCTGCCGAGAGCGCCGTCGGCTGCCGCCTGCAACTCGTCCTCGACGGCGCCGAGCACAGCCTCGGCCACGCCCGGGTGCATCCGATACCGCTCGATCTCGAGGTTGCGGTGACCCTGGTGCTCGCGCGTGACCTCGACGAGGTTGGCCGCGACGAGTGGAGCGAGCGAGGCCTGCAGATCCGGCGTCTCACCGCCGTCGACGTCGCGCCACAGCGACGGCCACACCACTCCGACGACATGGGAGTCGCGATCGTCGTCCCGAGCACACGCGAGCAACGCCGCCAGGACCCTGGCCGGCTCCGAAAGATCCGCCAGGGCGGTGCCGGTCCAAGCACCCAGGACGGCCAGGAACTGCTGCGCGTCCAGGTCACTCGACCCCGTTCCGAAGAACGCGCCCAGCCCGGCGCTTCGTCCCTGGGCGGCCTGCTGCGCGGCTGCCAGCCTGGCGCGAAGCTGAACGGTGTTGGCCGTGGCTGCCTCGGCGAGTTCGAGCAGTTTCGGATGTCCCTGCACCACGTCGAGGACCTGCCGGGCAAGTTCCGGATCGGGCTCGACGTGCTCGGCCACCCGCTCCGCGGAGTGTTCCATGCGCAGCAATCGGCTGAGATTGGGCAACTCCCGGGCCAGAAGGATCGACTCGGCCAGGGTGAGCGCGTGGGTCGGGCAGGACAAAACGGACCCAGGTAGCCCGGCAGGTGCGATCCGGCTGGTCAGAAGCACACGCGACTCACCGTCGTGGCCCGTCAGTGCCCCGAACAGCGACGCCCACATGGGGTCGCGCCACTGTCCCGCCGGTGTGAGCAGGGTGTCCACATTGTCGAGTACCAGCAGCACCGCCTGCTCACGTAGGAGCGCCGTCAGTCGGGGCAGAAACCTCTCCAGTTCCCGTGCACCCTCGACGGCATGCATCATCGGCAGGCCGAGCTGCTCCTCCCAGGCGTGCGCCAACCCGGACAGAGCGTGACTCGTGTCCGATGGAGAGGTCGGGGCCTGCCACCACGCGAAGGCGCCGAACTGGTCGCGGTGCTGGTACGCGGCCTCCAGTGCGCATGAGGTCTTGCCCGCCCCGGCCATCCCCAGGAAAAGTACGCCGCTACGTCCGCTGTCCGATGCCAAAGCCCTGCTCGTGTCGACGAGAGTGGGTGTCCGGCCGACGAACCGCTCCGGCTCCGGCGGGAACCACGCCATGCGCTGCGCATACGGGTCGAGTACCGGCTCCCCGTGCGGAGGAGCGACGGTGAGCCCGACAGTGCCACCGCCGAAGAGGGCCGGAGTGGCTGCAGACAGCGCGGGCCGCCCCGGAGAGGGCCGGTCCCCGGCCGCGCGGGGAACCGCGTCCCGGACGGCGACATCCACGGGCTGGCCCCGGTGCAGCAGCCTCGGGTACAGCTCACGTGTGAGGGCGATCGCGAAGTCGTCCGCCACCGGATAGCGCATCGCCAGCACGGCGACGTCCAGTTCGCTGACCAGTCCCCGGGCCAGACCCATCGCCGCCCCGCCGGGCGAACCGGAACCACGGGTCTCCGCCTCGGCCTGCTGTTCGAGCATCTCGGCCTGAACATCGAGCCCCAGCCATCGGAGCGTCTCCGCGGCCGTGGCGGCGCCGGACTGGCAGGCCCCCAGGACGGCCAGCTTGAGACGGTGCCGTGCCGGGCGCAGCAGTTCCACGAGTTCACCGGTCGACACCCAGTCGGGCGTACCGTCCGGCTTCTCGAACAGCACGCCGCCTCGCAGCCCGTGCCCGCTGACATGCAGCACATCCCAGCCGGGATGGCTACCGACGGCCTCGGCCAGTCGATCTCTCGTCACGCCGTACTGGAGTACCCTCAGTTCGATCGACCGCCGGTACCGACTGCTGATCTGCCGGACCATCCGGACCAGTTCGTACCGCTCTCGACGCAGCGACAGCACCGTGGTCGACGACGGCATCGAGAACATCGCGAGGACGCGCAACTGGTCACCCACCGGCGTCTTGTGCTCCGGGCCCTCCGAGTCCCGGGCATCCTTAACCGCCTCAAGCACGTGCACCAGGCTGACCCCGCAGCGGGCCAAAGGCCGGCCGTCGATGTGCAGCAGCTCCAGTGGGCGGTCCAGGAGAAATGCCGCCTCTTCTGACAGGCGCACCTCGACCGTGACGGGGCGTTTGCGAGCCAGTACCGCACTGATCTCCTTCCCGAACACGGCCGACCCGAGCCGCTCTCCCACCCGGGCCGTCAGCGCCGCCTCACTGGCGGCCCGCCGATCCGGCACGGCGTTGCGACTCACGTACCCGTACAGGTCGCAGAACGCCTCGTACTCGGACGTCTTGGAGTCCAGCTGGACCTGGTGATCGGCCAGCAGCCGCCCCCGCTCGTCCTGCATGAGCCAGCGCCACGACGTCGGGCCCATGATGTCCACCGCCCGCAGTACCAGTGACACGAGATCACTCCTTGCAGTCCGATCGTCACGATTTCCTATGACTACCCGGGCCGTATGGAGCGACGCATCCGAACAGGAGATCTGGAACGGTGTGCAGAGCTCGGCGTGGAGCCTGAGCCGGCACGCCCACTTCTCGCACGCACGCAGGCTACGTTGACCATCCGTGCGGCTTGCAGTTACCGCCGGGACTCTGGCGCAGGCTGCGTCCGGCCCGCCATGCTGTCCCCAGTCCGCGAACGCGCGCGGGTGCGGGACGGGGGGATTCGGCGTGGGTGAACCGGTATTCGTGATCCACGGCGTCGCACAGCGCGATCCGAGCGCCTTCACCGCTTCGGTGATTGCACTGCAAGCAGCAACGGGGCTTGAGCTGGTCCCGGTGTACTGGGGAGACCTCGGCGCCCAGAGCGACTTCATCGAAAGAACCATCCCTACGGCCAAGGCGGCCGCCGAGAATGCCGGCTCCGGCCTACGGGATGGAGCCGGGGACGATTCCGGGCTCCCGTGGGCCCTGAACGGCCCGGCTCGACCGGGGCTCGGACGCGGCAACCCTGACAACTGGCCCCAGGTCGCACAGGAAATCGCCGACTGCCTCGACGTCGCGCCGGACGGGGACGGATCCGGCTTGCGTGCAGACCCGGTTCGAAGTTCAGGTCTTCAGGACGGATTGGACGTCCTGGAGGCCGACTGGCCCCAGACGCGCTGGTTGAGCACCCTGGATGACCCAGCCCTCCTGCGCGAGACCGGCCGCGCCCTCGCCGGGGTCCTTGTCGACCTCGATTCCTTTCAAGAAGAGGACCCCTACGGCGAGCTGCGGGCCGGCAAGGAACCGAGGGACCCCTCGGGATGGCGCGCCGTGCTTCAGCGGCGCCTGGCTGACCTGGACCGTGTTGCGGGAGCCGCAGTCCAGGCCGTTGCCGGGCGCGCCAACCATGCTCTGCGTACGCGGGTAGGCCCGGGCGCGACGGCTTTCCTGGGCGATGTACTCGTCTATCAGCGACACCAGAGGGCCATTCACGAACGGGTCCGTGAGGTCATCGGGTCCGTCGATCCGCGTCTTGGCCGCACACCGGAGCATCCTGTCAGGATCGTCGCCCACAGCCTCGGGGGCGTGATCGCCGTCGACATGGCGACGGCCGCTTCGCCGCTGTGGACGGCGAGGCTACTCACCTTCGGCTCGCAGGCGGCGTTCTTCCACGTCTGCGATCCACGGGGCGGTCAGCTCGGCTCCTACGACGGCGAGAAGAACGTCGAGCTGCCCGCGTCACTCGCGCACTGGGTGAACCTGTGGGAGCCTCTCGACGTGCTCGCCTTCTGCGCTTCGAGGGTCTTCCGGCACCACCACGGCGGACACCCCTTGGACGTGCCCGTACCGCATGCGGCGAGCTCCGGGCTATGGACCCACTCCGCCTACTGGTCGATGCCAGCCGTGGCAGCGGAGATCAACAAGGCCATGACGGCGGCACTGTAAGCCCAAGATCAAGCCCCGTCATCCCAGAGGAATCCATCGTGCGCAACTTGGTGCGGACAGAGGACGGCAGGCGTATTTCGGTCGAGCGTTTGGGGGACCCCCAGGGCCAACCCGTTTTCCTCCTGCATGGCACACCGGGGAGCCGGCTGGGTGCGATGCCGCGCGGCATGGTGCTTTACCAACGGCGCACGCAACTCATCTCGTACGACCGTCCCGGCTACGGCGGGTCGGACCGGTATCCGGGGCGCAGCGTGGCAGATGGGTCGAGTGATGTCGCCGCGATCGCCGACGAGCTCGGCTTCGAGCGATTCGCCATCGTGGGCAGGTCGGGCGGAGCCCCGCACGCCCTTGCCTGCGCAGCCTTGATGCCCGATCGCGTGACCCGCGTCGCGGTCATGATGGGGACAGCGCCGTGGGGTGCGGACGGACTGGACTCGTTCGACGGGATGGATGAGCCGGTGCACGGCCATCGAGGGGCGGCCGGCCACGACCCGCAGGGGGATGCCGGCCATCTGCTGGCTCCCGCCACGGAACTGCGTCGCGACCCGGGGAGTCTGCTCGACGAACTCCGGCGTGAGCTGACCGCCCACGACCGGATGGGCGTAGCCGATGCTGGTCTGCGGTCGATGCTTCTGCGCAACTACCGCGAAGGGCTGCGGACGTCGGCATACGGCTGGATCGACGACATCCTCGCGTTCAGCAGGCCCTGGGGTTTCGACCCGGCGGCGATCACCGCTCCGGTTCTGTTGTGGCATGCCGAGGCCAAAGACCGCAACCGAACCCGCTGGCTGGCCGAGCGGATTCCCGGCGCGGTGGCCGCTCCGGCTGCAGAGCCCGTGCATGCCGCAGTGCTCCAGGCCATGCCGCAGATCCTCACGTGGCTCGTCCGCGAAGGGAGCGAGCCCCCGAGGCCAGAACCTCAAAGCGTCACCGTTGGGTTAGCTGCACGGGAGCGGGAGCTCTCCGCGAGGAGCGACCGTGCCGCACGGGCAGGGACGGCGCGACTGCCCTATGCCGGCCACGGCCCCGAGGTGTCCAGGGCCGACCGGCAGGGTGGATACGCAGACGCCGAACCCTCCTCGCCCCGCCGTGCCGGGGACCCTGGTGGCCCCGGCTCCGCGGACCACCTCCTCGCCGAGGGCGCCGAACCACACCGCATCGTCGTCGATTTCGCCGAGCAGGCCGCACCGGGCCGGACGATCCCGCTGCAGGTCCAGGTCGTTTCCGGGGAGGAGCGCGGCAGCCCGCTGGCCGGGCTGGTCGCCCTGCCGCCCGGCGGAGCGCGTCTGACGATCACGGTCCACGCACCGGGGCTCGTCGCCCTGGACGATCTTCAGCAGAAGCTGACGGTTTTCCCCCACAAGAGCTCGACCGTGCTGCTCTTCGGACTGCGGACCTCCGTGCCCGGTACGCACACGGTGACCGTCCGGGCGTTCCGCGGACCGACGTGCCTGGGCGAGGTCCGCTGCGCGGTCACCGTGGAACCCGGGAGCGTAACCCGCGACGGGCTGCCGCGCCACGCCCCGTTGGAAAGCATGGCGTACGACCCGGGCGAGACGACCTTGGTGGTGGACAAGGACGAGACGGCCGGTACGTACAAATTCCGGCTGGTCGGAGCGACCTGGCACGAGGAAGAGATCTTCCACTTCCGCGGGAACGACCCTCGCCGGGCCGGCGAACAGATCTACCGGGAGCTGTGTGCCATGGCCAAGGCCGCGGGTCCGAGTGGGGCTTCCGACGCACAGTACCGCTACCGGCGGCTGGTGAACCTCGGGTCCACGCTGTGGACGTCGGCCGTCCCGACTGCCGTCCAGCGGCAGTTCTGGGACCAGGCAGCGCGCATGAACTCCTTCACCGTCATAGGCGAACAGGACGTCGTGCCCTGGGAATTACTGTATCCCGTCAACGGTCAGCAAGAGGGTCCAGGCTTCCTCTCCGAGTGGCTTCCGCTGGTCCGCCGGGTCTACCACCAGAAGCACGTTGGCCGGCTTCCCCTCAACCACGCCACCTTCGTGGTACCGCCGGGCTCGCCGCCCGAAGCCGTGTCCGAGATGGAGGCGGTACACGCCTGTCTCACAGGAGGCGCCGGGAAGGACACGGGCGGCGCCAGGGCCATCACCACCCACCGGGAGCTCGCCGACCTGATAGACCTCGGACACACCGGGCTCATCCACTTCGCGTGCCATAACACGTTCAACGCGCAGGGCTCCCACATCACCATGGCGGACGCTCCATTCGACCCGATCGACCTGGCGAAGGCGGCGGAGTCCGGGTCCCTAAGGGATGGGCGTCCCCTGATCTTCTTCAATGCCTGCCGGAGCGCGGGCGAGATCGACTGGTTCGGGAACACCCTTGGCTGGGCCCCGCAGTTCCTGCGGGCCGGGGCGGGAGCGTTCGTGGGCACGCTCTGGCCGGTGCGCTCGGACTCCGCACTGACGTTCGCGAAGGCGTTCTACGAGGGTTTCGCATCCGGTCAGCAGACACTCGGAGAGGCCTCGCTCGCCGCGCGCAGCGCCATCCGGGAGAACGCCGGCGATCCGACGAGGCTGGCCTATGCCGTGTACGGAAACGCTGCCGCACGGGCCGGATCCTGAAGCCACCGCAGGACGGAATGGCTTCCTGCTCCCGTCCGCTGGTCACCGAACTCGGCCCGACACCAGCCCTGCTCGTGATGTTGCTCGAGGGTCGGACTGGATCCGCCGCCAACACTGCGACGCCTACCGGGGGTACCTCACACGGGCCGCGCTGAGTATCGCCCCCGTCTGGGCGGACCGGAGAGGGCCGGGGCATGCGTGGCCGCCCCAGTCCTGGCCGCCCATGCTGTGGATGCCGAACCCCTGGCCCAGCGGTGTGGAGGCGGCCTCGAGGGGCCACCTGTGCTGCGCCATGCCCCAGGCGTAGATCCGGGCGACGGAGTCCACCTGCTGCGCGGTGAGCGGCCGACTCGCGAATCCCGAGGTCTCCACCGAGAGCCACGACGGGTTCCCGGCGGACTGCGCCCAGGCCCGGTCGTGCGCGGAGACGTACTGTTCGATCTCGCCGGACTGCGAGACCCAGAAGTGCGCGGAGCACTCCACTGCCGGGTCGCTGAAGCGATCGTGGAGCGAGTTCTCGCCCTCCTGCACATGCAGGACCAGACCCCGCATCTCCCTGATCCCGCCCGGAGTGAAGTTCACCGCCAGCGGTTTGTGGGTGACGTCCGGCATCCACGCCTGCCCCCGTTCGGGAGTCGTTTCGGCGGGTGGCCCTGCCCCACCGACGTCCTGCGTCTCCGCTCGGCCGGGCACGGGGTCCCCGCTGGGGTCGACGACGACGCCGAGAGCGGTGGCGATGAGTCCGCCGCCGGTGCAGGCCATGGCGGTGCGGCGCGACACCAGTCGCGGCTTCGGTTTGCGGTGGGTCACCCGAACGGCTCCGTACGTACAGGGCAGGGATCGGAGGTCCCGCCGCGAGGCCCGGATGCGATCGCCGGTCGGTACGGCTCGGCAGTGCCGGGCTGAACGTTCTCTGCCGGAATACTTGCCGACCTTTGGTGTCGGAATGGGACCGGACGATGACCGTTTCGTGACGGCCGAACGGGTGCGCGCGCCACTCGACGTGTGACCGCGGCGAACGCGAGGCCGACTCCATTGCGCTCGATGGTCGGGGTGAGGACGTCCACCACCTTGTGGTCGAACGTGCTCATCCGGCGGGCCCTGAGTGCGGGGAAGCGGTGTTGGAGCAGCGGGTCCAGGTGGCTGCGGGATGTCAGCAGTCTGCGCGAGAACGGGCGTCGTCTCTTGCCGAGCTCGCGATCACCTCATGGCGGCGGTGCGGTTTTTGATCCTTGCTCAGATCCCGGACGAGCCCGGACCCCGCATGGCTCCTGTCAGCGGAGCCAGTGCGCGCCAACCCATCGTCTCGTACAGGGCTCGGCCTTCCGGCGTCGCGCCCAGCACACCTGCCGTGGCGCCCTGCCCTGCGGCGGCGGCCGTGAGCCTGTGCATCACCAGGCGTCCCAGGCCGCGACGCTGGTGGGCCGGGTCGGTCTCCACCTGGTCGACGACGGCGCTGGGGCCGGTGACGGCGATCTGGCCGCGCGCGGCGAAAGCGCCGTCGGCGGTGCGGACCAGGACGCGGGTGACGCCGGCACGAGTCCAGGTATCCAGCCGGTAACCGTCGGGTGTTTCGGGCAGGGCTCGGGCGTGGGGGACGGAGAGCGAGGCGGACATCAGGTAGCCGGCTCCGCCGGCGAGGTGCCAGCCAGGTGCCAGCCAGGGTTCGAGTGCTTCCGGTGGGACGAATGCCTTCAACCAGACGCCGGGCGCGGTGGCGTGCTCGGTGACCTTGTGGACGGTCGCTTCGTCTGCGGAGTGCAGGACGTGGCGCATGACGTGTCCGGGTAGGCCGACGTCGATGGTGAAACCCCAGGTACGGGGCACAGGTTCGGCTGCGCCGCGCGAAACGGTCCAGCCATGGACCCATGCTCGTGCGGCCTCGGCCGTGCGCGCGAAAGGCAAGGTTCCCCCCGAGTAGGTAATAGACTAACTCGCAGGGTGATTATTACATCGACTCGCTCAACGATGGCCGATTCTCCGGTGCCGGGGTGGCTCCATCCGGGTTCGGCGCTGCCCGGTGGCGGTCCTGTTCGAAGGACCGGAGCAGGTCTGCCGCGACGCTCACCGCGATCGTGGCGGGTTCCTTGCCGGTGATCCCGGCGATTCCGACCGGGGTCTTGATCCGGTCGATGGTGGCGGCGTCGTGGCCGCCCTCGGTGGCCAGGCGTTGCCGGAACCGCGCCCATTTGGCCGACGAGCCGATCAACCCGATCGAGCCGAGACCGTCGGTGCGCAGGGCGGCGTCGCACAGTGCGGCGTCCTCGGCGTGATCGTGGGTCATGATCAGGACGTGGGTGCCGGGTGGCAGCTCCGCGAGCACCTCCTCCGGAAGCAGTGGGGTGTGGTGCACGTGGATCTGCGCCACCGCATCCGCGAGCACGCCGAGTCGTTCGTCGGCGAGCATGTCGGGGCGGGTGTCGATCAGGTGCAGGTCGAGGTGGTGTCGGGCCAGGATGCGGGCCAGTTCCAGTCCGACGTGCCCGACACCGAAGACGGCCACCGCCTGGACCACCGGCAGCGGTTCGAGCAGTACGGTGACGGCTCCGCCGCAGCACTGCACGCCGTGCCGGCCGGTGACCTTGTCGTTGAGGGCGAATTCCATCACCTCCGGCTCCGGCTCCGGACCGGCCGCGCTGTTCAGCTCGCGCGCCCGGTCGATGGCCACGGCCTCGATGTTGCCGCCGCCGATCGAACCCCAGGTCTCGGTCCGTCCCACGACGAGTTTGGCACCGGCCCGGCGGGGTGCGTGGCCGCGCACGGTCGCGACGGTCACGAGCACGCCGGGTTCCCGGCGTGCCCGCAACCGCGCGACCGCGGCCACCCAGTTCATGTCAGGCATTGCTCAAAGCGCTTGCGTCGGCGGGGACTTCGCTGCCGTCGGGGACGCGACCGTCGTGCCGCACGCCGCCCTTGCGGGCTGCTTCGATCGCCCAGTACACCGCCTCCGGTGTCGCGGGGGAGGCGAGCTCCACGCTGACTCCGGACGGCCCGAACTCCCCGGCCGCCTGCCGCAGCGCTTCCCGCACCGAGAAGGCCAGCATCAGCGGAGGCTCACCCACCGCCTTGGACCCGTACACCGCACCCTCCTCGGTGGCGTTCTCCAGCAGCCTGACGTTGAACTCCTCGGGCATCTCCGAGAAGCTCGGCAGCTTGTAGGTGCTCGCGGCCTGGGTCAGCAGCCGACCGCGGTTCGGCCCGTCGCCGGCGTCCCACCGCAGGTCCTCGAGCGTGAGCCAGCCCGCGCCTTGCACGAAACCGCCCTCGACCTGGCCGATGTCGATCATCGGGGAGAGGCTGTCGCCGACGTCGTGCACGATGTCCACCCGCCGGATCCGGTACGCGCCGGTGAAGCCGTCCACCTCCACCTCGGTCGCGGCGGCGCCGTAGGAGAAGTACTTGAACGGCGAGCCGTGGAACGCCTTCGCGTCCCAGTGCAGACCCTCGGTCCGGTAGAAACCGGCCGCCGACAACTGGACCCGCTGGAAGTACGCGGTGCGCACCAGGTCGTCCCAGGCCAGTGCCTTGTCGTTGCCGAGGACGCGTGCGACGCCCTCGACGATGCGCACGTCCGAGGCGTTCGCACCCAGCTGGGTTCCGGCCACCTGCAGCAGCCGCCCGCGCAACTGCTCGCAGGCGTTCTTCACCGCCGCACCGTTGAGGTCCGCCCCGGCACTGGCGGCGGTCGCGGAGGTGTTGGGCACCTTGTCGGTACGCGTCGGGGCCAGCCGCACCTTGTGCAGCGGGATGCCCAGCGTGGTCGCGGCCACCTGCAGCATCTTGGTGTGCAGGCCCTGCCCCATCTCGGTGCCGCCGTGGTTGATCAGGACCGAGCCGTCCTTGTAGATCAGCACCAGCGCGCCGGCCTGGTTGAAGGCGGTGAGGTTGAACGAGATGCCGAACTTGATACCGGTGATCGCGAGCGCCCGCTTGGTGTTCGGGTGCGCGCTATTGAAGGCCGCGATCTTGCGCTTGCGATCGGCGATGCCGGCGTCGCTTCGAACCTGCTGCCAGACGGTGTAGATCCGTTCGGGGTGGGTGACCGGCTGTCCGTACGGCGTTGATTGGCCCTGCCGGTAGAAGTTGCGTTCGCGCAACTCCATCGGATCCAGGCCGAGCAGCGGCGCGCACCGGCCCATGATGTCCTCGATCACCAGCATGCCCTGCGGTCCGCCGAAGCCGCGGAAGGCGGTGTTGGAGACCTTGTTGGTCTTGGCGATGCGACCGGCGATGCGCGCGTGGGGAATCCAGTAGGTGTTGTCGATGTGGCACAGCGCGCGGGCCACGACGGGCTCGGACAGGTCCAGGCTCCAGCCGCCGTCCGCAGTCAAGGTGGCGTCCAGGGCCTGGATGCGGCCCTCGGCGTCGAAGCCGATCTTCCATGTGGCGTGGAAGCCGTGGCGCTTGCCGGACATGGTCAGATCCTGGGTCCGGTTGAGCCGCACCCGAACCGGCCTACCGGTCAGCCTGGCGCCGAGCGCGGCGACGGCCGCGAACCCGTGCGGCTGCATCTCCTTGCCGCCGAAGCCGCCACCCATCCGCAGGCACTGCACGGTCACCTCGTGGCTGTGCAGGCCGAGTACGTGCGCGACGATCTCCTGCGTCTCCGAGGGATGCTGGGTGCTGCTCTGGACGAACATCTGCCCGCCCTCGTCGACGTGGGCCAGCGCCGCGTGCGTCTCGAGATAGAAGTGTTCCTGATCGGAGAACTGGAACTCGCCGGTGAACACGTGCGCGGAGTCGTCGAAGCCGGCTTCGACGTCGCCGGTCACCATCAAGGGCCGGGCGCCGTGAAAACTGTTCGCCGCGATCGCTTCCTGCAACGTGATGACGGAGGGCTGTTCGTCGAGTTCCACCTCGACGGCCGCCGCACCGAGCCGGCCCGCCTCCAGGGTCTCGGCGAGCACCCAAGCGACGGCGTGGCCGTGGAACATGACCTCATCGGGGAACAGCGGTTCGTCGTGCTTCATACCGGCATCGTTGACGCCGGGAACGTCGGCACCGGTCAGTACGCGGACCACACCGGGCACGGCGAGCGCGGGCCCGGTGCGCAGCGCGGTGATCCTGCCATGGGCCTTCATGACCTGGACCGGGTAGGCGTGCAGTACGTCCTTGGTGCGATGGACCAGGTCGTCGGTGTAGAGCGCGGCGCCGGTGACGTGCAGGCTGGCGCTCTCGTGCGGCATGGAAACGCCGACGACGGGCTTTTCGGGGCGCTCGGACAAATGACTCATGACGACACCGCCTCGGTGGTTTGCGCGTACAGCTTCAGCAGGCTCTGGCCGAGCATCGCGGAGCGGTATCCGGCGCTGGCGCGGTGATCGTCCATGGGTGTGCCCTGGGCCTGCAGCACCTGGGACGCGGCCTCGACGGTCTCCGCCGCCCACGGCTTGCCCTCCAGGGCCGCCTCGGTGTCGAGGGCGCGGATCGGGGTGGCGGCCACGCCGCCCAGGCCGATGCGTGCCTTTCGTACGATCCCGTCCTCGATGTCGAGGGCGAAGGCGACCGCCACGCTGGAGATGTCGTCGAACCGCCGTTTGGCAATCTTGTGGAAGGCCGTGACCGGCGACAGCGGCAGCGGGATGCGTACCGCGCGGATCAGCTCCCCGGGACGGCGCACGCTCTGCCGGTAGCCGGTGAAGTAGTCGGACAGCGGGACCTCGCGCTCACCGTCGGCGTCGGCGAGTACCACCGATGCCTCCAGCGCGAGCAGCACCGGCGGGCTGTCACCGATGGGGGAGCCGGTACCCAGATTGCCACCGAGGGTCGCACTGTTGCGGATGAGCCGGGATGCGAACTGCGGGAACAGCTCTGCCAGCAGCGGGACGCTGCCGTCGAGGCGGCGTTCGATCTCTGTGAGCGTCTGCGCCGCCCCGATCTCGATGTGGTCGGATTCGACTCGCATCTCCCGCAGTTCGGGCAGACGGTCGACCGCGACCACGCAATTCGCCCGGCGGGAACGGATGTTCACCTCCACCCCCCAGTCGGTGCTGCCGGCGACGACCACCGCGTCGGTCCGCTCGCGCAGTAGCTGCAGCGCATCGGCCAGGGTGCTCGGCCGCAGGAACACGCCGTCGTCCCCGGTGTATTCGGTGGAGACCGGTTCGGGCGGGGACTGCTCGCGACGCTGCGCCAGGGGGTCGTTCTCGGTGGGCGTGCCGACGGCGAACGCGGCATCGCGAATCGGGCGGTAGCCGGTGCAGCGGCACAGGTTTCCGCTCAGCGCGTGCAGATCGAAACCGTTCGGACCGTGCTCGGTGCTGGTGCTGGTGCTGGTGCCCGTGCCGTCGGCCGAGTCCGGGTGCGCGCAGCGGTCGGGTCGGTAGTACTCGGAGGCCATGCTGCAGATGAATCCCGGTGTGCAGTAACCACATTGGGAACCGCCGCGGACGGCCATCTCCTCCTGCACGGGGTGCAACGCGGCCGGCATGCCGGACTCGCCGGCGGTGGCGAGACCTTCGGAGGTGATGACCTCCTGACCGTCGAGCGCCGCGACCGGGACCAGGCAGGCGTTGACCGCCACCCAGTCAGTGGGCTTGTTCACCCCGGGGCGGGCCACCAGGACCGAACAGGCGCCGCATTCACCCTCGGCGCAGCCCTCCTTGGTGCCGGTGAGGCCACGCTCGCGCAGAAAATCCAGCACTGTGGTGTGGGGTGCAGCCGGTGAGATCGGTGTTTCTTTCCCGTTGACCGTGATCCGCGCCGCTACCATGACGCACTCGCATTTCGGCGCGCGGTCGATGTGACTGTCCAAGTCGCCATTTGAGGAGCTTTCTCTTTCGGTGGTCGCAGCTCGTTAACCCCGAGCGCAACAAATCGGCACGCAACGACGTGCCGCAGATGGTGACAGAGATGGGAAGGTGCCGGGGCCGCAATCGGGCACGCCGGGAAGGGGGCTGCTCAGCAGCCGTGTGCTACACGACCGGGAGCCCAGGCGATCTGGTGTGCGAGGCGAAGCAGTTCGGAGATGGTTGACATCCGGCTTCGCCTCCTTCCAGTAGCAGCCCGCGAGTCGGTGCGGTCGAAGCTACGTTGCCGCAGGTTCATCGGTCAAGCGGATGTAGGTCGATTCCATGAACGCAGGCCACTTCGGGTGGCGGATATTCGTACGCGAAACCAGTCGTGTCCGGACCTGATCCGTTGGTCAGTCGTCACGTTCGTCGGTACCGACTACGTAGGCGACGAGCGCGCCGGCGAGCACGGCCCAGGCCGCTGCGACGGGTCCCGCTGTGGTCCAGGCGAGGAGGCCGAGCAGCAGGGCGGTGAGGGCTCCGGTGGCGAGGGCTCGTGGGTCGGTGAGGAACCTCCACTGCTTGCGTCCGCTGCCGGGCTGGCGGACTTCGGCGACTGCCGTCCTGATGACGAGGGCGGCCACCACTATGGCGATGCTGAGCAGGGTGATCGCCATGGCTTCTCCGATGCGGTCGGTCGACGTTCTCTTGCTCGTAGGGATGACTGTATTGACATGGAGTGACGTTTGGCCTGAGGCGGGCAGGCCGCTGGCCGTAGTCTCAGACAACCTCGACACCGAGCCCGCTGTTCCTGCCCTGTGGCCCGGCAGCCCGGCAGCCCGGCTCACCTGCGACCTGGCAGCGGTCCCGGGTCTCCGGAGCGGACATCGGGCAGCTTCGTGTCCGGGGCGGGTCCGGCTACCGGAATCACGTGCTCAATTCTTAGCATCAGAGGCCAACTATTTACCCGGCCGCCATCAAGGCGACTACAAAGGACGGGACCGATCCGGACCCTGCGATGGGGATGACGTCGAAGGCGGTGGATACGCATGCGTGAATGCAGCAGGATCGAACCGATCGCGGTCAGATTACTTCACGGAAGGCCGATCTCCGGCGGCCTCCCCTGATGCGGGCGGCCATGCTGAAACCCGTGTCGTTTTCTCCGGCGCACGCATCAGCGGATGAGTATCGGCTCCTGACGTCGACCATCCGGTCGAGGGCAGAGGATGCTCAGGGCTTTTTCGGCGGGGCCTCGCGACGGCCGGGAGAAATAGCTCACCTGCCGCTGCACATTCAGCTGAGAGGCCTGTCCATCGAGCTCTACATCGAGCTCCACCTACACAACACGGGCATGCGCATCGTCGGATTCCGTAATACTTTCGAGAACGGACAAGCCCCGCCGGAAGCATGCGTCCGCCATGTGCAGGACTCCGTCGCGCCACCGGGGATCCGCCGAACCGAAGTCCTGCCGTTCGGTGGAGGCCGCTCCGACCTGGAGACGGCCGCCGCCGTGCGGCGTCTGGGCATCTTCCTGGGGCGCAAGCCCCTGGGCAACGCGGTGATCTGGCTGCACCGGAACCGCGATCCGAAGTGCACCGCACACGGAATGCTCGTGCTCTCGGAAATGATCTGCGAGGCCGCCCGATTTCCCGCCCTGGCAGATGCGATGTCGCGCATCTGGATGACCGGCGGACGGCTGTCGGTCGCGGCACCCGCCTGAGATTCCCTACCCGGGCAACGGAACTTTCATCAGCATGACCGCAACGGGAGGCATCCTATAGACAGACCCATCATGAGTGCCTGACGCAGGCGCATTGACTCGTTGGAGCAGGCGGCCGCCCCCGGAGATAAGGGGCGGCCTCTTGCCGTTCCCGGCAGCGATTCTGGCTCATGCCCGTACGTCATCGTGTACCCGATTCGCACCATGGGGCGCGTCCTGCCGCGCTGTGCCGTGGACACCCGGCCGTGCGCCGTACGGGGGAGGCCGGCGGGGGCGTGCGGCGCGCTCGGGCGTGCGAGGGGCCAGGCTGGGCACTCGAAGGGATATTCCCTCCCCAAACGGACGTCAAGGGAGCTCGTTGTGGCTCACGCAACCGACCCGCCCACCCACCGGCGTGCACCCGATGGCGGCCCCGGACCGGCGCCGCGCCCGCCGGACCAAGCGCCCGCCGGGACCGCCCGCTCCCGTGTGACCCTCCGCGTCAACGGTGTGCACCACGACCTCGACCTGGACCACCGGGTCACGCTGCTCGACGCCCTGCGCGAGCACCTGGACCTGACCGGCGCCAAGAAGGGCTGCGACCACGGGCAGTGCGGTGCCTGCACCGTCCTGGTGGACGGCCGGCGCGCCAACAGCTGCCTGCTCCTCGCCGTGGCCCTCGACGGCGGTGAGATCACCACCGTCGAGGGCCTGGCCGGCCCCGAAGGCGCCCTCCACCCGCTCCAGCGCGCCTTCATGGAGCACGACGCCTTCCAGTGCGGCTACTGCACCCCCGGCCAGCTCTGCTCCGCGGTCGGTGCGCTCCGGGAAGCCGCCGCCGGCCACCCCTCGCACGTCACCGCCGCCTCGGCCCCGGCGGCGTCCGGCGCCGCCGTGCTGACCGCCGAGGAGATCAGGGAACGGCTCAGCGGGAACCTCTGCCGCTGCGGCGCCTACCCCGCGATCGTCCGAGCCGTCGCCGACGCGGGAGCCGACGCCGCGGCCACCGCTACCGGTGCGGAGGTGACCGCATGAAACCCTTCGCCTACGTACGCGCCACCAGCCTCCAGGAGGCGGCAGACGCCTACGCCGCCCACCCCGGCTCCCGCTATCTCGGTGGCGGCACCAACCTCGTGGACCTGATGAAACTGGGCGTCGAGACCCCCAGCGCCCTCATCGACGTCTCCCGTCTCCCGCTGGATGAGATCCGCGAACTCCCCGACGGCGGCTTGCGCGTCGGCGCCACGGTCCGCAACAGCGACCTGGCCGCCGACCCGCTGGTGCGCACCCGCTACCCGCTCCTCAGCCGGGCGCTGCTCTCCGGCGCCTCCGGCCAGCTGCGCAACGTCGCCACCACCGGCGGAAACCTGCTCCAGCGCACCCGCTGCGGCTACTTCCAGGACCTCTCCAAGCCCTGCAACAAGCGCGAACCCGGCAGCGGCTGCGGGGCCCGCGACGGCGTCCACCGCGACCACGCGGTACTCGGACACTCCGAGCACTGCATCGCCACCCACCCCTCCGACATGGCCGTGGCCCTCGCCGCGCTGGACGCCGAAGTCGAGCTGTACGGCGAGGCGGGCACCACCCGGACCGTCGCGGCCGCCGAGTTCCACCGGCTGCCCGCGGACCGGCCCGAGCAGGACACCGTCATCCGCCCGGGGGAGATCATCACGGCGGTGATCCTGCCCGCCGGCGCGCCGGGCGCCGTCTCCCTCTACCGCAAAGCCCGCGAACGCGCCTCGTACGCCTTCGCCCTCGCTTCGGTCGCCGTCGTCCTCGACCTCGACGACGGCCGCGTGCGCCGGGTCGCCCTCGCCTTCGGCGGCCTCGCCCACCGGCCCTGGCGTGCGACCACCGCCGAGGCCCGGCTGACCGGCGCCGTACCGCACCCCGACGCCGTCCGCGCGGCCGTCGACGCCGAACTCGCCCAGGCGAGGTCCCTGCGCGACAACGCGTACAAGATCCCGCTCGCCCGCAACCTCGCCTGCGACGCCATCGCCGAGCTGGCCGGCACGCACCCCGGTTCCCCCGCCACGCCGTAGCGGCGCCACCGACCAGGAACAGGACCACGATGAGCCCGACCTCCGCCACCCTCGCATCCGCCACCGCCACCGCCTCCTCCGCCGCCGCTCTCGGCGCCTCCGTCCCGCGGCGCGAAGGCCGGGAGAAGGTGACCGGCGCCGCCCGCTACGCCGCCGAACAGCACCTGCCCCTGCGGGCCTACGCCTGGCCGGTGCCCGCGACCGTTGCCCGCGGCCGGATCACCGCCGTCGACACCGCCGAGGCCCTGGCCCTGCCCGGCGTACTGAGCGTCCTCACCCCCTACGACGCCCCCCGCCTGGGCCCCTCCGACGACCCCACCCTGCAACTCCTGCAGGACCTGCGGGTGCCGCACCGCGGCTGGTACGTGGCGCTGGCCATCGCCGACAGCCTCGAGGGGGCGCGGGCCGCCGCCGACGCCGTGCGCGTCACGTACGAAAGCGAGCCGCACGACGTCACCCTGCGCGAAGGCCACCCGGGCCTGTACACCCCCGACGAGGTCAACGGCGGCTACCCCGCGCACCGCGAACAGGGCGACCCCGACGCGGCGTTCGCCGACGCGCCCGTACGCGTCGACGTCCGCTACGCGGTTCCGCCGCTGCACAACCACGCCATGGAGCCGCACGCCGCCACCGCCGACTGGGACGCCGAACGCGGCCACCTCACCGTGTACGACTCCTGCCAGGGCACCACGCTGGTGCGCAACGTCCTGGCAGGGCTGTTCCGGCTGCCGGAGGACCAGATCACCGTCTTGGCCGAGCACGTGGGCGGCGGATTCGGCTCCAAGGGCACACCGCGCCCCCACGTCGTCCTCGCCGTGATGGCCAGTCGGCACTGCGGACGCCCCGTCACGCTGTCCCTGCCCCGACAGCACATGGCCGCCACAGTCGGACACCGCGCGCCCACCCTGCACCACCTCCGGCTCGGCGCCCGCCCCGACGGCACCCTCACCGCCCTCACCCACGAGGTCACCACGCACACCTCGCAGATCCGCGAGTTCGTCGAACAGGCCGCCGTGCCCGCCCGGGTGATGTACGCCGTCCAGAACAGCCGCACCACCCACCGCGTCACTGCGCTCGACGTGCCCACGCCCTCCTGGATGCGTGCCCCCGGCGAAACTCCCGGCATGTACGCCCTGGAGTCGGCGATGGACGAGCTGGCCGACGCCCTCGGCATGGACCCCGTAGAGCTGCGCGTGCGCAACGACCCGGCCACCGAGCCCGACAGCGGCCGCCCGTTCAGCAGCCGCCACCTCGTGGAGTGCCTGCGCGACGGCGCACGCCGGTTCGGCTGGGCCGGCCGCCGGCCGGCACGCCGCGAGGGGCCGCTCCTCATCGGGACCGGTGTGGCCGCCGCCACCTACCCCGTCTACATCGCTCCTTCGGGCGCCCGAGCCCACGCCCGCCCCGACGGGAGCTACCTGGTCGAGGTCAACGCCACCGACATCGGCACCGGTGCCCGGACGGTCCTGGCGCAGATCGCCGCCGACGCCCTGCACGTCCCGCTCGACTCCGTCTCACTGGCCATCGGCAACAGCGCGCTGCCCCCCGGCCCCGTCGCCGGCGGCTCCACCGGAACGGCGTCCTGGGGCTGGGCGGTGCACGACGCGTGCACCGCGTTGACCGCCCGGCTGGCCGGGCACCAGGGGCCGCTGC
The DNA here is from genome assembly GCF_055579465.1 of Streptomyces sp. NPDC032745. NCBI lineage: Bacteria > Bacillati > Actinomycetota > Actinomycetes > Kitasatosporales > Streptomycetaceae > Streptomyces > Streptomyces sp. NPDC032745. The sequence goes on along the minus strand of NZ_JBVING010000018.1, from coordinate 105,799 downwards.
CCGCCGCCGGGCTCTCCGCGTCCGCCGACACCACCCAGTCGGCGAAGCAGAAGTCCCCGTACGCGCGCCACTCGTTCGGGGCACTCTTCGCCGAGGTCCAGGCCGACACCGTCACGGGTGAGGTGCGCGTCCGCAGGCTGCTCGGCGTCTTCGCCGCCGGCCGCATTCTCAACCCGCGCACCGCCCGCAGCCAGTTCATCGGGGCGATGGTGATGGGTCTGGGCATGGCGCTGACCGAGCACAGCGGTCTGGACCCGGCGTTCGGCGACTTCGCGGAGCGGGACCTGGCCGCCTACCACGTGCCGGTGAACGCCGACGTCCCCGCCGTCGAGGCCCACTGGATCGACGAGCACGACAAGCACCTCAACCCGATGGGCAGCAAGGGCATCGGGGAGATCGGCATCGTCGGCACCGCCGCGGCGATCGGCAACGCCGTCTGCCAGGCCACCGGCCGGCGGCTGCGGGAACTGCCCTTGACCCCCGACCGGGTCCTGGCCGCACTCGACGCCGGGCCGGAGGCCGCGGGCCGCGCCGGATGACAGCCGGACGCGCCCCGGCCATGGCGGGGGCCGGTCCCGCGTCCGCGCCACCCGGGGCAGCTTCACCTGCACTGACCTGGTCCGGGGCTCCGGGACCGGTTGCGGGAGAAACGGCCCCCGTTTGACATGCTTCGAACGGATGGCAGGGTGGTATCCGGGGCCAATGTTGGGAGGCTCGGCATGGCATGCGGTTGGGCACGATGTTCCGCGGCACGGCAACTTCCGCTCAGGCTCACGGTTGGCGCCTTCTTCCTGAACTCCGGACTTGCGAAACTTGGATCGGACGAGGCCGGCGCCGAGAGGTTGCAGCAGTTCGCCGCCACGACCTACCCGTTCCTGGGCAAGTACAACGCCCAGAAGTTCGTACGGCTGCTCTCTGCCGGGGAGCTTGCCATTGCCACCACACTGCTCCTGCCGGTCGTCCCTGCCGCTGTCGCCGGGGTCGCGCTCACCGCATTCACCGTTGGCACCCTCGGGCTTTACCTGCGTACACCGGGGATGCGGCAGGAAGGCAGCCTGCGCCCGACCGAGCAGGGAACCGTCCTGGCCAAGGACATCTGGATGCTGGGTATCGGCGTCTCCCTCATCGCCGAGGGCCTGAACGAACACCGGTGACGCACCACGAGCACGTCGGCCTTCCGGAGGTCGATCCCGACGAGCCGGAGAAGGCGAGTGTCGAGGCGACGGCCGACGCGATCGAGAGGAGTGCTGAGCAGTGTCTACCGCGTCTACTGAGGCCTTCGGGAGCCAGCGGGTCGCGGTCGTGACCGGCGGCGCTGGTGCCATCGGCGGCGCGATCGCCGCGCGGCTTGCGGTCGATCACACCGTGGTCGTGCTCGACCGCACGGGCGATGTCCCGGTCGATCTGGGCGATCCGGCCGATGTGCGCCGGGCCGCGCAGCTGGTGCTGGACCGCTACGGCAGGTGCGATGTTCTGGTCCACTCGGCCGCCATGGTCGCCTTCGGACCGTTCGAGGACTTCGAACTCGACCTGTGGCGTCAGGTCCAGGCAGTGAATGTGGATTCGGCGCTCCTGCTCACCCAGGCGTTCGCACCGGGGATGCGTGAGCGGGCTTCGGCAGGGTGGTCTTCATCGTGTCCAACACGTTCTGGCGTCCCCCCGGCGCGCACATGCTCGCGTACGTGGCGTCCAAAGGGGCCTTGATCGGCATGACGCACGCCCTCGCCATCGGGCTCGGCGGCCACGGGATCGCAGTCATGGCCGTGGCCCCGGGGCTGACGCGCACTCCGGCTACCGGCGTCGTGCCGGCGGAGGAGTTCGAGGAGGTCGTGGCCCGCCAGGCGCTGCGCCGGCCGCTCACTCCGGACGACACCGCAGCTGTGGTGGCGATGCTCGTCGGCGAGGACGCGGCGGCGCTGACGGGCCAGGTGCTCACGGTCGACGGCGGCCTGGTGATGCGTTGATGAGTGGGGATCGGATCATGTAGCGCCGGCCCCGACGGCTACGTGGAAGGTTCCGTAGTCGGGACCGCTGGTACTGGTCGCCTGTGGGCGTAGCGGCTGCGCATGGCGTCGCTGGCCGCCGGGCCCGCTGCGAAGACGTAGGCACGGCTGTCGTCGAGTCGGCGGCCGGTCCCGGCGTCGACGACTACGGGCTGGACCTCTTCGCCGCTTTCCGCGTCGACGAGAATCATGCTGCGTGCGTGCGGCTCCAGCCGGGAATTGCCCCACGCGGCCAGGGCGACGATCACCGGGCGCAGGGAGCGCCCGAGATCGGTCAGTACGTACTCGTGGCGGACCGGGTTGGTCTGGTAGGGGCGACGCTCCAGCAAGCCGTCCGTCACGAGGGTCTTCAGGCGGGCCGTGAGCATGCTCGAGGAGATGCCCAGGTTCTCCTGGAACTGATCGAAGCGGGTGTAGCCGTCGAAGGCGTCGTGGAGGATCAGCAGCGTCCACCATTCGCCGACGTGTTCCACCGTCGTGGACAGCGGGCACTCCCGGTCCTCCAGCCTGATGCGGCTCGCCACGGTGACCATCCCCTCGGTTACTGCTAAAGTCGAAGTTAGTGGCTTTTATTTTAGCAGTAATGGGCGTCGCGCCGTACGCGCGCACCAAGGATCGGGAGACGCCATGACCGGCCCCATCAGCGAATCACTCGAAGGCCGCCGTGCCCTGGTCACCGGCGGCACCAAGGGCACCGGAGCCGCCATCGCCCGACGGCTCGCCGGCGCCGGCGCCGACGTGCTCGTCACCGGCCGCAGCCGCCCCGAGGAGGTCGAGGAAGAGACCTTCATCGCCGCCGACCTGTCGACCGCCGATGGCGTCGACCGGGCGATCGCCGAAGTGGAGGCTCGCCTGGGAGGTGTCGACGTCATCGTCCACACCCTCGGCGGCTCCGAGGCGCCGGCCGGCGGATTCGCGGCGCTCGGCGAGGCGGACTGGGCCAAGGAGCTCAACGTGAATCTGCTGGCCGCGGTCCGCTTGGACCGCGGCCTTCTGCCCGGCATGATCACGAGCGGTAGGGGCGTGATCCTGCACGTCACCTCGATCCAGCGCCGCATGCCACTGTGGAACGGCACCCTGGCCTATGCGGCAGCCAAAGCGGCACTGACCACCTACAGCAAGGGCCTGGCCAACGAGGTCGCCCCGCACGGCGTGCGCGTCAACACCGTCTCGCCGGGATTCATCCAGACCAGCGCCGCAGACGACCTGGTCGCCAGGATCGCCCAGGAGGCCGACGTTACCCGGGAAGCCGCCCTGGACCGGCTCATGGACTCGCTCGGCGGCATTCCCCTCGGCCGCCCCAACCGGCCCGAGGAAGTCGCTGAACTCGTCGCGTTCCTCGTCTCCGACCGCGCCTCGGCCATCGTCGGCGCCGAGCACGTGATCGACGGCGGCACCACCCCCACCGTCTGAGCCCCCACAGCCACACAGCCACACAGCCACACAGCAAAGAGGACTGTCATGCCGAGCCATCAGCCCCACACCATCGCCCCGAGCAACTTGCCCAAGACGATCACCCGCTACCTGCGGGCCCACCACGACCACGACACCGCGACTGCTGCCGCCGCCTTCACGAGCGACGCCACCGTGACCGACGACGGCAGGACGTACCAGGGCGCCGCTGCAATCGAACAGTGGCTGAACCGCTCCGCCACTGAATTCACCTACACCATCGAACTCACCGAAACGCAGCAGACCGATCCGACCCACTACGTCGCCACACATCACCTCGAAGGCAACTTCCCCGGAGGCAGTGTCGACCTGCGCTATCAGTTCAGCCTCTGCGGCGACCTGATCGAGCGTCTGGTCATCGAGCCCTGATCCGCCCGGGCGTGCTTCTTCCGGCCCCAGGAGGGGCGGCGGCTGTTCGTCGCGGACCCGGGGTGATGGCGGGGGCCGCGGCCCAAGGCAACACGACGGGTGCGGTCGGCGGTTGGGGGAGTCGGGCCAGGGGAAGGCGCTGCTGCTCCTGCGGTCCATCTCGTACCGGCAGGTCGCGCACGCCCGGGGACCTCGGCGCACCGACGGGCAACCGGGACCTGTGCGTCGCCTGTCTCGACCTGGCGGATTCGGCCTCCATCGCCGCTTTCGCCACCTCTGGCGAGGCCCACGGGACGACGCCCCGACCTCCACTGCTACAGTGCGTGGCCATCCATTCCCTCTGAGTGTTCACATGGGCGGTCGAGTGCGCCCTCCCGTGCCCTGCTTGAGGTGCGCGGTCGTCGGCGTGGACCCTGCGGTCCCGGTCACCGGAAGGCGTGGTTCATGCCAGGTGGGTTCGGCGGTGCGTCCGCCGTGGGCCGACGGCGATTCCTGGTGATGTCGACGGCTGCCGTGGGGCTGCCCCTGCCGGTTTCCGGGCGTGCGTACGGCGGTTCCCCGGGCCCGGCCCCGGCGGCGGCCGGCACCACGTCGACGGTCGGGCTGACCGTGAACGGGGAGCGGCGGTCCGCGGTGGTGGACAACAGAGCCTCGCTCCTCGACCTCCTGCGGGAGCACCTGGGGCTGCCCGGCACGAAGAAGGGCTGCGACCAGGGAGCCTGCGGGGCGTGCACGGTCCTGGTCGACGACCGCAGGGTGAACTCCTGCCTCACCTTCGCCGTCATGCACAACGGCGCGCGCGTCACCACGATCGAGGGCCTCTCGCACGGCGGCCGACTGCACCCCCTCCAGCAGGCGTTCATCGACACCGTGGACCCCCTGGCGGATCCCATCGGGGTCAAGGGGCTGGGCGAGATCACCATCGTGGGAGTGCAGGCCGCCATCGGGAACGCAGTGTTCAACGCCACCGGCAAACGCCTGACAGACCTGCCCATCAGGCTGGAGGCACTGCTCTGAGCGGCGGCCGGTGACCTGTCCTCGACCTCGTCAGGACCACGCGTGAGTACGTGGCCTACAGCCCAGAACCGGTTTCCGGCCTGTTGCAGACTCCGGAGTACGCCGCTGGGTACGTGGAAGGCGATGCCGGCTCCCGAGTAACACCCCTACGCCGATCGGTGTCTGATCGGAACGAGGTTCCTGGACGGCAATCTCCCCTCCAGGAGCCCGACTTCACTCCCCAGAGGGCCGATTGGCGTGCCCATCAGTTTTTCCTGCGCATCACCGGGCGGTTACGGGGATCGCTCCATCCCCGTCCGACTCGACAACTCGTCGTATCTGCAACGAGATTATCGGGCCGACTGCCGATTGTGGCGTACGTCACGCGGGGTGAGAGTGAGCGCCCTCACGACAGGAACGAGGAGCTATGAGCACGGATACCGGCACGGGCGGCGGCGCACCCCAGGTGCAGCGGCTCAAAGCCAATTCGGTCGGCCTGGTGGGCGTCGTCTTCATGGCCGTCGCCACCGCCGCCCCCATCACCGCGATGACCGGGAACCTCCCCATCGCCGTGGGCTTCGGCAACGGGACCGGCGCCCCCGCCGGCTACCTTTTCGCGACCGCCGTGCTGACCGTCTTCGCCGTCGGCTACGTCGCCATGGCCAAGCGGATCACCGCGGCCGGCGCCTTCTACGGGTACATCTCACACGGCCTCGGCCGGATCGCAGGCATGGCCTCCGGCATGCTCGCGGTCCTCGCCTACATCGTCTTCGAGGCGTCGATCGTCGGTGTCTTCTCCTACTTCGCCAAGACCACCGTCCATGACCAACTCGGCATCGACCTGCCCTGGATCGTCTACGCGGCCGCCATGCTGGCGATCACCGCCGTCCTCGCGCACTTCGACATCAACCTCACCGCCAAGGCGCTGGGGGTGATGCTCGTCGCCGAGATCGCCGTGCTGTTCGCCGTCGCCACCGCCGTACTGGTCGCGGGCGGCGGCCCGGACGGGATCCCGCTCGAGCCCGTGAACCCGAAGAACGCCTTCACCGGCACCTCTGCCGGACTCGGGCTCTTCTTCGCCTTCTGGTCCTGGGTCGGCTTCGAATCCACCGCCATGTACGGGGAGGAATCCCGAGACCCGAAGCGGGTCATCCCCAAGGCCACCCTGATCTCGGTGATAGGCGTCGGCCTCTTCTACATCTACGTCTCCTGGATGACCATCGCGGGTAACGGCCTGGCCGAGTCGGTGGAGCTCTCCGCCGCCGCGAGCCCGCTCGACCTGTTCTTCGCGCCCACCCGGACCTTCATCGGCGGCTGGGCCGTGGACGCCTTCCAGTGGCTGCTGCTCACCGGCTCCTTCGCCTGCGGCATGGCCTTCCACCAGTGCGCCGCCCGCTACCTCTACGCCATCGGCCGCGAGGGCTTCCTGCACCCGGGCCTCGGCCGTACGCACGCCAAGCACGGGTCCCCGTACGTCTCCTCCGTGGTGCAGACAGCCATCGCCACCGGCCTGGTCGCACTGTTCTGGCTGACCGGACAGGACCCGTACATCCACCTGTACACGCTGCTCGCGATCCTCGGCACGATGGCGATCCTCATCGTCCAGACCCTGTGCTCCTTCGCCGTGATCGGCTACTTCCGCAAGAACCACCCCGAGGACCGCCACTGGTTCCGTACCTTCACGGCTCCGCTGGCAGGCGGCATCGCCATGGCCGCCGTGGTCGTCCTGCTGCTGGTCAACATGCGGACGGCAGCCGGGCTGGCCGCCGACTCGTTCTTCTTCACGCTGATCCCGTGGATCGTCGGGGTCGTCTTCTTCGGGGGCCTCGGACTCGGCCTGTGGCTCAAGTACAAGGCCCCCGAGCGCTACACGGTCATCGGCCGCGTCGTCCTGGAGGACGCGGCCGAACGCACCGACGAGCGCACCGACACCCCCACCCCCTCCGCCGCGACCATCTGACGAGGAGCCACAACCATGGCCCGTACGCCGCTGATGCACGAGCTCCGCCGGCTCGCCGCCGAACACGCCGCCGCCCGCCGGCTCGGCCTGCCCGTCGCCGAGGTCCGCGGCTCCACCCGCCGCCAGCTCCTCGGCCGGGCCGCCGCCCTCGGGCTCGGCGCCGCCGTCGCCTCGGCGGCGGGCGCCTCCGCGAGTGCCCACGCTGTGGAGGCCCTGCCCGAGAAGAAGCCCGTCACACCCGCCCGCGTGGCCGTCGTGGGCGCCGGAATCTCGGGGCTGACCGCAGCCCTCACCCTCAAGGACGCGGGCGTCGCCTGCACGCTGTACGAAGCCAATCCGAGCCGTGTCGGAGGCCGGATGTGGAGCCAGCGCTCCCTGTGGGCGTACGGGCAGACCTCCGAGATCGGCGGCGAGCTGATCGACACCAGCCACAAGAAGATCCTGGAACTGTGCCGCCGCTTCAATCTGCCCGTCGAGGACTTCCTCGGCGGCGGGCCGAACGGCGCCGAGGAAGTCCTCCGGTTCAACGGGGTCTACTATCCGCGCACCCAGGCCGACGAGGACTTCAAGGCCGTCTACCAGGCGCTGCACCGGGACCTCCAGGCGGCCGGCGAGGTCTCCTGGAACTCATCGACCCCGGCTGGGACCGCGCTCGACAACATGACCCTGTACGAGTGGATCGAGACCCGGATCCCCGGCGGGCACGGCTCGCAGCTCGGCCGCTTCATCGACGTGGCGTACAACGTCGAGTACGGGGCCGACACCGACCAGCAGTCGGCCTTGGCGCTCGTCCTGCTGATGGGCTACCAGCCCAACCCGGGCAACTTCAACGTCTGGGGCCTGTCCAACGAGCGCTACCACATCACCGGCGGCAACGACCAGCTGCCGAACGCCATGGCCCAGGCCCTGCCCGCCGGATCGCTCGTCATGGGCCGCGAGCTGGTCGCCGTACGTGTCTCGGCCGACGGCACCCAGACGCTGACCTTCAACGACGCGGGCGCCACCCGCACGGTCGTGGCCGATCACACCGTCCTGTGCCTGCCGCTGCCGATCCTCCAGCGGATCGACATCACCACGGCCGGCTTCGACCCGTTGATGAAGAACCTCCTGCGGGACGCCCGCATGGGCTACTGCACCAAGCTCAACATGCAGTTCACCAGCCGCCCCTGGCGCGGCACCGGCCCTTGGCCGGGGGTCTCCGCGGGCGACTGTTTCACCGACACCGATGTCCAGCAGACCTGGGACACCACCAGGGTGCAGCCGGGCAACGGGGGCATCCTCCTCCAGTACGGCGGCGGCAGCCTGGCCGGCTCGCTCACCCCGGGCAGCCCTTTCGCCACCGATTCCGACCCCTACGTACGCGCCCTCGCGGACCGGATGCTCACCGGGATCGACTCCTTCTTCCCCGGCACCAAGACGGCCTGGACCGGTCGGGCGCAGCTGTCTGCCTGGCACCGCAACCCGTACTCGCTCGGCGCGTACTCGTACTGGCCGACCGGATACCTGCACAAGTACGCCAAGTACGAGGGCACCGCGCAGGGCCGGATCCACATCGGTGGCGAGCACTGCAGCTACGATTTCCAGGGCTTCATGGAAGGCGGGGCGACCGAGGGGGAGCGGGCGGCGAAGGAAGTGATCGCCGCCCTGACCTGATCTGACCTGACCTGACCTGCTGTCACTCCGCCAGACCCGCAGGGGTGGGCACGGGAGACCTCAGGCCGGGCCGGCCCCGCGGTGAACATGAGCGAGGCCGGCCCACCGGTGCGGTCGGGTCATCCAGTGGCTGTGACGTCCGCGTGTCCGGCCTTGCGGTCAACTATGGCGAATCGCAGTTCCGGGCGTTCCCAGGTCACCTTCGGCGGTGAGGGAGGAACCTTCCCCACCGGCTCGGCACCCAGACGCCGGTGGAACTGCCCGGCCGGAAGGTGCGGCACGACACGCACTTGGGCCAGGCCCGCTCTCCTCGCCTGGTCGATCACGTGCTCCACGAGGAGCCGGCCGACCCCCGCCCCCTGTGCCTCATCCGACACGAACGCCAGGTCCAGTTCCGCCGGTTCCAGCACCAGAACGTAGAAGCCCATAAGGGCTAAGACCATTACCGAACAGGCTGTGGCGGCCTTCCAGCACGCCCTAGCCGGGGACGACCCCCGTGTTCTGGCAGGCGGTCAGCAGCCAACGGCCGTCGGCTTGCTTCGAGATCACGTACAGCGGGGCGCCCTCGCTCTCCTCGCCCGGGGCCAGGTATCGCTGACGGACCTTGACCGCCGCGACGTCGGGGCGGATGAAGAGTACGTGGACCACCTCGTAGGTGACCTTGCCGTCCCAGCTCGCCGCGGGGAGGACCTTGCGGGTGAACTCCGAGATCGCGTCGAGGCCGATGAGGACCTTGCCGTGGGCCGTCGTCCAGATCGCGTCCGGGTGGAAGAGGCGGAGGAACTCCTCGGGGTCCTTGTTCTGCTGGGAGTGCTCGACGGTCGCGACGAGCCGGTTGATCGCTTCGATGTCTGCCGCGTGGGATGTGGATTCTGGGCTCATGTGGATCATCGTCAGACCTCAAGCATGGTTGAAGTCAAGCGTTTTACGACTGGAGGACTGCCCGACCAGCGCGCCCGCCGGCATGGCGCCGGCGTTGTGGTCGCGTGCATCAATACGGCGGCGCCTGGGCGGCTGCCTCACGTACGCAGGTATGAGGCCCCGTTGAGGTCCAGAACCGTACCCGAGGCCCATTCGGCCACCGGTGAGGCCAGCCACAGCACGGCCGCCGCGATCTCCTCCGCCGATGCCACCCGCCCGAACGGGCTCTGGGCGCGGATCGCCTCGCCCTCCGCCCCGCTCAGCCGGTGCGCGACCCGCTCCGTCTCGAAGAACCCGGGTGCGACGGAGGCGACGCCGATTCCGTAGGGGGCGAGGTGCACGGCGAGGGACTGACCCAGCGCGTGCACCGCCGCCTTCGTCGCCCCGTAGGCCGGATGGTCGGGCTCGCCACGGAAGGCCCCGCGCGAGCCGACATTGACGATCCGGCCACCGCCGCCCTGCCCGATCATCCGGCAAGCCGCGAGGTGGCTGAGATTCGCCGTCGCGAGGAGGTTGACGGACACGTGACTCTGCCAGGCGGCCGACCAGTCCTCGTACGAGGTGGTGGCGAGCGGGTGCGGGAGGTTCACGGCGGCGTTGTTGACGAGCACGTCCAGCCCGCAGAGTCCTGCGACCGACGCCTCGGCGACGGCGTGCGCACCGTCCGGGGTGGACAGGTCGCCTCCGGCGAGCACGTGCCCCGTCCCGACCAGGGAGTCGAGGGTTTCCTCGGCTTCCTCGCGCCGTGAGCCGAAGTGGACGGCTACCAGGTCGCCATTGGCGGCGAACGCCTGAGCGAGCGCACGGCCGAGCCCGCGCGAGGCACCGCTGACGAGCACGCGACGGCCGGTGGGCGGGAAGGCGCGTGCGGAAGGGGAGGTTTCGGTGGCGGGGGAGGGCGCTGTGTACGTCATGTGGATCATGATGCACCTCGGTCCGCGTCGTGCGAGCGCGAGCACATCCAGCTCGCCTCGGCCTCGCCCGCACCTCCGCAGTCGCGGGTCTCGGACCGTGCGCCACGGCTGCCCCCGCCCGCACGAAGACCACTGTGTCTGGACTGCAACACCCGGTGACCAGCCATCTGCATCCGGCGACGGTCGGAGACAGCAGCGAACCGCGGCCGGGCGGCCGCGAGGACCGGTTGCCGCCTCCCGTCCTCGTGCGCGTCTTCCGACCACCCGGTAGCGTTGATTTCGTGCGTTCCGCCCACACCGCCACGGCATCGCCCGGCGGGGGAGCCGTCGATCGGCAGAGGACCGGGATCACATGGCAGAGCACAGCTTCCACATCGGGGCGCCGGCTGCAGGGGCCGCTCTGGCCCTCCTGGCAGCCCTCGGCCCGACACAGGCGGGCGCCGCACCACCGCACACCGATGTCACCGGGCTCGGCACGGCCGCCGGGTCACGCTTCGTGCCGGGTCCTTGCCCCAAGACACCTGAGCCGATCGAAGCGCTGGCCACCGCCCGGTGCGGTGTCCTGGAGGTCCCGGAGAACCGTGCACGTCCCGGCGGCCGGACCATCCAGCTGGCGGTGGCGGTCATCCCGGCCGCCTCGGCGAAGCCCGCCCAGGACCCCGTGGTGTTCATGTCGGGCGGCCCCGGTGGCGAGACCTTCGACGACATCCCGTTCCTGGTCGACTCCGGCCTGAACCGGGACCGCGAACTGATCGTCATGGCCCAGCGCGGCAATCTCTACGACAAGCCCAACCTCGCCTGCCCGGAGCTGGACCGCTTCTACGCCCGGTCCGTGGGGCTCCCCTCCTACGCACCGCAGACGGAGCGGCTCATGCTCGAAGCGGTGAAGCAGTGCCGGGACCGCCTGACAGCTGACGGGACCGACCTGAGCGCCTACAACAGCACCGAGAACGCCGCCGACTTCGCCGACCTGCGCACGGCACTCGGCATCAAGCAGTGGAACGTCTACGGCCACTCCTACGGCAGCAACCTGGCCCTGACCTACCTGCGCCTGCACCCCCAGGGGGTCCGCGCGGTGGCGCTCGACTCGGCCGCCCCTGCACAGTCCGTCTCCCTGCCGTTCGCCTGGGCCAGCGCGCAGGAGGGCCTCGACCACCTCTACAAGGCCTGCGCGGCGGAGCCCCGTTGCAAGAGCCGCTACCCGGACCTCGAGCGCACCCTGAACGAGCAGGTGCGCAAGCTGGAGGCCCGGCCGCTGACGCTGAACGTCCGGCCGCCGCAGGGCGGAGACCCGGTGAAGGTCGTCCTCGACGGCGGCGCACTGGTGAACGTGCTGGTCGCCAAGGCGATTCCGCTCGTCGACGTCCCTGCGGCGATCGAGGAACTCGGCCGCGGACGTCCGGAGCGCTTCGCCCGGGCCCGCGCGGCCGGCTCGGTCCAGGTCATCGGCCAGACCGCCCACGGTCTGACGAATTCGGTGGTGTGCAGTGAGTGGGTGCCGGGTCACTCGGCGTCCGACGTACTGAACGCGGGCCGCCGCGCGTTCCCTGACTGGCCGGAATCGGTCCTGGCCCAGGCGCCTCAGCTGGCGTTCCAGGACCAGGTGTGCCGTGTCTGGAACGTCCCGGACCGCAGCGCCACGCAGCGGGTGGCCCCCGTCAGCGCGGTGCCGACGCTCTTCCTCAACGGGACGTTCGACATGAAGACCGGGGCGAGCTGGGCGCAGAAGACGGCCCGTACGCTGCCCAGCTCGACCACCGTGCAGATCCCCGGCATCGGGCACTGGGTGGTCCCGCAGTCGCCGTGCGCCCAGAAGGTGCTGGCGTCCTTCCTCACCCGTCCGTCCGCGCCCGACACCGGCTGCGTGGCGGGCTTGAGGTGGGAGCCGTTCACGATCACCCCGAAGTGACCGGGAGGGCCGATGGCACGGTCACGCGCACGACGGCTGCGTACCAGGCCGGACGCAGCGGCGACGGAAATCCTCGTCACCGGCCTGCTCGCGGCACCCGCGAGCACGCAGGAGGAGACGCCGGGTGGAGCGAGCGGCACGGTCGCCCGCGCCGTGGGCGACGCCCGCTTCGAGCCGGGCCCCTGGCCGACGACGCCGGAACCGATAGCCGCGCTGAAAGGGGCGCGGTGCGCAGCGCTCACCGTGCCCGAGAACCGAGCCAAGACGGACAGCCGGAAGATCACCCTGGGTTTCGCGATCGTCCCGGCGGCGGCCGACAACCCGAAACCCGACCCGATCGTGTGGCTCGCCGGCGGGCCCGGCGACGACGCCGCGGGGGAGGCGAAGATGGCGATCGACCGCGGTCTGAACCGACCGGGACGTGAGGACCGCAGACCTTCGGCCGGATCTCCCACGGCCTCGCCTACGGCGCGGCCTGGGACGTCCCCGTCGGCCCGCGCTCGATCCGGGACGTCACCAGCAGCGACATCCACACCCTCGCCCTGTCGGGCGAGTTCGACATCGCCCCCTGACCCGACCTCGTTCCAGGCAGAGAAAGAAGGTGGTGTCCGTGAATCGGATGGCGTCGTTGTGCACCGCCGGGGGAGCCGTGGTCGTGGTCGTACTGGCCGGAATCGCAAGCCCGCAGGCGTACTCGACCGGCGATGACCGCGAGAAGCGCAGCGCAGATGTTCTCCAGGAGCTGGTGCCTTCTCCTGATGGCCCGGGCTGCGCGGCAGCCGTCGGCAAACGGGGAAGCGTTGTCTGGGAGGCGGGGAGGGGGAAAGCCGATCTCACGACCGGGCGCGCCATCACCGCGAAGACGGTCTTCGACATGGCATCCAACTCCAAGCAATTCACCGCAGACGCCGTCCTTCTGTTGGCCGGGCGACACCAACTCGCACTGAACGACCCTTTGTCCGACTTCCTCGACAACCCGCCCGCCTGGACGCGGAACGTCACACTGGGCGACCTGATGCGTCACACCAGCGGCATCACCGACTACCAGGATCTGCTGGAGGCCAAGGGCATCAAGCTGACGGATCCCGCCGGCCAGAAGGAAGCGATCGCGGCGATCCTCGCCTCACAGCCGGAGGATCCGCCAGGCAAGCGTTTCTCCTACTCCAACTCCAACTACGTGCTCCTGGCACATGTCGTCGAGAGGGTCACCGGCAAGCCGTTCCCGACCTTCCTCCAACAGGAGTTCTTCACCCCACTGCACCTGCGCATGACGTTGTCCCCGGCGGTGGACGTTCCCGGCAAGTCAAAGTCGTACGACGAGAAGGACGGCTCCTTCACTCCCAATTCCTCCCCCTGGAAACAGTACGGAGACGGGTCCGTCCAGACCACCCCTGGGGAATTCGTCCGCTGGGCCGACAACTACCGCACCGGGCGCATCGGCGGGACGAAACTGCTCACCGGAGTCACGGAGGGAGCGGTGAGTGTGGGCGACGTCCTGCGCCAGCGCGGCATCGAAGAAGGGCGGTACGGGGCCGGAGTCCTCCTTCTCCCCGACAAGAGCCTGGTGCATCGCGGCGACTGGGAGGGGTTTCACAGCACCTTCAAGGTGAGCCCGGACCGCAACACAGCCGTCACCGTCGTGTGCAACGTGGATTCACCCGACAATTTCCGTGCGGCGAACCAACTGCTGGACATCTGGACCAAATGACGCGTCGGGGCCGTCCTGCCGTACCCGTGTCCGTCCGTTGTGGGTCCGCGGCGACAAGGCGTATCCTCGAGGGCCAACCGTGCGTATTTGCGGCGTCGGAGATCCGCTGCCTGATCCCGGAGCCGGCCGACCAGGCCGGCCACCGCCGTCGGCGGGGCCGGGCAGCGGCCACCCGGTTCGACGAACTCGCGGTCCGGTACGAAGCCACCGTCCCGGTCGCGGCCATCAGCGAACGGCTGTGACCGGCAGAGCGGGGCGCATCCCTCGCGCGAACTGCTCGGCGCGATCCTGGATGCGTGTGCCGCCGGCCTCTGAGGCGTCGGCCCGGGCGATCCGGCCACCCGACGGCTCAGCGAGTGAGGATGACACGGCGGCGGACCCATAGGCCGCTGGTCGCGGCGGAGAGCAGGAAGTCCGCGACGTCGGCACGGTCGATCCTCCCGCCGACGCGTCCTTGGGTTCCGTCCAGCGGGATCGTCTCGTAGTCGCCCGTGGTCTGGCCGTTGGCGAACATAACGGGCAGGGCGATGGTCCAGGCGCGGTCGCTGCGGGCGATGGTCTCATCGGACATGCCCTTGTCCGCCATGAGCTTGCCCATCACGAGTTTCGACGCCGCGGCCTGGAAGAGGGACTGGCGCCGGGCGGTGTCACCCGAGCCGAGAGCCGACAGCCAGACGAGACGCTCCACGCCGGCCGTGGCCATGGCCTCCAGGACGGGACCGGCGGTGCGGGTGGCGAGAGTGGACTTGTAATCCTTGCCCGGTCCCAGGGCGCAGATGAGGGCCTGGCTGCCCCGAGCAGCCGCTTCGACGTCCGCGGCGGAGGCGGCGTCGCCGATGACGACGGTGACGCGTTCCTCGTCGCGCTGCGGCAGCCGCGCCGCGTCACGGACCAGTGCGGTGACCCGGTGCCCGGCTGCGAGGGCCTGCTGGAGTACCTGCTGGCCGATGGGGCCCGTGGCGCCGAGGACGGTGAGCTGCATGATCAGGCCTCTTTCTGTGTGCGGGCTGGCCCTTCGGGCGAGGCGCGACGCCGAGCCCGGGTGTCCGGAGTGCGGGGCTCACGGCGATCAACTCGAGAGCCCGCAATGCTCGGCGCACCGCGCCCAGGGAGTACGGCGCGGCAGGGGGGCCCGTACGCGACGGACCGCGGCAGGCGGCACACGATGTCGAGCAACATCGGGAACGCCCCGTCGGCGTGCCGGAAGCGTGACTCGGCAAGACGCACCGGGCCGGACCGGTCACGAGCCTAGCGGCGCAGCACCGCACGCAGCGGGCTTCGCGCACGCGACACCCGGAGGTCTGGGCGATGGGCGGAGCGGAATCCGCCGACCGGAGATCCCCCGCGAGCCGGCAAAGGGCAAGCGGACTTTGCCGATGTCCCTGCCCACCGGCTTGGAGAAACCGGCCACCAGGTCGCGGTCGAGTGCCTTCACGTCCACCTGCCCCGCGTGCTGAGGCCGGTGCGGCAGCGTAAGCCGAAGCGGCCGATGTGCCGCCCACGGCGAGCGCTCCGACGGCCAGAACAGGCCGCAGAGTGCGCGGACTCCGGTACGGGCCGTCGCCGCGGAGTAAACGCTTGGCCCGGAAAGGACTGTCAGAACGATCACGTGGCTGAACGCGGTGAACGTAGCGGCTGAGGGAGCCGGTGGTGCGCTGACCAACGGGTGGCGGCAGTCGTGGTCACGGCCGACCGTGCGAGTACGTGCCTGTTGCACAAGTACTCACGCGCGGGTGAGGACGTAATCGTAGGCAACCCCACGAAACGTGATGCCGCCGGTCAGCGTGGTGACCCGGGTCGTGGCACCGGTGCATCCGGCCGTGGCGAGTGTCGGACCCCACGGGGTCTCGAACCGGATCCGGCTCCTCCCGGAGATGTCCTCCAGCAGACTCGGGGCGGAGGTTACCGCGTCAGCTGAGATGGCCGGGTGGAAGAACCCCGTGCGGACAAGGCCGTTGGGGATCGCCCCTGCGGAGGCCAGCGGAGTGAGTGTCATGGCGATGGGCGAGGCGCCTCCGCCTACGGTCAGTGTGCCGGCGAATGCAGTGTCAGCAGTGCCGTCGGCTGTGGCGAGGTAATCCGCAAGCAGGGTGCCACCACAGGTGTCGGAGACGCTCGCACCCCCGGACATGTGATCCATGGCATGCGCGGAGGGAACTGTGAGTAGGGCGGCTGTGGCCATCAGGACGATGAAGGCGAGACCACGCGTGGTGTGATTCATATTCCGACAACGATCCGAGCGTGTGATCGTTTCGGCCTCTGCACCTGGATGCGAACGACGTACCCCGAGGTCTGCGTGCACAGCTGGCTCACGGAGACACCCGGCTAACGGCTCGGTCCGCGATTGATGGTGGGTGTAGCTCCGTCTCGGGGGCAGCTGATCTGGGGTGTTGCGACGAGCGTTGACCAGCCCGGGGTGTTGTGGTGGCGGTGCTCGGTCGGGATATTCGCTGGTCGCCGCTTGTTGATGGTGGTCATACTGCCGCGATGGATCCAGTGACTCTCGAGACCGACCGTCTGCTGCTGCGGGCCTTCACACCTACCGACGTGGATGCGGTGTACGAAGCCTGCCAGGACGAAGACATCCAGTTCTACACCCCGGTGCCGGTGCCGTACCGTCGTGCGGACGCGGAGAAGCTCGTCGGCGAGGAGCTGCCCGCCCAGTGGTCCGAGGACAAGGACTACACCCTCGGCGCGTTCCGCAAGGACACCGGCGCCCTGGTCGGCTCGTACTGCCTGACCCTCATCAGCCGCGGCGTCTGGGAGCTCGGTTACTGGGCGGTCAAAGATCAGCGCGGACGCGGGTACTCGGTTGAGGCCGCTCGGGCCCTGTGCAACTGGGGCTGGGCCACGCTCGACGTGCACCGCATCGAGTGGTGGGCCATGGCCGGGAACACCCGCTCGCGTGCCGTCGCCGAGAAACTCGGCTTCACCGTCGAAGGGACACTGCGCAATCGCAGCATCGCCAACGATGGCAAGCCACACGACTGGTGGGTGGGCGGACTGCTGAGGCCCTGATGCTCGGGCCGATGCTTCGCCGGCTGCCTTTGCCCTTCTGCGCTGCGTTTGCCCTTCTGCAGGGAAGTTCCCAGCTCGGACAATTCCAGCTGAAGAGCCACACCCATTGATCATCGGCGGGCAGCCGTGACGTGGCAGTGGCCGCACGGGTTCTTCCAGTGTGACCAAGAAGTGGGCCCGTGCGGCCTTGACCCATCCTGCCTTCTGCGGCGTCTCGCGTGCACATCTCGGCGATGTGATCGAAGAGTTGGCCGATCTGTGGCTCGCCCGGCGCGAGTCGGAGCTTCGTGAGCGGCGCGGTGCCGAGCGGCAGCGGGAGGCCGGTGCCGGCCCGAAGCACGACCTGGTCTTCACCGACCGCCTGCTCGTCACCCTGGTCCACCTACGCACCGGACTCCCGCACGCCGCGCTCGCCGAGCTGTACGGCATCGCCCGCTCCACGATCTCCCGCGCCATCGGGGAGATCCGCCCGTTGCTGGCCATGCGTGGCTTCGCAGTCCCCGACCACTCCGGCGTGCGACTTCGGACCCTGGCGGACGTGTTCGCCTACGCCGAGGCCGCGGGGATCCGGTTGCGGATCGACGGCGCCGAGACCCGGGTTCGCCGCCCGAAGGCAGGCAGGCCCGGACGGCGGGCCTTCGTCTCCGGCAAGAAGAAGCAGAACACCATCAAGACCACCACCATCAGCGACGGCCAAGGCCGTCTGCTGTGGTCGGGTGCGGACCGCCCAGGCCGCATGCACGACCAGACCGCGATGCGCACCGAGGGTATCGAGCAGTTCCGGCTCCACCCGAAGGTGACGGCCGAAGTCGACGAGGGGTACCGGGGGCTGGCCAACGAGTTCCCTGACCAAATCAGCGCCCCTCCGAAGAAGCCGAAGGGCGACGCGCCGCTCGGCGAGCAGTATGCCTGGCGGGAGATGCGCCGACGGCAGTCCTCGCAGCGGATCTGCGTCGAGCACGCCAACGCCGAATTGCGGCAGTGGTGCCCGCTCCAGCGCTACACCGGCCCACGCGAGGACTACGCCGCGACCCACCGGCGATCGCTTCATTGGTTTCGGACCGTTCGGCTCGTCGACCGACCCGCCGCAAGCCGAGCACCGAGCTCGTGCGCGCCCGGCAGGCCGCCTGCTGATCAACCACCAGCCGACCCCCAGGCCAGCACGTCCAAACCTCAATCGCGGACCAAGTCGTAAGCAGACCGCTCTCCAGCGACTGAAGGGCAGGCCCGGGCTGCGGTCGGGACACGGTGATGCCCGGTTCCGTCGGCCGGTTCCGGTCGCTGCGGGGCTGCCGTCGACGCACCGGACAGCTGTGCGGCGCCGCCGGCTGCGGACACCGCTGCCCGCATGTCCGCCTGGAAGCGGCAGTGACCTCACCTTCTTCGCAACCCCGGACCGGCTCGCAGCCTTCGCCGGGCTTGCACCAGCGCCGCATGACTCAGGGAAGCGGAGCGGCAACCTCCACCGCCCCGGCCACTACCACCGCGGCTTCCAGCGCGTCTTCTCTGTGTCCGCCCTGACCAGCGTCCGCTACGACCTCAACTCCCGGACCTTCTATGGCCGCAAACGAGCCGAGGGGAACGCCGTACGCAGCCCGTGATCGCCCTCGCCCGCCGCCGTGTCAACGCTCTGCGGGCCCTGATCCGTGACCACGTCTCCACGACGTCGCGCCGCCTCAGACCGCGGCCATGACCGGACCCGTAAATCAGCTCGACGCGCAGTGGCTCGGCTCGTAACCTCCGCCTGTGACTGGGAGAAGCGGGACAGAGAGCGCCTTCAAGAATCGGTGCGCGAACGCCGAGCGGATGCTCGCGTCGCTCACCGGCTGCTTCATCGACGCGATCTCCCTGACGCACCTACCGGTGATGCCACACCCCTGGCCAGAGGACGCAGCGGCCCGGCCGAGGTAGACGTCGTGGCATCGATCGTGACCGTCTACACGGCAATGAGCGACGACGAAGCAGAACAGATCAGTACGCCAAGCTGACGAACCCGACGCGCTGACGAGCCGGACCGAGGTTGACTTCTCCATGGGGAAGCACCTGATCGTGACGGCTGGCCCGCAGGGTGGTGAGCCGGGACACAACAGGTGGAACCTGGCCGGGCGTGTTGGAACTACTAGAGACGTGTCGCAGTCCGGACAAGGTCGGCGACGGCTCTGGACCGGCTGTGCGGTGGCCAGGCGATCACGGTGGTGACGGTCGGCGCGTCCAGCACGGGTATGGCGGCGAGGTCGTCGTGCAGTTGGGCTCGGCACGACTCCGGTGAGACCGCGCAAGCGCGGCCGAGCGCGACGAGCTGCAACAACTGCGCGTGGTCGCGGACCTGAGGGCCGGGGCCGGGCGGGTAGGTGCCGTCGGGGGCAGGCCAGCGTGGCAGGGGCAGGCCCGGCAGCCCGGTGATGTCGGCCATGTGCACATGGGCCCGGACGGTGAGCGGATGCCCGGCAGGCAGGACCACAACCTGGCCCTCCGTGCCGAGTTCCTCGGTGTCGAACCCGGCCGTCGAGTCGAACGGCCGGTGCAGCAGCGCCACGTCGGCCCGGCCCTCGCGCAGGAGTCGTTCCTGCTCGGCCGGCCCGCACAGGATGACTTCGACGGGGACCGCGTCGGGTTCGGCGGCGTACGCGTCGAGCAGTTTCGCCAGTAGTTCGCGGGACGCGCTGGCCTTGGTGACCAGGACCAGGCCAGGACGGCCGGTCGTGGAAAGGGCGGCGCGGCGGGTCCGGCGCTCAGCAGCGTCGACCGCCTCGAGGGCCGCCCTGCCCTCGGCCAGCAGCACCGATCCGGCCTCGGTCAGCGCGACGGTGCGGCTGGTCCGATCCAGCAGCGCTGCCCCGAGCCGGCGTTCGAGCTGCTGGATCGCCCGTGACAAAGGGGGCTGCGCGATGCCGAGCCGCTGCGCGGCGCGCCCGAAGTGCAGCTCCTCAGCGACAGCGACGAAGTAGCGCAGTTCCCGGGTCTCCATAAGGGCCACGTTACGCCGGATCAATACCCGGACGGTATCGCTGCCCACTCCATCGGTCTTGGACCTCGCGTCGGGGTCCAAGGCAGCATGATTCCCATGAGCGAACGAACGATTGCGCTGGTCACCGGCGCGAACAAGGGAATCGGCTACGAGATCGCCGCGGGCCTGGGTGCCCTCGGCTGGAGCGTCGGCGTCGGCGCCCGCGACGATCAGCGCCGTAAGGCGGCGGTGGAGCGACTGCGCGCGGCCGGCGTCGACGCGTTCGGCGTACCACTGGACGTGACCGACGACGCGAGCGCGAGCGCCGCCGCACGGTTGATCGAGGAACGGGCCGGGCACCTCGACGTGCTCGTCAACAACGCCGGCATCGCCGGCGGCATGCCGCAGAACCCCACCCAGGTCGATCCCGCCACCATCCGGACGGTCGTGGAGACCAACGTGATCGGCGTCATCCGCGTCACCAACGCGATGATGCCGCTGCTGCGCCGCTCTGCCTCTCCACGGATCGTAAACATGTCCAGCAGTGTGGGCTCCCTCACCCGGCAGTCAGGAACCGCTGCTGAGCAGACGGCGGGTCCGGTGGCCGTGGCGTACTCGCCGTCGAAGACGTTCCTGAACGCCGTCACCCTCCAGTACGCCCGGGAGCTGAGCGGCACGAACATCCTGATCAACCTCGGCTGCCCCGGCTACGTCGCCACCGACCTCAACGGCTTCCGCGGCGTACGCACCCCCGAACAGGGCGCGGCGATCGCCATCAAACTCGCGACCCTGCCCGACGACGGCCCGACCGGCAAGTTCTTCGAGGACGCCGGCGAAGTGCCCTGGTGATGTGCACGGCGGCCATCACCCGCCCAGGTGAGGTGTCTTCGCCCGCGCGTCGATGCCGGACCTGTCCTGGTCGTGGCGTGACGCAAGCCTGGCGGAGTACCCGCTCCCCGCCGTAAGGGCAGGTGCCGCCGGGCATCTGTCCGGCCTGCTGCGTCCCGTGGGATGGTCTCGCACTCCCGTCGAAGCCCGTGCGCCCGCATCGGGTGTGGTTCATGTCGATGACGAGGAACTCGCCGGCCGGAAGGGCCGACCAGTCAGGTTTCGGCCCGTGGTGACGGGGACGGGGCTGGAACTGGACTCGGGAGCCCATGTGCCGGTCCTTCATCTGCCCGAACAGCCGGAGACTGCAAGGGTGTTCAAGCACTGGCATCGATCCTGTCCGGTGGGCTACGTTATGCGGTGATGACTACCGGGACGGCATTGCGCCACGCACGGATTGGTGACCCGGCGCTGCTCTGAGCGCCGTACGGGCCGGTGCTGGCCCTCTCTTGGATCGAGGATCTGGCGCTGCTGCGCGGGCGCCGCCTCCTGTCGTGTTGATCGCAGCTCGATACCTCAACCACGACAGGAGAACTCATGCCCACCAAGATGCTGCACATTCCCACCGCGGACGGCCAGGCCGACGCTTTCGCCGCTTTCCCCGACCGTGGCGAGCGGCACCCGGGGGTGCTGATGTACCCGGACGGCTTCGGTGTCCGGCCCGTGCTGCGGGAGATGGCCCGCGAACTGGCCGGGCACGGGTACTACGTGCTCGTCCCCAATCTCTTCTACCGGCACGGCCCGGCACCGGTGATCGAGCTTCCCGAGTACATCGGAGAAGAGGTCCGGCCCGCGGTCTTCGCCCAGCTGATGCCCTTGATCGAGGCACACACCGCCGAACGTGTCCTGAGCGATGCCGACGCCTACCTCGGTTTCCTCACCGCCCAGCCCGAGGTCGCCGCTGGACCGGTCGCGGTGACCGGCTACTGCATCGGCGGCCTTCTGGCGGTGCGCACCGCCGCGGCCCACCCCGGCCAGGTGGCCGCCGTCGCCGCATTCCACGGTCCCGTGGGCGCGGACGGGCCCGACGCCCTCGCCGAGATCACCGCCCAGGTCCACTTCGGCCACGCCGAGAGCGACCTGACGCCCGAGGCCCTGAGCGAGCTCAACCAGGCCCTGGATGCCGCGGGTGTCGGCTACACCTCCGAGATCTACCCCGGCACCGTCCACGGCTTCACCATGTCCGACACCGACGCCTTCGACCCCGCCGGACTGAAGCGCCACTGGGACCGCCTGCTCCCCCTCCTCGACCGCACGCTAAGAGTTGCCCCGTAAACGATCTTCGAGTCGCCCCTGGCGTGCTTGGCCGCGGTGCCGCCCGTTCGCCCGTGGGGCGAGGCTGAGGTTGTGCATCCGGACGAAGAAGTGTTCGACGTGAGCCCGGACCTGCTTGTGGGACTTGTTGTGCTCCTCCTCCCAGGCCGGGAGTTCTGCCTGGCCGCGCTCGAGGCGGTGGGGGAGCGCGAGTCCGGTGCCCGGATAGCTGCCATCGGAGAGGCCCTGTGGCGGCGGCACCGTGGCCATGGCCGTGTACAGGGATCACCCCAGGCGGTACCGGCAGGCGCGTCGGCAACACCCGGGCAACGGTGCATCACCGTCCTCGTGCGAGCCGTTCCGCACCTTCCCCCTCGGTCTTGGGAGGCTGGAACGGGCTCCTCGTCGTGGACAGCCTGGCGTCTGGCGGACACACTCACCTGGCACGGTCGGCCGCCCCCGGACAGGAGATGACACGTTGAGGAAATCCCGCGCACTCTGCATTGCCGCAGCCGCTCTTGTGCCCGTTGCCCTCGGGGCATCCCCGGCCCCGGCCGCCCTCGATTACGCCACACCGGGATCCTTTCCCTCAGACGCCATATGCATGTCCGTTACGAGCGGAAACGGATGCTTCAGGAAGTACGGCGACCAGTTCTGGGTCCGGAACTGGGACTCTCCGAGGACAGGTCTCGAGGTGCGGTGGGAGAACGATCTGTGGGACGGCGATCGATGGCAGACCTACCGCCTGGGTAGTTGCAGCGCGTACGAACTGGGCACCGGGCAGTGGGGAGTGTGCAACAAGGACTTCTACGAGAACACCAGCACCAACAAGTGGGGGTCCAAGGGCAGCAGGGTGCGCTGGCAGATCGTAGCGGGGACGACCTTCGGCCCCTGGTCCCCGTGGTACCTGAACGACGACTGAGCCTTGCGCTACTTGGATCACCGGGTTCGGGGAAAATCGGACCCTCAGGCTCCGGCGGAGGGCGTCGTTCAGCAGAGCCCATCCGGCGTTCGCCCTAACCCCAGACTGCGCCTTTCTGCCTCCCTGAAGAGGCAGTTCAGCAAGTCTGCTCCCCGCGCTCCCGGGGAGGACCTGCCAGCCCCCCGTTGCGGGCGCCGGCCGTCTGCGAGCGTTGCCCGGGATGTCCCGGCCTGAGGCAGACCGACACTGGGGCGATGCGTGCGCTCGCGTCAGCCATCAGCGTCGTGGTCCGGTCCACCTCGCAGGGGGACGTCGCCGGACAGCTCCCGTGGTCCGTGGATGCCTGACTCACGCGCGTTGGCGGCGGCGAAGTCCGCGTCGCGTTCCAGGTGGAGCAGGTGGTCGGCGTGCTTCATCACGGGAAAGGTGCAGTCGGGGATGGTTGCGGCCACCGCGCGGTTGTCTTCGACTGTGGTGGCGGTGTCGTGTTACCCGACGCCGACGAGGGTGGGGATGCCGGCCAGCCCGCCGGTGGGCAGCAGGTCACTCAGGAGGAGGGAACCGCGGTCGAACACATAGCGGACCAAGGGATCGTGCGGGGAAGCGTTGAGCTGGTCGAGCATGACGCGGGCGGCGGCTACAGGCCGAGGCGTCCTGCAAGCAGGTCCGCGCCCGCGTCGAGACGTCTTCGCCCGCATGAAGACGTGGAAGATCCTCCGTGACTGCCGCCTCAAGGGCGACTGAGTCCACCACGCCATGCTCGGCATCGCCCGGATGCACAACCCCGAACGCATCTTTGTCATGGCTCGGGGGCGGGCGGCCGTCTTGGTTTCCCGGGCCGGTTGCCGGGTTTGCCGCGGTACCCGCGACCGCAGCGGCCCCGCCGGGAGGACTGACTCTGCGGGCCGGGCCCCCGGGGGCGCCGCCTCGCCGCGGTCGGGGCCGACGGCCCCGTGACTCCTGGGCCGGATATGTCTCCTTACGGCAGAAGGGCCCGGATCCTTTGAGGATCCGGGCCCTTCCGGTGCAGTAGCGGGGACAGGATTTGAACCTGCGACCTCTGGGTTATGAGCCCAGCGAGCTACCGAGCTGCTCCACCCCGCGTCGGTGAACCCCACCTTACGGCATGGACTGGCGGTGTTCGACCGGATTTCGCGCAGGGTGCTGGCCACAGGTTCCTGAGGGGCGACGGCAGAGCTCTTGAGCGGTCGCGTTTCGCGGCGGTGCGCGTTCTCGGGTGTTCGCGGGGCGTGGCGGTGCGATCGCTCGTCAAGCGGTTGCCACTGCACGGCCGACGGGAGCCGAGTCGGGCCGGTTGAGCAATTACACGGCCGGCGCCGGCGGCGCCCTCTCCACCGCCGGCGAAATGGTCACCTGGCTCCGTTTCCTGACAACGGGCAAGGTCCTGGACCCTGCGTTCCAGAAGGAGCGGCCCGCCAGCCCGAAGGCCGAGGATCCACAGGCGGCCAAGGGCCAGAAGTTACGCAGGTCTCTGCCCTCCTGGCGCCGACGGAGGCGCCGACTCGGGGCGCAGGGCAGAATGCCGCTGTGAAGTCCACGGGGGTTCTGGCCGAGCTGGAAGCGCGCATGGCGGAACTGTCAACGCCGACGCGGGTGTACGTGGCGGCCGGGCGGTTCACCGAGGTGGAACCCGACCTGCCGGAGCTGGCGGCCCGGATCCGCGCGCTGCTGGCCGAGGCCGCCGCCGACGAGGCCTGGCAGCGCTTCATCCCCGGGTACGCCCCGCCGTCCGTCCCGCAGATCTGTGCCGCCCTGGAACCGCTGGAGACGCACGAGGCCGCCGCGTTCCTGGCAAGGGTCGCCGCCGTCGACCTCGTATGGCCGGACCACCGGCACATGCCCGCCGAGACCGCCGAGCGCGTGGCGGACCGGGTGGTGTCCCTGATCGGGCCGGAGGGAAGCTGGTGGACCAACCACGACGCCGGGTGCGGCGCCGTGAACGGGCTCACCCCGCTGTTCGACAGCCTGCTTGCGGGGACGGACGGCGAACACTTCGCGCTGGCCCTGCAGATCGCCGACGACTGAGCGGCCCGCCCGCCGTGCCTCCGGGAGGGTGAACCGCAGGCCCGCGGTGCACCCGAGCCGGTGGAATCGCCGTGCGTGAGCGTGTGCGGACGGGGGCGACGCCCACCGCGGTGTTTGCTGGGGGAGGGGCCGCACCCGTGAGACCGCCGTCTGCCAGGAGGAGTTGGTCATGAAGTTCGCGCAGATCATCGATTTCGAGACCGAGCGGATCGACGAGGTGCGCGACCTCCTGCGCGCCTACGAGGAACAGGCCCGCTCGCAAGACCGGACCGGTACCCCCTCCGCCCGCACCTTGCTCAAGGACAGGTCCAACCCCAACCGCTACCTCGCCGTGGTCGAGTTCGACTCCTACGACGCGGCCATGGCCAACAGCCGCGCGGCCGCGACCGACGAGCTGGCTCAGGCGCTGTCGGCACTGATGACCAGGCCCACGGTCTACACCGACTGCGACCTCCTCGACCGGCAGGGCACCAACTGACGCACATCCGGGTCTGACCCGGCCTAGGCGCGACCCGCCTGCCGTCGTCCGCTCTGGGCGCGGACCGCGTTCTCCCATGCGGCGGCGACGGCGGCCTGGATGCGGTGCGTCGCTTCCGGCACCGGGCCGGGGAGGTGCACCGGTGCGCCGATGTGCACGTGCAGGCCCGGCCGCCTCAGCGGCGCGGTCACGGCGCCGGCGAGCTGCTTGACCGGCCCGCCGGAGCACAGCCTGCGCGCGCCCGCCTGGCCCACCGGCACGAGCGGCGCCCCGGTCATGGCGGCGAGCCGGGCCGGTCCGCTGCGGAAGGGCCCGGGCGCGGCCTCGCCCGAGTCGGCGCGTCCCGGCAGCCGACCCTCGCCGTAGAGCAGGACGCAGCGCCCGGTCGCGAGTACGGCGGCCGCGGCGTCCAGGCATTCGGCGGCGCGGGCGCTGCCGCGATGGACGGCGATGTGCCCCTCGCGGCGCAGCGCCGCCCCCAGCAGCGGCAGCCGCCACAGGCCTGCGGCGGCCATCACGACGGGCTCGACCCCGTACCGCCGCAGCGCCGCGATCACGACGGCCGGATCGGCGAGCGAGGAGTGGTTGGCCACCAGGATGCTGCCGGCGCCGGGACCGGTCTCGCCCTCGGAGGTGACGGTCAGTTTCCCGAATACGGGCACGACGGCGGCGGCGATTCGGCTGAGCATGGGCGGCCTCGTTCGGATGGCGCTGAGCTGACACCGCTCATCCTCGGCCGCTGTCGAGCGTCCGTCATGAGTAGTCGTACTCACTCCTCTCGGAGCCGTACCCGTGACCTCCCGCGATTTTCCGGCCGTCGCGTGGCGGCCGTGTGGCGGCACTACCACCCGTATGCGCAGGTCATGGCCCGTGACCCGAGGGCGCACCCCGCCCGCAGCGCCGCGAGCTCGGCCGTGGGCAGCCGCCGGGAGGCGCCCCGCCGGCTGCCGTCCGCGCGCGCGGTCCCGGTGGCGAGCCATCGGCGTGTGCAGCCCTCGAGACGGGCCACACCCCGCACGACGAGCTCCGGCCACAGCGCCGCGAAGCCCGACGCCGGCAGATCGCGGTCCAGTATCAGTGGACCTGCCCGCCGCCCTCGCCGTGGCGCAGCAGGAGAGGCGGGCGGCCGCCGTCAGCCGGCACGCAGCACAGCCGACTGCGGACCGGCCCGAAGGCGCGATCGTGGCCACCACCGTGCCGAAGCGCCGGGAGGGCCAGCCGGTCCGGATCCTGGACCTCACCCCGTGAGCAGCCAGGCCCGCCCCCCTCGGTGGAGACCGGCCACGAGAGCATCGCGTGCGGTCTGGCCACGGTTCGTCAGCAACTCACAGGACCGGATCAGAAGGTGGATGGGCTCGAGGGCCGCTTTGAGGCCCTCGACCAGAAGATCGACCGGAACCGGGCCCAGATCATGGAGCTGCTCACCCAGGTGGTCAGCCAGCGCCCCGGCACCGGCTGACTTCCCCGGCCAGGTCCCGTCCCTTTGGGTGTCAGCCGACCGGGGAGGGGCTCCGGGGATCGGTCGGGCGGGGGACGAAGACCGGGGAGTCCGACTGGTAGAAGAGGTCGATGTCTGCCTCCTCGCCGCCGACGATCAGGGTGTCCCAGGCACCGCTCTCCCGCAAGGTGCGGAGGGTGGCGGGGGCGATCGAGGCGAGGTGGGAGCGGAGTTCCCCGTCGTCGGGTAGGCCGGGCATCCGGGGCGCCAGCCGTTCGCGGATCCCGGCCATGCGGTCCAGCAGTACGTCCAGGTCGGTCCCGTCCGCGGCACCGGCGTCGGCCTCACCGCTGCGCGCGATGATGTCCTTGATGGCGCGGGTGACGCCCTGTTCGTCGGTGGTCACCATGGCGTTCCAGGCCCGGCTCTTGTGCCGGTACTGGAGCATGGACATCGCCGCCTCGTGCCGGATGAAGTCGGCGTCCCGCAGCGGCTTGCCCTGCCATGCGCGGCTGAGCGAGCGGGCCAGCGAAGTGGCCGAGGCCAGACCGCTGTTGAGGCCACGGCCCGGCCAGAAGTGGATGGCGTTGGCCGCGTCGCCCAGCAGGAAGCCGTAGGTGCCGGGGGTGGACGCGGTCGGCCGGTGCAGCTGTGCGGTGAATCGCGGGCGCTGCACCATGTCCAGCCGGAACGAGGTGATCGCGGACAGGTCCTCCTCGGCCACCCCGAACAGGCTGAGACCCTGCCGGATCTCCTTCCACAGCGGGGAACCGCGCAGCAGGGCGGGCAGGAAGAGGGTGCCGTGGGTGGGGCAGCGGAACTCGTTGTCCTCCTCCTGCCGGCTCATCAGGCAGGGGCGGGCGGCGATGCATTCCTCGAAGACGTGGCGGACCGGGTCGATGCCGATGACGCTCTTGGTCTCCTCCCGGGTGAGCCGCATGTTCAGGAAGCCCTCGCCGCGCAGCGAGTTGAGCAGGAACCGGTTCTGCGACACGGTGAGCAGCACGCTCATCGGGTCCGGCAGCTTCGACTTGACGCGCAGTCCCAGGACGATGTCCTGGAGGTGCTCGCCGTCGAGGGAGTAGATCGAGGCGTCGGCCGCGCCGAAGCGGTTTGCGTAGTGCTCCCGGGTGCGGGAGCGGCCGCCCTCGGCGACCACCAGGACGTGTTCCTGGGTGATCCGGTTCTGCTCCTCCGCCACGTCGAAACGCTTGGGAACCAGGCGGATCGACGGCCTCCGGTTGGCCAGGTCCAGCAGCCGGTCCTCGATGTGGGCGATCCGGATGTTGCGGGGCGGGCGGCCGTCGACCGAGTCGGGGCCGACGGGCCACATCTCGGAGTAAGCGGCGCCGTCGTCGAAGAGGGCGGCGAGCGCCTCCTCGGGCAGGGCGAGGTACTGCCGGCTCTGGACGGTCACCACCTGCTGGCGGCGGAAGTTCCCCTGGGTCTCGTCCTTCCAGACGACCGAGGAGCCCTTCCTGGTCCAGCGGCCGTCGTAGAGGGTGATGGCGGTCCGCCCGGGCAGCATCTCGTCGAGCGCCAGGGCGAAGGCGAGGCCCACCGGGCCGCCGCCGGTGATGGTGACCCGCAGCGTGCCGGGGTCCGCGGCGCTCGGCCGGGGTACGTCCAGGAGCGAGAGGTCCATGACCGTCTCCATGGCGTCCTGGGCCTCGTAGAGGAACGTTTCATCGCCGATCCGGATGCAGTCGTTCGGACGCAGCACATGCCGCGTGACGCGCTGGTCGTTGACGAACGTGCCGTTCCGGCTGTCCCGGTCGTAGAGGACGAAACCGGCGTCCTCCGTGAGGATCTCGGCGTGCAGCCGGGAGGCGCTGGGGCTGACGATCACGACGCCGTTGTCGCTCTTGCGCCCGAAGCTGAGGGGCTCGCTGCCCAGAACCACGCTCTGCGCGGTGAAGGGACCCGTGCGTCCAACGATGACCGAAGGCACTTCGCACTCCTTGAAAAGACGCCTGTTGACTTCTCGTACGACAGCAACACGCCATCGCGAACGTGTTCGGTTCAACCATTTTCGAAAAATTTCGGTCACCTCGTTGAACCGGAGGTCCCAGTCCGTACGTGATGTTGGCGTCGGTAGGCGATCAGAGGAGAACCGCCCCCATGTACAACGAGGAATCCGAGACCGTGACGGAGAGCACGCTCACGATCGCTACCGCGGCGGCGGTGGGTGCACCGGGCGGGGAACGGCTGATCGCCGGCCGCTACCGGCTGCTGTCCCGGCTCGGCGAGGGCGGTATGGGCACCGTGTGGCGGGCCCGCGACGAGACGCTGCACCGCGAGGTCGCAGTCAAAGAGGTCCGGGCCCCGGCCCATCTGGGGGCCGGCGACATCGAGCGGATGTACAGCAGGCTGGAGCGGGAGGCGTGGGCGGCGGCCCGCATACCCGACCGCAATGTGGTGACGGTCCACGACGTGGCCATGGAGGACGACCGGCCCTGGATCGTCATGGAGCTGATCCGCGGCCAGTCGCTGGCCGATCTGCTGCGTGCCGAGGGGCCGCTCACACCCCGGCACGCCGCGCACATCGGCGCGGAGGTGCTGAGCGCGCTGCGCGCTGCGCACACCGTCGGGGTGGAGCATCGCGACGTGAAGCCGGCGAACGTGCTGCTCGCCGAGGACGGGCGGGTGGTGCTCAGCGACTTCGGCATCGCGATGGTCGAGGGCAGCACCGCGCTGACCATGACCGGCGAGCTGGTCGGCTCTCCCGAGTACCTGCCGCCGGAGCGGGCGCTGGGCCGCCCCTCGGGCCCCGAGTCTGACCTGTGGTCCCTCGGCGTGATGCTGTACGCAGCCGTGGAGGGGATCACCCCGTTCCGGCAGGACACCGCGCTGAGCACCCTGCGGGCCGTAGTGGACGAGGAACCGCCGGTGCCGACCCGGGCCGGCCCGCTCGCCCCGGTCATCGCCGGGCTGCTCCGCAAGGAACCGGCCGAGCGGACTCCCGCCGCCGAAGTCGCCGAGGCCCTGCGGGGCATCGCCCACGAACCGGACGCCACCACGACCGCCGCGCGCGTCCTGCCGGCCCCGGCGGAACCCGCCACGGCAGCCACGGCAGCCACGGAAGCCCCGGCAGCGGCAACAGTCCCCACGGCGACGGCGTCTACCACCACCTCGGAGCCCGCCCCGCCCGCGCACCCGACAGCCGCAGCGCCCGCGGCCCCGCCCCGCAAGCGCCGTACGGCGGCCTTCGTCGCAGCGGGCGCGGCCGCCTTCGTGCTGATCGCCGCCGGGCTGGTCTATGCCCTCAACGGCAACGGCAACGGCAACGGCAACGACGGGGACTCCGCCGCCGGTTCGGGCGGCGTACGGATGTCGGTGGCGGGCGCGAACACCACCTACACCGGCAGCTGCCCGACCCGCGAGGGCCAGGCCCCGGCGTTCACCGCGACCTTCACCGCCTCCGAGCCGACCCTGATCTCCTACCGCTGGGTGTCCGGCGACGGC
This sequence comes from Streptomyces sp. NPDC032745, assembly GCF_055579465.1. Lineage (NCBI taxonomy): Bacteria > Bacillati > Actinomycetota > Actinomycetes > Kitasatosporales > Streptomycetaceae > Streptomyces > Streptomyces sp. NPDC032745. The sequence continues at coordinate 75,458 of NZ_JBVING010000018.1, read as the reverse complement.
TCGGTGGTGGATCCGCACTGGCGCACCATGTCCATCGGGGACAAGGCCAACCCCACCGGGCACGACACCGTGCGGCTGACGACCTATGCGAAGGCCGGCACCTTGACAACAGGGATGGCGGTGGAACTCCAGAGCCCCACCCGCGCCACCTCCAACCCGGTCCCCTTCTCGATCACCTGCACCGGCTGATCGCGGCCGGTCAGCCCTTGACCGCCGGGATGACGTGCTGTCCGTAGGCATCGATCACGGCCTCGCGGGCGTCGTACCTGTCGCACACGGCGAACCGGTCGACGCCGAGGTGGCGGAGGATACGGAGCTTCGCGATCTGGGCCCGGGCCGGGCCCAGCAGGCAGAAGCGCTCGACGATCTCGTCGCGGCCGAAGTCCGGCGTCGACGGCTCGGGGGAGTCGGCCGGCGTAGTCGTCGAGCAGCGGCTTCAGCTGACGAGGGTGCGTAGGACGGGCACGTGGTGGAGCCGTGAGCGCCGAACCCCTCTCGCCGCACCCCGGCGGCGGCTACCGTGGCGGTACGACCTGCAATGCAGGAGCCCGTGAGCGGGCGGCCCAAGGAAGCCCCCGCCCCGCCGGCCCCGGCCGCCGCTGCCCAGCTGCTCGCCCAGCTGCGCGCCGACCGCGGCGCCGACACCTGGGTGCCGGCCTCCGACCGGGACCGGGCCAAGGCCCTGGAGGACTCCCGCCACAGCTACAGCCTCACCCCGCTGCACGACGTCGTGCGCGCCTGGCAGCTGCGCGTCGCCGCGGCCCCGGCCGTCGACACGTACATGGACTCCGGCCGCGACGAGACCGGCTTCGTGGACCTGGACGACATCCTCGGCGCCCGCCGGTGACCGGTGAGCCATGGGCGCTGCGCCTGTCCTAGCGGGATCAGCCCTGGTACGAGTACGTGGCCGTGCCCTTGAATGCCTTGCCGTCGTCGAGCTTGCCGAGCTCGAACATGAAGTGACCAGGCTTCGTCCCTGCCCCCAACTTGGCACTCGCATTGGGACGGCATTTGATGACCGCCCTCTCCAACTCCTGGTTCCAGCCGTCGGTGTTCCACAGCACGACCGTCATGTCTTCCTTTGGCCGGTTGCACTTGGCGACTCTGAAGCTGATGGCATCGCCGCCGGTTTTGAACTCCGGCGTCTGCCACAGATGCTCGAAGTTGAAGTTGACCGTCCGGCTCGCCGCGTAGGCGTTCACGGTCTGCGCGACGGCGAGGACAGCGGCACAACAAGCGGTCGCGACGATACGGGCCAGGTGCCGCGACACGGCGCGGGAGCTAGGCATTCAGGCCCCTTTCCATAGGTACATACGATTCGGGTCTCATCCTGTCTGCCTGGGCAGGACGGGGTCATCCCGCGCCCGGGTGACGCGTCCACCGCAGTGTTGACCGATCCGCTACTGCATGTCCCAGATCGCCTCCAGAACGGCGCACAGGTGGGCCCGGTGCGGGCAGGACCTGACCGCCACTCCCGGCTCGGTTGGCAGACGAGTACCGTGGCTACGGCAAGGGCGGCGATCGGCGGGGGAGCACTCGGTTATGCGCGTCTTGGCGGGGCGGTACGAACTGCTGCAGTTAGTGGGCAGGGGCGGCATGGGCGAGGTCTGGAAGGGCATCGACCGCGAACTCGGCCGAACCGTGGCCGTGAAGGTACTGCCCATCGAACTCACCCGCCAGGACGAGTTCCGACAGCGGTTCCGGCGCGAGGCACGGACCAGCGCGGCGCTCTCCCACCAGGGCGTGGCGACGCTCTACGACGTCGGCGAGGACATCGACGGTCCTGAGGCCGTCCCGTTCCTTGTCATGGAGTACATCGACGGCCGAACACTGGCCGACGTTCTACGGACGGGGCCGCTGCCCATCGCGCGAGCGGTTGCCATAGCCCGCGACGTAGCCGACACACTGGTGCACAGCCACGGCCTTGGCCTGATTCACCGGGACATCAAGCCGTCGAACGTCATGGTCACAAAGTCCGGCGCGGTGAAAGTGCTGGACTTTGGTATTGCCAGAGCACTCGCGGCAACGACCACGCGGCTAACCGCAACCGGGCTCATCGTCGGCACCCCCGCCTACCTGTCGCCCGAACAGATCGACGGCGTGGCGGTCGACGGGCGCACCGACGTCTACTCGCTCGGCTGCCTGCTGTACGAACTGCTCACCGGGCAGCAGCCGTTCACCGGGGACTCACCGTTCGTGGTGATGAACCAGCATTTGACCAAAGCCCCGCGGCCGCCGTCGGCGGTGCGCGGGGAGGTGCCGGGCCGGGTCGATACGGTCACGCTGGACGCGCTCGCCAAGTCACCTGATCAGCGGTACCCGGATGCGGCGGCGTTCCGTTCGGCGCTGGAATCCCTGCAGCGTCTCCTGAGCGCAGGAGGCCCGGAGACTCGTGACCTTCATTTTCAGCCGACCGTTTCGGCGACGGTGGGTTTTCCGGACGGGGCTTCGGAGCCGGCGCCGGGCCAGGCTGCTGCCGCCGAGGCAACGGCGCCGCCCGGTCAGGCCGGCCCGCACACCGCCGAGGCGGCTGCTGTTCTCCGAGCCGAGCACTCTGATGGCGTGCGGACCCGTTCCGCGGGGGCGGTCCGCTTCCGGGTCACCGAGTCGGGGGTGATCGCCGCCCTCGGAGTGGGGTTTCTGTTGTGGCACACGATCAGGGTCACGCTGTCCGACTCCGGTCCTGTCACCCTCGTTCCTTCTGCCTGGGTCGCGGTGGCTCTCTCCTTGGTAGTGCTGCCCTGGTCGGCGCGGCTGAGCGTCACGGTCAGCTGGGCGTTCGTCGCCAAGCTCTTCTTCGATGAGTACTACGCGGGGATGGTGGCGCTGCAGGCCTGGGACTTGCTGCCGTTCCTCGCACTTGTGCCCTTCGCTATCGCCAGCCTCGTCCGTCGCCGACACGACCCTGCTCTCTCGATATGCCTGCTGTGGCTGGCATTTGCTACCGTCTTTTCATCATTCAGAGGGCAAGTCGCCGCTGGTTTCTTAGAGATCGGGTACATCTCGGCAGTGCTTATCGCTTCCGCCGGCATCATCACGCAGGAACGGGCCGAGCGTAGGTCCTCCGCGTCCGCCGCAGCCGACAGCTGAGCCTGCGACCCTGCGGTTGGTGTTGCCACTCATCACGGCTTGGGCCGCTGAGATTCCCGGGCAGCAGGATGTGACCTGTTGGCAGCAGCGCTGCGGCGGTCAACCCCACATGGCAAACGGTCAAGATCATCTGGCACAGGACATCCGCCGCCGGACCCCGCCAGGTGTGCGGGCGGGCCGTCTGGCCGCGTTCGGGCACACCGGAATGGAGGGTACGGGGATCCAGAACACTCCGAAGGCCGTTACCCAGCAGCCACGACCTGGCCGGCCGTGATCTGGGGAGGTTCGGGTAGCAGTGACGCGAGGTTGTCCCGTACAAAGTCAGCCGCCCTCTTGACCGACTCTTCGGCCCCGGCTTGGTCTTCAAAGACGCTGGTGGAAACCATCACTCCATCCCCCGCGTCAATCCAGAAGTAGGCTACGAATCCGGGGACTTGGCGGAGGAGAGGCACGAATCCCTCGTCCACTCGGCGTCCCGCCTCGGCAGGATCAGTCACCCCTTCATACCGTCGAACCACCGCGTACATAGCTGATCTCCTCACGGATCCCAAGGCCGCCTCGCGCGAAACGACATACCCCCACCACGCGTCTCTCGCTCGCAGGACGTCCGGAAGGCACTCGGATAGCGCATCGGTGATCCAGAATGGGCATCCGCTGTGGGCGCGGCGGGGTGAACCGGCTTCACGGAACTGTGGCCAGAGCCAGATTCAAGTATCCCGTCATTGCGGATTGGGCGCTCAGGATCCCGACGATTCGATGGCTACTTGCGGGCCGACCGTGCCACGGGCCTCCACACCTCCGTCGGGTAGGACGGTGTTCTCATCGATTTGGTCGTCTGAGAGCAGCTGCGTGAATCCGACGGCGTCAGATAGATCGGCCCCGGCAAGGGCTGCCCCAACCAGGTTGGACTTGGTGGGGTTCACTCCGTCCATCCAGGCCCCGGTGAGGTCTGCTGCGTGGAGCCATGCGTCGGCGAGGTGGAGGAGAGGTGGCGTTGGCCTCCATCACGCCGATGAACTCCTGCCGGGAGACCTGCCCGTCCCCGTCGGTGTCGCCGTGCTTGAGCAGCAGCTTGGCCTGGACGTTGGCAAGACCGCCCACCACGGCCACTGGCTCACCCTGGCCAGCAGGGCTTGTTCATAGTCTGGCTGATCACGTCCCGTTGCAGGTCAGGGGAAGTCCGAGCAGGTCGAGCGGGCGGATGCATGGCGTATAGGAGAGCTATCGGAGGCCCGCTGCGATGCTGTGGTGGCCGGCGTCCCGGAGGGTGCTGATCGCGAGGTTCCGCAGCGTGGCCATGTTCTCCGGTCCGTGTCCGGTTCGGATCCTGGAGGCGTCCTCGGCGAACGTCGTGTCCCGGACGTGGCGGACGGTCTGGATGCCCTACTGTGGCCTGGCGATGCGGCCGATGAGCTGTGGTGATGCCTCTGACGATGTCATGTCGGTGATGGCGCGGACGGTCTGTCGGGTGACCTTCCCGGTCTTCAGATCGGTGCGGTTGTCGGTGGATCTTCACGGCCTGGACCAGGCTGTACGCGCACCGCGAGCCCTGAAGGGGATCGGTGAGCCGAAGATCCTTAGGGGTAGCACAGTCCGCATGTGCGACGTAACCGAGTGATCTGATTACGTCCCGGCACCTTGCCGACGGCCGTGACACCTTGCCGACAAGCGCCCCGCTGGGACCACCCCAGCGGGGCGATCCTGTATTCGATCACCGGCACCCTCAGTGCCCGACCCGTCGGCATTTTCAGCGTCGCCCAACACCCATTGCGGAGCCACGAAAACCATAACGGCGGGGATGGCGAGCCGGAAGGGAAGGGGTGCCTCGTGCCATACCGAGCCGTTCGCATGAGCGCTGGGACTTGATGATTGGCCGCATCTACGGCATTCCTCGCCAGTAGGCGAGCTCGTGCCGGGTGGTGAGGGTATCGGGGTGGTCGTGCCCCAGCACCCGCTCCTCGTCGGGCAGTAGTTCCTCAAGGGCGGTGACGGTGCCAGCCGCATCCCCCGCCTCCCCCCGCCACCGGGCGAGCTCGTGCCGGGTGGTGAGCGTGTGGGGGCGGTCGTGCCCCAGCACCCGCTCCTCGTCGGGCAGTAGTTCCTCAAGGGCGGTGACGGCGCCAGCCACATCTCCCGCTTCCCCCCGCCACCGGGCGAGGTTGTGCCGGGTGAGGAGGGTGTCGGGGTGGTCGTGCCCCAGCACCCGCTCCTCGTCGGCCAGTAGTTCCTCAAGGGCGGTGACGGCGCCGGCCGCATCTCCCGTTTCCCCCCGCCACCGGGCGAGGTTGTGCCGGGTGGTGAGGGTGTGGGGGTGGTCGTATCCCAGCACCCGCTTCCGGTCGGGCAGTAGTTCCTCAAGGGCGGTGACGGCGCCGGCCGCATCTCCCGTTTCCCCCCGCCACCGGGCGAGGTTGTGCCGGGTGGTGAGGGTGTCGGGGTGGTCGGGCCCCAGCACCCGCTCCTGGTCGGGCAGTAGTTCCTCAAGGGCGGTGACGGCGCCGGCCGCATCACCCGCCCGTCCTCGCCACTGCGCGAGGTAACTCCGGGTGGTGAGGGTGTCGGGGTGGTCGTGCCCCAGCACCCGCTCCTGGTCGGGCAGTAGTTCCTCAAGGGCGGTGAT